>JALHJB010000002.1 GCA_022839745.1 Actinomycetes bacterium
CGATTCGGTGCCGGAGTACGCGCTCGTCGCTCCGGTCGAGCTGCACTTCACGGGCGGTCAGGGGCGTGTGGGTGTGAAGCCGGGCACGCGCAGTTATGCCGAGTTCCAGCGGCTCGCCGGCATCATGCTCGGCGACCTCCGCGCCGCGCGCGAGCGCTGATCGAGCGCACTTCTGTCGCATACCGCGCTATCTGTCGTACTATCTGAGGGCATGGTGTCCGCGTGTTCATCGGGTAGCGGGGGAGAGGTGATGACCTGGTGGCAGAGGCTGGCGAACGGCTCGGGATGTTGCTGATGCGTGCCGGTATCATCACCGAGCGCCAACTCACCGATGCTCTCGAGATCCACAAGGTCACCGGCAGCCCGCTCGGCAAGGTGCTGGTCGACCTCGGATACGCCACACAGGGCGGCATCCTCTCGGTGATGGCCAAGCAGATCGGCATCCCGTACATCAACTTCGCCGAGCAGCGTCCGGACGCAAACGCGATCGCGGTGGTCCCGCGCGATCTTGCCGTTCGCTACACGCTCATGCCGATGGAGATCGCCGACGACCGGCTGGTGGTCGCCATGGCCGATCCGCAGAACGTGCTTGCGCTTGACGACCTGCGCATCATCACCGGCTACGAGGTACAGCCGGCCATCTCAACCAAAGACGACATCGTCGCCGCGGTGGAGGAGTACTACAAGGTCGCCACCACCATCAGCGACGACGACCTCGCCGACGGTGACGATCTCTCCGAAATGTTGTTGGAGAACCTCACCGAGGTCACCGACGACGCGCCGGTAGTGAAGCTCGTGAACTTCATCATCAACAAGGCGGTCACCGATAGAGCAAGCGATATCCACATAGAGCCGCAGGAGAAGGACCTCCGCGTGCGCTACCGCGTGGACGGCGTGCTCCACGAGATGATGCGCAGCCCCAAGTCCACCCAGCAGGCGATGATCAGCCGCTTCAAGATCATGGCCGACATGGATATCGCCGAGAACCGCAAACCACAGGACGGTCATACCGAGCTCACCATCGGCGGCCACAAGTTGGACTTCCGTGTGTCGACCCTGCCAACCGTCTACGGTGAGCGGGTAGTACTGCGTATCCTGCGCAAGGACAACATCCTGCTCCGCCTGGAGGACCTGGGCTTCCTGCCGGAGGCACTCGGACGCTTCGAGTCGTCGTTCCGCAAGCCGTATGGTGCGATCCTGGTGACGGGACCGACCGGTTCGGGCAAGTCGACATCGCTCTACGCCGCTATCAACGTGCTGAACGACCCCGGCCGGCACATCCTCACCGCCGAGGACCCGGTGGAGTACCGGCTGCCGGGCGTGAACCAGATCCAGATGAACTCCAAGGCGGGTCTCACGTTCGCTCGTGCGCTGCGCTCGTTCCTCCGCTGCTCACCGGACATCATCCTCGTGGGTGAGATCCGCGATCAGGAGACCGCCAAGATCGCCATCGAGTCCGCGCTCACCGGTCACCTGGTGCTCTCCACGCTCCACACCAACGATGCCGCCGGCGCGATCACCCGCCTCACCGAGATGGGCGTGGAGCCGTTTTTGGTGGCATCGTCGGTCGACTGCGTGCTGGCGCAGCGCCTTGCCAGGCGGCTATGCCCCGACTGCAAGGAAGAGTACGTCCCGCCGAAGCAGGTCATGCTGGACGCCGGGTTCCCGGAAGACGCGCTCCCCGAGAAGCTCTGGCGCGCCGTGGGCTGCAAGAAGTGCGGCGGTACCGGCTATCGCGGACGATTGGGGGTCCACGAGGTGATGCTGGTGAGCGAGGAGATCGGCGAGCTCTGCGTGAAGGAAGCCACCGCCGAGGTCATTGCCGCAATGGCGGTGGAGCAGGGGATGCTTACGCTCAAGATGGACGGCCTGGAGAAGTGCCGGCAGGGCCGCACCTCGATCGAGGAGATCGCTCGGGTCATCGTATAGCCCCGCACTGCTGCTGCCGATGTATGGTGTATCGTGACCGTGTACGTCACGGGGACTAGAGAGGTTGGCTTCATGGCGACGACCACCTTCAAGTACAACGTCCGGGACAAGACCGGTAAGGTCATCAACGGCAAGCTCGAGGGCGAGAACAGGGAAGCCGTGGCCACCAAGCTGCGGCAGATGGGCTACATCATCCTCGACCTCGAAGAGGACCGCATCGCGCAGCTGAATAAGATCACGTTCGGCACGTCGGTGAAGACGAAAGATGTCACCATCTTCGCCCGGCAGTTCGCCACGATGATCAACGCCGGTCTCTCGCTCACCAAGTGCCTGAGCATCCTCACCGACCAGGTTGAGAGCAAAGAACTCCGCGATGTCATCAGCCAGCTCAACAAGGACGTCGAAGCCGGCCAGTCGCTCTCCGAGGCGATGATGAGGCATCCCAAGATCTTCCCGCCGCTCTTCTACAACATGGTGAAGGCGGGTGAAACGGGTGGTGTGCTCGACGAGGTGCTGCTGCGGGTGGCTGACCTCATGGAGCAGGACGCCCAGCTCAAGGGTCGCGTGAAGTCGGCGATGATGTACCCGATGGTCATCTCGATCCTCGTGGTGGTCGTCGTCATCGCGATGATGGTGTTCGTGGTGCCCACGTTCATCGAGATGTTCTCGAGCGCAGGACAGGAGTTGCCGCTTCCGACCCAGGTGCTTGTCGCGATCTCAAACTACGTAGCCAGCATCAAGGGTGTGATCACCGCGATCGCGCTGGCGATCCTGTACGTGATCTTCAAGCAGTGGATCAGCACGAATTCCGGCAAATTCATCTGGGACGGCATCAAGCTGCGGATGCCGGTTGCGGGCAACATCATCCGCAAGACGTCCGTGGCGCGCTTCACCCGCACATTCGGGACGCTTGTCGCGGCCGGAGTGCCCATCTTGTCAGCAATGGACATCGTGGCGGACACGGCTGGCAATGAGGTGGTCACTCGTGCGCTCAAGACCGCACGCGCTGCCATCAAGGAAGGCGAGACGATCGCAAAGCCGCTGAGCGAATCACCGGTGTTTCCCTCGATGGTCGTGCAGATGGTTGCGGTGGGCGAGGAGACCGGTGCGCTCGATCAGATGCTGACCAAGATCGCCGATTTCTACGATGAAGAGGTCGGTACCGCGATCGACGGCCTCGCTTCGGCGATGGAGCCGATCATCATGGTCGTTCTGGCCGTTGTGGTGGGTGGTATCGTGATCGCGCTGTACATGCCGATGTTCCAGTCGGTGACGATGGTCGGTGGATAATCGAGCCTGCTATGGTGTCCGTGTTACTCTGAGTGGCGCGCGATTGCCCCTCAAGTAGCCAGCGTGTATGGCCGATACTGTTTATTGACGGGCACTTGCCCGCACATGTCCGCAAGTGAAAGGGAGGTGAACATCGATGCGGATGTTCAAGAAGGAGGAGGGTTTCACCCTCGTCGAGCTCATGGTCGTCGTTCTGATTATCGGTATCCTTGTTGCTATCGCTATTCCGGTCTTCAACGCGGCCCAGGACTCGGCAAAGAAGAGCGCGTGCCAGAACAACCTGCGCGTACTCGACGGTGCTGTGCAGCAGTGGATTGCCGCGAACCCGGACAACGATCCCACGGATTGGGGCACCAGCCTGACCGCCGCAGAGGCGGACATCGGCACGTACGTTAAGACCTGGGATCCTGCCTGCCCGAGTGACGACTCGAGCTATACCGTCAACGCTGGCGATTTCGCGTGCACCTACAGTGCTGGGGCGCACAACTACGAGTAGTCATCGGAGACTGCCAGCTACTGTAGTCCGGGTTCTGTGACTGGCCATCCAGTCAGAATCTGTGATCAGGCAGGCAGAGGGCACAGAAGGCCGGCGGGAAACCGTCGGCCTTCCGCTTTCTCCGCACATCCCGCACTGCGCTATCCTGTAGCGGTCGGTTTGTCGTGACGAAAGGCTTCCTCCGTGTCGTTCCCGATTCCTGGGTGGTACTTTTCGTTGTCGATGACTCTGTTCGGGCTGCTCTTCGGCAGCTTCGCCAACGTGGTCATCTGGCGACTCCCGCGCGGTGAGTCGATCGCGCACCCCGGCTCACACTGTCCCGGGTGCGACGCGCCGATCGCCTGGTACGACAACATTCCGGTGGTCTCCTGGCTGGTGCTTCGCGGCCGGTGCCGTCTGTGCTCGGAGCCGATCTCGCTTCGCTATCCGCTCGTCGAGGCCGCCTCGGGCGCGCTGTTCTTGGTCGCCGCCCTCGTCTGGGGCCCCTCGGTACGCGCCATCTTCGGCGCCGCACTCTTCTGGTTCCTGCTCGTGCTCTCGATGATCGATGTCGAACACATGCGGCTCCCCAATCCTCTCGTCGGCACGCTCGCAATCCTCGGGGTTGTCGGCGTGAGCATGTCGGAGCTCACCGGCTGGTGCGTGCTTCCGCTCGCCGGGGCCGGCGCGTTCGCGCACCCCTGGCTGGATGCCGCTCTTGGTGCGCTCCTCGGCGCGGGGTTGCCGGGTGTCCTTGCACTTGCATTCCGACTCGTGCGCGGAAAGAGCGGCTTCGGCATGGGCGACATCAAGCTCCTGGGGGCGCTCGGCCTCTTTCTCGGCCCGTACGTCCTACTCACGTTCTTCCTGGGCAGCTTTCTCGGGGCCGTCGGCGCGATCGTCGCATCCCGTGGCCGCGGACTTACGGCCGCGAGGATTCCGTTTGGTCCGTGGCTCGCGGCCGGGGCGGTCGTGACTGCCGTTGCAGGGCCGTCGCTTGTGAGCGGATACCTCGTGCTTGTGGGTATCGGCTGAGCGTGCGACCCTGCGCTCGTCCACCGCTCTGTTGAGCGGCCTGGATATCAGGCTATGATGGGATGTGGGCATGAACAGTGTAAGGTTCAAGTGATGGGCCGTTTCTGCCGATACAGTGATACAGCTGGTGTCTGTGGTCAGTCGTGCACGAAGGTTCACGGGGCCACCCGGTCAAAGGTCAGAACGGAGCGCGGAGGTGACACACCCGTGACGAAGAGATCTCGCACCGGTGATCGCGGTTTCACGGTCGTCGAGTTCGTAGCTGCCGCAGCGATCCTGCTCATCATCGCCATGAGTGTGATGAGCGTGTTCGCGTATGCCACCCAGGCATCACAGAGCTCCGCGGTCCGGGTCGATGCTCTCAACCTTGCCAACGAGCGCCTTGAATTGGCGCGCAACCTGCCGTACGACGAAGTGGGCGTGATCAACGCTGATGGCACACCGCCGGACATCCCCGGTGCGATCGAGACGCCGGTGGAGGTTGGTGGAAGGTTCGTTGTCGACACCGACGTCTCATGGGCCAGGGACCCCGATACCGGTCGCGCATTGTACAAAGAAGTGCTTGTGACCGTCAGCTGGGGCGAGGATTCCGACAGTAGGATCGAGCTGTCGTCGAACATCTTTGGCAAGAGCAGCCTCGTGAACACCGGTGATCTCTCGGTGCTGGTTCTGGATGCGGAGACCAACGAGGCCATGAGTGGTGTGGCCGTGGTGATCACCCCTGTTTCCGGCACGGCACGGTCGATCGCGACCGATGACGCAGGTGAAGCGTTCTACGGCTACCTGAGCACAGGCGAATACCAGCTGCAGTGTACGAAGGCGGGCTACATCTACGACTCCGCTGCGCTGTCGTCAGTCAACGTCGCCGCTGACCTACTGACGAGCGTAGTGGTGCGCATGCAGCGCCCATCGAGCGCCCGTATCACGGTGGTTGACGACAGCGATGTGCCGATACCGGGCGCCACGGTAACGCTGAGCCGCTCGGGCGCTCCCGACAGGACTGCCACTACCAGCGTGAGCGGGGCGGTGGACTTCGACGATCTGCTCGTAGCGGACTACACGGCCACCGCTGTCAAGGATGGCTATTCGCAGGGCAGTGTCACAGTGGCGATATCCGCCGGGGGGCAGGCGCTCTCGCAGACCATCAAGCTGACCGCGCGACGAGGTCTGGTCGTTCGGACATCAGACAGCGCGGACGTCCCGGTGAGCGGAGTCACGGTGAGTGTGAGACAGTCGTCGTGGCCGTTCGCGCACGTATCTGGTAGTCCCCGCATCACATCCGCGAGCGGTGAGGTTGCATTCGAGGGCCTCGCTAACGCCACGTACACCGTGACGGTGGAGAAGGCCGGGTATACAACGCAGATCCGCAGCGTCACGTATGACGGCTTCAATGGGCCGGAGGTGTTCGTGATGGACCCGATCGTTGAGGGCTCTCTCAGGTTGCGGACTGTGAAGACCAATGGGCAAGCCAGGGAAAACGAGAAGGTGAGGATCACCGGCCCCGATAACTACCTCCTCGACGACCAACGAACTGACTCGAGTGGTTATCTGCTGGTGGAGGGACTGCAGCCAGGGACCTACAAGGTCGAGTACCAGTACGTGCGCGGCGTATGGCGTTATTATTACAAGGACGAGATGAGTGTGACCGTCAGTGCTGGGATGCAGACGTACCAGGAATTGAGTTGGTAATGAGCGCGCGCGCTCGCATACGAGACGATGTGGGGTTCACACTGCCCGAACTGATGGCGGTCGTTGCTCTCATGGGCATCGTTCTGGCGGCGGCATATCTTCTTCTCAACACCGGGACCACCATCTCGAACCAGGTGGAGGCGCAAGCCGTGGCCGCCGAAGAAGGACGCGCGGTGCTCTCTCAGCTCTCCAGTGAACTGCGGCAAGCCTATGAGGTTAATGATGGCCAAGGGGCGTTCCTGGTCATCCAACCGCGCGAAGTGGTCTTCTACACGGACGTGAACCGTGATGGATTTCCGGAGAAGGTGCGGTATCGCATCGTCGGCAACAAGATCTACCGGGCCCAGGCGACCGCCACCACGGAGATGCCGCCGTACACGTTTCCTGCGTTCTCCGCTGACCAGCCGGTGCAGGGCGCGATAGAGAGCACCTGGAGTGAAAGCGTGTTCACGTACTACACCAACCAGTATCTGTCCGGTTCGGACGTGCCTGTGCCGGCCACTGCGGCGCGGGATGTATCGGCGGTGCAGGTAAGGCTCAAGAACTCCGTTGAGCGTGGCCAGCAGAGTGCTTCGGTCGACGTGACGACGTGGGTGAAGGTGCGTGGGGTCCACAACACCATCGACTGAGAGGGCGCACATCATGAGCTCACAGCGCCAGAGGCGGACTTCATTCTCAGGCGCCGCCCGAAGGATCGGCAGCGACGACAGCGGTATCGCCATGTTGACGGTGGTAGGTGTCTCTGTCGTGTTGTTCATCCTCGCCACGATGCTGTTGGTACTCTCGGGGCATCTCACCACCATGACGGCGGC
Source organism: Actinomycetes bacterium (assembly GCA_022839745.1). Classification (GTDB taxonomy): domain Bacteria; phylum Actinomycetota; class Coriobacteriia; order Anaerosomatales; family Anaerosomataceae; genus Anaerosoma. The sequence goes on from JALHJB010000002.1 coordinate 7,231, forward strand.
GCAGGTCTCGAGCACCAAGGCGATGCATATGGCCGACGCTGGGCTCAACGCGTACCTGTACGAACTGCGTCGGAATCCCACCTTCTACGTGGCGAACCCGACGCTTGGGCCTACGAGCCTCGATGATGGCGTGTGGACGGTCGAGGCAAGTGCGTCTGGTGGTCCAGGTTCTCCCATCGATATAGTCGCCGTTGGCTCGATCCCGAGCCACGACGTCACGAGGACCGTCCGTGCCAAGGTGCGTTTCCCGTCATACGCTGATTACATGTTCCTTTCGGACAGCAATATCCACATCGGTAGTGAGGCGCGCATCGTGGGCAGCATCCGCGCCAACGGGTGGATCGAGAACCAGGGTACCGTTACCGCTGACGCATTCGCAGGCGGTTCGATCACCGACACGGCGTTCGGTACCGACCCGGCCGATGGGCTCCCCAAGAGAATCCGCGGATCGAAGATGCCGAACCAACCAACCATCGATTTCTCGCAGGTCACCACCGATTTGAATGCCATCCGTATTCTCGCCGACTCGGCGGGTACGAGCTTCGGTCCCTCGGGATCGAGGGGGTACCAGGTCGTGATGAACGGCACACAAGTGCAAGTGCTCAAGGTGACTGGCGGTGAGACGACCGGCAACCTGACGACGACATCGGTGGGGCTGTACACGGTACCGGCATCCGGCGTGTTCTACTTCGATGACAACGTGTGGGTGCGTGGCACCTACAGTACGAAGCTGACGATCGCAAGCACGGGGATCATGCGCGTCAACGGCAACATCGAGCCGAGCGACGAAACGAGGCCCTTCACGTGCGGCTTGATCGCCGAGGACAACATCAACGTTCCCAGTTGGTACCCGATCACCGCGGCGTTCCCTACAGACGTCGTCCTCCAGGCGGCGCTGTTGTCGCAGACGGGCACCGTGCAGGCGGAGATGAAAACGGGCGTGTTCCGCAACAGCATCCACATCAAGGGCTCAAACGCGTACCAGGACCAGGGCGGCTTCGTCTCCGTGAGCGGGACCACGCAGGTGGCGGGCTTCAGGAGCCGTCTGTACGAGTACGACCGTCGTCTCGAGGTGGAGCCTCCGCCGATGTATCCGCGCTTGCGGGACGGCACCCTCAGGGTCTCGACCTGGTTCGAGGGTTAATAGAGAGACGGGCATACACTCGCCTGGTGGTGTGGGTGTCGGCTGCACAGCTTGACATCACCGAGGGAGTGGTGTTCGATACGGTATGGCGTGCGCAGCATGGTGTATTCTTGCGCACGTGGTATGACCAGTTGGGGTCCACGGTGTCTAACGCACTCGTCGCAGTCTTGTCGTAGCAGGAGCAGTCTTTCAAGGGGGACACCGATGGGTCTTCTTTCGTTCGGTGCCAGCCAAAGTGCTGTGGGTCTGGACATCGGGGCTGAGCGTGTCCGGGTGGCTCAAATCAGCGCTACGGCTTCAGGTCGTGTGCTTACCGCATACGGCATCGCGCATACGCCCTTTGGTGCACTCACTGATGGCGAAATCATCGACGGACCCGCGATATCAGCGGCGATCAAAGACGCCTGGAAAAGCGCTGGGATTCGTGGCAAGACCTGCGCCGTCGGCGTATCAAACCAGCGCGTTGTTGTGCGCCTGATCGATCTCCCTTTCATGGAGCGCGTCGAGCTCGCAAACGCGATCCAGTATCTAGCCCAGGACTACATCCCCATGGCCGTTGAGGAATCCATTTTCGACTTCCAGATCATGGGCGATTACATGACGTCGAGCGACGAGCATATGATGGAAGTCCTGCTCGTTGCGGCTCACCGCGAAATGATCGACCACACGGTGTCGGCGGTCGAGGGCGCAGGTGTCAAGCTTAGCGGTATCGACGTCTCCTCTTTCGCAGTAGCGCGCGCTGTGTTGGACGACACTGACGCCGTGCTTCCTGCCGACGACGGCTCCGCCACGGCGATCGTCCATATATCGTCGGACCTCACCAGCATCACCATCGTCGAGCGGGGAGTCCCGCGGTTCAACCGCATCTCGTCGCTTGCTGGCGGCACGATCACCCACGCGATCGCCAATGCCTTGAATATCGGATTCGATGAAGCGGAAGAGATCAAGCGCACTATCGGGCTTCGTGACATCTCAGACGTTGAGCAGGAGCCGTTCTCGGGTACCGATCCGGCGCTCGTTCCGGTCGTCCAGGACGCCATCGAACGTGAGGCCAATAGATTCATCGCCGAGGTCCGGCGGTCGATCGACTACTACCTCACGCAGACGGCGCAGACGAGAACGATCCAGACGATCCTGCTGAGCGGCAGCGGATCGCAACTACGCAACTTCCCTCAGTACCTGCAGACGGCCCTCCAGACGCAGGTCGTGACAGGGGATCCGCTCTCGCGGCTTAAGGTCGCACCGAGCGTCCAGAATGCGGTTCTGGCTGATAGGATGGGCTCTTCGACTGCTATCGGGTTGGCGCTAGGGGGGCTGCAGGTGTGATGAGGATCAACCTTCTCCCCAGGGAGATACTGGAACAGCGCCGTGCGGAGAAGCGGGTCGGATGGGTGGCAGCCGGCGCATTGGCGGTGGCTGTTGTGCTGGGTGCGGTCTGGCTCTATGGCGACTTCCGGCTGAATGAGAAGCAGAACGAGCTCGCGGCGATCGAGCAGCAGATACAGGCGATTCAGGCGCAGGCCGACCAGCTTGCGGTGTTCGAGATGCGAGCGAGTGAGCTCGAGGAGCGTCGTCAGATCGCTCGGTCGGCGCTTGCGGGCAGATTGGATACGGCCAGGCTACTGGAGGAGGTCTCGCTCGTACTGCCAACCGACCTCTGGGTTGAGACCATGCTGCTTGACGAGACGGCTGGTCTCTCGATCGCTGGCTATGCGGTGGACTCCACTGAGGATGCACCCTATGTCGGCCATAAGGCCATCGCGAAGGGGTTGGTGCGCCTTGCCGATCTAGACACGCTGAGCGATGTCTGGCTGACGAACTCCACAAAGACCCTCTTCAAGGAACAGGCTGTGATCCAGTTCTCAATCACCGCGAAGGCGAGCCCTGTGAACCCGGAGGGTGATCTCCAATGAGGGCGCCCTCACCGAATACTGATTCGCGACGGTCGGTCCTGCCCCGCCGAGTACGGTCGGCACGTTGCGGAGGTCACCGCTGATGAAGAGACTATCGACACAGGCACAGATGCTGATAGCCGTCGGACTCATCGTGGTCGTTGCGATCGCAGTGGTCGTTCTCGGGATACTGCCTCTGTTCCAGGAGGCGGCGTTGGTCAGCGATGACATCATGTCTGCGGAGATGGAACTCTCCACCGCGAAGACGCTTCTGGCACGCCGACAGGAAGCAAAGGCGCAGGCCGTCTTGACTGAAGCCGACCTCATGCGGATTGCCAATCAGGTCCCGGATTCACCGCAGCTGCCCTCGCTGATCGTCGAGTTGCAGAGTGTGGCGAACGATTCTGGCGTCACCCTCGTTTCTATTTCGGTGGGTGGGGTTGAGGTCTTGGAGGTCGGGGCTGATGGCGTCGTGCCCATGTATAACAGACTCCCAATCACCATTGAGTACACCGGGGCCTGGACCGAACTCATCGATTTTAACAGGCGGATCTCGCGCCTTCAGCGCGGTGTGCGGGTGCGGTCGACGAACTTCGCGTATGTACCTGAGTCCGAGGATACCAAGGCGCATGTCCAGGGAGTCGGAACCATCGAAGTCTACATGATGCCCCCCGTCTCAGATGAAACCTCGGGTGATCAGTAATGAGCCGGATGGGGGGGGTGACCACCATGTCCGATGAGCGTGCCGATGTGGCCGCAGAAGGGGTGGCCGTTGAGACACAGCCCACGGAGAAGCCCGGCTTCTTCAGCACCTTGGGTGGGCGTATTCTTCTCATCGCGCTTGGACTGGTCGTGCTGGCCATCATCGTAGGCATTGCCGTGACGGTAGTGCTCAGGGGTTTGGTGACGGATCTGGTCGATGACGCAGTGCTATCTCCGGATGTGGGCGTTGTGACCGGGGAAACCGGGGTCGTGACCACCGGCACGGTTGATGCCGCAGGGCCTGCGACTGAGGTTGCCAACAGCGCTGTGTACACGTTCCGGGACATCTTCGATCCGCTCCTGAAGCCGCTGCCGGAGCCGGCAAGTAGCGATTCGACGGCTACGCCGAGCACCACGGATACCGAGACCCCGTATGCACAGAGCGTGCTCTATCTCGACGGTGTCGAGACTGTGAATGGCGTGATGAAGGCGGTCCTGCGGTACAACGGTCAGACGTACACCCTGGGCCCCGGAGAGGGTATCCCCGGTACCCCCTGGGAGGTCCTCAGCGTGTCGTCCACAAGCGTGACTATGCTCTACGGAGACGTGCGCGTGACGTTGGCTGTCGGTCAGGGGATTTCGAAGTAGTCGGCTGTCAAAGGCGTGATCATTCGGGCGTCGCTCTCGCGGCGCCCGTTGTGTTTCCCGCGAGTGCCTGCGCTAGAATCGCAGGTAACACACCTCGGAGGGAGTTGCCACGTGCGGTATACGACTGCAGGCGAGTCACACGGCCCGGGACTGATCGCCATCGTGTCGGATGTGTCCGCGGGTATCCCACTGGATCGTGCAGCTATCGACGCCGATCTCGCGCGCCGGCAGCGCGGTTATGGCCGCGGCGGCCGTATGGCGATCGAGCAGGACCGTGTTGAAGTCTCCGCCGGCGTCCGCTTTGGGCGCACGCTCGGCAGCCCCGTGGCGCTCTGGATCGCCAATCGCGACGCCGCCAACTGGGGTTCGGCGATGGATCCCTGGGGCAGCGCTGAGGGTGTGGAGCCTGTGACCGCACCGCGACCGGGTCATGCCGACCTCGGTGGCGTGCAGCGCACCGGCGCCACAGACGTGCGCGACATCCTCGAGCGCGCGAGCGCCCGTGAGACCGCCGCACGGGTGGCGGCAGGCGCGATCGCCAAGGCGCTGCTCGCCGCGCTCGGCGTATCGGTGCACTCCTGGGTGGAGCGCATCGGCGAGGCTGCCACGGGCCCGCTCGATCCCGCGAACATCGACCATGACGCCGTTGCCGCAAGCGACGTATCCTGCCCGGACGCGTCGGTTGCCGCCGCTATGCGCATGGCGATCGACCGGGCGCGTGAAGCGGGGGAGAGCCTCGGCGGCGTCATCGCGGTGTGCGCCGAAGGCCTTGTGCCGGGTGTTGGCGGATATGCCGAGGCGGGGACGCGCCTCGACGCGCGACTCGCGGGTGCCGTGGTCTCTATACCGGCCATCAAGGGCGTGGAGTTCGGCGACGGGTTCGCCGTGGGCTCGCGCGCGGGCTCGGCGGTCCACGACGAGATCGTGCTCGACGAAGGTGGCCGTCTGCGGCGCGCGACCAACCGCTCGGGCGGCATCGATGGCGGCATGACCACCGGCGAGCCGATCGTGCTTCGCGCGGTGATGAAGCCCATCCCCACGCTCATGCGCCCGCTCAAAACGATCGACATCTCAACCGGTGAGGCCGCCGACGCCGCTCGGGAGCGTTCCGACGTGTGCGCTGTCCCGGCTGCTGCCGTTGTGGCCGAGGCCGAGATGGCGCTCGTGCTCGCTGACGCGTATCAGGACCTGCTCGGACGCGCGAACGTGGCGGACATGCAGCGGGCGCTTGCCGCCTATCGCGAGAGGATCGCCTGGTGAGCCACCTCTTCCTCACTGGTTTCATGGGCGCGGGCAAGAGCACCGTGGGGCGCATCGTGGCCGAGCGGCTGGGACGCCCTTTCATGGACCTCGACGCCCTCATCGAGGAGCGTGAGGCCGCGTCGGTGGCCGAGATCTTCCGGCTGCGCGGCGAGGAGGGCTTCCGCCTCGCCGAGCACGACGCGCTTGCCGCGCTCGGTGCGAGCGCGGACGCGGTCATCGCCACCGGGGGCGGCGTCATCCTGCGCGAGGACAACCGGGTGATGCTCCGGCAGCTCGGTACCGTGATCTACCTGGCAGTGACCCCCGAGGAGGCGATCGCACGTCTCGGCGACGCTGCCGATCGTCCCTTGCTTGCAGGCGCCGGGCTTCCGGCCGCGCGGGCCATTCTCGATGCCCGGCTGACCCTGTATACGAGCACCGCCGATCACGTGGTGGACACCGTGGGCCGTGAAGCCGCTGAGGTGGCCGCGGACGTGATCGCCGCGATAGGGCCGGCGTCCGCGCCGCGGACGATCCGGGTGACAGGCGAGGCCGGCACATCGTATGAGATCGTCGTTGGGCACGACATCCTCGGCTCCCTTGGCGAGCGGATCGCGCCGTTAACAACCAGCCGCGCGATCGCGCTTATCTCCGACGAGACGGTCTTCGGCCTGTTCGGCGATCGCGCACGGGCATCGCTGGTGCAGGCTGGCTGCATGGTGACCACGCACGTGGTCCCGCCCGGCGAGGAGTCCAAGTCGTGGGCCACAGCCGGGCGTCTGCTCGAGGAGCTTGCCGCCGCCGGCATCGACCGCACCTCGTGCGTGGTGGCGCTCGGCGGAGGCGTGGTGGGCGATCTGGCCGGCTTCTGCGCCTCGGCGTACATGCGCGGCATCCCTGTGGTGCAGGTGCCCACCACGCTGCTCGCGCAGGTGGACAGCGCCATCGGCGGCAAGACCGGCGTGGACCTCACCGCCGGCAAGAATCTCGCGGGCGCGTTCTGGCCGCCGCGTCTGGTGCTCGCCGATACCGGCGTTCTGGTAACGCTCCCGGCTGCCGAGTGGACGAACGGGCTGGTCGAGGCGGCAAAGGCCGCGGTGCTTGAGAGCGCCGGCGCCCTTGAGCGCTTCGAGTCACGCGTGCCGGGGCTCCTTGCGCGCGACCCTGAGACGGTGCGCGCGGCCGTTGCGGAGGCCGCTGCGTTCAAAGCGAAGGTCGTGAGCGCCGATCTGCGCGAGTGCGACCAGCGCGAGTGCTTGAACCTCGGCCATACCCTCGGGCATGCGCTCGAGCTGGTTGCGGGCTATGGCGTGCTTCCGCACGGACTCGCCGTTGCCGAGGGCATGCGGTTCGCCTCGCTGCTCGCGGAGCGGCTGGTGGGCGCCTCCTCCCGGCTCAGCAGGCGAGTGGACGGTGTTCTCGACAGCATCGGGGCATCGCGCGGCGACCTCCTCGCTTCAGCGTGGCCGGTGCTTGAGACGCTCACGCCTGAGGCGCTGCTTGCAGCGATGAAGTCCGACAAGAAGGCGCGTGCGGGAGTGGTGCGCTTCGTGCTCGTGGAGCGCCCCGGCTCGTGGAGCGCCGTCCCCGTGGCCGACGAGATCGTGGCCGAGGCGCTGGAGCGGTGGCGGGCGGCTGTGGATGTGATGGTGGCGGAAGCCGCCGGGTCGACCGACGCGGAGGTATGACGTGCTGCGGATACTCGTACTGAACGGCCCCAACCTCAACCTGCTGGGCACGCGCGAGCCGGCTGTGTACGGCGCGCAGACGCTCGATGACATCGAATCGCTGATCGTCACCCGCGCCGCCGAGCTCGATGTGGAGGTCTCGTTCTTCCAGTCGAACCACGAGGGTGCGCTGATCGACCGGCTGCATGAGGCGATGGGCGAGTGCGACGGGGCCGTGTTCAATCCCGGCGCATACACGCACTACTCCTACGCGCTTCGCGACGCGATTGCCGCCATAGGGTTTCCGGTCGTTGAGGTGCACTTGAGCGATATCCATGCGCGCGAACCGTTCCGTGCCGTGAGCGTGATCGAGCCGGTCTGCATCGGCCAGATCTGTGGGCGGGGGGCGGCCTCGTACACTGATGGACTCGAGATGCTGGTGGATCACCTGCACAAGGAGGACGAATGAACGTAGAGGAGCGGATCGGCGCATTGCGCCGGCGCATGCGCGACGAGGGTGTTCCCGCCGCGATCATCAGCACGGTCGCCAACCTGCGCTACCTGACCGCCTTCGATGGTGTGATCGACGAAGGGATCAACGGCGCGTGCCTCGTCACCGATGAGGTCACGCGTTTCTATACCGACATGCGCTATGCCGACGCCGCCGCCGCAGCGGCGGAAGGCGGACCATGGGAGGTCGGCGTCCAGCGCGAGAACCTCTACATCGAGATCTGCGAGGCCCTCCACGAGCTTGGCATCGAGTCGCTTGCCGTCGAGTCTTCCGTGCCGTACGGCCGCTTCCGGTTCATCTCCGAGCAGTTCCGCGGCGCCGTGCGGGTCACCGATCATCTTGTGGAGGAGCTCAGGCAGGTCAAGGAGCCTGGCGAGATCGAGCGCATCGCACAGGCCGCCGCTATCGCCGACGAGGCGTTTCAGCACATGCTCGGCTACATCCGGCCCGGGATCACCGAGGCCGAGATCGCGCTCGAGCTGGAGTTCACCATGCGGCGCAACGGGTCGGACGGCATGCCGTTCGATCCCATCATCGCGTCGGGCCCCAACGGCGCGCGTCCCCATGCGGTACCGGGTCCGCGTCGCATCGAGACAGGCGACCTGATCGTGCTCGACTTCGGCGCTCGCGTGGGAGGGTACTGCTCGGACATGACACGCACCATCTGCGTGGGCACCCCCTCTGATGAGCAGCGGCGCCTCTACGACGCGGTGCTCGCCGCCAACGAGGCCGGGCTTGCCGCGGTGAAGGCGGGAGCGCCGTGTGTGGACGTGGACCGCGCCGGGCGCGACGTGCTCGAGGCCCGCGGGCTCGGCGACGTGTTCACCCATGGCATCGGGCACGGGGTGGGCCTCGACATCCACGAGCTGCCCACGCTCAGCCGCACCAGCACGCACTCGCTGCGAAACCAGGCGTGCGTGACCGTGGAGCCGGGTGTGTATATCGAAGGCTTCGCCGGTGTTAGAATCGAAGACCTGGTAGTGGTCGAGGACGGCGGGCATCGTTGCCTCACCAACTCCCCGAAGGAACTCATCCAGATCTAGGAAGGCTCACCTCATGGCTGTCTCCACCAACCAGTTCAAGACCGGCATGTGCATCATGTACAACGACAAGATGTGGACCATCGTCGACTTCCAGCACGTGAAGCCCGGCAAGGGCGGCGCGTTCGTTCGCACGAAGCTCAAGGAGCTCAAGACCGGCCGTGTGAACGACGTGACGTTCCGCGCCGGCGAGAAGGTCGATGACGTCCGTGTCGAGCAGAAGCGCCTCCAGTACCTCTACAACGATGGCGGTTCGTTCCACTTCATGGACACCGAGAGCTACGAGCAGTTCGAGATCGACGCCGACTTCGTGGGCGACGCGGCCAAGTGGCTCAAGGACAACGACGAGGTCCAGGTCGTGTACGCCGGCGGCGAGATGATCGGTGTAGAGCCGCCGATGTTCGTTGAGCTGCAGGTGACCGATACCGATCCGGGCTTCAAGGGCGACACGGTACAGGGCGGCACCAAGCCCGCCACGCTCGAGACCGGCGCCGTGGTCCAGGTGCCGATGTTCGTCGAGCCGGGCGATACCCTTAAGATCGATACTCGCGACGGTTCCTATATCACCCGCGTGTAGCCTCCGCTATACTATTCCGACCGCTGCTGCCGAGAGGGTGATTGGCAGTAGCTGATGCCTACCCACTGAGAGGACGGTGCGATGCGCCCGGTCAAGATCACCGACACGACGCTCCGCGACGCCCATCAGTCGCTCTGGGCGACACGGATGGAGCTCGGCGACATGCTGCCGATCCTGCCCAAGATGGACAAGGTCGGCTACTGGTCGCTCGAGGTCTGGGGTGGCGCCACGTTCGACGCTGCGCTCCGGTTCCTCGATGAGAATCCGTGGGACCGCCTGCGCATCATCAAGCAGCACTGCCCGAACACCCCGCTCCAGATGCTGCTCCGCGGACAGAACCTCGTTGGCTACCGGCACTACAGCGACGAGATCGTCGACCGCTTCATCAAGGCGTCGCACCGCAACGGCATCGATGTCTTCCGCGTGTTCGACGCGCTCAACGACATCCGCAATGTCGCGCCTTCAGCTGTGGCCATCAAGGAGGCGGGCGCGCACTTCGAGGGGGCCATCAGTTACACGGTGAGCCCGGTCCACACGCTCGACACTTACATCCAGTACGCGCTCGAGCTCAAGGACCTGGGTGCGGACAGCATCTGCATCAAGGACATGGCCGGAATGCTCACGCCGTATCGGACCGAGAAGATGGTCCGTGCCCTCAAGGACGAGGTCGGGCTGCCGGTCCACGTGCACTGCCATTACATCGGTGGCATGGCGCCCATGAACTACCTGAAGGCCGCCGAGGCGGGTGCCGACATCATCGACACCGCGGTGGTGGCGCTTGCCTTCGGCAACAGCCAGCCTGCCGTGGAGATGATCGTGGCCGCGCTCAAGGAAAGCCAGTACGACAGCGGCCTGGATCTCGACCTGCTCTTCGAGATCGCGCACTACTGGGAGAACGTCCGCAAGGAGAAGGGCCTCAAGCGCGGCGTCACATCGCTGCTGCACATGGAGGTCTTCAGCCATCAGGTCCCGGGCGGCATGATGAGCAACTTCATCAGCCAGCTCGAGCTGCAGAACGCCACGTCACGCCTGCCCGATGTGCTCGCCGAGGTGCCACGCGTGCGTGCCGAGGTGGGCTATCCGCCGCTCGTGACGCCGATGTCGCAGATCGTGGGCACGCAGGCGGTCATCAACGTGCTCACGGCCAAGCGCTGGTCGGTCGTGCCGCAGGAGATGAAAGACTACGTGCGAGGCCTGTACGGCAAGGCGCCCGGCCCGATGGACGCCGACATCGTCGCCAAGGTTCTCGGCGAGTCCGAGCCGCTGCCCGCTGATGTGCGGCCCGGCTCGCTGGTGAAGACGACATACGACGAGGTTGCTGCCGAGATCGGGGACCTCGCCAAGAACGAGGAAGAAGTGCTGATGTACGCGCTCTTCCCCAACGAGGCGCGCGCGTACCTTGAGAAGCACCGTCAGGGTGCCGAGGGCGCCGTGTTCATGACCGGACTTGAGATCGATAGCGCCAGGGAGGACGACGCCGTGAACGTGAACCAGATCGCCGAGCTCGTGAAGCTCATAGAGAGCTCCGATGTCACTGAGATCATCGTTGAGGAGGGCGATCAGCGCATCCAGGTGCGCAAGGGGCACGTGACCACGCAGGCGCACGAGCCGCACGCGCACCCCGCGCCGGGGGCGGCACCGCCGGCCCCCGAGTCTCCGCAGGTGCTCGAAGAAGACACTTCGGGTGGCCGTCCCTCATCGTGGCGCGCCGTTGTGGCGCCGATGGTGGGTACCTTCTACGCCGCGCCCGCACCGGGTGCCGCGCCGTACGTTGCCGTGGGCGACACGGTGGCCGAGGGTCAGGTGCTCTGCATCCTCGAGGCCATGAAGCTGATGAACGAGATCACCGCCGAAGAAGCCGGCGTCATCCGCGAGGTGGCGGTCACCGATGCGTCTCCTGTGGAGTACGGCACCGTGCTGTTCTACTACGAACCGGTCGCATAGTGGCGGCGATCCAGACACTGCTCGTTGCCAACCGCGGCGAGGTCGCGCTACGGGTCGTCCGGGCATGTAAGGAGATGGGCATCCGCTCGGTGGCCGTGTACTCCGAGGCCGACCGCGACTCGCTGCACGCTCGCATGGCCGACCAGGCCATCTGCATCGGTCCGGCATCCTCGGCGGCGAGCTACCTGAACATGCCCAACATCATCGCGGCGGCGCTCACCGCTGGCGCCGACGCGATCCATCCGGGGTACGGCTTCCTGGCCGAGAACGCGGCGTTCGCGCGCGCGTGCGTCGACTCCGGACTGATCTTCGTGGGTCCCTCGGCGGACGCCATCGAGCGCATGGGTGACAAGGCGGTCGCCCGCAGCACGATGATGGCCGCCGGCGTGCCCTGCGTGCCGGGAAGCGACGGCGTGGTGGAGACCGCCAAGGAGGCGCTCGCCTTCGCGCGCGAGGTCGGGTTCCCCGTGCTCATCAAGGCGTCGGCCGGCGGCGGCGGCAAGGGCATGCGTGTGGCCAACGACGAGTCCGAGCTCATGCACAACTTCACGGCCGCCAAGACCGAGGCCGCGGCCGCCTTTGGCAACGACGCCGTCTACCTCGAGCGGTACCTCAGCCGTCCGCGCCACATCGAGATCCAGGTGCTCGCGGACACGCACGGCAACGCCGTGTATCTGTACGAGCGCGACTGCTCGGTGCAGCGGCGTCACCAGAAGCTCATCGAAGAGGCGCCGAGCCCCGCGCTCACGCCAGAGCTGCGTGCGGCGATGGGGGAGGCCGCGCTCAAGGCGGTGCGCGCCGTGGGCTACGTGAACGCAGGCACGGTGGAGTTCCTGCTCGACACCGACGGCAGCTTCTACTTCATGGAGATGAACACCCGCGTCCAGGTGGAGCACCCGGTCACCGAGCAGGTCACCTGCGTGGACATCATCAAGGAGCAGATCCTCATCGCCTCCGGCGAGCGCATGAAGCATGCCACCCAGGACTCGGTGGCGCTCCGCGGGCACGCCATCGAGTTCCGCATCAATGCCGAGGACCCGCTCCACAACTTCCGTCCGCACCCGGGGCGTGTGGAGGTCTTCAACCCGCCGGGCGGCTTCGGCGTCCGGTTCGACAGCCACGTCTACGGTGGATACATGGTGCCGCAGCACTATGATTCGCTGCTCGCCAAGCTCATCGTGTGGGGCGAGACCCGCGATGAAGCGGTGGCACGCGCACGCAGGGCGCTCGACGAGTTCATCGTTGTGGGCATCCCCACCACCATTCCGTTCCACCAGTTCGTGGTGGAGGAGCCGCATTTCGTGAGCGGCGAGGTCTATACTGACTACGTTGAACAGCACGTTCCGCAGGATGCGCTGATCCGGTTCGCCACTGGCGCACCTTCGGTGAAGGAGGGCAAGGATGACTGAGGAGATCACGCTCGACGGCATCGGCGTCGCCCCTGGCGTGCTTGAGACCATCGCACAGGTGTCCGCCGAGTCGGTGGACGGTGTGGCGGCGATCGTCGCCTCGAGCGCCGGGCTGCCCGGCCTGGTGCCCAAGGGCGCCGCTCGCGGCGTTATCGTCGAGGTGGGAGAAGACGGAGCGCTTGCTGCTTCGCTCCACATCAGCGCGATGTACGGACGTCCGCTGCGCGAAGTAGCGACCGACGTTCAGCGCGCGGTCACCGATGCCCTGCTCACGCACACCGGTCAGACGGTTGCCTCTGTCGACGTGTTCGTCGACGGCGTCGTCTTTCCCGAGCAGTGACGGGGCGCGCATGAGGCGGCACGGTTAGACGATGCTTGAGAGAACCCGCGCACGCCGGCAGGCGCTGCAGATGCTGTATCAACGCGAGATCACCGGGCAGGACATCCGGACGATCATCGATACCCGGGCGTACAACGACGAGGACGGGGAGCCGTCCGACTACTCGTGCGAGATCGCCCTTGGCACGGAATCGAACCAGGCCGCTATCGATGCCGAGATCGAGGCGACCTCGCAGCACTGGTCGCTGATGCGCATGCCGTTCGTGGATCGCAACATCCTGAGGCTTGCGGTCTACGAGATCTTCTACGAAGACGGCATGCCAGCGTCGGTGGCCATCAACGAGGCGGTCGAGCTTGCCAAGGCATACGGCGGCGATGACTCGCCCAAGTTCGTGAACGGCGTGCTCGGCCGCATCGCCGAGCTCCGGGGCGCCGCTGTCGACACAGCGGTGGTCGACGGAGAGCCGACCGAGCCAGGTACCGACGCGATCGACACGGAAGGGGCCTGACCTGCGATGGCGGATGAGAAGTACACGTTCGAGACCGCCCGTATCAGGCTCGAGGAGATCGCTGCGGAGGTCCGTAAGAAGGACACCTCGCTCGAAAAGAGCCTCGACCTGCTGGAAGAGGGGGTCAGGCTCGCCAACATATGCACGGAGCTCGTCGATCACACCGACATGAGCGTGCCGCAGGCTCCAGCGGATGCTTCCGGCTCTGAGAGCGGGCCTGTCGAGGCCGGCGACATGGATGCCGCGCCCGCGCCCGGCGACGCCGTACAGGATGCGGAGGATGTCGCGTCCGAGACACCCGCTGCGGACACATCAACGGATGCGGCCGGCGAGGTCGACGAGGAGTACGACGACGAAGACGAGCCATCGGACGCGGCATCGGCGGAGTGACCGCGCGGTCACGGGCGGGTGTCAGGCTCGACACCATGCGGCGTGCCTGGTGATACGATGAGCATCCAACGGCGTCACGAAGCGACCCCTGCACCGGGAGCGTGCCTGACAAGTGTCGGATACACCGATCCTCGATTCCATCAATGAGCCCTCGGCTCTCAAGAGCCTCGACCACGACCAGCTCGCGCAGCTTGCCGCGGAGATCCGCGCAACGCTGATCGGGACCGTGGCCGAGACCGGCGGACACCTTGCGCCCAACCTCGGCGTGGTCGAGCTCACCCTCGGCCTGCACCGGGCGCTGGACTGTCCGCGTGACCGGATCGTGTGGGACGTGGGTCACCAGGCGTACGTCCACAAGCTCGTGACCGGGCGGCGCGGCACGTTCTCCACGCTTCGCACGTACGGTGGCGTGTGCGGCTTCCCCAAGCGCGCGGAGAGCCCGTGCGATGTGCACGACGCGGGGCACGCAAGCAACTCCATCTCGGTGGCGCTCGGACTCGCGGCGGCACGCGACCTTCGCGGTACCAACGAGACCATCGTGGCCGTGATCGGTGACGGTTCGCTCACCGGCGGTATGGCCTTTGAGGCACTCGACCACGCGGGGCACCTCGGCGCTCGGTTGATCGTGCTCCTGAACGACAACGAGATGTCCATCGCGCCCAACGTGGGTGCGCTCTCGAGCTATCTCGCCCGCGTGCGTCTGGACCGCCGGTACCGGCGCTTGCGCGACGACGTCGAGTCGGTGCTCGCTCGCACGAAAGTGGGTGCGGCGATGGTCGCGGCCGGCGAGGCCGCCAAGGAGTCGGTCAAGCAGCTCATCGTGCCGGGGATGCTCTTCGAGGAGCTCGGCATCCAGTACGTCGGTCCCATCGACGGTCACGACGTGGGACAGGTGCAGAACGCCATCACGTGGGCCAAGAGCGCCGACGGCCCCGTGATCGTGCACGCGGTGACACGCAAGGGTATGGGTTACTCACACGCCGAGGACCGCCCGGATGAGTTCCACGGGCTCGGGCCCTTCTCGGTCGAGACCGGCAAGGTCACCGGCAGCGGCCCGAAGCCGCTCAGCTACACCGCGGTCTTCGGCGAGGCGATCATCGCCGAGGCCGAACGCGATGAGCGGGTGGTCGCGATCACCGCGGCGATGCCCGCAGGCACTGGTCTCACGCGCTTTGCCGAGCGGTTCCCCGAGCGGTTCTTCGACGTGGGTATCGCCGAGCAGCATGCGGTGGGCCTGGCGGCCGGACTCGCGCATGGCGGCCAGGTGCCGGTGGTGGCCGTCTACTCCACGTTCCTCCAGCGCGCTTACGACCAGGTGATCATGGACGCAGCGCTGCAGGGGCTGCACATGGTCTTCTGCCTTGACCGTGCCGGCCTCGTGGGCGAGGACGGGCCCACGCACCACGGCGTCTTCGACCTCAGCTACCTGCGGGCCATCCCCGGGCTTCAGATCATGGCTCCCGCCGATGAGGCGGAACTGGTACACATGCTGCATACAGCGATCGAAGCCGATGGCCCCGTTGCCATCCGCTATCCACGCGGCTCCGGCAGGGGCGTTGCGCTGCCCGCCGAACCACGGGTCCTCGAGCCGGGTGTCTCCGAGCGTCGCCGTACTGGCGCCGATGTGGAGCTGCTGGCGATCGGCCGGATGGTGGGTGTGGCCGAAGAAGCCGCCGCGTTGCTCGCGGACCGTGGCGTTGAAGCCGGGGTCGTGAACATGCGATGGGTGAAGCCGATCGATCGCACCGCGGTGCTTGAGGCCGCCGCCGCGCCGCTCATCGTCACGCTCGAGGAGAACACCGGGGAGGGCGGCTTTGGCGCCGCCGTTCTCGAGACCCTTGCCGATGCCGGCGCCACCGCACCCGTGCTCCGCATCGCCGTTCCCGACTGCTTCGTGACCCACGGCAAGACCGAGGTGCTGCTCGAGGAGATCGGGCTCACTGCCGGTCAGGTGTGCGAGAGGGTCACATCCCGGCTCGCCGATCTCGCCGACGCGAAGGGTGCGCCCGCTTATGGCAGCGCGCAGGCTCGACGTCGAGCTCGTTGAGAGGGGCCTGGCCCCCTCGCGTGAGCAGGCCCGCGGCCTGATCCTGGCCGGCGATGTGACCGTTGATGGCGCGGTGGTCACCAAGGCCGGTGCGGCCGTGCGCGACGAGAGCGTCATCACCGTGGCCGAGCGGCAGCGCTACGTGTCCCGGGGAGGGCACAAGCTCGCCGGTGCGCTCGACACGTTCGGGGTCGATCCAGCGGGCGTCGACGCGATCGACATCGGTGCTTCCACCGGAGGATTCACGGACTGCCTGCTCCAGCGGGGCGCGCGCTCGGTGACCGCTGTGGACGTTGGCTACGGTCAGCTCGCGTGGGAGCTGCGGACCGATCCGCGCGTGCGGGTCTTCGAGCGCACGAACATCCGGAACGCCGATCCTGAGACGCTTGGCGGCCCGTACGATCTTGCGGTCATCGACGTTTCGTTCATCGGCCTGGCAAAGGTCCTGCCCGCGGTGCGTCCGCTGATGCGCGCCGAGGCGGACTGCCTGGCTCTCGTTAAGCCCCAGTTCGAAGCTGGTAAAGGGCGAATCGGTAAGAAGGGTGTGGTGCGCGATCCGCTCGTGCACCGCGATGTCCTCGAGACGGTCGTACGCTCAGCGATGAGCGAAGGTTGGGCCACCAGGGCGCTCACCTTCTCGCCGATAACCGGCCCGGAGGGTAACATCGAGTTCTGGGCATGGCTGTCCTGTGGCGGCGATCCGGTCGCCGTGGATATCGTGGCTGTTGTCGATGCGGCGCATGCCGCACTGGGAGGTTAGCGTGCGGGTCCTGCTGGTTCCCAATCCCATGAACCCTCGTGCGGTCTCTGCCGCCGTCGAGATCACGGCGTATCTCACGACCGCCGGGTACGCGCCGGTCATGATCGCTGAGGACGCCGCCCGATGCGGTCTTGGCGGCATCGGCGTCGCCCGCGCAGACATCGGCGAGCCGGAGCTCGCGGTGGCCCTCGGCGGCGACGGGACGATCCTCAAGGCGGTGCACATCCTCGAGGACATCGACGCGCCTATCCTCGGCATCAACCTCGGCAGGCTCGGCTTCCTGTCGGGCGCCAGCGGCGACGATCTGCTGGAGGCGGTCTCCTCCGCGCTCGCAGGGGAGGCGCGTATCGAGTGCCGCCAGACCATCGACGCGTCCGTGGTCGCCGGCGGGCGGGTCGCCGGGGGCTATCGCGCGCTCAACGAGGTGTTCGTGGGCCGGGGCGCGGTGTCACGCGCGATCGAGCTCGAGGTCGTGGTGAACGATACGGTGGTGAACCGCTTCCTGTGCGACGGCGTCGTGGTGGCCACGCCCACCGGTTCCACCGCGTATGCGCTCTCGGCCGGCGGACCGGTCGTGGCCCCCGGTGTGCGTGGCATCGTGGTGGTCCCGCTGGCTCCGCACGCTATCGGCACGCGTCCGCTGGTGCTGGCGCCGGGTGACACCCTCACCCTGCGGTGCCCGAGCATGGCGCGCGCCGATGCCTGCGTCACGGTGGATGGCGATCACGTGCCGTGCCGCACCGCGCTTGACAGCGTGACGATCACCGTGAGCGACCATGATGTGCGCCTCATGCAGCTCGATGGCCGCGACTTCTACTCCACGCTCGCTTCCACATTCCTCGGAGCATGACATGCTGGCCGAGCTCCATGTGCGCGATCTTGCTCTGATCGACGAGGTCTGGCTCGAGTTCGAGCCGGGCTTCACGGTGCTGTCCGGAGAGACCGGCGCCGGCAAGACGGTGCTCGTCTCGGCGTTGAAGCTCCTGCTGGGCGAGCGCGCCGATTCAACGATGGTGCGCCAGGGCGCCGACGAGGCCCTGGTGGAGGGCCGCTTCGTGCTGGATGGCAGGGACGTGCTCGTGCGGCGTCGCGTGAGTGCCGAGGGCCGGTCACGGTGCACCATCGATGGCGAGATGGCCACGGTCACGATGCTCGCGGACCTCCTCGGCCCCACTGTGGACCTCCACGGCCAGCACGATCATCAGGCGCTCCTGTCGCCCGCGCGCCACGTGGGCTACCTCGACCGCTTCATCGGCGCTCCCGCGCATAACGCGCTGCAGGCGTACCGGGAGGCGCTGGCCGACTACCGCGCCGCCCGCGACCGGCTCGCCGAGCTTGAAGCGGCGCTTGCCGATCGGGAGCAGCGGCTCGACCGTCTCCGGTACGTCATCGCTGACATCGAGGCGGTCGAACCGCGTGCGGGGGAGGACGCGGAGCTTGCCGCGGCGTTGCCCCGGCTTCGCCACGGTGAGCGGCTCGCGGAGGCGGCGAACGCGGCATGGGTGGCCCTCAAGGAGGAGGGCGGTGCCTCCGACGGCCTGTCTCGCGCGCTCCAGGCGCTCGGCGCTGCGCGCGGGCTTGACGAGGCCTTTGACGTGTTCGCCGAAACGGCGACGCGTCTTGACATCGAGGTGCAGGAACTCGGTTCGGCCATCCTCGCGTATGCTGAGGCGATCGATCACGATCCGGCCGCGCTGGATGCTACCGAGTCCCGTCTCCACCTCATCGAGGGTCTTGCGCGCAAGTACGGAGGCAGCGTGGAGGCCGTGTTGGCGGCGCGCGACGCCGCCGTCGAAGAGGAGGCGGTCCTCGATGCGGGGGAGGCCGGGCTCGCCAGCGCGCGCGATGTGCGGGAGCGCGCGGCCGAGGCGCTGCGTGAGGCCGCCGAGGAGTTGCTGGCTGTCCGTGGCGAGGCCATCGATCCATTCGTGCACAGGCTCGGCGAGGCGGCGGCCGACCTCGCGCTGTCCGGGGCGACCTTTGCGGTTGCCCGCACCACGCTGCCGTTCGACTCGTGGGCCGCAGACGGGCCCGAGCGGGTGGAGTTCCTGTTCTCCTCCGGTGCTGGCGAGGAGCCGCGACCGCTCGCCCGGATCGCCTCGGGTGGCGAGGTGTCGCGTGTGATGCTGGCGCTCAAGGGCGTGCTCGGCGACGCGGACGCGGTGCCGGTGCTCGTGTTCGACGAGGTGGACGCCGGCATCGGCGGAGCCACGGCCCTGACCGTCGGCACGCGGCTGGCGGGACTCGCTACCCGCCATCAGGTGCTCGCCATCACGCACCTTGCGCAGGTGGCGGCAGCGGCCGACCAGCACATCGTGGTCACCAAGGGTGAGCGCGATGGCAGGTCCGTGACGAACGTCAGTCCGGTAACGGGTGAGGGCCGTGTGGCCGAGGTGGCGCGTATGCTATCGGGAGGGGCCTCAGACGCAGGCATCGCGCACGCGCGCGAACTGTTGGCCCGGCGTTCCCGGTAGCGGGTGAGAGGGTACTAGCGCATGCACATCTACGGCACCGCCAAGCTCGACCGCCGAACGAAGGATCTTGTGAAGCGCCTCGAGCACGGTGATATAGCGATCATCGATCACAAGGACATGGACCGGTTGAGCGCCGAATCGCTGCTCGAGTCCGGCGTGGACCTGGTCATCAACGCAGCCCCATCCATCTCGGGCGCGTATCCCAATCTTGGACCGCTCCTGCTGCTGCGCGGAGGCGTCGAGATCCTGGATGCGGTCGGCACGGCGGTCTTCGACAAGGTCAAAGAGGGCGACCGTATCGAGGTGTCGCATGGCGATGTATACGCCAATGGCGAGGTCGTCGCGCGCGGCACGCGTCTTACCATCGACGCCGTAGAGAAGGCGATGGAGGAGGCCACCGGCCGCCTCGACGAGCAACTCGATGCGTTCGTCCGTAACACGATCGAGTTCATCGACAAGGAGCGAGAGCTGCTGACAGGGCCGGTCGCGGTCCCGCACCTGAGCACCTCGCTCGAAGGACGCCACGCGCTCGTGGTGGTGCGCGGTTACGACTACAAGGAAGACCTCCGCACGCTGCTGCCGTACATCCGCGAGGCCAAGCCGGTGCTCATCGGTGTCGATGGTGGGGCCGACGCGCTCATGGATGTGGGGTTCAAGCCCGATATCATCATCGGCGACATGGACTCGGTGAGCGACAACGCGCTTCGCAAGGCACGCGATCTGGTCATCCACGCCTATCCCGACGGGCGCTGCCCGGGCCGCGAGCGTGTCACCGAGCTCGGGCTCATCGGCACCGAGTGGCGCAGTCCGGGCATGAGCGAGGACCTGGCGCTGATGCTGGCCAGCGAGCTTGGCGCGGAGCTGATCGTGGCCGTTGGCACCCACTGGAACCTGCTCGAGCAGCTTGACAAAGGGCGCAAGGGCATGGCGTCCACGTTCCTTGTGCGGCTGCGTGTGGGTCCGCGGCTCGTTGACGCAAAGGGCGTGAGCCGCCTGTACCGGGCCTCGGTGAGCCCGATGCAGATGATCGTCCTCGTGGCCGCCGGGCTCGCGCTGCTGTCCGTGGTGATCATCATCTCTGTGCCGGCGCGATCGTTCATCAACCTGCTGCTGCTGCAGCTTCGCACGCTCATCGGACTCTAGGGGGTCTCTCACCATGTACAACCTGCGCTATCACATCGCATCGCTTGTAGCGGTGTTCTTCGCGCTCGCGGTCGGGCTCCTGCTCGGGACCATCGTTGCCGAGCAGGGGATGCTGGACGACCAGGGTGTGGCGCTGGTAGAGGGCCTCCAGACGCGGTTCGACGAGATCTCCGCCAAGAACCAGGAGCTCGAGGCGGGTCTCGAGCGCGACCGGGCGTTCTCCACGGATGCGGTCGGGCCGCTCACTGCCGGGAAGCTCAGCGGGATGACCGTCGCGATCGTCTCACCTCCGGACGGCACGGACACCATCGCCGCGGCGCGTACCGCGGTGGAGCAGGCCGGTGGTACCGTGCTCACCGTGACGCTCGGCGCGCCGGCTCTCGGGCTCGAGCAGTCCGAGCCGGAAGGGCTTGCCGGGTTCCTGCAGCTGCAGAACCAGGAGATCGCCTCGCCCGGCGAGGACCTCATCGATCAGGTGAGCAACGCGCTTGCCGCCGAGTGGCGGGCCGGCGACGCGCGGCCGCTCACCGAGCTGCTCGTGACCAATGGGCTCATGGCCGTGGAGAGCGCTCCGGGCACGGCGACGATCGACGCGGTGGTCATCGTGGGAGGCGAGGACGGGACGTGCGATCCGTTCGCCCGTGCTCTGGCGCAGCGCTACGTGGACGGTGGAGCGAGGGCGGTCGGTGTCGAGCTCAGCCTCGCGGAAGACGGTGTGGCCGCCGCATGCAGCGGCGACGGGCTTTCCGCGGTCGATCATCTCGCAACGCCGCAGGGCCGCTACTCGCTGATCGCCATACTCGCCGGCCTCGCTGACGGCTACTACGGCACGGGCGAAGGCGTGAGCGGGTACTACCCGCCGATCACCGCCCCGTAGGGCGGGCGCGCCGCGCTCAGAGGTCGACGCCTCGCCAGAGGCGCCACAGGGCGCCTGCGACCTGCACGAACTGCCTGCCGCGGTGGGCGAATCCCGCGATGTCGCGGCCGGTGGCCGCATGCGCCATGTCGGTGGGGACCTCGGCGATGCGCATGCCAGCGCGTGCGGCTCTCACCGTGAGCGCGACTTCCACGCCGTAGCCGCGGGCGAACGGCGTGGCGGCGGTCCATGCGGCCCGATTCAGGGCTCGCTGACCCGACAGGGGGGCGATCGGTTCATACCCCGACAGTGCTTTGATGCCGGCGCGTGCGAGGCCCTTCACCAGGCCGATGCCACCGGATCCCGCGGGGCGGGGCAGCGTGGCGATGGTCATGTCGGCCGATCCCCCGGCAACGGGGTCCAGCAACAGCCCCGCTTGTCCCGCTGTCTTGCCAAGGTCGCCGTCGAGCAGCACGATGATGTCCGCGTCTGCGGCCACTGAGTCAAGCCCCGCCTGCAGCGCTCCGCCCTTGCCGAGGTTCGTCTCCAGCGCGAGCACTTCAGCGCCAGCGCTCCGTGCGAGGTCTGCCGTGTCGTCTGACGAGGCGTCGTCGATGACCAGCACGCGGTCGATCCCCGGCACGGCGTGTGCCGCAGCGATCGTCGCGGCGATCCGCTCGGCCTCGTTGTGCGCGGGGATGAGGGCTATCACGCTCATGAGCGGCCTCCCCGCCGCTTCAGGCGACGCATGATAGGCGCGGTGACATCAGCGAGCGCCGGGACCCGGAGCGCGATCATTGCGCCGTATGCCGTCACAAGGCCGAGGACACCAGCGATGGTCAGCTGGATGAGGAACCCGCCGGGGAGCGCGAGCAGCGGCTCCGCGAGGCGGGCCGTGACCCACGCCACCGCCGCCCCGGCGGCCGAAGCGGCGCCAACGAGCAGGAACGTTGTGAGCAGCGTCCGCCCATCGAAGGCGCCGAGCCTGCGGCGCAAGATGACGAGCAGGATCGTGCTGTGCATCAGGTAGAAGATGCCGTCGGCGATCGGGATGCCGATGATGCCGAGCCCCGGCCAACTCCCGACGCCGGTGGCGAGCGTCACGTACAGCGCCACGTGCACCGCTGTGGCCGCGATGTTCGTAAGCATCGGGGTCTTCGTGTCCTGCAGCGAGTAGAACGACTTCAGGACGTACATGTATCCCGCGAAGAACACCAGCGCGAGCGACCACCACAGCAGGACCCCGGCTACGATCGGCACGTCGGAGGCCGTGAACCGGCCGGCCTGGTACATGGTGATGATCGGCGTGGCGAGCGTTGCCATGAGCGCGGCGAGCGGCATGATGAGCACCATCGTCGAGCGCAGTCCCCGGCTGAACATCGCCTTGAAGCCCTGCGTGTCGGAGGCGTTCGCGCGCTCGGTGAGCTCAGGGAAGATGGCTGTGGCGAGTGCCACGGCGAAGATCCCGTACGGCAGCTGGTAGAACTGCCATGCGTAGCGCAACGCGGCCTGACCGCCGGGTCCGGTGGCGAGCGCGATGTTGTTGCGGAAGGTGACGGCCGCCATGTTGGTGATCACGTAGATGAGCGTGGGCACCATCTTCACACCAACGGTGCGTAGCGCCGGATGGCGCCAGTCGATCCTCGGCGTGTACCGGCCGCCGAGCTTGAGGATGCTGGGGATCTGCACAACGGCCATAGCCACCACACCGAGGGTGGTGCCCACCGCGAGCCCCGTGAGGGCCAGCTGCGGGTCGCTTTCGCGGAACGGCACATAAAAGCCCAGCAACGTGACCGTGACCACGATGTTGTTGAAGATGGGCGCGATGGCGGGAGCGAGGAACTTGCGGTAGGAGTTCAGCACCCCGGCGAACACCAATTGTGCGCCGTAGAAGACGATCTGCACTGCGAAGAAGCGGAAGAACCATGTGGCGAGCTCGGCTTGCTCGGCCGAGATGGTGAGCGTCTGCAGGCGCACGAGCGGCCCCGGCCAGATGGTCGCGATGAGCGCGACGGCACCCAGCACCAGGACGATGATGTTGAGGACGTAGCTCGCGAACCGCCATGCGTCCTCTTCGCCCTCTTTCTGCATCCGCTCCATGAACAGCGGGATGAACACGCTCGAGAGCACGCCGCCGGCGAGCAGTTCGAACACCATATTGGGGAGGTTGTTGGCGATGTCGTACGAGTCCGCGATGGCGGTGAGGCCGAGCGCGAACGCCATCGCCCACGTGCGGACGAAACCGGTGAGACGCGAAACGAGCGTTGATGTGGACATCAGCGCGGTGGAGCGCGCTATGGATGGTCGGGCGATTGGTCCTCCTCGGTGGTGGTCGATCTCGGCCAAGTGTAGCCGACGACAGGGCGTTACCGTACCGGTGTCACGTTTCGGTATACTGGACCTCGGGCACTCAGAACCGGGTCGACCTTCGGTTCGATTCGCTCACGTCCCCCGTGATTCTGTAGACGCTTCGCCATGCCCGAATCGACCGCCGAGGAGCCGCAATGACACGACCGGGACGAGCGCTTGTCACCGCGTTCCTCACGCTCCTGCTGGCGACGAGCGTCCCGGCGAGCGCCATCGCGGAGTCTGAACCTGCTACGGACACGGTCATCATCGTGCTCGCCCCGTACCTTACCTGGGACGACATCATCGGTGGGTCCATGCCCAACACCAGGGCGATGGCGGAGAGCGGTGCCGTTGCCAACATGAACATCCTCAGCAGCGCGCGGTACGCGCGCGAGCTCACTCCCACGCACATCGCGCTCACGATGTCGGCAGGCGCGCCGATGGCGTTCGACGAGTCAGCGCCTCCGGCGTTCGACGCATCGGCCACGTACGGCTCGAGCACGGTCGCCGAGGCGTTCCGCCGTTCGATGGGGTTGCAGGTCGAATCGGCTGAGATCGTCTATCTGGGACTGCCGAGAACGCTGCGCGCCAATGACATCCAAACGCTCGAGGGCATCCCCGGAGCGCTCGGTCAGTCGATCGAGGATGCGGGCGGCGCCACCGCGGCCCTGGGCAACTCCGACGGCGGGGTGATCGCCGGCGAACCGATCAGAAGCCGCCCCGCGGCGGTGCTTGCCATGAATACCAACGGCCTGGTCAGGCATGGTGATGTCTCGCTCAACATGACCGAGGAGGACGTCGAAGCTCCATTCGGTATCCGTACGGATGTCGAGCACATGCAGTCTGTGTACCGGCAGGTACTGCGACAGATGGCGGCGACCGATGGTCCGGATCTCGTCGTGATCGACACCGGCGACGGTGAGCGGGCGTATCGTTTCGCGCCCGACGCCGCTCCGGAGGTGGCGGAGGGCCACAGGGCGGCCGCCGCGCGGAGCGTGGACGCCATCCTCGGCCTCGTTCGTGACCACGCGCCCGAGGACGCGGTGGTGATGCTCGTGTCCAACGCGCAGGCACGTCCAGAGAGCGGCCCGAGCGGCTTTGGACCGGCCATCATCAGCGGTCCCGGTTTCGAGGGCGGGTTGGTCTCCTCGCCATCGACGCATCGGCCGGGCCTGATGACAGACCTTGACGTGGCCGCGTCGTCCCTGGCTGTTCTGGGTATCGATCGCCCGGTGTCGGTGCGAGGGAATGCGGTCGAACAGGCGGGGTCGGGGGAGGACCTGGACTCTCGCGTGGCGCGTCTCAAGGCCGCGAACGCGACCGCCGTGGGCGTGGACACCGTGCGGCTGCCCATCCAGACCGGCTACATCGCCGTGACGGTGCTTGCCCTCATCGCGTGTGCGCTGCTGCTCGGCCGGATCAGGCGGTTCCGCGATTCGTGGGGCGCGCACGTGGGCGCGGGGTTCCGCCACCTGATCATGCTGCTGTTGTCCATGCCCGTGTCAGCGACGCTGATGTTCCTCGTTGTGCCCTATCCCGACTCGGCGTCGGCGGTGGTGCTGCTGTTCCTCGGTGTGACCCTGGTGGTCTGGGTCCTGCTGTCTGCGCTCGAGCGCTGGCGGGGTTCAGCGATCGCCCTCTCGGTTCTGGGTCTCGGCACGGCTGCGGTGCTCCTCGCAGACCAGCTCTTTGGCGCGCCGCTGTCCTTCTCGGGTCTGTTCAGCTACTCACCGCTTCTGGGCGCTCGCTACTACGGTATCGGCAACGAGGGCGCGAGCATCGTGGTGGGTGGAGCGCTGGCCGGCCTCGCCCTGCTCGTGGATGCGAAGCGTGGCACCGCATGGGTCCGCCACCTGCGATCGTGGGGGCCGGCGCTCGCCGGTCTTGCGATCGTGGTGATCACCGCCGCGCCGTTTCTGGGGGCGAACATCGGAGTGATCGCCTGGGGCACTGCCGCTTTCGGGATCATGTGGCTGCATCTCACCGGTCGCAAGATGACGCTCGGGTGGTTCGCTCTCGGCATCGCGATCGTTGCCGCGTTCGTTGTGGCGTTCTCTCTCTACGACCTCGCTGGCAGCGGCACGCAGACGCACCTGGGCAGGGCATGGGAGAGCGCCGACAGCGGCGGTCTCGTTGAGCTGTGGCGGATCGTGGTGCGCAAGGCCGAGACGAACTGGCGCGTGCTCCGGGCCACGAACTGGTCGGTGCTGATGGTCGCCATACTCGGGTTCCTCGCGTACATGCGCTGGCGTCCTCACGGCGTGTTCGCCGAGACCCTCGACTCGTACCCGGCGTTCGGCGTGGCCATAAGCGCCGCGCTCTGGGGCAGCCTCGTGGGCTACTTCACCGAGGACTCCGGTATCGTGATCCCCGCGCTCGTGATGCTCTACATCACAGGCTGCTTGTTGTATCTGATGCTGGCGAGTCCGCCTGCAGAGCCGGAGGTGTGTGCATGAACGTGTCGGTCGCATACGCGATCGCGGCGGCCGTGTGTCTTACGGCGGGTTGGTTCGTCCCGGCGCTTGTGATGCGCGCGCTCGCGCCCACGTTGCGCGGGTCCCGGCTGAGGGCTACCAACTACCGGGGCCGCACCGTTTTCCTCGGCCTTGGCCTCGTGTGGGTGGTCTGGGTGATCTCGCTGATGGTGGCGAGCACCGCGTTCGATGTGGTCCGCCACTTCGTGGAGTCTTCGCCCGAGGGGTATACGGTGGCGCTCTTCGAGGGGCCGCTCACGCTGCCGCTCTACGGGGTCCCGTTGATGCTGGTGGGCATCTCGGTGCTGCTCGGGTTCATGGACGACCTCTTCGGCACGCACGACGACAAAGGCTTCCACGGCCATCTCTCCGCGCTCTCATCCGGCCGACTCACCACCGGCGGCCTCAAGGCGCTCGGTATCGGCGCGATCTCGGCAGTGTATGCCTGGCACATCGCCCAGGGCCGGTCCGCCGCGGCGTCGGGCTGGATGGAGACCGTCGCTACGTGGCTGCTGGCAACGCTTGTGATCGCGCTCAGCGCCAACTTCATCAACCTGATGGATCTGCGGCCCGGGCGTGCGCTCAAGGTGTACAGCCTGCTCATCGTGATAGCCGCGCCGCTGTTCGCGGTCGACGCCTCCCGGGCGTTCAGTGTGTACGCTTCCTCGCTCGCCGAGCTCGGAGTCGCTCCGTGGCTGTCCGTGGATACCCTGCTCGCCGCTCTCCTCATGGTGCTGGTGCTGCTCGGCCCCGTGGCTGCGGTCTGGCGGTTCGACCTCGGCGAAGAGGGCATGCTCGGCGATGCGGGCAGCAACGTCATGGGCGCGATCGTCGGCTACCTGCTGGCCTCGGCGCTGCCGCTTGAGTGGATGGCCGCAGCTGCGGCGGCGCTCCTGGCGCTCAACGTGCTGTCCGAGCGGGTCTCATATAGTGCGGTCATCGAGCGTGTGGCGCCCTTGCGTGCGCTCGACAGGCTCGGCAGGCTGACGGATGAGGCCGCCGGCGTGGTGGAGGCTGAAGGCGGGGAAGCGCTGGAGGAGCACGAGGCGTAGCGGGACCGGAGGGTCTTGGCCGGCAGGACGCGCACAGGTGTCATGCTGCCCAGGCTGTAGAGTAGGATTGGTACGTTCACGGGCGAGAGGACTGGGGCAACGAGCATGACAAAGCACATCTTCGTGACCGGGGGAGTCGTATCCGGGCTTGGCAAGGGCATCACGGCCGCTTCACTCGGCAGATTGCTCAAGGGTCGCGGCCTCAAAGTCACGATCCAGAAGCTCGATCCGTATCTGAACGTGGACCCCGGCACGATGAGCCCGTTCCAGCACGGCGAGGTGTTCGTGACCGACGACGGCGGTGAGACCGACCTCGACCTCGGTCACTACGAGCGGTTCATCGATGAGTCGCTCACACGCGACTGCAGCGTGACGGCCGGCTCGATCTACCAGTCGATCATCACCAAAGAGCGCCGGGGCGACTACCTTGGCGGCACCGTGCAGGTCATCCCGCACGTGACCAACGCCATCAAGGAGCGTGTGTTGCGCCTGGCCGAGCAGACCCAGGCCGACGTGGTGATCACCGAGGTCGGTGGCACGGTCGGCGACATCGAGTCGCTGCCGTTCATCGAGGCCATCCGTCAGCTCCGCAAGGATGTGGGCCGCCAGAACGTCTGCTACATCCACGTGAGCCTCGTGCCGTACATCGCCGCCTCGGCGGAGCTCAAGACCAAGCCGACCCAGCACTCCGTGAAGGAGTTGCGCAGCATCGGCATCCAGCCCGACTTCATCGTGTGCCGGTCCGATCGGCCGATCGACGCGGGCATCCGGCGCAAGGTCGCGCTGTTCTGCGACGTGGACCCCAAAGCCGTCGTGTCGTGCGAGGACGCGCCGTCGATCTACGAGGTCCCGGTCACGCTCCACGAGCAGGGGCTCGACGTGATGGTGATCGAGCGCCTTGAGCTGGCCTGCGGCGAGCTCGATATCGCCGAGTGGCAGCGGTTCGTCGATCATCGGCGCTCGCTCGATAAGACGGTCGATATCGCGCTCGTTGGCAAGTACGTGGCGCTCCCCGACGCGTACCTCTCGGTGACCGAGGCGCTCGATCACGCGGGGATCTTCCACGATCGCAAGGTGAATGTGCACTGGCTCGACGCCGAGAGCCTGTCGCCCGATGAGGTCGAGGGCCGCCTGAGCGATTTCGATGGCATCCTGGTGCCGGGCGGGTTCGGGGTGCGCGGCATCGAGGGGAAGGTCGGGGCGGCACGGTGGGCGCGCGAGAACGACGTGCCGTACCTCGGCATCTGTCTCGGGATGCAGGTCGCTGTCGTTGAGTACGCCCGCCACGTGGCAGGTCTTGAAGACGCCAACTCCGGCGAGTTCGATCCGGTCACACCGCATCCGGTCATCGATCTCATGCGCGAGCAACACGACCTGCACGACCTCGGCGGCACGATGCGGCTTGGCGCGTATCCTTGCAAGGTGGTGCCGGGTACCAAAGGCCATGCGGCATACGGCGAGAGCGTCGTGTACGAACGGCACCGTCATCGCTATGAGGTCAACAACGCGTACCGTCAGCAGCTGACCGACGCCGGGCTGGTCATCTCGGGGCTGTCTCCCGATGACAAGCTCGTGGAGATGATCGAGATCCCCGGCCACCCGTGGTTCGTGGGCATGCAGGGCCATCCCGAGTTCAAGAGCCGCCCTACACGTCCGGCGCCTCTGTTCCGTGACTTCATCGGCGCGGCGGCTGCCCACCGCGCGGCGCGGGAGGCGACCAGCTGATGAGCCGGGTGCTCGATACCTTCCTTGATCTGGTGCGTATCCCCAGTCCCACCGGCCGCGAGGCGGGTGTGGCGGCATATGTTGCCGACGCGCTCCGTGAGGCGGGGTGTGCCGTTCGCGTCGATGACACGCGGGAGGCGACCGGGGCTGACACCGGCAACGTGATCGCCGATCTGCCCGGCTCTCTCGGCGGCGGGACGATAGCGCTGTCCGCACACATGGACTGCGTGCAGCCGTGCGAGGGTGTCGAGCCCGTGGTGTCCGGCGGTGTGGTGCGTAGCGCGGGCGAGACCGTGCTCGGCGGCGACGACAAGGTGGGTCTGGCGGCGATCATCGAAGCGGTGCGCCGGCTGGCCGAGCAGGGCGGCGAGCACCGTCCGCTGAAGCTGCTTCTCACGGTTTCCGAGGAAGCCGGGCTGCTAGGGGCGAAGGCGCTCGCCCCCGCCGACGCGGCTGCGGCGCTGTGCCTGGTCCTCGATGCCGACGGTCCGGTCGGCGGGATCGTGGTGGGGGCGCCGAGCCACCACACGTTCACCGCCACGTTCACCGGCAGGGCGGCACATGCCGGGGTGGAGCCGGAGAAGGGTATCTCGGCGATCACCATGGCGGCCGACGCCATCTCCCGGATGCGGCTGGGTAGGATCGATCCGCACTCCACCGCGAACATCGGGTCCATCAACGGCGGTACCGCCACGAACGTGGTCGCGCCATCATGCGTGCTCACCGGCGAGTGCCGCTCGCTCGATACGGCGTTCGCCGAGGCCATCAGGGCCGATATGGATGCGGCTATGGCGGATGCGGCTGCCGCGGCAGGTGGCTCGGTCTCTGTGGAGTGGGAGCACGCGTACCCCGGCTTCACTGCTCCGGCCGACTCACCTGAAGTGCGTCTGGTCGAACGCTCGTGCGCGGCGATCGGCGTGGAATCACGGACCTACACCACCGGTGGCGGGAGCGATGCCAACGTGTTCGCCGGCTACGGTGTGCCCACGCTGGTGCTGGGAACCGGCATGACGAACGTCCACTCGACCGATGAGTGTCTCGAGGTCCTGCAGCTCGAACGGTTGGCCGACCTGCTCGTCGCGATGGCCCGCACTCCGGAGTAGGAGCCCGATGCGCCTCATCTGGGGCACAGTCAGCGGTATCAACGAGACCACTTCTCAGGTGGAGCGCCTTACGGTGCTGCTCGATGGCAGCGTGCAGCCACACCCGGCGGTGTCATACCCGCCGCTCGCAGGCCACTGCTCGGTCGGGGAACGGGTGCTCTGCAACACCACGGCCGTTGACCTCGGTCTTGGCACCGGCGGCGATCACTTCGTGGTTGCCAGGGCGGGCGAAGGCGTGGTCGTCGATGACCCCGTGCCCGGCCACATCATGAAGCTCCGGTACACGCCACTGCAGCGTGACGTGACCACGGTGGAAGAGCCGGTGAGCCCCCATCATGAGGCGATGGCCGACGCGCGAACGCTCGACGGCCTTCCCGTGGTGTGCTGCGGTCTGCACAGCCAGGTTCCGCTCGCGGCCGCGGCGGCCAAGGAGCGCCGTCCGGGCGTTCGTATCGCCTACGTGATGACCGATGAGTCCGCCTTGCCGATGGCGTTGTCGCGGCTGGTGCCCCGCATGCTTGAGGCGGGTCTCGTAGACGAGACGATCACGTGTGGCCAGGCGTTCGGGGGCCGGCTCGAGGCGGTCAATCTCTACTCGGGGCTGCTTGCGGCGCGGCATGTCGTGCGCGCCGACCTGGCGATAGTGGCGATCGGGCCGGGGATCCCCGGCACCGCGACACCGTTCGGCCACAGCGGAGTGGCGCAGGGTCAGGCGGTGAACGCCGCTGGCGCGCTTGGCGGAAGACCGATAGGGGTTCCACGGCTGTCATTCGCCGACCCACGCCCTCGTCATGTGCCCCTCTCGCATCAGACCATCACCGCGCTTGGCGCGGTAGCGCTCACCTCGGCCGAGATACCCGTCCCCCGGCTGCCTGTCGATCATGCGCGACAGGTGGACGAGGCGTTCGAGCGCTCAGGGCTGTGGGACCGCCACACGCGTGTGGACGTTCCGATCGACAGCGCACCCGATACACGGGGGATCGAGGTCCGGACGATGGGGAGGGACTTCAGCGCCGACCCCGCGTTCTTCCTCGCCGCCGCCGCCGCTGGATGGATCGCGGCGAGCTGAGAAGCGCCGGATCCGCTGGTCACCCACATATGCACGATCGTGCATGTCTCGATGCGCGAATGTCACGCAATCCGCGCCACGTTATGTTCGGGGTCGCGTAGTATCGGGTAGATACTAAAGATTGCGGTTTACATACGCCGTTCGTCCTGCGACTTATGCCGTTCACTCCGGAAGTATGGTATTGTG
Organism: Actinomycetes bacterium; assembly: GCA_022839745.1. Classification (GTDB taxonomy): domain Bacteria; phylum Actinomycetota; class Coriobacteriia; order Anaerosomatales; family Anaerosomataceae; genus Anaerosoma. The sequence continues at coordinate 38,483 of JALHJB010000002.1, forward strand.
CCCTCCATGGATAACAGACTACTCGAGGACTTCCTGGGATACCTCGCTGTAGAGCGGGGCGCGTCGAGCCACACGATCAGCGCGTACAAGGGAGATCTCACCGCATACCTGGCGCACCTCGCGGAGCGTTCCGTCTCTCCGCTGGATGCTACACGCGACGACGTCGTCGCGTTCATGTCGCTCCTGCAGTCCAAGGGTATGGCAGCGAGCACCGTGGAGCGGAAGATCGCCGCGGTGAAGAGCTTCCACGCGTACCTCGTGCGCGAGGGGTTCACGGAGAGCCATCCCACTATCGATGTCACGCTCCCCAAGGTTCCCGCGCGTCTGCCCGATGTGATTTCGATCGAGGACGCGAACCGGTTGCTCTCGCAGCCGTTTCCCGAAGGACCGGTCGGCTACCGCGACCGCGCCGTTCTCGAGACCCTCTATGGGTGCGGGTTGCGGGTGAGCGAGCTGACCGGGCTGGACCTCAAGGACCTCGATCTCGAGGCCGGTTTCATCCGGGTGCTTGGCAAGGGGGGCAAGGAGCGACTGGTCCCCATCGCGGGAGAAGCGGTCGAGGCCATGAGCGACTACCTACAGCACGGGCGTCCGTACCTGCGTGCGAAGAAGGCGACCACCCGGCAGGATCCGAACGCTGTATTCCTCAACATGCGTGGCGGCCGGTTCACACGCCAGGCGGTCTTCGGGATCGTCCGCGACTACGGGGCCAAGGTAGGCCTGCAGCTCCACCCGCACACGCTGCGCCACTCCTTCGCGACCCACATGCTGCAGGGCGGCGCCGAGCTGCGCGCGCTCCAGGAGATGCTCGGTCATGCCGACATCAGCACCACGCAGGTCTATACGCATGTCGATCGCACGCACGTCCGCGAGGAGTACCTCACCACGCACCCCCGCGCGCGGATGCGCTGAACCGTGTCCGGCAGGCAGCGCCTGCCCCACAGACGCGGCGTAGCGGCTGTGCAGCCCCGATCGCAAGCGCTCACTTCTCGCTCATGACCGCCTTGCGCGCCCCTCGCGCGCCGTTCTTCACGCTGCTTCACGATTCTGGCGAAGAACCGTGGTAGTTCGTGTTACCACGGGGTAAAATGAATCTGGCGTACCCAGTTTCTGCATAGGAGGCGGATCGCAGCGTGAACGCGAAGACGAGTAGGATCCTCGCCCTGCTTCTGGCACTGATGCTCGTTGTGGCATTCGTGCCCGGTTGTGCGGCCGAGGAGGAGCCCGCGGAAGAGCCCGCGGCGGAGGAGCCCGTCGCCGAGGAGCCTGCACTCAAGGCTGCGATGGTGACGGACGTTGGTGGTCTGGGCGACAAGTCGTTCAACGACCTCGCGTACGAAGGCCTGAAGCGGGCCGAGTCCGAACTGGGTGTGGAGATCGAGGTCCTGGAGTCCGCTGAGATCACGGACTATGAGACCAACATCGACTCCCTGGCCAACGCCGGCTTCAGCCCGATCTTTGCAGTCGGCTTCCTGATGACCGACACCGTGGTCAAGATGGCTCCGCAGTATCCGGACACGCTGTTCGGCGGTGTCGATGAGTTCTTCGAGACCCCGATTCCCAACGTGGTCGGCCTGAACTTCAAGGAAGAAGAGGGCAGCTACCTTGCGGGTGTCGTGGCCGGCATGGCCACGGTGGACAAGTTCGACACCAGGCTCAATGACAAGAACGTCATCGGCTTCGTCGGCGGCATGGATACTCCGCTCATCCGCAAGTTCGAAGCGGGTTACGCGGCTGGCGCGAAGGCGGTCAACCCGGACGTGCAGGTCATCGCGCTGTACACCGGAAGCTTCACCGACCAGGCGAAGGGCAAGGAGCTCGGACTGTCGCTCATCGAGCAGGGTGCTGACGTCATCTACGCAGCGGCCGGCGCGTGCGGCACGGGCACCATCCAGGCGTGCCAGGAGAAGGGCGCCCTGTTCATCGGTGTCGACGCCGACCAGTACCTCACGGTCCCGGGCAGCGGCGATGTCATGCTGACCTCGATGATGAAGCGCGTCGACAACGCCGTGTACATGACCATCGAGTCCGTGATCAACGACGAGTTCGCCGGTGGTACGAACCAGGTCTTCGGTCTCAAGGAGGGTGGCGTGGAGCTCGCTCCGTACCACGACTTCGAGTCCAAGGTCCCACAGGCGATCAAGGACGCCGTGCAGAAGGCGACCGACGATATCGTCGGCGGCACCATCACCGTCCCTGAGGCTCCGTAGGCTCCATCCCGGGTCAACGCGTCTGCTGGCGACGACCCGATTACGCTACACTCGAGGGGCGGCCTGCACAGCGGGTCGCCCCTCCCGCATCCTGGGTTCGTTAGGCGTGATGGAGAGGACCGCTGATGGCCGTACTCGAGCTTCGCGACGTCACGAAGGTGTTCCCGGGGGTCGTGGCCAACGACCGGGTGTCCTTCTCCCTGGAGAAGGGTGAGATCCTCGCGCTTCTCGGTGAGAATGGAGCCGGCAAGTCGACGATCATGAACGTCGTCTATGGCCTGCTTTCCTCCGACGGTGGCGAGATCCTCATCGATGGCGAGCCGGTCAATATGCGCTCGCCACGTCAGGCGATCGACCTCGGCATCGGCATGGTGCACCAGCACTTCATGCTGATCGAGCCCCTGACGGTCACCGAGAACATCGTGCTCGGTCGCGAGCCCGGCCGGCTGGGGGTCATCGATTTCGCACTTGCCCGCACGCGGGTGGTCGAGCTCTCCGAGCGCTATGGCCTGAAGGTCGATCCCGACGCGAAGATCGCCGACCTCGCGGTGGGCATGCAGCAGCGAGTGGAGATCCTGAAGGCCCTCTATCAGGGCGCCCGCGTGTTGATCCTTGATGAGCCCACGGCAGTGCTCACGCCGCAGGAGGTGCGCGAGCTTTTCGCCGTGATCAGGTCGCTGGTGGATGAGGGGCTCTCGGTCGTCTTCATCACCCACAAGCTTGAAGAGGTCATGGCCGTCTCTGACCGCATCATCGTGATGCGCGCAGGGCGCGTGGTGGGCGAGACGAGGCCCGAGGAGACCGACGACGTGGGCCTGGCGCGCATGATGGTTGGGCGCGATGTGGTTCTGCGCGTGGAGAAGCCGCCGTCGACGTGCGGCGACACGGTCCTGGCCGTCAAGGACCTGCATGTGATGGGCGATCGCGGCCTGGAGGCTGTGGCCGGTGTGAGCTTCACCGTGTGCGCCGGCGAGGTCGTTGCAGTGGCTGGGGTGAGCGGTAACGGGCAGACCGAGCTCATCGAATCGATCGTGGGGCTGCGCAAGCCGACCTCGGGCACCGTGCATCTGAAGGATATCGACATCACGCACGCTGGCCCGCGCAAGTCGATCGAGGCCGGAGTGTCGCACATCCCCGAGGACAGGCATCGCCGGGGGCTCGTTCTGCAGTTCGACATCGCGGAGAACCTCGTGCTCGGCGACCACAGGCTCCCGCCGTATGCGAAGAACGGCATCATGAAGCCGAAGGTCATCGCCGAGATGGCCGAGAAGCGCATCGCCGACTACGACGTGCGCACTCCCTCGGTGAGCGTGCTTGCCGGGAACCTCTCGGGGGGCAACCAACAGAAGCTGGTGGTCGCGCGTGAGATCGGCCGCGAACCGATGCTGCTTATAGCCGCGCAGCCGACCCGTGGGCTCGACGTGGGCGCCATCGAGTTCGTGCATCGTGAAGTGCTCGCCGAGCGGGCCAGGGGCCGCGCTGTCTTGCTCGTGAGCCTGGAACTGGAGGAGATCCTCTCGCTCGCCGACCGGGTGCTCGTGATGTACGAGGGGCGGATCGTGCGGGAGCTCAGTGCCGAGGAGGCCGACGCCGAGACGCTCGGCTACTACATGACCGGTGGCGGGGGAGACAAGCTCGCCGCCGATGGCGTCGTGCCGGTGATGGGAGGTCAGCAGTGAGCGAGCCGCGTGAAGGCACGGTGGTCCAACGCCGCTGGATGACCATCCTGCAGAAGGCCGGGACGCCCGTCATCTCAGCGCTTCTGGCGATCGCGGTGGGCTCGATCATCATCTGGGCCTCCGGCTACGACCCGCTCGCGGCGTTCGCCGCGTTGTTCAAAGGCTCGTTCGGCTCTCCAAAGGCCGTGGGCGACACGCTGCTGAAGTCGACACCGCTGATCCTCACCGGTCTTGCGGTGGCGTACGGCTTCAGGGCGGGCCTGTTCAACATCGGTGCCGAGGGCCAGTTGTTCATGGGCGGGCTGGCCGCCACCGCGGTTGGCCTGGCGCTTGGCGCCACGTCCTGGTGGATATCGGTGCCCCTGATGCTGCTGGCGGCCATGCTCGCCGGAGCCGCATGGGCGTTCATTCCTGCGCTGCTCAAGGCGCGCATCGGCGCTCACGAGGTCATCACCACGATGATGTTCACCTACATCGGCAGGTACTTCGTGAGCTATCTGGTGAACGGACCGATGAAGGAGCCAGGCAACATCCCTCAGACGCCGGCTCTTGATCCCTCCGCGCAGTTGCCGAGGATAGCCACGCTGTTCTCCGAGGGTGCCCGCGAGGCGCTCCCGATCCTCAATCTCGGCCGCGCACACATGGGGATCTTCGTCGCGCTGATCGCCGCAGTCGTGATCTGGCTCATCCTGAAGTACACCACGCTGGGCTTCGAGAACCGGGCGGTGGGCTTCAACCGGTGGGCGTCGGAAACGGCGGGCATCTCGGTGCAGTGGACGACGGTGAAGGCACTGTGCATCTCGGGTGTGCTCGCGGGCCTTGCGGGGGCGACGGAGGTCATGGGCGTGCATCACCGCCTGTTCGATCAGTTCTCCTCCGGGTTTGGATTCACCGGCATCGCGGTCGCACTGCTGGCGAAGAACCATCCGCTCGGCGTCATCCCCGCGGCGCTGCTGTTCGGTGCGCTCTCGGCCGGAGCGACGACGATGCAGTTCGAGGCCAAGGTGCCGCAGGACATCATCCAGATCATCCAGGCGCTCGTCATCTTCTTCGTAGCGGCGGAGGAGATCGTCTTGTGGTTCGTCCGCCGGCGTCAGAAGGAGGCGATCAGCCATGCTGGATAGCATCATCACTCCTGATCTGTTCGCGGCTGCTATCCGCATCGCCACGCCGCTCGCGCTGGCCGCCATCGGCGGTACGATCTGCGAGCGCTCTGGTGTGGTGAACATCGCGCTTGAGGGCATCATGTTGACGGGCGCCTTCTTCGGCACGGCGGTCGTGCTCGCAACCGGCGAGCCCTGGCTGGGCGTGATCGCCGCGGTGGTCGCCGGAATCTCGATCTCGGCGGTGCACGCCTTCGCGTCGATCAACCTGCGCTCCGATCAGACGGTCTCCGGTACCGCGATCAACCTGCTCGCGCTCGGAGTGACCGGCTTCCTGATGAAGCTCTGGTACGGGCATCCGGGCACCACCGACCAGATCAAGACGCTCGGCTCGGTGTTCAACTTCGAAGCCCCCGGTGGCGGGGTGCTGGCCGAAGTCTGGCGGTGGGTGAACGCGATCCTGTTCACGCATAGCCCCATCGTCTACCTCGCCATCATCATCGCCATCGTCGCCCAGTGGGCCGTCTTCAAGACCCGGTGGGGGCTGCGGCTGCGCGCGCTCGGCGAGCATCCACGCGCGGTCGACACCGTGGGCGTGAACGTTGCGAGAGGACGTTGGATCGCGGTGCTGATGAGCGGCGCGCTTGCGGGTCTTGCAGGCGCCAACCTCACGATCGAACAGGTCGGTTCGTTCACGGAGAACATGACCAACGGTCGCGGCTTCATCGCGCTTGCGGCCAACATCTTCGGCAGATGGACGCCGATCGGCTCGTACCTGGCATCGCTGCTGTTCGGCTTCGCCGACGCGCTCCAGATCAAGCTGCAGATCCTGCGCGGCGTGATCAACGTGCCACCGCAGTTCTTCCAGATGCTCCCGTACATCCTCACCGTCGTCGTTGTGGCCGGTGTGATCGGACGCGCCGTGGCTCCCGCCGCGAGCGGCGTACCGTACCGGAAGGACTAGACGGATGCTGGTCGGGCGTGACAGAGGGCGCTTCCGCGTCACGGAGGCGATCTTCTGGTCGGCGACGTGGGGCGTGGGCGCCGCCATCGGTGTGGCGCTCGGCGGCTGGCTGACGGTTGTGGGGGGTTCAGGAGCGCCGGGGGCTGGCGGCCTCGACGCGTGGACCGACCTGGTCGTGCTGCCCGCCCTGACGTTTGCCATCGTCTTCGCCGTTCACCTGTGCGGTCAGCTCTTCGCTGCCACGGTGCGCGGCGGCGCGCGCGATCGCGGCCATCAGGAGCAGCGCGAGAAACGCGGCACCAACGACGAGGTCGTCGGGGAGATCCGGGGCCAGTGAACCGCGGATAGCCGACCGGACCGCGTAGGCGGCGGCCGGGATGCCGACCGCCGTCCAGAGCGGGATACGTGGACGCCGCGTCATCGCTTGGCTCACGCGCGGGGTTGTTCGTCGTCGGAAGGCGCGGGCCCGGTTGGGGGCTGCGGCGCCGGCTGCGCCACAGCATAGGGTGCCGGGCTGTGGGTGTTGACCCGCTTGCGCGCACGCGCCTTCAGTATCGCGCGGACCACGAAGAACGCGATGATGCCGGTGATCCACAGCGGAGCCGAGCCGATGATTGCGGCGATCAGGAACGTGAGGACGCCCGCAGCGGCGCGGAAACCGTTGGTGACGGCGTCGCGGAAGCCCCAGTCCTCGCCGGACGGCCGCACGACCGGCTGCGGCTCCGTGAGCTCGATGGTGATGGTCGCCATCGCGGCCTGACGCTCCAGGTACGTGACCTGTGCGTCGAGGCTTTCGATCTCCTGGCGCACGCGGTTGAGTTCGGTCTCGATCGCGAGCATGTCCTTGACGTCCTTGGCCGAGTCGAAGAACGTGCGAAGCCGCTCCTCCTCGGCCTTGAGATTCGCGAGGCGAGCGGAGAGGTCGACGTGCTGCTGGGTGACGTCCTCTGAGTCCTCGGCCTGGAATCGGACCTCGCCGAGGCCGATCACGTCGTCAACGAACGGTTCGAACGAGGCCGCCGGCACTCGCACGGTGACCCAGCCGCGCAACGCGGCTCCGTCGGACGTGGCAGCGCCGTACTCGTCGTAGCGGTACAGCCACTCATCGGTGTCGGTGGCCACCTGCAGGTCCTGGATGGTCCCGCCGTGCGTCTTGATCAGTCCGCGGATATCTTCGAGCGTGTCAGTGGTGCTCTGGACCTCGAGACGCAGCGTCTTCGTTCGGATGACCATCCGATCGGCGTCCGCGACCTTCACCGATTCGGCGCCGTCACCGCGCGCCGACTCCTCGGCATACATGTCCTCGGGAGCGGGCGCCACCGAACCCACCGCGGGCGCCGAGTCTGTGACCGCCATGTCCTGGGAGGACTCATTCGCGGCCGAGCAGCCCAGCGCTGTGAGTGCGACCGCCGCGGCCACAATCGCGACCAGGCTCACACGGAACCAGCGGGGGAGTTTCGACATCGTATGCTCCTCTCATCAGCGCCCGTACCCGGACAGCACGAACGCCCTGCCACCTGCCATCGACAGGTCCAGGGCGTTCGGATCAAGACAGTGGAGCGTGCGACTACTTGGACTCGATCTTCTCCGCGGCTTCAGCGTCCCTCTTCAGCTTCTTCGCGGCGTAGACGAGGAAGCCGATAGCGATCGCGCACACCAGGATGAACGAGATCATGAGCACGTTGTAGTAGGTGCCGGGAACGTTGTGACCGAGCAGCCACCATCCATACATAGGGTACTCCACCTCCGTTGCGCCTGCGTGTCTCAACGATTCTAACGCTGCCTCCAGCAGGGGGCAACACGCGGAATCATCCGTCCCTCCCGTACTTCCACTGTCAAGGTCCAAATCCTGCCTGTCCGTCGTCACTAAGACGTATCGTTCCCGGACCTGGTTCACCCGCAACGCGGCGGCGAGGCCCGGGGCCCCGAACGCGGCGGATGACGTGCCCGGGGGGCACGTCGTGTCGCCTGTGGACGGTGAAGTGGAGCAAATACCCAAAAAGTGTTGCAAAGTGGGATGTAGTGGCATACATTGAGCACATGCCAGTGTCCCCAGGACACGCGACGTACTCAGAAGTGGGGAGGGACGGGATGTTTCTCGGCGAGTACCAGCACACGCTGGACGCCAAGGGGCGTCTGTCGCTGCCCGCGAAGTTCCGTAACCAGCTCGGTGGCAGCTACGTCGTGGTCAAGGGCATCGAGAAGTGCCTCTACGTCTTCTCGCCCGCGGGGTTCGAGGCGTTTCTCGGGCAGCTCATGGAGCGGGGCGACTTTGGCAAGGACTTCCGCGAAGTGCGCCGCTTCTTCACCGCTGGCGCCAAGGAAGACGAGCTTGATTCGGCTGGGCGCATCAGCATCCCGGTCAACCAGCGTGAGTACGCCAAGCTCGAGCGCGAGGTCACGGTCATCGGCAACGGCGACCGTGTCGAGATCTGGGATGCCGCGGCATGGTCCGCGTACAACAGCGAGACCGAGGGCCGGATCGAGGAAGTGACGAGCCAGCTCGCGGAACTCGGCATCTTGTAGGTCTTTGAGAATGGAATACCGGCACACCCCAGTTTTGCTGGCCGAGGTCACGCAGCAGCTGACCTTGCACGACGGCTCCATCTTCGTTGACTGTACCTTAGGCGGGGCAGGACACACGAAGCGGATCGCACAGCTTGTAGCACCCACCGGGATCGTGGTGGGCATCGATCAAGATGACGCCGCACTCACCGCAGCAGCAGACACACTCCGCCTCGGCCAGCAGAAGCTTCCGACGATCGTGCTCCTGAAGGGGAACTTCGGGGACCTCGATGAGCTCTTGCTCGAGGCGAGGATCCCGTACGTGAACGGGTTCCTGATGGATCTTGGCGTCTCCTCTCCCCAGCTCGACCATGTCGGCCGCGGTTTCACGTACCAGGAGGATGCTCCGCTCGATATGCGGATGGATCCTCTCTCATCGCAGCCGACCGCGGCTGACATCGTCAACACGTACTCCGAGGCCGAGCTCGCACGAGTGATCCGCGAGTACGGCGAGGAGCGGTGGGCCTCGCGCATCGCAGCTTTCATCGTAGCCGCGCGGGCCACCCATCCGCTCACCACCGCATCGGACCTCGTAGGCGTGATCAAGGCGGCGATCCCGGCTTCGGCCAGGCGCACCGGCGGTCACCCCGCGCGCCGTACGTTCCAGGCGCTGCGCATCGAGGTGAACCGGGAGCTCGAGCAGCTCGATCGCGGACTCCGGAGCGCCATCGCGTGGCTTGCACCGCAGGGCCGCATCGCGGTGATCAGCTACCACTCGCTCGAGGACCGCATCGTCCGCGATGTGTTCTCGGAGCACGCACAGGGGTGCATCTGCCCGCCCGACCTGCCCGTGTGCAGGTGTGGGAGGGAGCCGGTACTCCGGATCGTGACAAAGCGGCCGATCGTTCCTTCGGCCGAAGAGATCGACCGGAACCCGAGGTCGCGAAGCGCGATGCTCAGGGTTGCGGAGAAGCGGTAGGGCACCAAGGGGCCCGTCTCAGGACGGGGAGCGAGCGGGAAGGAGGCCCACAGACGTGGGCGCAGCGGCACGCAAGATAGCGCAGACCGCCACGCCGTCACGACCAGTTCTCAAGGTCGTGCGGGGTGGGTCGACGCGCACCCGGACCCGCGCGCAGGCATCCGCCGCGGCCGACGGCGTGTTCCGCGTGCTCGCGCTGTGCATGGTCATCCTCGCCATGGCCGGTGTCGTGCGGGTGTCGCTTGCCGCGCGCGCCGCGGAAGCCACGATCGACGCATGGGAGCTTCGCTCTGAAGTGAAGGCCGCTCAGTTGTCGATCAAGGCGCTTGAGGCCGACAGGAGCGCGCTTGCGTCGCCATCGCGCATCGAGGCACTGGCCTGCGAGACGCTCAGCATGTCCAAACCCGCCGAGGTGTGCTACCTGGAGTATCCCGTCACCGATGAGCCGGCTGCGACACCCGAGGAGGGCGCGGAGTCCGTGCGGGCCGCGGAAGCGTCACCGGCGCCGGCGCCGGCGCCCGAAGAAGGCGGGCTCCTTCGCACGATGATGGATCTGGCCGCGAGCGAGGCCCAGGTGCTGCTCGTGGGCGACATGGGACTAGGCTCGCTTCGATGAGTGCGCCTCCTGCGACGACACGCCGCCGACGTGGAGCCGGTAAGGAGCGCCCGCAACCTGCCGGGCGCTTCTCTTCGCTTACGGCGATGTTGCTGGTCGGCCTCGCCGTTGTTGCCGCACGTCTCGTGTACGTGCAGGTCGTCAAAGGGCCGGAGTACGCCGAGGCCGCCTCCAGCCAGCGCACGCGCGACATCACCATCAGCCCGGAGCGCGGGTTCATTTACGACCGCGAGGGCGAGGTGCTCGCGGAGTCGATGGAGGCGCGCACGATCTATGCCGTCCCCGACGCGATCAAGGACAAGCCCGCCGCGGCGGCTGCGATCGCCAACGCCATAGGTGGCGATCCCGCACGCTATGAAGAGAAGCTGTTCAAAGACTCCGGATTCGTCTATGTCGCCCGCAAGGTCGATGTGGCGCAGGCCGAGGCGCTCAAGGAGCTCGGCATCGAGGGTCTCGGGTTCCTTGAAGACTCGCGCCGCGTGTATCCGAGCAACGAACTCGCATGCCAGGTGCTGGGCTTCGTGGGTGTGGACGATGAGGGGCTGTCCGGCCTTGAGCTCTACTATGAGGAGCTGCTCGGTGGCGCGCCCGGCCGTCTGATCGGGGAGCGGGACAACCAGGGGCGCCCCATTCCGGGCGGGATCACCCTTGAGGAAGCTGCCGTCGACGGCGAGGACATCGTGCTCACCATCGACAGGGATATCCAGTATCAGACGCAGGTGGCGCTGGACGAGGCCGTGGAGCGGTGGGGCGCCAAGGCGGGCTCGGTGATCGTCATGGACCCGCGGAACGGCGAGATCCTCGCGATGGCCTCGTACCCGGAGTTCAACCCGAACCGGTTCGGGGAGGGTGACGAGGCGGCGTACCGCAACCGCGCCATCGTCGACACCTACGAGCCAGGTTCCACGATCAAGTCGCTCACGGCGGCCGCAGTGATCGACGCGGGCCTGTATGGGCCGGAGTCGATGTTCGAGCTGCCGTCGACGATCAAGATCGGCGGCCGGACCATCCACGAATCGCACGACCGGCCGACGGTCTCCTGGACGCTCACCGACATCGTCACGCAATCGTCCAACGTGGGCGCGGTCAAGCTCGGGCTCGCACTCGGCGAGGAGGACCTCTACGGGTACTTCTCACGGTTCGGCCTCACCGAGAAGACGGGCGTCGACTTCCCCGGCGAGGTGAAGGGCTGGCTGGGGACGCCCGACTCATGGTCGCCCTCCTCGCTCGCGACCATCACGTTCGGGCAAGGGGTGTCTGTCACACCGCTTCAGCTCGCGCGGGCGCTCGGCGCTATCGCCAACGGCGGGAACCTTGTGACACCGCACTTCCTGAAAGAGTCCTCGGCGCCCACCGACAAGGCCCCGCGTCTGGTGACCGAGCGAGCGATTTCCGAGGAGACCGCCCGGCAGATGCGCGTGGTGCTCACCGACGTGGTGAACGAGGGTACCGGCTCGGCTGCAGCGGTCCCGGGATACCAGGTCGCCGGCAAGACCGGCACGGCGCAGAAGGCGCGGACCGATGGCAAGGCGGGGTACGCGCAGGGCAAGTACGTCGCTTCGTTCTCGGGATTCCTGCCCGCCGAGGACCCGCGGGTGCTGATCATCGTCAACATCGATGAGCCGAGCAACTCGATCTACGGCGGGACGGTTGCCGCGCCCACGTTCTCGCGTATCGCGGCGTACTGCGTGGACCACCTGAAGATCCCTCCCGGAAGCCCGGTAACGGGAGAGTCACAGGCACCCGGGCAGTAAGCCTGCCCTATTGGCCGATGATAGAATCACAGGATTGCGAGACGACGGGAAACGGTGGATACGAGCACGCTTTCAGATCTGTTCGACGGGGTGGCAACGGTCGCTGACGCGTACGCGGCAACGGCCGTGTCGGGCATCAGCCACCGTTCGGACCTGACACGCCAGGGCGACGTGTTCTTCTGTGTCCCGGGCTTCCGTCGTGACGGTCACGACTTTGCCGCAGACGCCGTATCGCGCGGAGCCGTCGCGGTCGTGTGCGAGCGCGCTCTGGAAGTGCCGGTGCCCACGCTCCTCGTGCCCGACTCGCGTGCGGCGCTGGCGCGTGTCGCCGCCCGGTTCCACGGCCATCCGTCGCGCGATCTCGCTGTGGTGGGTATCACCGGTACGAACGGAAAGACCACCACCACCTACCTGCTTGATTCGGTGCTCCGGCGTGCCGGTCGCCGTACCGGGGTCATCGGAACGGTGGAGACGCGGATACGTGATGAGCGACTGTCTTCGGCACGCACGACCCCTGAGTCGGCCGATTTGCAGGAGTTGTTCGCACGCATGGTGACCGAGGGTGTGGACGCTGTCTCGATGGAGGTCTCTTCGCACGCCATCGACCTGCACCGGGTCGACAGCGTGCGGTTCGCGGTTGCGGCGTTCACCAACCTCACGCAGGACCATCTCGACTACCATCACACGCTCGAGGAGTACTGGTCGGTGAAGCGGAGGCTGTTCACAGACCTTGACGTGGGCGAGCGGGTCATCGATGTGGATGATCCCTACGGGGAACAGCTGGCGCGCTCGCTGCCGGGCGCGTGCACCGTGGGCAGGAGCCCTTCGGCACGCGTGCGTGCCCAAAACGAACGGCCGGCGGCAGATGGCACCGTCTTCGACCTGGTGACCGAGCGCGGCACGGTGGCGGTCGAGTTGCCGCTTCCGGGCGCCTACAACGTAAGCAACGCGCTCGTGGCGGCCGGGTGCGCCCTTGCGCTGGGAATCGACCTCGATACCGTTGCCGCCGGGCTCTCAGAGGCGCCTCAGGTCCCCGGGCGGCTCGAGCGTGTGGACGAAGGGCAGGACTTCACCGTGCTGGTGGATTACGCGCACACGCCGGACAGCCTCGCCAAGGCGATCGCGGCGGTGCGCGCGGTGACGCCGGGGCGTGTGATCACGGTGTTCGGCTGTGGAGGCGACCGGGACCCTGAGAAGCGGCCGCTCATGGGTGCCGCAGCGGGAGCCGGTTCCGACGTTGTGGTCGTGACCAGCGACAACCCGCGGAGCGAGGACCCGGTGGGCATCATCCTGCAGATCGAGGACGGGCTGCGTGGGGCCGATGTGGAGCACACCGTCGAGGTCGACCGCCGCTCGGCGATCGCGTATGCGATCGGGGTCGCCCGATCCGGTGACGCGGTGTTGATAGCGGGGAAGGGTCATGAGGACTATCAGATCTTCGCGGACCGCACGATCCACTTCGACGACCGTGAGGTCGCGCGCGAGGAGTTGAGGGCGCGATGCTGACGCTTTTGGTGGACACACTGGTCGAGGTGACCGGCGGCGCACTGCTCGACGGCCCCGGCGATACCGTGGTGAACGGCATCGCTATCGACTCGCGCGACGTGGGGCCGGGTGCGGCGTTCGTGGCGTTCGCGGGTGAGAACACCGATGGACACCGGCACCTCGGCGACGCGCTCTCGCGCGGGGCGCGCGCGCTGCTGGTGATCCGTGATGATGAGGAGGTGCGCGGCGCGTTTTCGGCCAGCGCGCGTCCCGAGTCCGCACTCGTGCTCGTCGAGGATGCTCTGGCGGCGGTCGAGGCGCTGGCAAGCTGGCATCGCGACCGCCTGCGGATCCCGGTGATCGGTGTGACCGGCTCGACAGGGAAGACGACCACGAAGGACTTCGTGCGGAGCGTTCTGGCGACACGGATGCGGGTGGTGGCCACGACCGGCAACCGCAACAACGAGCTGGGCGTGCCGCTCACCATCATGGACGCGGGCATGGATACCGACGTGCTGGTGGTGGAGATGGCGATGCGGGGCACCGGACAGATAGCGCACCTGTGCCGGATCGCACGCCCCACGGCGGGACTTGTCACCAACGTGGGTGTGAGCCACATGGAGGTGCTCGGCAGCCAGGAGGCGATCGCCTCGGCAAAAGGCGAGCTCGTGATGGCGATACCGTCTGACGGACGAGTGTTCCTGAACGGTGACGACGCGTTCTCGGAGGCCATGGCGCGGGACGCCGTCGCGCCGGTGACACGCTACGGCCTCGGCGAGAACGCGGATATCACGGCCACGGACATCGAATCGACGTCCACGGGGGCACGGTCGTTCACGCTTGTGACGCCCGAGGGCTGCGCTGCGGTCACATTGCCGGTTCCCGGACGCCACAACGTCTACAACGCGCTTGCCGCCGCCGCGGTGGGGCGCGATCTGGGACTCCCGCTCGAGGACATCGTACGCGGGCTTGAAGGCGCGACGTTCTCGAAATGGCGCATGGAGACCTTCGTTTCCGCAAGCGGCGTGACCATCATCAACGATGCGTACAACGCGAACCCCACATCCATGAAGGCGGCCGTTGCCGCGCTTGGGGATGTGCCAACGGCGGGCCGCCGCATCGCCGTCCTCGGCGATATGGCGGAGCTCGGTTCGCTCACCGAACTCGCCCACTTCGAGCTCGGTGAGCTCGTCGCGTCGTCATCGGTCGATGTGCTGGTCGCCGTGGGCGCGCTGGGAGTCCGCATCGGTGACGGGGCGAAGGCCGCCGGAATGGCCGCGGAGGACATCAGGCCGTGCATCGACGCGATCGAGGCGTCTGAGGTGCTCGATGATCTCGTGGAGGCCGGTGACACCGTGCTCGTGAAGGCCTCGCGTGTGCTTGGGCTCGAGACCGTGGTCGAAGGGATGATGAACCCTCGTGTTCAGTCTTATTCCTGACATAGCCCGCTATCCCACCTACCAGGTCTTCATGGCTGTGGTGGTGGCACTCGTGCTCGCCATCGTGCTGTTCCCGGCATGGATCCGGTTGCTGAAGTTCCGCAATATCGGCCAGCAGGTGCGCGCCGACGGTCCACAGGGCCACCTGGTGAAGCAGGGCACGCCCACGATGGGCGGCGTGCTGATCCTGCTCGTGGTATCGCTCGTCTACCTCACGCTCGGCGAGGTGGGCCGAAGCGGCATGATCTGCCTCGTGGCCCTGCTCGGGTGCGGGTTCCTCGGCTTCATCGACGATTACGCCAAGGTCGTCAAAGAGCGTTCGCTCGGACTCACAGCGCGGATGAAGATCGCGGGGCAGGCCGTGGTGGCGAGCGCCATCGGCATCCTGGCGGTCAACTGGGCGCACGTGAGCCCTGAGGTGATCGTGCCGTTCGTGGGGACGATCGACCTCGGCGTGTGGCAATCCACGCTCACGGTGGGTGGATTCGCATTGGAGATGCCGTGGCTGTACCTCGGCCTCGTGTTCTTCATGGTCCTGTCGTTCTCCAACACGGTGAACCTCACCGATGGGCTCGACGGCCTTGCGGCGGGCACCGTGATGATCGTCATGCTCGCCTTCTCGGCCATCTCCTTCGCGCAGGACAACCTCGAGCTGGCGCTCTTCGGTGCCGCGGTCTCCGGGGCCTGTCTCGGCTTCCTCTGGTACAACAGCTATCCGGCCGACATCTTCATGGGGGATACCGGCTCGCTCGGCCTCGGCGCGGTCATCGCCACCATGGCGGTTGTCACCAAGACCGAGCTTCTGGCGCCGCTGCTGGGCGGCATCTATGTGGCCGAGGGCCTGTCGGTCATCCTGCAGGTGGCATCGTTCAAGCTCACCGGCAAGCGTATCTTCCGTATGGCGCCGATCCATCACCACTTCGAGATGAAGGGGTGGAGCGAGACGAAGGTCATGGTCCGGTTCTGGATCGTGACCGGCGCGCTCGCGGGCGCCGGATTCGCGCTGTGGTTCGTGGCGAGGGCGAGGTTCTAGCGTGCGTGACTGGACCGGACATCTTGTCGTCCTCGGTCTCGGCGCCTCCGGCGTCGCAGTTGCCGAGTGGGGCCTCTCGCGTGCGGCGGACGGCGTTCGCGTGACCGTGATCGACTCGGCGGACAACGACGTGGTCGTCGCCCGTGCGGAGCGGCTGCGCGCGATGGGCGCCGAGGTATGCCTGGGATGCGAGCGAGTGACCGCTGGCGACCTGGTGGTGGCCTCGCCGGGCATCCGTCCCGGCTCCGCGCTCATCGCGAGCGCTCGCGCGCTCGGCGTGCCGCTCATCTCCGAGATGGAGCTCGCGTACCGGCTTTCCGAGGCCACATGGGTGGCGATCACGGGTACCAACGGCAAGACCACCACCACCGCGCTGGTGACGCACCTGCTGCGTGAGGCAGGGATGGTGGCGGAGCCCGCGGGCAACATCGGCCCGGCCGCTGTGGGCGTGGCGTGCGAGCTCGGCGACGCCGGTATCGTGGTGGCTGAGGTGTCGAGCTTCCAGATGGTGTTCGCGGACACCTTCCACCCGCGTGTGGCGGCGCTGCTGAACATCACTCCCGACCATATCGACTATCACGGGTCGCTTGAGGCGTATGCCGCCGAGAAGGCCAAGGTCTTCGCCCGGCAGGTGCCGGGCGACACTGCGGTGATCGACATCGATGACCCGGGCTCCGCGGCGTACGCGGACCCCGTGGAGGCACGCGGGATCACCGTGCGGCGCGTGAGCCGTACGGAGCGACCCGCGGGCGGCGCCTACCTTGTCGGGTCCACGCTGGTGATCGAGGAGCACGGAGAAGAGCACGCGCTGCTTGATGTCTCCTCGCTCGGCATCCGTGGGGACCACAACGTGAGCAACGCGCTCGCGGGGGCCGCGTGCGCTCGCGCCGCCGGGGCGTCGATCGAGGCGATCGCCGCCGGGCTGGCGTCGTTCCGTCCGATCGAGCACCGGCTCGAACCCGCCGGTATCGTGAACGGAGTCGAGTATTTCAACGACTCCAAGGCCACCAATCCGGATGCCGTGCTCAAGGCGCTCACCGCGTTCGGCGACCGTCCGCTCGTGGTCCTGTTGGGCGGTCGTAACAAGGGCGTCGACCACCACCCGCTGGCTCACGCCGTGGCCGCACGTACCGCCGATGTGGTTGTGTTCGGCGAAGCGGCTGATGAGTTCCTGGAGGCGTTCGGATCGCTCGATGTTCGCCCGGTCCGTGCATCGGGCCTGGCGGATGCGGTTGAGCGCGCCCGTGGCCTCGCGACGCCCGGGTCCATCGTGCTGCTCTCGCCGGGCTGCACGTCGTATGACGAGTTCAGTGGGTACGAAGAGCGGGGGCGGCGCTTCAAGGAGATCGTGGCCTCGTTCGGTGACGCGCGATGAGCCGCCCTTCGGCACACCGCCTCACGCCCGCCGGCTACTGGCTGCTTGGCGCCACGTTCCTCCTGGTGCTCGGCGGGATCCTGATGGTGTACTCGGCGTCGTCGGTCGCCGACTACGTGCAGTACGAGGACAGCGCGTACCACCTGAAGAAGCAGGCGCTGTTCGCCCTGTTCGGCGCCGTGGCGTTGTTCGGGGCCTCACGCTGGGACTTCCGGAGGAAGCATGCGGGGTTCTCGCTCCTGAGTCCCGAGGTCGTCGCCTGGGCGGTCTGGGGCGTGTCGTTCGTGGGTCTGCTCGTGGTCGAGATCGCGGGGGTGGGGAAGTGGGGCGCCACGCGATCGATCAACCTCGGGTTCGCCTACGTGCAGCCCTCCGAATACGCCAAGCTGGGGTGCCTGCTCGTGACAGCAGTGCTCACGGTGGCGTGGCGCAAGCGCCGTTTGGACACACGTAGATACCTGGGCTGGCTGGCGGGCGCCGTTGGGCCAATGGCCATCCTCATCATGCTGCAACCCGACATGGGCACCACTGTGTCGCTCCTGCTCGGTGTGGTGCTGGTCCTGTGGGTGGGCGGAGTGCCCGGACGCTGGCTTGGCATAGCCGCGGGTGTGGGCATCCCCGCAGCGGCGCTGCTCATCTCGCTTGCGGGATACCGGATGGAGCGCGTGACCTCCTTCCTGAACCCGTGGGCGGATCCTACGGACACGGGCTATCAGATCATCCAGTCGCTGTACGCCTTTGGCAGCGGCGGGATCAACGGCATCGGACTCGGGCTGTCGCGCCAGAAGTTCTTCTACCTGCCGGCAGCGCACACCGACTTCGTGTTCGCCGTGATCGGAGAGGAGCTCGGATTGCTCGGCACGATAGCGGTCATCGCGGCGTTCGCCGTCTTTGCCGTGGCGGGGATGCGGATCGCCTTCGAGAGCCGCGATCTCTTCGGCCGGCTGATGGCAGGCGGGCTGACCGCACTGATCGTCGCACAGGCTTTGATGAACATGGCCGCGGTGACCGGGCTCATGCCGATCACCGGGATCCCGCTTCCCTTCGTGAGCGCTGGAGGGTCGTCACTGACGCTGACACTCGCCTGTGTCGGCCTGATTCTTGCGGTGTCGCGGTACAGTGGACAGACGCGGGTCCGGCTTGTCCGGCCTGGCAACGGTAGGGGGTCGAAGAGTGCGGGTACTGCTGAGCGGTGGCGGGACGGCGGGTCACGTCTATCCCGCGTTGACGGTCGCGGAGCGTTTGCGGGCCGAGGGGCATGATGTAGCGTTCGCCGGTACGCCTGAGGGGCTCGAGGCCCGCCTTGTCCCGGAGGCGGGCGTCACGTTCTTCGGGGTACGGGCGAAGGGCTTCGATCGCGCGCGCCCGCACACGCTGATAACCTCCACGGTCACGATCCTGGGCTCGCTTGTGCGGGCCAGGCGGCTCATCCGTCAGTGGGACGCAGACGTGGTCTTCGGGTTCGGGGGATATGTGTCGCTCCCTGTGGGCTTTGCCGCGCTGACCCGGCGCGTCCCGCTCGTGCTGCACGAGCAGAACTCGATACCCGGGCTCGCCAACAAGGTCTTGTCGCGGTGGGCGCGCGCGGTGGGTGTGACGTACGAGGGTTCGATCGCGCATCTGGCGCATCCCGATCGGGCTGTCCTCACGGGGAACCCTGTGCGGGCGGCCGTACTGGAAGCGGACCGCGCCCGCGGCCGGCGGGTGCTCGGACTCGCGGAGGATGCCACGGTATTGCTGGTCTTCGGCGGCAGCAGGGGCGCGCGGCACCTGAACGAGCGGCTGGCCGCGCTCGCGCCGACGCTCACTAGGCTGCCTTCGTTGCAGGTCGTGCACGTGGCAGGTAGGATCGAGGCCGCCTCGGTTGCCGAGCGGATCGCCAGCGCGATCGAGGCGCCCGAAGGTCGCTACGAGGTCGTCGACTACATCGATGACATGGGCGATGCGATCGCGGCAGCCGACCTTGTCGTGGCCCGCGCGGGCGCAACGTCGATCGCTGAGATCACCGCTATCGGAAGGGCGTCGGTGCTCGTGCCATATCCGTATGCGACAGACGATCACCAAACGCTGAACGCGCGTGCGGTGGCAGACGCCGGCGGGGCGCTGGTGTTCGCTGATGCGGACATCGACGGTGCGGAGTTTTCGAACGCGATCGTGGACCTGCTCGACAACGCCTCTCGCCGGGAGGAGATGGCGGCGGCAGCGGCCGCACTCGGCAGGCGCGACGCTGATCAGCGAGTGGCACAACTGGCGCTTGACGCCGGAAGAGAGGAGACGCGGTGATGTCGACCGCTTACGCACATTTCGTCGGTATCGGTGGCGCGGGGATGAGCGGGCTTGCCCGGGTCCTCCACGATCGTGGCGTCGTTGTCACCGGGTCGGATCTTAAGGCGTCGCGCTACGCCACGGCCCTGCAGGAGGCAGGCATCAGCGTGCATGTGGGTCACGCGGCGGAGAACCTCGGAGATCCGGAGGTCGTGGTGATCTCCTCGGCCATACCGGAGAGCAATCCGGAGGTGAAGGCGGCGCGTGAACGGAACATACCGATCTGGCCCCGCGCGAAGATGCTTGCGCATATCGCGGGCGACGACGCGTGCGTTGCCGTGGCGGGCACGCACGGCAAGACGACCACGAGCTCGATGATGGCAACCGTCCTCGACGGCATCGGTCTCGACCCCACGTTCCTGATCGGCGGCGAGCTCAATGACATGGGCGCCAACGCACGGTGCGGCCGGGGAGGGTACTGCGTCGTCGAGGCGGATGAGAGCGATGGGTCATTCCTCTACCTCAACCCGAGGGTCAGCATTATCACCAATGTCGAGGCCGACCATCTCGATCACTACGGTTCATTCGAGGCGGTGGTAGAGACGTTCGGGCAGTTCATCGAGAGGACGCCGTCGAGTGGCGCCGTGGTGGTCTGTGCGGACGATCCGGCCTTGGTGAAGCTCGCGCGCGAGCGCGCATCGGCCCCGGTGATCACGTACGGCTTCGCCCCCGATGCTGACGTGCGGTGTGCGGCCCCGGTCCGACACGGCATGGGCCACCGGTTCACCGTGCATCTCGCGGATGGCCGGTCGGTCGAGAGCGCGGTCTCGGTGCCCGGCATCCACAATGTGCTGAACGGGACCGGTGTGTTGGCCGGGGTGTTCGCGCTCGGGCTGGACCTTGAAGCCGCGGCCACGGTCCTTGGCGCCTTCAGCGGTGTGCGCCGCCGGTTCGACCGCGTGGGGGAGGCCGGCGGGGTGACAGTGGTGGATGATTATGCGCATCACCCGACCGAGGTGCGGGCAACGCTCGCCGCGGCGAAGGACGCAGGATTCGAGCGGGTGTGGGTGGTGTTCCAGCCGCACCGATACAGCCGGACACAGGCGCTTGGTAAGGACTTCGGTGAGGCCTTCGGCGATGCGGATCGAGTCGTGCTCATGGATGTCTACAGCGCGGGCGAGGCACCCATACCCGGGGTCTCCGGCAAGACGCTGCTGCATGCGATGCTCGAGCACGAGCCGAGAACGCAAGCGGCCTACTTCCCGCATCGTGATGAGATCGAGGGTTACCTTGCTGACAGGGTACGCCCTGGTGACCTGGTGATGACCATGGGCGCCGGAGACGTGACGACGCTGGGCTCCGGGATCGTCCGTGCGATCGCCGGGCGTTCGGGAGGGCCCGCGTGATGTCAGTCGACACTCTCGAGCGCTACTTAAGGTCGAAGCTTCGTGGTGATGTACGCCGTCACGAACCGATGGCGCGCCATACCACGTACAGGATCGGCGGGCCGGCGGAGCTGTTCATCACCTGTGAGACGATGACCGACCTCATCGAGACCGTGCGGTCGTGCGATGCCGAGGGGCTCGAGCGGATCACCATCGGCAAGGGCTCGAACCTGCTGGTGGCCGACGGGGGCTATCCCGGAGCCGTGATCGCTCTCGGGGACGAGTTCAAGGCGCACAGGGTTCAGGGAGCCGAGATCGAGGCGGGGGCCGCGTGCATCCTGGCGTTCGTAGTGCGTGACGCGTACTCGCGCGGACTCGGCGGTATGGAGTTCGCTGTGGGCATTCCGGGCACGGTGGGTGGTGCCATCGCGATGAACGCCGGCACCGGCGCCGACTGGATCGGCGCTGTTGCGGGATCTGTCACGGTGTACCTGCCGGACGCGGGACTGCAGCGCCTTCGGGCCGACGAGCTCGAGTGGGAGTACCGTTCGTCGGGGCTTCCGGCGGCAGCCGTCGTCGTGGAGACCACGCTTCGGCTTCACGAGGCCGAGCAGCAGGCGATCCGGGCGATGATGGACGCCGGTCTGGAGCGGCGCAAGCGCACACAGCCCATCGGTATGCCGAGCGCCGGGAGCGTGTTCCGCAACCCGCCAGGCGACTCCGCCGGCCGTCTGATCGAGTCGGCAGGACTGAAGGGTACCCGGCTCGGCGGGGCACGCATCTCCGAGGTACACGCCAATTTCATCGTGAACGACGGCGGTGCCACCGCCGCGGACGTTCTCGGTCTCGTACGCAAGGCACAGATGACGGTCAGGGACGCGCATGGCATCCAGCTCACACCAGAGATCAAGCTCCTCGGGACCTTCGAGGAAGCGTAGACTCACCCACGTCGGTACGGGCACGTCGAGCCGCACGCACTCGGCCGAGCCGCCTGTTGCGGCCAGGGCCGCCGAGCGTACCACAGCGGGCAGTACACGCTCGTCCGGCCGCGGGAGCCGTCCGGATGTCGCCCCGTCTCGGCGCCGGACGAGGCGCGCCCCAGCGCGCACGCCATCACTCAAGCAGCAGGAGCGCGACCGTATGAGGGCCGAACGCCGCCGCGCGCTCATGATCCGAGCGGCGCTTGCTGTGGCGGTGGTCGTCGGCGTCTTCGTCGGGTGGAGCGCTCTGGCGCACTCGACGCTGTTCACGATCGAGACCATCACGGTGGAGGGTGCGCGTGAACTGTCGGTTGAAGAGGTGATCGCGGTCGCCGACATCAAGTCGGCAGACACCCTGCTCGGGCTCGATGAGAGCGCCGTGGTGGACCGCCTCGAGGCGGTGGCATGGATCGCCGACGCGGACGTGGTGCGCAAGTTCCCATCCACGATCCTGCTCAGGGTAGAAGAACGTGAGCGGTTCCTGATGATCGATGCGGGGGATACGTTTTGGGCGCTCGACAGATATGGGCGCGTGCTCGGGGAGTCGATGCCTGATACGGCGACGCCGGTTCCCCTTGTGCGTGATGTCCCCACGTTCACCCCGGAAGTCGGAGCCATCGTGAAAGCCCCCGAGGTCTCGAACGCTATCGAGGTCCTTGCGGGGATCACGCCTGAGCTCCGCAAGCTGGTGCGGTCCATGTCTTCTCCGGGTCCGGAGGAGACCGCGCTGATGACCACCGACAACGTGGAGATTGTGATCGGCCGAGCTGAGCAGCTCCGCGAGAAGTCGCTGCTGGCCTTGGAGATCATGGCTGACCAGGGGAGCGCGGTGGTCTTCATCGATGTGCGTTCCCTTGAGCGCCCGGTGTCGCGCGGTCTCGGCGACTGACGACCCGTCTCCCTCACAGTCGCACGCTTCGCGCGGCGTGCTTGGGCGGTAGAAAAAGTCGCGTTGAATCGTTGCAAACCCCTTGCGTTTAGTATAAGGTTCGTGTGAAGATTGACCTTTGCCCAGATACAGTAAACGTCAAGTATAGGTTTATACTTAAGGAAGAACGGGCAGCTCAGGAGGCCAGAAATGCTGGATACGGGGGCGAATTACCTCGCGGTGATCAAGGTCGTCGGTGTGGGCGGCGGCGGCACCAATGCGGTCAACCGGATGGTTGAAGCGGGTGTGAAGGGCGTGGAGTTCATCGCCGTGAACACCGACATGCAGGCACTGCTGATGTCCGATGCGGACTATACGGTGCACATCGGCGTGGGCCTGACCAAAGGGCTTGGTGCCGGTGCGGATCCCGATGTCGGCCTCAATGCCGCCGAGGAGAACCGCGAGGAGATCAAGGAGGCGCTGCAGGGCGCTGACATGATCTTCATCACCGCGGGCGAGGGCGGCGGTACCGGTACCGGTGCGGCCCCCGTCATCGCACAGATCGCCAAGGACGAGATCGGAGCACTCACGGTCGCGGTTGTCACGCGACCGTTCGCGTTCGAGGGGCGCAAACGCGCGATCCAGGCTGAAGAGGGCATCAAGCGTTTGCGCGAGCACGTTGACACGCTGATCATCATCCCCAACGACCGGCTCCTCCAGGTCGCTGAGAAAAAGACCTCCATCCTTGACGCGTTCCGTATCGCGGATGACGTGCTTCGCCAGGGCTGCCAGGGCATCACGGACCTGATCACGGTTCCCGGTCTGATCAACCTCGACTTCGCCGATGTCCGCACCATCATGAAGGACGCCGGCACCGCGTTGATGGGCATCGGTGTCGCCACCGGTGACAACCGCGCGCATGAGGCCGCCAAGGCAGCTATCGCAAGCCCGCTGCTCGAGTCGAGCATCGACGGAGCCAACGGTGTGCTGCTCTCGATCTCCGGCGGAAGCGACCTGGGTCTGTTCGAGGTCAACGAGGCAGCGGAGGTGGTCCAGTCGGCCGCCCACGCCGATGCGAACATCATTTTCGGTGCGGTCATCGATGATTCGATGATGGATTCGATTCGGGTCACCGTGATCGCCACCGGCTTCGGGGCCCGCAAGAAGCAGGAGGCGATGGAGTTCGAGAACGCTCTGCGTGAGGACGAGGGTCCGCGTATCCCTACCTTCGACCTGCCATCGAGTGTTGAGGAGGACGACCTGGACATCCCGGCGTTCCTGAAGAGGAGCCGCTTCTAAGCTGCGTGAGATACCCGGCCTGAACAGGTCGTGACATTCTGGCCGCCGCGTGACGAGTGCGAGACTCGTTGCGCGGCGGCTGTGTGTTGCGGCGGCGTGGGAGACGCAAGGAGGACCCGCACGCACAGAGCGTACGGGTCCTCGTGGTGCCTCTCGCCCTACGGTGAGTCGGGTGAAAGACGGGCCGTGCTACACCGGAGGCGCCGGAGGTGCGGGCGGTGCGGGCGGTGCCGGTGGAGCGGGCGGCGGCGTCGTCGGCGCGGCCGGTGGAGCGGGGGGCGCCATGGGCGCGGCGGGTGGAGCGGGCGGCGGCGCCATCGGCGCGGCGGGTGGAGCGGGCGGCGGCGCCATCGGCGCGGCCTGCGGCTGGTAGCCACCGGTCGGACCAGCCATGGGCGGCTGGCCACCCTGTCCACGCTTGATCTTCTTGTAGACTACGAAGTAGTACACGACCGAGGCGATGAACCCCACGAACACCAGCAGCAGGATCCAGATCAACTTGGAGTTTCCCGACGAGTTCGGATACTCATACTCCTGGCGCAGGATGGCGTCGATGAGCATCCAGAGCGAGAAGGCGCCAAGCAGGAGGGCGGGGATCCAGATACAAGCCATGATGCCAAGGCCGAGGAATCCCGCGGCGGCATCACCGCCACCGTCGTAGTAGTACTCCTCAGCGAATGCTGGTGCCGAGGTCGCAAGCGTGAGTACTGCGGCGCTGAGCGCTGCTGAATGAATGGATGACCGCTTCATATTGCATCACCCCCCTCGGCGAGCAGTCACAGACATACCAACGGGGGATCGAGCCAGGGCTCGATTCCACAGTGCGAGTGTGACGCAACGGTGTACGTTTGACCAGCGTCAGGGAGCCGTTTCCGGGTGGACGAGAGCATCGCGCGGTGCCGTTGCGGTGAGGCCGGAGAGAGTGTACATGCGACGAGGAAGGTGTGGTCGGGTTGTATGAGCGCGTGGAGCGTGACGGAGTGGCGATCTACACGGTTCCATCGCTGTTCGAGGCCTGCGGAGTGGGCATCGCATTCAGCGAGCGGATCGGTGGCGTGAGCCGGTCGCCATGGGCCACGCTTGATCTTGCCGGTCACTTGGATGATGAGCCGGCCCACGTCGATCGCAATCGCGACCTGCTCCTCGAGTCGATCGGGGTCGGCGCCCTGCGAGACCGGCTGACGACCGCCGAACAGGTGCATGGCACCACGCTCGCGCGGGTGGACGCCGCCGCCGCCGGCTCGGGTGCGTATGTTGCGCGAGGTCGCGGGCCGATCCGCGCCACCGACGCCCTCTGGACGACGGAGCGCGGCGTGCCGCTGCTGCTGATGTTCGCCGACTGCGTCCCGGTGGTGCTCGTCCGTCCGTCGATTCCCGCAGTGGCTGTGGTCCATGCGGGGTGGCGGGGAGCGGCCGCGGGTGTGATCGAGGCGGCAGTCGCGGAGCTTGCCGCGATTCCAGGTCCCGATGACCTCGTGGCGTACGTCGGTCCTCATATCGGATCGTGTTGTTACGAGGTCGGGCCCGAATGCGTGTCGCATTTCGACAACACCTTTGTTACGATTACCGCGGCCTCGACCCGCCTTGATCTGGGTGCGGCCGTTGCGCACACACTCGAGCGATCAGGAGTCCCGAAAGGGCGCCAGTGTCACCTGGGTATCTGCACCGCGCACAACACCGATCGCTTCTTTTCGCATCGTGCCGAAGGCCTCACGGGTCGGCACGGCGCGCTCGCGGTCATCATCTGACAGGCGTCGCAGCGACGCTTGTTCTTGCGTTGGCACTCACCGGCTGCACCGCGGGTGGGGAGCGCCAGGAGGTCATCGTCACCGGTTCCACCACGCTGCTGCCGATCACCGAGGTGTCGGGTGAGATGTACACGGAGTCTCATGACGGCATCGCGATCCTCGTGTCGGGAATGGGCTCTTCGGCGGGGATCGAGAGCGTATCAAAGGGCTCCTCCGACATCGGTACGTCGTCGCGAGAGCTCAAGGACGCCGAACTCGAGCTAGGCCTCGAGGACACGCCGGTCGCGTATGACGCCATCGCGGTGATCGTGCATCCCGACAACCCCGTCAGCGACCTCAGCACGCTCGAGGTCCGCTCGATCTTTGCGGGTGTGATCACCAACTGGAGCGAGGTGGGCGGTCCCGACCTGCCGATCGGGCTTGTGAACCGCGACGAGGCATCCGGCACACGCGAGGCATTCTCCAAGATCATCATGGACGATGCACAGTTCGATCGCGGCGCCGTTGTGCTGCCCGGTACGGGCCAGGTGCGCTCGGTCATCGCCGATGTGCAGGGCGCCATCGGGTACATCTCGCTCGGATTCGTGACCGACGACGTCAAGGCCGTTGCCATCGACGGCGTCGAGCCCTCGGAGGCCACCGTCGTTTCCGGCGCTTACCCCGTGCAGCGCGTGCTGCACTTTTTCACCAAAGAGGATCTGAGCGACATAGCCCGCGACTACATCGCATACGTGTTGTCACCGGAAGTGCAGGACACGATCGTGCGCGACGCCGGTTTCATCCCGATCACGGCGAAGGAGGCCGTCGGTGACTGAGCCGGAGCAGGCCGGGAGCGAGCGGGTCAACGGCGGCCTGAAGATGATGTCGCGCGCGACGTACGTTCGTGAGGCGCTGCTGAAGAACCTCTTCTTGCTGTGCGCGATCGTGGCGGTGGCTGCGGTCGCACTCATCTTCGTGTTCACGATCGCACGCGGATGGGAGGTCGTGAAGGACCCCGGGCTGGCCGCGTTCCTCGGCGGCGCCGAGTGGTCCTCCACGCTCGGCCGGTTCGGCATCCTGCCGCTCGTGGCCGGCACGCTCGCCATCACACTGGGGTCGCTCGTGCTCGGCGCGCCCCTGGCGATCGGCACAGCCATATTCTTGTCCGAGATCGCCTCGCCGAGGATGCGCTCGATCGTCCGCCCCGCCGTCGAGATGCTCGCGGGCGTGCCTTCGGTCGTCTACGGCTTCTTCGGACTGGTGATCTTGCGCCCGATCGTGGCCGAGATCACCGGTGGCATGGGCTTCGGGACGCTGACCGCCTCCGTCATCCTTGCGGTGATGATCGTGCCGACGATCGCGACGCTCACCGAAGACGCGCTCGGTTCGGTGCCGTCCGGCATCCGCGAAGCGAGCTACGCGATGGGGGCGACCACCTGGCAGACGATCTACAAGGTGCTCCTGCCCGCGGCCAAGATCGGCATCATCGACGCGACGATCCTGGGCATGGGCCGCGCGATCGGTGAGACCATGGCTGTGGTCATGGTGGCCGGCAACGCCCCGCAGTTCTTCAAGGGGCTGGGCGCGCCGATCGCCACGCTCACCAGCCAGATCGTCATCGACATGAGCTATGCCACAGGCACGCACAAGACAGCGCTCTTCGGGCTGGCCATCATCCTGTTTCTCATCTCAATGGGGCTCGTGGCACTGGTGCGCGCGCTGTCCCGCCTGAACGAGAAGAAGGCGTAGGCGGCCATGGGAAAGCGCTGGACGAACAGGATCGCGCTCGGGGTGCTCTGGCTGTGCGGCCTCACCACGGTGGTGGTGCTCGGCGCCGTCATCGTGTATGTCTTCGTCCGAGGCATCGGGCAGATCACCCCCGAGTTCATCTTCACCGCACCGCACGGTGTGAATGCCGAGGGCGGCATCGGGCCCACCATCGTGGCGACCATCTACGTCACGGGCCTGGCGATGCTTATCGTCACGCCCATCGCGGTGCTCGCCGCCGTGTATCTCGCCGAATATGCGGTGCAAGGGCGGCTCGTGAACATCATCAGGTTCGCGGCAGACACGCTCGCGAGCGTCCCCTCCATCGTGATGGGCCTCTTCGGTTTTGCGCTCTTCTACGAGGCCATGGGGCTCGGCTTCTCCGTGCTCTCGGGCGCGCTGGCGCTGTCGTTCCTGATGCTGCCGATCGTCATGCGCGCTACCGAGGAGGCCATCCGTGCGGTGCCTCGCTTCATCCGGTGGGGCAGTTACGGTCTTGGCGCGAGCAAGTGGCAGACGGTGAGCAAGATCGTGCTG
Source organism: Actinomycetes bacterium (assembly GCA_022839745.1). Lineage (GTDB taxonomy): Bacteria > Actinomycetota > Coriobacteriia > Anaerosomatales > Anaerosomataceae > Anaerosoma. Next base: position 66,453 of record JALHJB010000002.1, read on the forward strand.
CCTTCGGCAATGCCGCGTATCCTCACCGGGCTCATCCTCGCTATGGGTCGCGCCGTGGGTGAGACCGCGGTGGTCATCTTCACGATGGGTCAGGCGATCTACACTCCGATCTCACCGCTCGACCCCGGTCGTTCGATGACCGTGCATCTGTATACGCTTGCTATGGAGGGCATCAACATGGACGCGGCGTACGGCACCGCGCTCCTGCTCATGGTGATGATCCTCCTCTTCAACGTGTCCGCCAGGTGGCTTGCCGCCCGCAACAGGAGGCTTAAAGGATGACGACAACGCCGGTCACGGCTCAGACGGACTCGACCGAAGGCGTCGCGAAGTTCAGCGTCCGCGGCCTCGACTTCTACTACGGTGACTTCCACGCGCTCACCGGCATCACCATCGATGTGGCCGAGAACGCCGTGACCGCCTTCATCGGCCCCTCGGGGTGCGGGAAGTCGACGTTCCTGCGGTGCCTCAACCGCATGAACGACCTCATTCCCGGGACGCGGATCGAGGGCCGCATCACGCTTGATGGCGCCGACATCTATGGCCCGGGTGTCGATCCGGTCGACCTGCGTCGCCGTGTGGGCATGATCTTCCAGCAGCCCAACCCGTTCCCGATGTCGATCTACGACAACGTCGCGTTCGGTCCGCGGCTCCACGGCGTGAAGAAGAAGGAAGAGCTTGACGGCATCGTGGAGCAGGCGCTTGTTCGCGCGAACCTCTGGAAAGAGGTCAAGGACATCATGGGGCGCGGTGGACTCACCCTGTCGGGCGGTCAGCAGCAGCGTCTGTGCATCGCGCGCGTGCTCGCGGTCCAGCCCGACGTGCTCCTGATGGATGAACCGTGCTCGGCCATCGACCCCACGAGCGTGCAGAAGGTCGAGGACCTCATGGCCGAACTGAAGAGCTCGGTCACCATCATCATCGTGACGCACAACATGCAGCAGGCGGCGCGTGTCTCGGACGAGACAGCGTTCTTCCTGCAGGAGAGGCAGGGCGAGCCGGCGGAGCTCATCGAGTTCGCGCGTACCGCCGAGATATTCACCAGCCCGCATGACCGACGTACCGAGGACTACATCACCGGCCGGTTCGGCTAGCCGCCGTCGCCGCGCGAGAGGTTCGGCCTCGGCGGCCAGGGACAGCGATAGCGTCGTGCGGGTAAACAGCGTGTAACGGGAGTGTCACACGTCCGGGTGCGGATGACGGCTATACTTGTCGGCACGCTGACAGCGGCCGGAGAAGGAGACGACGATCGCCATGCGTGAAAACTACCGGAACGAACTGAAGGCCATCAAAGCCGAAGTCGTGGACATCGGCCGGCTCGTGATCGAGATGTCGCGTGACGCGACCGTCTCGCTCGTAGAGGGCGACGTCGATCTCGCCGAGCGTGTGATCACCGCCGATGACGATCTCGACACGCGCACGCTCGCGCTGGAGGAGCGCACGCTGGAGACGATCGCGACGCAGTTCCCTGTGGCGAGGGACCTTCGGCTGCTGTACTCGCTTGCCCACATCAACATCCACATGGAGCGCATGGGCGACCTGGCCGTCAACATCGCCAAGGCCACGCGCCGCACGGCCGAGCGCACCGGGCCGCGCACGTTGTACGATCTCATCCGGGCCCAGGGCAATCTGGTGCATCGGGTGCTTGAGGCCATGCTTGAGGCTTTTGAGACCAGCGACCTTGAGCTCGCGTACAAGCTCGAGGAGATGGATGAGCCCATCGACCACCTCTTCAAGCAGTTCTTCCGCGAGCTGAGCAGGCTCCAGGAAGAGGAGGAGATCGAGTGGGCGAGCAGCATGGTGCTCGCGTCGCGGTACCTCGAGCGGATCGCCGACCACGCCGTGGACATCGGCGAGCGGCTCGTCTACATGGTCACCGGCGAGTTCGAGGCGTTCGACGAGAGCTTTGGCGATGAAGGGGAGTCACCAGCGTCGTGAGCCAGATAGCCGAGCGATACGAGCAGGTCAGGCGCCGCGTACGTGACGCCGCTGACTGTGCCGGTCGCGACCCGGCGGACATCACGATCGTGGCGGTGGCCAAGACAGTCGGTCCTCCGGAGGTCCGGGCGGCCATCGCCGCGGGGGTCACCGACTTCGGCGAGAACCGCGTGCAGGAGTTCGTGGCCAAGCACGGGTTGTTCCCGGAGGCGCGATGGCACTTCATCGGAACGCTGCAGTCGAACAAGGCGCAGCACGTCGTGGGCCATGCCGCGCTCATCCACTCGGTGGACTCCCTCGGCCTGCTTGAGCGGATCGACCGGATCGCGGGTACCCGGGGCGTCGTACAGCCCGTGCTGCTGCAGGTCAACATCTCGCACGAGTCTTCCAAGCACGGTGTGGACCGTGCCGAGGTGGAGGAGATGGTGGCCGCCTCGATGGAGCTTCCGAACGTGCGCGTTGATGGACTGATGACGATCGCGCCGTTCCAGCATCCAGAGAGCGTACGGTGGGTGTTCCGCGATATGCGCGACCTGTTTGAATCGATCGCCGCTATGCGGTTCAATGGCGTAGAGTTGACCGATCTCTCAATGGGCATGACGAACGACTTCGAGGTCGCCATCGAGGAAGGCGCCACGATCGTACGGATCGGGCGGGCGATCTTCGGTAGGTAGACCGGCCGGAGCGACACAAGGAGCGGACCGTGGGCGTGTGGCATGACATCAAGGCGAGGCTCGGCTTCGGCGACGACTACGACGACTACGACGACTACGACGAGGTCGAAGACGAGCCGGATGTCGGCTTTCGCGGGCAGTATCGCAATCCGTACGAGGGTGAGCCCTCCACGATCAGGCGCGTGACACGCGAGCCCGATTTGGATCGCGCGCGCGAAGCGGCGCGCCCCGGGATGGTCGTGCCGGGGCCCGGCGTGCAGGCTGTCCCTCAGGTGAAGATGCAGATCGTGGAGCCGCGCGCGTACGCGGAGGCGCAGGCGATCGCGGACAAGTTCAAGATGGGCGTGCCGGTGATCATGAATCTCACGATGACCGACTCCGAGCTGGCCAAGCGTCTCATCGACTTCGCGTCCGGTCTCACCTATGGCCTGAATGGCGGCCTCCAGAAGGTCTCGGAGAAGGTCTTCATGCTGACTCCGGCCAATGTCGACGTGTCCGATGCCCAGCGTGCGGCACTGCGCGACCGGGGCCTCTTCGGCGCCGAGCGGTGATCCGGTCATGAGCGGCACGTACACACTCGCCATCATCGGTGGCGGCCGTATGGGTGAAGCCATCGCGGCGGGCCTGGTCTCCTCCGGTGCGCTGGGTGCTGACCGTATCGTGGTTGCGGAGCCCTCCGAGCAGCGCCGCGAGGTGTTCGTGCGGCAAGGCATCAGCGCGGTCGCCGACGGCCACGAGGTCGGGGGCGACGCGGAGATCGTGCTGCTTGCGGTGAAGCCGCAGGTCATCGATGCCGTCCTTGCGCACATGGCCGATGAGATCACACCCGGTGCCCTGGTGGTCTCTATCGCCGTGGGCGTGAGCACATCGCGGCTTGAGGCGCTCGTGCGACCCGGTACTCCTGTGGTGCGCGTCATGCCCAACACACCCACGATGGTGGGCGAGGGGATGGCCGTGGTGAGCGGCGGCAGCGCCGCGTCGTCAGACGATGTGGAGCGGGTACGCGCGCTCTTCGAGGCGGTGGGGCAGGCGGTGGTGATCGCCGAGCAGGCGCAGGACGCCGCCGCGGCGATCTCGGGCTCAGGCCCCGCCTACGCGGCGATGATCGTTGACGCGCTCGCTCGCGCGGGCGTTCGGCAGGGGCTCACCCGTGGAATCGCCCAGATGCTCGCGGTGCAGACGCTGCGAGGCACGATGGAGCTGCTGGCGCGTACCGGGATGCACCCCGAGGAGCTCGTAGATGCGGTGACAAGCCCCGGCGGTACCACGATCGCGGCCGTTGAGGCGCTCGAGGCCGGGGGGCTGCGCACGGCGGTGAGCGAAGCGGTCTCCGCCGCGGTGCAGCGTGCGAAGGAGCTGGGCTCGTGAGCGTTGCCGCGCTGCTCTCGCAGCTCGTCTCGTTCTACGAGACCCTCATCATCGCGTACATCATCATGTCGTGGATCCGGCCGACAGACGGTCTGATCGGGGACATCTACCGGGTGCTCGGCACCATCACCGAGCCGTGGTTGGGCATCTTCCGGCGGTTCATACCGCCGATCGGCATGATCGACGTCTCGCCGATCGTGGCGCTTATCGCGCTGAGGATCATCGCGAATGCGCTCATACGTCTGTTCGTTTCTCTATAGGTTAGAATGCCGAAGTAGACCACACGGGTCTCGAGGAAGGACCGTTTCATGAGACTCACGCCGCTCGATATCCACCAGAAGGAGTTCAACCACGCGCTCCGTGGTTACAACGAAGTCGAGGTCGACGAGTTCCTCGACCAGGTCGCCGATGAGCTCGAACGTCTCTTCAAGGAGAACATCGATCTCTCGGAGAAGATCGACGGACTCGAGCTCAAGGTGCGCGAGTACCAGGACATGGAGCGCACGCTGCACAACACCCTCCTCTCGGCTCAGAAGTCGGCCGACGAGATCGCGCAGAAGGCACAGCGCGAGGCAGACTCCGTGCTCAAGGAGGCCGAGGTCAAGGCCAAGGAGATCATCCACGACGCGCTTACGAGCAAGCAGCGCGCGACCGCTGATCTTGGCCGCATCAAGCAGGCCGAAGAGGAGTTCCGCGCCACGTTCAAGGCGCTTCTCGAGCGTCACCTGCGCGCCATCGATGAAGTGGCTGTGCCTGAAGACGTGAATCTTCTGGTGGGCAGGGCGGGAGAGGAGACACTGCTCGACGCCGACGTTGAGCGCCCGGCTCCTGCCAGGGCCGTGCAGCCGTTCGCCCCCGCGATCGAGGACAAGCGTCCCCAGCCGACAAAGGCTCCGGTGGAGGTTCCCGCGCCGGCGAGCATGCGCGAGCCCGCGCGCGAGGAACCGCCCTCGAGCGGATTCGTTGCGGCCCTCCACCTCGGGGATCTCGACGAAGACGTGCTCGACCCGGACGCCACGGTCGAGTTCAACGTGTCCGAGTTCGGCTTTGGCGAGCGCGAGGACGACACGGATATCGAGGAGATCGACTAGGCCCTCACGCCATGCGTATCGCACTTCATGTCACCCCCAGGTCAGGTCGCGACGAGGTCGCGGGTTGGCGTGGGGGTGAACTGTCGGTGAAGGTCACCGTGGCGCCCGAAGGCGGCAAGGCCAACACCGCGGTGTGTGCGCTGATCGCGCGAGCGCTCAGGGTGCCCAAGAGCGCCGTGAGCGTGGTGCGGGGTGAGACGAGCCGGCATAAGCAGGTCGAGGTGACCGGGGTCACGGAAGCGGATGTGCGGCGTGTCTTCGGCGATCCACCGATGGACCCGGAGTGAGGCATCCGTGAAGCTGCCATCGCTTCGAGTGCGCAAGCGGGGAGCGGTACCCAACGCGCGAAAGACGCGGCCGCTGCGTGCGCCGGTGCGTCTGCCGGTGCGTGTGGCGCGCGAGGACGCCGCGCCCGTTCGGCCGGATGCGCCGGAGGTCACCGTCCGAAGCGACAGCCTCACGATCCACGCTCGCTCCGCCGCCACTCCCGGTTGGCGCGTGGCGGCATACGTGTACGGCATCCCCTGGCTCGTGCTGGTGGCGCTGACGAGCCTCTGGTATCTCATCTGGGGGATGCCGGGGAGCTTCTTCGTGCGCCTGATGCTCTGGGCGGTGCTGATGCTGCTCACCGCCGCGCTGCACGCTACCGCCGCGCTCACTCTCTGGGGCATGGCGTACGCGCGCACCGGCACCGAGACGCTCATCGTCGATCCGAAGCGGATCACGCTGCGCCGACAGGCCGGCCGACTCCCCATCGAGCTGCACATCGTGCGGAGCATCGTTGAGGGCGCCACGCCGCTACCGCCCTCGCACGACGGTCGGCCGCGCCCGCGCATCGAGGTGAAGTCGTGGCGCTCCGCGCTGCGGTTTGGCGCCGGTCTCACCGAGGGCGAGGCCGAGGAGTGCCTGTACGTGTTGAACGCGTTCTTCGAGCGTGAGGAGTACGTGCGCCACGCGTTGACCACGGACCGCGCGGGGGCTACCATCGCACCTACGCGGGCCGACGAGGCCGCGTGCACGGACACGGCGATGACGGGGACGAGTAGCTCCGGTAACGGCCACGAGAAGCGAGCGGGGACAGTGAGAGCCCGCGTGGCACGGCGGATGTGAAGATCACCCCAGAGCTTCGGCCCGAACGACCCGGCAGGGTCAAGTAGACGTCGACGGTCAAGCCCCCGTTACCGGGCGACCGAGTGGCGCGACCTCCAAACGAGGTGCGCAAGCTGGGTGGTACCGCGGAGTGAGACCTCTGATGAGGCGCGCTTCGTCCCAGATGAGGACGGGCGCGCTTTTCGTTTTTGACCGATGTACGCGCGGGGAGAGGATCCGAGAGACGATGGCCGAGAAGCAGGACTACAAGAGCACGATGAACCTCCCGCAGACGGAGTTCCCGATGCGCGCGAACCTGAGCACCCGGGAGCCCGAGTGGCTGCGTTTCTGGGACGAGATGGATATCTACCGGAAATCGCTTGAGGCCAACGCGGGAGGCGAGCCCTTCGTGCTGCACGACGGCCCGCCGTACGCCAATGGCCACATCCACATGGGCACGGCGTACAACAAGGTGCTCAAGGACCTCATCGTCAAGTACAAGTCGATGCGCGGCTACTACTCGCCGTACGTTCCGGGCTGGGACTGCCACGGACAGCCCATCGAGCATCAGGTGGAGAAGAACCTCGGCCCTGAGAAGATGGCGGCCATCGGCCAGGCCAAGGTGCGCGAGCTGTGCCGCGAGTACGCGCTGAAGTTCGTGGATGTGCAGCGCGAGGAGTTCAAGCGCCTTGGCGTGCGTGGCGACTGGAACGATCCGTACCTGACCCTCAAGCCCGATTACGAGGCCGGCAACGTCGAGATCTTCAAGAAGATGTACCTCGATGGGTCGATCCACAAGGGAGCGAAGCCGATCCACTGGTGCATCCGCTGTCACACGGCGCTCGCCGAGGCCGAGATCGAGTACGCCGACGAGACCTCGGAGTCGATCTACGTGGCCTTCGCGTTCACCGACGCGACGCCGTGGGACGCCGAGGGACCGGTCTCCGTGCTCATCTGGACCACCACGCCGTGGACGCTGCCCGCTAACGTGGCGGTCACGCTTGCCGATGACGCCGACTACGTGGGCGTGAAGCTGGTCGACGGGCGCGTGCTCGTGATGGCCAACGAACTGGTGGAACCGGTGGCGGCGGCCGCGGAGTGGGAGGACGGCGACTACACCGTGCTCGATACCCGCGTGCGCGGGCGTGAGCTCGCGGGCCTCCACTACGCGCAGCCGATCCACGAGGGCGTGCGGGGTGTGATCATCACAGGCGACCATGTCGAGCTCTCTACCGGTACCGGCGCGGTGCACACCGCCCCCGGTCACGGCGATGACGACTACATCGTGGGCGTGAAGTTCGATCTGCCTATGGTGATGCCGGTCCTCGACGACGGTACGTTCGATGCGGGTGGCGGCCCCTTCAAGGGCCTGGGGGTCTGGGACGCCAACCCGCGGATCATCGAGTGGCTTGGCGAGCGTGGCACGCTGATCGCCTCGTCGAAGATCGCGCACAGCTACCCGCACTGCTGGCGCTGCAAGCAACCGGTCATCTTCCGGGCCACCGAGCAGTGGTTCGTGAGCATGGACAAGACGGGGCTGCGCGACAACGCGATGAACGCGATCGACTCCGTGGAGTGGATCCCGGGGTGGAGCGTCAACCGCATGTCGTCGATGGTTTCCGACCGTCCCGACTGGTGCATCAGCCGTCAGCGTGCGTGGGGCGTGCCGATCCCGGTGTTCACCTGTGCGAAGTGCGGTGAGACCGTAGCCACCGAGGCGACGTTCGATGCGGTCATCGACCTCTTCCGCACGGAAGGCGCTGACGCGTGGTTCACCAAGACCCCCGCGGAGTACCTGCCGTCGGACACCGCGTGCCCGCGCTGTGGCGCCGGTGTGGCGGACCTCATGCCCGAGGACGATATCGTGGACGTGTGGTGGGAGTCGGGTGTATCGCACACGGCGGTGTTGGATGCGCGCGAGGAGCTACACCGTCCGGCTGAACTCTATCTTGAGGGTTCGGACCAGCACCGGGGATGGTTCCAGTCGGCGCTGCTCACCAGCGTGGGCGCCTACGGCATCGCACCGTACAAGGGCGTGCTCACACACGGGTTCATCGTGGACGGCGACGGGCGCAAGATGTCCAAGTCGCTCGGCAACACGATCTCGCCGCTCGATGTGATCGAGAAGTCGGGTGCCGACATCATCCGTCTGTGGGTGGCCTCGGCCGATTACGGTCAGGACATCAATGTCTCGGCCGAGATCCTCGATCGCACCGGTGAGGCGTACCGGCGCATCCGCAACACATTCCGGTTCCTGCTGTCGAACCTGGACGACTACGACCCCTCGATGGCTGTGGCGTGGGACGACATGCCCGAGCTCGACCGGTTCGCGCTCGTCCAGCTGTCGGATCTTGTCGATCGGGTCACGACGTCATACGACGACTGGCGCTTCCATCAGGTCTTCCATGCTGTGCACGGCTACTGCGTCACGGAACTCTCGTCGTTTTACCTGGACGTCATCAAGGACCGGCTGTATGCCGATGCTGCCGATTCCGCCGGTCGCCGGAGTGCCCAGACGGTCGTTGCCACGATCCTCACGGCCCTCGTGCGGCTGATCGCCCCGGTGCTCACGTTCACCACCGAGGAGGTCTGGCAGTTCATGCCTGCCGCGCTTCGTGGTGAAACCCAAAGCGTGCAGCTGGCGGGATGGCCGGAGGTGGATGTCCCGTCCGATGAGGCTGCGACGCTGCGGAGCGCCTATGACGTGCTCTTGCAGGTGCGTGACGTAGCGACCAAGGCGCTCGAAGACGCGCGCAACGCGGGTGCGGTGGGCAAGAGCCAGGAGGCGCGGCTGGTGGTTGCTGGCCCCGTGGAGGTGCTGGAGCTGCTCACCGCGCGAGAGCCGTCCGCCCTCGCTGAGATGTTCATCGTCTCCGAGGTCGTTGTAGGCGATGAGGCGCCTGAGGTCACGGTGCGTGTGGAGCACGCTTCCGGCGAGAAGTGCCCGCGGTGCTGGAACTGGCGCGAGTTGAACGACGACGGCCTGTGCGAGCGGTGTGCAGAGGTCGTGAACGCGCTCGCGTAGGTTGGCTCCAACGGCTTGTCAGTGCTGAGTGGTATATACTCGATGAGATGGTCTAGCACCTCGAATCTTCCGACGCCTCCTCGCGGGAGGCGCCGTGGCATCACCCCCGTACGCAGGGAGGACAGACGATGAACGCAACCAGGATCTCCGCGCTTGAAGAGGTGCTCCTGGCCGAGCGCGAACGTGTGCTCGCTGAGATCGCCGAGTTTGAGCGCGAAGGACAGGAAACGCTGTCCGATGTCTCTGGTGAGAACAACTATCGCGATCACATGGCCGATCAGGGCTCCGCGACGTTCTCGCGCGAGCTCGACATGACGCTCGAGGAGCGCGCCCGCGAAAGCCTGGAGCAGATCGAGCGCGCGCTGGCCCGCATCGCCGAGGGCACGTACGGCGTGTGCGTGCGCTGTGGCGACCGGATCCCGGAGGCGCGCCTCGAGGCCGTGCCTGAGGCCGAACTGTGCATCACCTGCAAGGAACGCGAGGAGAGCGCATAGTGGCGTCGCGCCGCGGGGCACTCTTCGCCGCGATCGTGGCAGCAGTGGTCGTAGCCGATCAGGTAAGCAAGGCTGTTGTCCGCGATTCGATGGAGATGTTCGAGCAGGTGCCGGTGATCGACGGCGTCCTCTGGTTCACACGCATCCATAACACGGGCGCCGCCTTCGGCATCCTGCGTGGGCAGCAGTGGCTGCTGATCATCACCGCCGTGCTGATGCTTTCGGCGGTGGCGTACGTGATGCTTCGCGTCCGCCCCGCCAGCCCCTGGGCGAGGGTGGCGCTTGCGCTGGTGACCGGTGGCGCCATCGGCAACCTGATCGATCGAGTGGTCCTCGGCGGTGTCACGGACTTCTTCGATCTCGGCTGGTTCCCGGTCTTCAACATCGCCGATATCGCGCTCAATGTGGGCGTGGCCATCCTCGTGTTCGTCCTGCTGGTCGGCGGTGAGCACGTCCTCACGCACTGCGGGCAGGGTGCTGCCGCAGGCGACGAACAGCCGGCCGCTCGGGACGATGAGTCGCAGAGCGGGGAGGTGTCGATCACCGATGACCGAGCGTTTGACGCATAACGTCCGGGGCGATGAAGCCGGTTCGCGGCTCGACGTGCTGCTTGCGCAGGCCGAGCTCGCGCCTTCGCGCTCGGCGGCACAGAAGCTCCTCGCCGAGGGTTGCGTCCGCGTGAACGGCGAGATCGCCACCAAGCGGTACCTGGTGCGCGCTGGCGAGCGGATCGAGGTCTTCGCGCCTCTCGAGGACGAGCTCACGCTCAAGGCCGAGAAGATCCCGCTCGACATCCGCTACGAGGACGAGCACCTCATCGTGCTCTCGAAGCCCGCGGGACTCGTGGTGCATCCTGCGCGGGGGCACTCCTCGGGTACGTTGGTGCACGCGCTGCTCGCCCACACCGGCGACCTCGGCACACAGGCGGGGGAGGAGCGCCCCGGCATCGTGCACCGTCTCGACAAGGACACCTCCGGTCTGATGATGGTAGCCAAGACCGACGAGACGCAGGTCGCGCTCTCCGAGGCGCTCAAGATCCGTTCGGTGGAGCGCCGGTACGTCACGCTCGTGCACGGCTACATCGCGCCCGACAGCGGCATCATCGACGCGCCTCTGGCCCGCCATGCCAAGGACCGCATGCGCATGGCGGTGAGCGACCACCCGGATGCCAAGCAGTCGGTGACCACCTTCCGCGTGCTCGAGCGGTTCATGGCCGGAACGCACGACGACGGCTACACACTAGTGGAGTGCAAGCTGTACACGGGCCGGACGCACCAGATCCGCGTGCACATGCAGTACATCAAGCATCCCGTAGTGGGGGATCCGATGTATGGCCGCAACCGTCCAAAGGCCGACCTCGGCCTGGATCGGCAGTTCCTGCACGCGTATCGCATCGCCTTTGAGCATCCCGTAACGGGCGCGCCGATCGACCTGCTCGATCCGCTGCCGGAAGACCTCGCGCGCCGCCTGAGGGCGCTCGAGCCCGAGTCGATGGGGCGCACCGAGGCGGGCGATGAGGTCATCCGGCTCGTTGTGCCGGGGTAGACGCCTCCACACGACCTCCACAAGTGCTGCGCGCAGTGCGCGCACGGGGGTACTATCCTGGCGTACGATCCCGAAGGAGGCATGATGACCGTCGAGACCCGCAGGATACTCATCGTCGAGGACGAGGCGCAGACTAGGTCTGTGGTCGAGGCTTACCTTGAGCGTGAGGGCTACTGGGTCACCGCGGTGGGCGACGGGGAGCGGGCGCTCCAGGCGTTCGAGTCGCATCGCTACGACGGCGTCGTTCTCGACCTCAACCTCCCCGGTCTGCCGGGTGAGGAGGTCTGTCGCCGTATCCGCGACGTGTCCGACGTGCCGATCATCATGCTCACCGCCAAAGGGGCCGAGGAGGAACGCATCGCCGGTCTCGACCTGGGCGCCGACGACTACCTGGTGAAGCCGTTCTCGCCGCGCGAGCTGGTGGCGCGATTGCGCGCACTGCTCAGGCGCGCGAAGTCGGAGACCGAGCCGCAGCGCTCCCGCGTGGCGTACGGACCGCTCGAGATCGATCTCGCCGGCCATAAGGTGTTCGTGGATGGCGGCGAGGTGGATCTGACCGCAAGCGAATACAAGCTCCTCACCACGCTGTCGCGCTATCCGGGCCGCGTCTACTCGCGCATGGAGCTCGTGGAGAAGGTACTTGGCTATGACTTCGAGGGGTACGAGCGCGCGATCGACTCGCACATCAAGAACCTTCGGGCCAAGCTTGATGACGACCCGAAGGAGCCGCGGTTCGTCCATACCGTGTTCGGCGTGGGGTACCGATTCGAGCCTCCGGTCTCAGAGCAGTGAAGCGCGGTAGCCTCACGTTCCAGCTCGCGTTCGCGTTCGCCTTCGTTGCGATCGCCACCGCGGTCATCTCGGCAGTGGTGATCACCGTGACGTGGCAGCGTCAGTTCGAGGTCTACATCGAGCGAGGCGTGCAGGAGCGCGCGGATGAGGCCGCCGACTACTTCGGCACACAGTACGAGCGCGCCGGCGACTGGGCCACAGCGGCCTCGCTCGGGTTGCTCACGGTGGGCGTGTCGCCTGATCTTCGCATAGAGGTCCTCGACGCCGAGGGCGACCTCGTTGCACACACGGTGGCGCCCGGCGGGGTCACCGAGGACGAGACGGTGCACGAGTGGGGCGAGGTGACGGCCGAGGCCGACATCGTGGCGGCCGAGGAGGTCGTGGGGACCGTGATCGTCACTCAGCGCACGCGCGGCGGCATCTTCACCGAACGCGACGCCTGGTTCCGCGAGGTCTCGCTCATGGGCCTCGGCGTGGCCGCCGCGATCGCTGTGGTGTTGGCCTCGCTTGCGGGCGTGGTGTACTCGCGCGGCATCGTGCGGCCGATCGAGGCGGTGACACGTGCCGCGGAGCGCATCCGTCGCGGTGACCGCTCGGCACGCACCGGTATGACCGGAGGCGACCCGGTGGCCGACCTCGGCATGACCTTCGACCAGATGGCCGATGCGGTCGAGGCCGAGCGACGCTTCGAGCAGCAGCTCACGGCCGACGTGGCGCATGAGCTCCGCACGCCGCTGCAGGCGATCCAGGCGACCGTGGAGGCTATGCAGGATGGCGTGCTGCCCACCGACGAAGAGCGCCTCACTCTGATCCACGACGAGACCATGCGGCTCGGGCGCCTTACGCAGTCGATCATGGAGCTCTCGCGGCTCGAGACAGGTTCCGCAGCGTTCACGTTCGCGGTGCTGGACGCCGCGGGGCCCGTGGGCAACGCCATCGAGAGTTCGCGTGCGCTCATGGAGTCGACCGGGCACGTGTTGGAGGACTCGCTCGAGAGCGGTCTTGCCGTGCGCGCCGACGCCGACCGTCTCACCCAGGCCGTGGGCAACCTGCTCTCCAACGCGGCGCGCTACACGCCGGAGGGCGGCACCGTTCGTGTGCGGCTGCTACGCGACGGCACCGATGCCGTGATCGAGGTCGCCGATTCGGGCATGGGTGTCGCCGAGGAGGACCGCGAGCGCGTGTTCACGCGGTTCTGGCGGGCCGACCCCGCACGCAACCGTGCGAGCGGTGGTCTGGGCATCGGACTTGCGGTGGTGCGTGAGATCGTGGAGCGGCACGGCGGGCGCGTGGGCGTGCACGAGAGCGACCTCGGCGGCGCGGCGTTCGTGGTGCGGCTGCCGCTCGCGGGGGAGAAGCGGTAGAGGCGGCAGGTGGAGTGCGCGCGTACGTCGGCCGGTCGCCGCTTGTCGCTCAGCGGAAGGTCGCCCTTGTCCCCTCACCGGTGTCCTGATACTCTCGGCAGGACCTTTAATACCGGTCCCGTGAGGCCGGCAAGGAAGCCAACCGCATAGCCCGCAGTGCCCGCACTTCTGAGGGGCGCGCGAAGCCGAAGCAGCCGCCTTCTTGCCAGCCGCGAGGAGGTGTTTTCGTACCCCTCGGGCGGAATCGGTCGCGACCGACAGGGAGGTGTGGCAGTGGGCTATCGCGTGAAAGCCGAGGTGATGGATGCCGAGGCGATTGACCGGGCGCTCACCCGGATCGCGCACGAGATCCTCGAAGCCAACAAGGGCGCGGGCACGATAGCGCTCGCCGGGATCATGACGCGCGGCGTGGATATGGCGACACGGCTCGCCGAGCGCATCGAGCGCATCGAGGGCACCACGGTGCCGGTGGGAAGCCTCGACATCTCCTTCTACCGCGACGACGTGGCCATGCGGCTGAGCCCCGAGGTGCACACCACCGACATCCCCTACGAGGTGGAAGGCCGCACGATCGTGCTCGTGGACGACGTGCTCTACACCGGTCGCACCATCCGCGCGGCGATGGACGCGATCATGGACTTCGGGCGGCCCTCGGCCATCCAGCTCGCCGTGCTCGTTGACCGCGGCCACCGCGAACTGCCGATCCGTGCTGACTTCGTGGGCAAGAACGTGCCCACCGCGCGTCGTGAGCGTGTGAAGGTACTGCTCGCCGAGCACGACGGACGTGACGCCGTGATCATCCTCGAAGACGACGGACAGGGGGTGTAGCGGATGCCACTCTCCAGCAAGCACATCATGACGATGGACGATCTCAACGCTGAGGACATCGCGCTCATCCTCGATACCGCCGAGTCGTTTTCCGAGGTCAACCAGCGTCGCATCAAGAAGCTCCCCACGCTCCGCGGCCGCACGATCGTGAACCTCTTCTTCGAGCCCTCCACGCGCACGCGCATGTCGTTTGAGATCGCCTCGAAGCGCCTCTCGGCAGACGGCGTGAACTTCACCGCGTCGTCCTCGGCCACGGTGAAGGGCGAGACGCTCCGCGACACCGCCAAGACGCTCGCCGCGATGGCGTGCGACATGGTGATCGTGCGGCACAAGTACGCCGGGGCGCCGCAGATGCTTGCCGAGGTGATGGACTGCCCGATCGTCAACGGCGGCGACGGCGTGCATCAGCACCCGACGCAGGCGCTGCTGGACCTCTACACCATGCGTCAGTCGTTCGGGAAGCTCGAGGGGCTGCGCGTGGGCATCGTGGGCGACATCTGCCACTCACGCGTGGCCGGCTCGCTCGTGCCCGCGCTCAACAAGGTGGGCGCCACGCCGATCATCATCGGTCCCCCCACGCTTATGCCCGCACGGTCCGACATCCTCGGTGCTGAAGTGGCGTACGACCTGGACGAAGTGCTGCCCACGCTCGACGTGACGTATCTGCTGCGCGTGCAGTTCGAGCGCGCTGCGCGGATGCCGTTCCCGAGTAACCGTGAGTACGCGATGCTCTACGGCATGAACCCGGCGCGACTGGCCGCCATGCCCTCGCACGGCATCGTGATGCACCCCGGGCCGATGAACCGCGGCGTGGAGATCTCGGCCGACGTGGCCGACTCCCCGCGCAGCATGATCCTCGACCAGGTGGAGTCCGGTGTGGCTGTGCGCATGGCCATCATGTATCTGATGCTGGGAGGTGCGGACAGTGGCGCTGCTGCTTAAGGGTGGACGTGTGGTCGACGCTGCGGCTGAGCTGGACGCGGTGCTGGACGTGCTCGTGGAAGACGGTGTCATCACCGGCGTGGGCGAGGAGCTCGAGGCTCCCGGCGCCGAGGTGATCGACTGCGCCGAGAAGGTGATCCTGCCCGGACTGGCCGACATCCACGTGCATCTGCGGGAGCCGGGTCAGGAGTACAAGGAGACGGTTGCAAGCGGCACGCGTGCGGCCGCGCACGGCGGGTTCACCGCGATAGCGTGCATGCCTAACACGAAGCCGGTCTGCGACAGCGGCTCGAAGGTGCGCTTCATCGTGGAGCGCGCGGCCGCCGAGGGCGCCGTGCGCGTGTACCCGATAGGCGCGATCACGGCCGGGCAGGCCGGCGAACAGCTCGCCGAGATCGGGGACATGGTCGCCGAGGGCGCCGTGGCGTTCTCTGACGACGGCCATGGCGTGCAGAGCGCTGGCATGACCCGCGTGGCGATGGACTACATCAAGCGCTTCGGCGCGCCTTTGATCGCACACTGTGAGGACGAGTCTCTTGCTGGTGACGGCGTGGTGAACGAGGGCGTGGTCAGCACGCGAATGGGGCTTCCGGGCATCCCTGCGGCCGCCGAGGAGACGATGGTGGCGCGCGACATCGCGCTCGCCGAGCTCACGGGCTGCCGGCTGCATCTCGCACACCTCTCGACGGCGCGATCGCTCGAGCTCGTGCGGGAGGCCAAGGCGCGCGGACTCGCGGTGACCTGCGAGGTGACGCCGCACCACCTGTTCCTCGATGAGGACGACCTGGCCAGCTACGACACCAAGCTCAAGATGAATCCGCCGCTGCGCACCGCGGCCGACCGTGAGGCGCTCGTGGCGGGCCTGCTCGATGGCACGGTGGATTGCATCGCCACCGATCACGCGCCACACGCCGTGCACGAGAAGGAGCTCGAGTTCGAGCTCGCGCCAAACGGCACGACCGGTCTTGAGACCGCACTCTCGCTCGTGAACACGCACCTGGTCGCCACCGGTATGCTTGAGTGGTCTGCAGTCACGCGCGTGATGTGCCACAACCCGCGCTCGGCGGCGAATCTGCCCGAGATGCGGCTGGAGGCCGGCTTTCCGGCCGACATCACGATCGTCGACCCTGAGGCTCGGGTAGAGGTCTCGGCCGAATGGTTCGTCTCCAAATCGCGCAACTCGGCGTTCCTCGGCCAGAGTCTGCTCGGCCGTGCGAGCGATGTGCTCGTGGGCGGGGTTTGGGTCGTGCGCAAGGGGAAGGTGGTCGGGTAGTGACGGACACTCCCGGAGGCGTACCGGAGCGGGCGTTGCTCGTCTTCGAGGACGGAACGGCCTTCGAGGGTCGCAGTTGCGGCGTGCGGGGCGAGCGTTGGGGCGAGATCGTCTTCAACACCTCGCTCGGCGGGTACCAGGAGGTCATGACCGATCCCTCGTACGCGGGTCAGATCGTGACATTCACGGCGCCGCACATCGGCAACTACGGCACCAACGCTGCCGACATGGAGTCGCGCGGGGTATTCGCCGCCGGCTTTGTGATGCGCGAGATGTCCGAGACGGTCTCGAACTGGCGGAGCGAGGAGTCGCTGCGCGCGTTCTTCGAGCGGCATCACGTGGTGGCGATCGACGGTGTGGACACCCGGCGGCTCACGCGACACGTGCGCGAACGCGGCGCGATGCGCGCGGTGCTCTCCACGCTCGATCTCGACCCCGCTTCGCTGGCGGCCAAGGCCGCCGCGGCACCGGGCCTCGTGGGACGCGACCTGGTCTCGGAGGTCGCGGTGAGCGCGCCGTACGTGTGGGGCGTGGACGGTCCGTGCGAGGGCGGCGTGCCGGTGGACACCGGCGTGCTGCCGATGCGGCCGCGCCATCGCGTGGTGGCGTTCGACTCGGGCATCAAGTTCAACATCTTGCGCAACCTCGCCGAGGCGGGCTGTGAGGTCATCGTTGTGCCGCCGACCACGAGCGTAGAAGAGGCGCTCGCGCACGAGCCGGACGGCGTCTTCTTCGCGAACGGTCCGGGCGATCCGGCGGCGGTGCCGTACCTGTATGAGACGCTGCGTGGCCTTCTCGGCGTCCGACCTGTCTTTGGCATCTGCCTGGGGCACCAGATGCTCTCGCTTGCGCTCGGATGTTCCACATACAAGCTCAAGTACGGGCACCGGGGTGGCAACCAGCCGGTCATGAACCTGCTCACGGGGAAGGTCGAGGTCACCAGCCAGAATCACGGGTTCTGCGTGGACTACGCGTCCATCGGTCCACTCGTGCCGGAAGCGAGCGGCGGGCACGGGTTCGATCCCGGCGATTGTGCGGCATGGGTTCGTGCTGGTGCGGCTCCAGTGGTACGCTCGGAGCTGTTCGGCCTCGTGCAGCTCACGCACGTGAATCTCAACGACATGACGGTCGAGGGTCTCCGCACCCTCGAGTTGTCGGCGTTCTCGGTGCAGTACCACCCCGAGGCGGCGCCTGGCCCGCATGACGCGCGCTACCTGTTCGAGGCGTTCGCACGGCTCATGGACGGTGATGACGACTTGTACGCGATCAAGGATGGAGAGTGACAGCGGTGCGCACGGTGCTACTTCCGGTCGACTTCAGTGACGACAATCAGTTGATCCTCAGCTTCGCGCGGGGCCTTCCGGCGCTCGGGGTGCGCCATGTCATCCTCGGTCATGTGGTCGAGGTCTCAGGACTTGAGGGTCCGCTGATCGCCCGCAAGGTGGACGAGGCGTGTGAGCGGCTCCGTGCCGACGCCGCCGTGCTGGAAGGCGCCGGTCTCTCCGTGGAGGTCCAGGTGGTCACGGGCGACACGGTGGAGGAGATCGGCGCGCTTGCCATCGAGACGCACGTTGACGCGGCCGTATACGGCTCGCACGCCAAGTCCGTTGCCGGGCAGCTGTTCGAGGGGTCGGTCTCCGACCGCCTGATGCGCGAGGCCACCATCCCGCACCTGGTGGTGCGCTTCGATCTCCTGCGCACGCAGGAGGACCCTGCCACGCTGCTCCGTCACTTCGGCGAGAAGATCATCGTTCCCACCGACTTTTCGCTCTCCGCCGCGCACGCGTTCTCGCAGGCCATCGAGCTGCCAGCGGGTGCGGTGAAGCACCTCACGTTGCTGCACGCCATCGATCCCGCGCTTACTGGCGACAAGCTGCGCAAGGCCGAGGAGGGCGCGGAGTTCCATCTCAAGAACCTGCAGGCCATGTGCGCGCAGAAGAAGATCCCGTCGAGCGTGTCGATCCGGCTCGCCGCGCCGGTGCATGCCATCCTCGATGAGATCGGCGTGCGCCGCGCGACCGGCGTGATCGTGGGGACCCGCGGCCGCAACGCGGTGCAGGAGATGCTGATGGGCAGCGTGTCGATGACGCTCATGCGTCAGGCGAGCTGCCCCGTACTGATCGTGCCGTAAGCCGGAGCGGGGAGGCGCATGCCACGCAGGAACGATATCTCGACCATTCTCATCATCGGGTCGGGGCCGATCATCATCGGCCAGGCATGTGAGTTCGACTATTCGGGTGCGCAGGCGTGCAAGGTGCTGCGGGAGGACGGGTACCGCGTGGTGCTCGTGAACTCGAACCCTGCCACGATCATGACCGACCCCGAGTATGCCGACCGCACGTACGTGGAGCCGATCACGGTGGAGGTGGTCGAGCGCGTCATCGCCATCGAGCGCCCCGACGCGCTCCTGCCCACGCTCGGCGGTCAGACCGGGCTCAACTGCGCGGTGGCGCTTGCCGAGGCAGGTGTGCTCGAGAAGTACGGCGTGGAGCTGATCGGCGCGACTCTTGAGGTCATCAAGAAGGGCGAGGACCGCAAGCTCTTCGCTCAGGCGATGGAGCGCATCGGTCTCGAAACGCCGAACTCGACGTACGCCTACGCCGTCGCCGATGCCGAAGCGTTCGTGGCCGAGGTGGGCTGGCCGGTCGTGATCCGCCCGAGCTTCACGCTCGGCGGCGCGGGTGGCGGCATCGCGTACAACATCGACGAGCTCCGGCAGATCACCGCGAGCGGCATCGCGCTCTCGCCGGTGGGCGAGGTGCTCGTGGAGGAGAGCGTGCTCGGCTGGAAAGAGTACGAGATGGAGGTCATGCGCGACCGCAACGACAACTGCGTGATCGTGTGCTCCATCGAGAACGTGGACCCCATGGGCATCCACACCGGCGACAGTATCACGGTAGCGCCCGCGATGACACTCACCGACCGCGAGTACCAGGTTCTGCGCGACGCGTCGTTTGCGATCATGCGCGAGATCGGCGTGGAGACCGGCGGCAGCAACGTGCAGTTCGCGGTGAACCCGCACGACGGCCGCGTGGTCGTGATCGAGATGAACCCGCGTGTCTCGCGCTCCTCCGCGCTTGCGAGCAAGGCCACCGGCTTCCCGATCGCCAAGATCGCCGCCAAGCTCGCGACCGGCTACACGCTCGACGAGATCCCCAACGACATCACGCGGGTCACGCCCGCCGCCTTCGAGCCCTCGATCGACTACACCGTGGTGAAGGTGCCCCGGTGGGCCTTTGAGAAGTTCCCCGGCACGGACACCACGCTCACCACACGGATGAAGAGCGTGGGCGAGGTCATGGCGATGGGCCGGACCTTCGCCGAGGCGTTCGGCAAGGCATGGCGCTCGCTCGAGAACGGGCGGGGCGGGCTTGGCGCGGATGGTCGCGACACGTTCGACGAGACGCACTTCGACGAACGGTTGGCGATACCCAACGAGCACCGGATGTTCTACCTCATGGAGGCCTTGCGGCGCGGGCGAAGCACTGAGGAGCTCCATGACATCACCGCTATCGACCCCTGGTTCCTCGCGCAACTGCAGGCTGTAGTGAAGGTCGAGGGCTCTATCAGGGGCCGCGATCTCTCGTCGCTCACCAAGGCTGAGCTGCTGGAATGCAAACGGCGCGGTCTCTCCGATGCGCAGATCGCGCACCTTACAGGAGCCCTCGAGAGTGAGGCGCGTGCGAGAAGGCTCGACCTCGGCGTGACGGCTACGTTCAAGGCTGTGGACACCTGCGGCGGGGAGTTCGCCGCGAACACGCCCTACTACTACAAGACGTACGAAGATGAGAACGAGGCCGAGCGGTCCGACCGCAAGAAGGTGATGATCCTGGGCGCCGGTCCGAACCGCATCGGCCAGGGCATCGAGTTCGACTACTGCTGCGTGCATGCCGCCTACGCGCTTGCCGAGGCGGGCTACGAGACGATCATGGTGAACTGCAACCCGGAGACAGTCTCGACCGACTACGACACCTCCGACAAGCTGTACTTCGAGCCGCTCACGTTTGAGGACGTGATGGACATCGTCGACCTCGAGCAGCCGGACGGTGTGCTCGTGACGTTCGGGGGCCAGACGCCCCTCAAGCTCGCTCGTGCGCTTGAGGACGCCGGTGTTCCGATCCTCGGCACCAGCCCCGAGACGATCGATCTCGCCGAGGACCGCAAGCGCTTCGCCGAGGTCCTCGACCGGTTGGGGATCGCCTATCCCGCGGCGGGCACCGCGCGGACGCTCGATGAGGCGATCGAGGTGGCGTCGCGCATCGGCTACCCGCTGCTCGTGCGTCCGAGCTACGTGCTCGGAGGTCGCGGCATGGTGATCGCCTACGACGAGGCATACCTGCTGCGCTACGCACAGCAGGCGGCCGAGGTGTCGCCCGATCATCCGGTGCTCCTCGACCGCTTCCTTGAGGGCGCCATCGAGGTGGACGTGGACGCGGTGTGCGACGGCGAGAGCGTCTACATCGGTGGCGTGATGGAGCATATCGAGGAGGCGGGCATCCACTCAGGCGACTCGGCGTGCTGCATCCCGCCATTCTCGCTCGGCGAGGAGACGATCGCCACCGTGCGCGCGCATGCGCGGGCTCTCGCGCTCGAGCTCGGCGTGCGCGGCCTGATGAACGTGCAGTTCGCGGTGAAGGACGAGCGTGTGTATGTGCTCGAGGTGAACCCGCGCGCGAGCCGGACCGTGCCGTTCGTGAGCAAGGCGACCGGGGTGTCGCTTGCCAAGGTCGCCGCCCGCGTGATGGCAGGGGAGAAGCTCGCTGACATGGGGCTGCCCTCGGAGGAGCGCGAGCTTGGCCGGTACTGTGTGAAGGAAGCGGTCATGCCGTTTGGCCGGTTCCCCGGCGCGGACAGCGTGCTCGGCCCGGAGATGCGTTCCACCGGCGAGGTGATGGGCGTGGCTGGCGACTTCCCCTCGGCGTACGCCAAGTCGCAGCTTGCGATCGACTACTCGCTGCCCACCTCGGGCACGGCGTTCATCTCGGTGTGCGACCGCGACAAACGTGGCGTGGTGCCGGTCGCCCGGTACCTGCAGGGTCTGGGCTTCCGTATCATGTCGACGCGCGGCACCGCGCGTCTGCTCAAGGCGTCGGGCATCCCGGTGGACGAGGTGCGCAAGGTGCACGAGGGCCGCCCGAACATCGTGGACTCGATCGTCAACGGCGAGGTCCAGCTGGTCATCAACACGCCGTTCGGCCGTGAGACCCGCTCGGACGGCTACCATATCCGTACGGCGGCGGTGCAGCACGGGGTGAGCAACATCACCACGCTCGCGGCCGCGCTTGCGAGCGTGCAGGCCATCGAGGTCATCAAGCACGGCTCGCTCGACGCACGGGCACTCCAGGACTTCGAACGGAGCGAATGATGTGTACCGAGGTTCCCACACCGGCCATAGAGCCGGTGGTGGTGGTCAGCAACGAGCGTGTCGCCGAGGGTGTGAGCAGGATCGTGCTCGACGCCCCGCGCACCGCGGGCGCCGTGGAGCCCGGGCAGTTCGTGCACCTGCGGATCTCGCGCCATGCCGACTTCATACTGCGGCGGCCGTTTTCCGTGCACCGTGCGCGCGACGGCCGCATCGAGATCCTCTATCAGGTGGTGGGTCTTGGCACCAGAGCGCTTGAAGACGCGGTCCGCGACGACGTGATGGACGTGATCGGGCCCCTCGGCCACGGGTGGCGGGTGCCAGACGGCACGAAGCGTGCGCTGGTGGTGGCGGGCGGACTGGGCGCGGCGCCGATGGGCATGCTCGTCGAGCGGCTCGCCGAACGCGGCATCGAGGTCACGCTCGCGCAGGGCGCGCCCTCGGCCGGCAGGCTGCTGGCCCGCGAGCTCTTCGACAACCTGTGCAGCCGTGCGATCGTGGCTACCGACGACGGTTCCGCGGGTCTGTGCGGATTTGTGACCGTGCTCAGCGCTGAGCAGCTCGGCCGCGACCGTCCCGATGTGGTGTACGTGTGCGGGCCCGAGCCGATGCAGCGTATCGTGGCCGATCAGTGCGCCGGTGCGGGAGTCCCGTGTCAGGTCTCGCTCGAGCGGCTGATGGGCTGCGGCATCGGCGCGTGCCTTTCATGCGTGGTCACCACCCGCAACGGTCTCAAGCGGGCGTGCGTGGATGGCCCGGTCTTCGACGCGGCCGACGTCGTGTGGGATGCCGACGGCGGTCAGGAGGGAGGCCGATGAGCACCGTGGACATGAGGGTGCGCGTCGGCGCGCTCGAACTCAGGAACCCCGTGATGACCGCCTCGGGCACGTTCGGCTCGGGCCGCGAGTACGCCGACTTCGTCGACCTCTCGCGCCTGGGGGCCGTGGTCACCAAGGGCGTCTCGTTCGAACCCTGGGCAGGGAACCCCAGCCCCCGTATCGTGGAGACGCCATCGGGGATGCTGAACTCCATCGGCCTGCAGAACCCCGGCGTGGAGGCGTTCTGTGCTGGCGATCTGCCGTGGCTCGCGCAGCGGGACGTGCCGGTGATCGTGAACGTGGTGGGACACCGTGCCGACGAGTACGCCGCCGTGGCCGAACGGCTCGACAGCGAGCAGGCGGTGCACGCGCTCGAGGTGAACATCTCGTGTCCCAATGTGGACGCCGGTGGTATGGCATTCGGCACCACCTGTCCGGCCGCGGCCGACGTGGTGCGCTCTGTGCGCGCGGTGACGAGCAAGACTCTCATCGTGAAGTTGAGCCCCAACGTCACCGACGTCACCGAGATCGCACGTGCGGTGGAGGCCGAGGGTGCTGATGCCGTGAGCCTCATCAACACGCTGCTTGGTATGGTGATAGACACGCGTACCTTCAAGCCGGTGCTGCCGAGGGGTGTGGGCGGGCTCTCGGGCCCCGCCGTGCGCCCGGTGGCCGTGCGGATGGTGTGGCAGGTGGCCCAGGCGGTGAGCATCCCGGTGATCGGCATGGGCGGGATCACCTGCGCGAACGACGCCGCCGAGTTCATGCTCGCCGGAGCGAGCGCGGTGGCGGTGGGAACGGCGAACTTCATCGACCCGACCACGACGGTCGGCGTAGCGGAGGGCCTCGAGCGGTTCTGCGCCGCGCGCGGCATCGGGCGGGTCACGGACCTTGTGGGGGCGGCATGGAAGAAGCAGTAGGCGGAGTGGAAGGCATCGTCGGGGCGGCACGTGGCCGCTCGGCGAACAAGAGCGACACCGACGGCGCGCGCGACCGCATCATCGTGGCGCTCGATCTGCCCGATGGGGCGCAGGCCCTTGAGATGGCGCGCTCGCTGGTGGGCACGGTGGGATGGGTCAAGGTGGGCATGACGCTCTTCTATGCCGAGGGGCCCCAGATCGTGCGCGAGCTCCGGGCGCTCGGCTTCAAGGTGTTCGTGGACCTGAAGCTCCACGACATCCCGCATCAGGTGGAGGGTGCGTGCCGCATGCTCACCAGGGCGGGCGCCGACATGTTAACCGTACACGCCTCGGGCGGCAGGGCGATGCTCGAGGCCGCCATGCGGTCAACGGCCGCCGCCGCGCAGAAGTTCGGCACGAAGCCGCCGAGCGTCATCGCGGTCACCGTGCTCACGAGCCTGGATGATGCCGCGCTCGCCGAGATGGGCATCGAACGCGCGGCGGCGGAGCACGCGGTCACGCTGGCGGGTCTGGCGCGTGACGCCGGCTGCAACGGCATCGTCTGCTCGCCGAACGAGGCGGAAGCGATCCGTGCGCTGCTCGGCCCTGACGCGCTCGTGGTGACGCCGGGCGTGCGCCCAGGAGGCGAGGCCGTCGGCGATCAGGCCCGCACGGCCACCCCTGGCGAGGCCATCGCGGCCGGCGCGTCGCATCTCGTCATCGGCCGGCCGATCACCGGCGCATCCGATCCCGCGGCTGCCGCCCGCGCCATCCGGAAGGAGATCTCATCGTGACCATGACCGAGGAACGCGTCCTGACGGCGCTCAAAGAGGCTGGAGCGATCCTGCACGGCCACTTCCAGCTCACGAGCGGACGGCACTCCGACACGTACGTGCAGTGCGCCCGCGTGCTGGAGGATCCGGCTCTCACCACGGAGCTCGCTGTGGCCATGGCCGAGAGGGTCGGGGACAAGAAGATCGACATGGTCGCGGCACCGGCGGTCGGCGGCATCATCATCGGCTTCGCGGTGGCCCAGGCCCTTGGGGTCAAGTTCATCTTCAGTGAGCGCCAGAACGGTGTGATGACGTTCCGCCGCAGCTTCTCGATCGAGCCGGGCCAGCGTGTGCTGGTGGTGGAAGACGTGGTCACCACCGGTGGCAGCGTTGCAGAGGTCATCGATCTGGTCACCGTCGCCGGGGGCGACGTGGTCGCCGTGACGTCGATCATCGATCGCGGCGGCGACAAGGCGTTCACCGCCAAGTTCCTGCCGCTCCTTCGACTTGAGGTAGAGTCTATGGAGCCGGTCGACTGTCCGCAGTGCGCGGCCGGAACTCCCATCGATTCGCCCGGAAGCAGGCGCCTCGGGTAAGTCGGACTTGGCATCTCCGCAGGTCAGGGGTAACATCAACGGCGCTGCATGCAGGGCCGATGTGCGCAACGGCATGCGAGGGAACGTGATCGGAAACGCGCACAGAATCGCGAGGAGGATCAAATGGCTCTACCCAATCTCTCCGAGGCCGACCGCAAGAAGGCGCTCGAGAAGGCCGCTCAGGCCCGTCAGGCGCGTGCGGAGCTTCGTCAGCAGATCAAGGGCGGCGAGAAGTCCTTCGCCGATGTCATGGCCGAGTCCGACGATCCCATCGTCGCGCGCATGAAGGTCGCCACGCTGCTTGAGAGCCTGCCGGGCTTTGGCAAGGCCAAGGCCGCCAAGATCATGGAGGAGCTCGAGATCTCGGAGAGCCGCCGTGTGCAGGGCCTCGGCGCCCGCCAGCGCGAGATGCTCATGCAGCGCCTCGGCTGAGCTGCACGGTTGATGCGCGCAGGTTCGCTGTTCATCATCTCCGGACCCTCAGGGGCCGGGAAAGGGACTCTGGTGGACCGACTGGTCACCAGGGTCTCTGGTCTGTGGGTGTCCGTGTCTGCCACCACACGCGCGCCGCGGCCCGGTGAGGTGCCGGGCGAGGACTACATCTTCATCTCGCCGGACGAGTTCCAGCGGCGCATCGATGAGGGTGACTTCCTCGAGTGGGCCGAGGTGCACGGCAATCGGTACGGCACGCTGCGCTCCACGGTCGAGGAGCGCCTGGCCGCAGGATGCGACGTCATCCTGGAGATCGACCCGCAAGGCGCGTTCCAGGTGAAAGAAGCGATGCCGTCTTCGGTGCTCATCTTCATCACAGCACCGTCGATGAGCGAACTGGAGCGCCGCATCCGGGGCCGGGGCGCGGAGACTGACGAACAGGTCAGGACGCGTCTTGAGACCGCCGAGAAGGAGCTCCGCCTTGTGGGAAACTACGATCATGTGGTAGAAAACGATGATGTTGCCCTGGCCACGGACAGGTTGGCCGGCATCGTCGAATCCCATCGATCCTGTGAAGGATGCTGCTGATATGGTCATCAAGCCCGAGATCGATCTTTTGCTCGAGAAGGTCGACTCCAAGTACACGCTGTGCATCGTCGCCGCGAAGCGCGCGCGTCAGATCAACGACATGATCCACGGCGTTCGCGATCAGGCGCTGCTCACCATGCAGGCCCCGCAGATCGCGCAGATCACGAGCACCAAGCCGCTCACCCTCGCGCTCGACGAGATCGCCAACGGTGATGTCAGCTACGAGCGGGTGCAAGAGAGCTACAAGTAGCAGGGCATCACCACGCGGTGACGATGCCCCGGTGCCGCCAGCGCGGTGTCGGGGCATCTTGTGTGAGCGGTGCTCGGCGTTGAGAAGGGTGTGCGTGCGGGTGCGGATTGCGTTGGTTCACTACCACGAGATCGGGCTCAAGGGTCGCAACCGCGGGCAGTTCGAGCGAAGGCTCGAGGAGAACCTGCGGTGGGCGCTCTGCGGCATCTCCGGCGTGGACGTCGCACGCGTTGCGAGCCGCGTGCTGGTGCGCATGCCGGATACGGCCGATCATGACGCCGTTGCCGCGATCGCCGCCGCCACGCCGGGAGTCTCATACGTAGCGATCGGCCGCGAGGCCGCCGCCACGCCGGAAGCGATCGCCGCTGCCGCCCTCGAGGCGATGCGTGAGGCGCGCGAGCGCACGCCTGGTGCGGCGACGTTCGCGGTCGATTCCCGGCGCTCGGCGACCACGTACACCGAGGACAGCATGGCGATGAACCGCCGCGTCGGCGAGGTGCTCCGGTGCGAGAGCGGGCTTTCAGTCGATCTGGGGGCGCCGGACATCACGGTGTGGATCGCGGTGGTGCAGGCGAACGCGTACGTATGGACGCGGCGTGTCGAGGGCGTCGGGGGTCTTCCGGTCGGCACGTCGGGGGCCGTGGTCGCGCTGCTCTCGGCCGGGATAGACTCACCGGTCGCCGCATGGCGCATCATGCGACGCGGCGCGTCGGTCATAGCCGTGCACTTCTCGGGCCGTCCTCAGACAGCCGCGCACTCGGAGCACTACGTTACCGAGATCGCGCACGTGCTGGCACACACTGGCGGCATGGAGCGGCTGTACATCGTGCCGTTCGGCGATGTGCAGCGGCGCATCGCCCTCGACGCGCCGGAAGACCTGAGGGTGATCCTCTACCGCAGGTTCATGCTACGCATGGCTGAGCGCATCGCCGAGCGGGAGGACGCGCGTGCGCTCGTGACTGGCGAAAGCCTGGGCCAGGTGGCGTCGCAGACGCTCGATAACGTGGCGGCCATCAGCACAGCGGCCAGTATGCCCGTGCTACGCCCGCTCATCGGCAGCGACAAGCAGGAGATCATCGCCGAAGCGGTGGCTATCGGCACGTACGATCTCTCGATCGCCAGCACCGACGACTGCTGCACGCTCTTCATGCCGCGCAGGCCTCAGACGCACGCTATGCCCGGCGAGGCCGAGATGGCCGAGGCGGGGCTCGACGTGGACGAGCTTGTGACGATGGCGCTTGCGGGGGCGGAGGCCGTTGATCTCCCTACGGCGGTCAAGCGTGGCAGGCGAAAGGCGGGACCCCGTGTGCGCTGACGTCACGCAGGCGGACCTCACCGAGGTCGGCCCCATCCGCGTGCTCGCGCTCGAGCCGTACTACGGCGGCTCGCACCGCGCGGTGCTCGACGGGTTGGTGGAGCGCCTCGAGCCGCTCGGCTTCGCGTTCGATCTGCTCACGCTGCCGCCACGCAAGTGGAAGTGGCGGATGCGCGGCTCGGCGATCACGATGGCCGAGGAGGCCCGCGCTTTCTCGGCAGCGTGGCGGCAGGCGCATCCTGAGGGCGAAGCGGGACGTCTCCGCCCGGAACGCGCGTGGGACCTCGTCTACGCCTCGACGTTCGTGAACCTCGCCGAGTTCATCGCGCTCGCGGGCGATGCCGTGGCGGGCGTGCCGCGCATGATGTACTTCCACGAGAACCAGCTGCTGTATCCCAACAGACACACCGCCGAGTGGGACTACCAGTTCGCCCTCACCAACATCACGAGCGCGCTCGCGGCCGACCGCTGCCTGTTCAACACGCGCTACAACCTCGATGGCTTCCTCGCTGAGATCCCTGGCTTTCTGCGGGAGTTCCCCGACCATCGGCCGAAGGGCGTCGCCGAGCGTATCGCCGCTCGCTCCGAGGTGCTGGCGCCGCCGTTCGATCCGGCACCGTTCGATGCCACGCCGGTCACACGCGGCCCCCGCCCGCGCATCGTGTGGCCGCACCGCTGGGAGCACGACAAGGACCCGGAGGCGTTCTTCGCCGCCGTGCGTGCGCTTGCCGCCGAAGGCCTCGGCTTCGAGGTGGCGGTGGCGGGTCAGGCGTTCCGTGAGACCGAGTCGCTTGTTGGGGACGCCGCTGCGGCGCTGGGCGATCGGCTCGTGCACCTGGGCGAGCCCGGCTCGCGGGAGGACTACGCCGCGCTGCTTGCGAGCGCGGACATCGCCGTTTCCACGGCGCGCAACGAGTTCTTCGGCCTGGCGATGATCGAGGCATGCTACGCCGGATGCGCTCCGGTGGTGCCTGACAGGCTCGCGTATCCCGAGCTCTATCCGGTTGACATGCGCTACGGTACACACGAGCAGCTGGTGGCACGGTTGCGGAGCCTGATCGTGGAGGGTCCGGCACCGGGACGGGCACGGGGGATCGCAGAGCGGTACACGTTCGCTCGGCTCGTGCCGAGGTATGCGGAGATCATGCGGGGTGTAGCAAGGGAGTAGCGACATGTGGGAGCCGCGCATTCCGTTCGAGGTCACGGCATGGTTCGCCGTGGCGTATCTGCTCGGCGCGATCGCCGTGGCGGCTGCTCTTGTGATGGCGATGGTGCGCTTGCGTGTGCCGCCACGTCTGTTGAAGTTCGGCGTTGCAGGCACACTCGCCCTCGCCGTGGGCCTGTTCCTGTGGCTCCTCGGATCGCCGCTGTGGGTCGCGCTGCTTCTCGGCGTGGGCATCGTGCCCGTGGTGCTGATCGCTGTCAGCGGAAGCGGATACGTTCCACCCGAGAGGAGGCCACGTGCCGATGCCGGGTGATACCGCCGCCACACACCCGCTGACGCGTGGCGGACGGGCCTCAGGCGTCCGCGCTCTTGCCCGCGGTGTCGCGCTCTTCTTCGGCGCGTTCTCGCTTGCCAACTCAGTCGTGGCGCTTCGCACGGGCCGCACCGAGGACCTCTGGTGGGTGGATCTTCGTGCGCTGCCGGGCTGGGTCACCGGTCTGCTCTGGCTTTCGGCGGCGCTCCTCGTGGCGTACGCCGTTCGGCCCTCGATGCGCTCCTGGAGGCGCATCGCCACGGCGGCCGTGTGCGCAACGCTTGCGGCGGTGGCCCTCGTGAACGTCGCCGGCTTCTACTCGGCATGGCAGGCCGGACGCATCGTGCCCGCGGTGCCGGTGCCGTTCTCGGCGATCGTGGCGGTGGGCTTTGCGTTCGTGGGTGCGGTGGCATGGTGCGGGCGAGAGGACGTACAGCCTCGGCGGGTGGAGACCCTGGCCGCCCTCGCCATGGCGATGCTGCTCGTGGTGGTGTTCCCGCTCGCGCAGGTGCGGTTCTTCGGCACCACCGACTACCGTCGCGAGGCCGACGTGGCCGTGGTCTTCGGCGCGCGGGTGTTCGCAAACGGTCAGCTCACCACCTCGCTTGAGGACCGCGTGCGTACCGCGGCGGGCCTGTATACCGACGGGCTCGTGGACATGCTCATCATGTCTGGCGGGGTGGGGGAGAGCGGGCATGACGAAGCCGAGGTGATGCGCGACCGCGCGATCGAGTTTGGCGTGCCGGAGCGCGCGATCGTGGTCGACCATGAGGGGTTCGACACCGATCGTACGGCGGCGAACACGGTGCCGCTGTTCGAGTCTGATGGCTCCACGCGCGTGCTCGTGGTGAGCCAGTTCTACCATCTGCCGCGGATCAAGATGGCATACCGGGCGGCCGGTCAACACGTCTACACCGCGCCAGCCGAGGAGAGCCGTCCGATCGCGAAGACTCCCGTGCTGGTGGCGCGCGAGATCCCCGCATTCTGGCTGTACTGGGCGCGTTCCTGGGTCCGCGACGTGCTCGCCGAGTAGGATCCGGGGCTGACGCGCCTCAGAGGCATCTACTCCGACGCCACGGTACCTACGCCACACGCCGACGGTACCTTGCGTTGCACACTAGCGTGTGATACAAGGTAGCAGGTGGTACAAACATCATGGTGCCTGCGAGTGGCGCTCACCATGCCGAACACCGGTGGGAGGTCCCGTGGCAGCAGAACGCGACACCCGCGTCTCACAGTTCCGCAAAGGCGCGCTCGAGCTCGTGATCCTCGCGCTGCTCGATCGCGGGGAGCTCTACGGCGTTGAGATCGTGGACCAGCTGGCCGAACGGCCGGGTCTTGAGGCGAGCGCTGGCACGGTGTATCCGCTGCTCTCGCGCCTCAAGAAGGCGGGTGTGGTCGACACCACCTGGCGTGAGTCGCCGGTGGGGCCGCCGCGCAAGTACTACCGGCTTTCGGCTGCGGGGACGCGGGAACTCGAAGAGATGAGCCGCTCCTGGCGTGACATCGCGGCAGCGATCGACGGAGTGTTGGCCGAGGGAGCGCACGATGAGTGAGATACGCACGATAGACGCATACCTGGCCGAGGTCCGCGGCCATCTGTCGCCCCTTGGCGCGTCGGATCGCGACGAGGCGCTTGTGGAGCTCGAGTCGCTGCTCCGGGCCGATGCGGACCGCGCCGGAGAGGCTGCCGCGGTGGCGGCGCTCGGCGATCCAGCCACCTATGCGGCCGGGGTTCTTGAGGCGTTCGAGCCCGACGAGGTCGCCGAGGCGGATGGCCGTCCGGTGCCGCAGGGTCACGTGCTCGGCATGCCGTACGATTTCCGTGGCGCGTCGGTGGAGCGCATCGGCAGCCGGGTGTGGAACCCCGCCGACCCGCGCATCTTCATGCCGCGCATGTTCGGCGTGGGCTGGACCATCAACCTCGGCGCCATCGCCGTCACGCTCGGCCTCATCCGCCCGGACGACGTGGGCGATGAGTCGTACGATCGCATCCCGAAGGGCGCGCTCAACGTAACGCTCGCCGTGCCCGCCGCGCTCGCGGCGATCGCGGTCGTCCTCATGGTCGTGGCGTGGCCGACGCTTCCCGCCCAGGTCCCGATCCACTGGGGAGTGAGCGGCAAGCCCGACGGCTGGGCATCGCGCACCGTGGTGATCGGCGCGCTGCTCGCGCTGGCGATCGTACCGGCGGCGCTGACCTACGCGCGAGTCCTGCGCAGGGACGTCTCCGCACGCTCGCGGCTCCTGGCGGCTGCCGGGCTCGGCATGGAAGCCGTGCTCGTGTTAGGAATCGCGGCGGTGACGGTGGCCGACGCCAACGGCGGCGCCTCCGGCAACTGGGTGCTGCTCGTGGTGCTTGCCACTCTGGCGGTGCCGTTCCTGATGCTCTACATGCCGCTGCGCTCGGGATTGCGTGCCGAGTGGCGTGAGGTGCGAGGACAGAATGGAAGGAGTGTCTGACATGCAGACCAACATCCCGATGGGCGACCTCCCCGGATGGGCCCTCCCGGTGATCGTGGCGCTTGCGGCCGTGCAGCTGGCGGTGGAGGTCTATGCGCTCGTGGTCATGCTACGGACCCCGCTTGAGCGGCTCGTCTTCGGCAAGCGGTGGCCGTGGGTCGTGATCATCCTGTTCGTGAACCTGGTTGGGGCGATCATCTTCCTCGCGGCCGGACGCAAGCCGTTGCCGGCTGTCGACCCGCTTGCCGCCCCCACGCCTGACGTGCCGCCGGTGGCGCCGGCCGACCGGGCCGCCCGTGCGGCCGACGTGCTGTATGGCAGTGCGTCCTTGCCAGATGACGCGCGATGAGCGCCGCGATCGAGGTCGCCGGCCTCACCAAGGTGTATGGCGCCAAGCGGGCGCTCGCCGGCGTCGACCTCACGGTGCCGACCGGATCGGTCTTCGGCTTCCTCGGCCCCAACGGCGCCGGCAAGACCACGACGCTTCGGATCCTCACCGGTCTGGCGGCGCCGAGCGGCGGCGAGGCGCGGGTATTCGGGCACGACGTGGTGTCGGCCACCAACCAGGTGCGCGCCGATATCGGCTTCCTGCCCGACGTGCCTGGCTACTACGAGTGGATGACCGCGCCGGAGTTCCTGCGCTTCGCGGGCAGCCTCTTCGGCATCGGCGGCAGGGTGCTGGATGAGCGCGTGGAGGCGCTGCTGGATCTCGCGGGCCTTACCGGGGTGCGGCAGAAGATCGGCGGCTACTCGCGCGGCATGAAGCAGCGCCTGGGCGTCGCGCAAGCGCTCATCAACGCGCCGAAGCTGCTGATGCTCGACGAGCCCACGTCGGCTCTCGACCCCATCGGCCGTAAAGAGGTGCTCGATATGATCTCCTCGCTCGGCGGACGCACCACGGTGTTCTTCTCCACGCACATCTTGTCGGATGTGGACCGGGTGTGCGACACGGTCGCCATCCTGCACGAAGGCCGTGTGGTGACACAGGCGCCCATCGGTGAGCTCAAGAGCCGGTACGGTACGAGCAAGCTGGTGGTGGGCGTGACCGAGGGGGCCGACGCACTTGCCGCCGCGTTCAGGGCCGAACCATGGGCGGCCGAGGTGGCGCGCGGTGACAACGGCTCGATCAAGATCACGGTGGCCGACCTCGAGTCCGCTCGCCGCGCGGTGCCAGCGATGGTTGCCGCTGCCGGCGTGGGTCTGACGCGCTTCGAAACGGGTGAGGTCTCGCTCGAAGAAGTGTTCGTCGATCTGGTGGGAGGCGAGCGGTGATGCGCGGCTTTGGAGCGTTCCTCGGCAAGGAGTTCCGCGAGATCGTGCGCACGTGGCGTATCTGGGTGCTGCCGGGCATCGTGCTCTTCTTCGCGATCTCTGGGCCGCCGCTCGCCAAGATCACACCGGAGCTGCTCTCGTCGTTCGTGCCCGCCGACAGCGGCATGGTGATCCAGATGCCAGACCCCACGTACGTCGACTCCTACCTGCAGTGGACCAAGAACCTGCAGCAGATCGTGCTCTTCACGGTGATCATCATGTTCGGCGGCATCATCTCGGTCGAGAAGAAGTCCGGCACGGCCACCCTCGTGCTCACCAAGCCGCTGTCACGCACCGCGTTCGTGATCTCGAAGACGCTGTCGGCGCTCGTGCTGCTCGTGGTCACCGTGTGCGTGGGCGCACTGGCCACGTGGGGGCTCACGTACGCGATCTTCGCTGAGGCCCCGCTGGCGCCGATCGCGCAGGCCACGGGCACGTGGCTGCTCACTGGTGCGCTCTTCCTCGCGCTCATGGTGGCGCTCTCGGCTGCGATGGACTCGCAAGCAGGGGCCGCCGGCCTCGGATTCCTCGGATTCATCGTGCTCAGCATCGCAACGCTCTGGAAGCCGGCGATGGACTACTCGCCGGCGGGCCTGCTGTCCGCGCCGACCACGCTCGTGATGGGGGAGAGTGCCACGCTCGGCTGGCCGATAGCGACAACGGTCGCACTCACGCTCGCGTGCGTGGCAGCGGCAGTGCTGGTGTTCCGGAAGCGCGAGCTCTAGAGAATCGACGGTCGAACCCTAGGGATACCCCGAAGCGATACTTTCGCAGGAGAGCTGCCTTCGAGAAGGCAGCTCTCCGAGGACAGAGCCGTAGGACGACCCTGACGATCGTCTTTGGCAGGAACAGCCGCCCGTAGCGGACGGCTGTTCCGAGGACAGAGGCCCGAAGGCCTCCCGCTGACATCCTCAAGAGCTACAGGTACGTCTTCGCGAGCTCGTCGAGCGTGATGTGGTCGGTCTCGACCTCGGAGACCGCGTTCCAGACCTCCTTGAGGCGCTCGTTGGTGGCACGCCCGGCGAACGTCTTGTACAGCTCCGACGCACGGTTCTCGCGCCGCAGCGACTCCTCGATGTCGCTCGCCCACGAACCGGTGGTCTCGCCGGGGGTCATCAGGTCGGCCGGTTCATCCACCTTCAGTAGATCGCAGAACAGCTCGCAGTGCTCGGCCTCGACCTTCGCCAGACGCTTGTACGTGGCACGCAGCGTGTCGTTGTCCTTGCGCTGCGCCATGCCGAGGTAGAAGCGGCAGTTCGAGGTCTCGAGCTCGATCGACGCCTCGAGGTCCACGCGCTCGGTCTCGGTGAGCTGCAGGTCGTTGATCCCCGCAGGGTACTTCTCGGGCGCCTCGAGGAACTCCACGTGCGCGCCGCAAAACGGACAGTTCTCCGGGGCCTCGTAGCCGAGGTAGACCTCGCCGCAGATGCGGCAACGGTAGATCCTGAGTTGCATGTCGTGCTCCTCTCGTGGTCCGTTCGTGTCGTGTCAGGGGAGTGCGAGCGCATCGGCGATCGCACCGCCGAAGTCGCGTGCGGCATCCGGCCCGTTCGCGGTGATGATGCGTCCGTCGATCTCAACGGGGCCGTCGCTCCAGAGCGCACCATGGGCGACGAGATCGTCGCGCTGGCTGGGAAACGCGGTTGCGCGCACATCGCGCAGCAGGCCGGCGCGTGCGAGCACCGAGGGCGCGATACAGATGGCGGCCACCACGCGGCCGAGCGCGTGCGTCTCGCGTGCGAGCGCGTGCGCAGCTGGGTCGTCGAAGAATACCTCGGCGCCACCTCCGCCAACGAACACCACCGCATCGAAGTCGGCGGCCCGAGCGTCTGCGAGCGCGAGCGTGGCTTCGGCGGTCATGCCGAGCTTGCCGTGGCACGCCCCTTCGCGCGTGCTTGCGGTCGTGACCGTGGCGCCGCGGGATTCGAGGACCTGTTTCGGGTGGTCGTACTCCTCGTCGCGGAACACCTCGGGGGCGATCACCATCAGTACACGCGCCATGCGCACCTCCATGCGTAGGGGACACAAGGATGATACCCCGCATCGGAGATGGCATCTCAGATGCGCACTACTCGCCCTCTTCCTCGTGGAACACTCCCACGGCCCAGGTCCCCGCCACCGCGGGATCCGCGCGGTACGCCTCGATGAACGCGCGCACCTCGCCAGGCGAGCAGCCGTACGTCTCCTTCAGTTCCTTGAGGGGCAGGGCCTGTTCGGACTCGGGCACGCCGTAGACCTGCGTGAATACCGCGGCCGGTATCCCGGAGGCGTCCACGACCTCAGCAAGCGTGGTGCTGCCCTTGATGAGCGCGGTGTCAAAGGTGGTGGTGCCACCCGTGGCCGCCACGCTTTCGGCGAGGGTCGGCACCGTCCAGGCGAAGCCGCCGGTCGCCGTTGCGGCCAGCACCAGCACGGCGAACGTGTCCACGGTGAGAATCGCGGCGGTGAGCGGGGAGAGCGTACTGCCCGAGCGGGTGCGGACGCCGAGCGCGCCCTTTGCAGGACACGCGGCCACGCACTCGCCGCAGTCGATGCACTCTGGGTCCGCGACGGCGGCCGCCGTCGAGATCTCGACGTTCACCGCACACGCCTTGTCGCACAGCTTGCAGTCGATGCAGGCGTTCGCGTCACGCCGGACCTTGAAGATACTGAACCTCGAGATGAGCCCGAGGAATGCGCCCATCGGGCATGCGTACTTGCAGAAGAACCGGTCGTACAGCAGCGAGCCGAGCAACACCACCACCAGGACGATCAGTCCCGCCAGGTTCTCGGTGAACAGCTCCGGAGAGGCGATGTGATTGTATGCCACCCACGGGTCGTACGCGCGTATCACGAGTTCCCCGGTGCTCCACGTGAAGGCGAGGATGAGGGCGAGAACCACGTACTTGAGGTATCGCGCCGGGCGGTCGAGCCACGAAGGCATCACGAACCGCCGGCCGAAGACGCGCTTGCCGATCCCGCCGAAGAGCTCCTGCAGGTATCCGAGCGGGCAGATCCGGCCGCAGAACGCGCGCCGGAACACCACGGCCGTGATCACAGCGGCCACAAGCAACAGCACGCTCGAAGGCGCGATGCGTTTGATGAGTGCTCCGTTCGCGAGAAGGGACCCGAGCGTTTCGAGCCCGCCGAACGGGCAGAGGGCGTCAACGCCCACCGGCTTTGCGATCCCCGCGCGTTGGTGCAGGACTGCCAGAGCGGTCACTCCCGTCAGCACGAGTGCCAGGACCGTCCAGCGGACGATCCGTGCGGCGGTGCGGGGCTGCTGCGGCACCTTGTCGAAGGCCATCGTTCCTCCAGCTCACGGTGTGTATGGCGGCGTGGGTGACCGGTGGTGCGGGTGCGTGTGATACCGGCCGAGTATGTCGCGCCGATCGGGCGGAAGTCCCGAACACCGTATGAAGAGCGTGTGAACGTTTGGCTAGCGCGCAAGTAGCGCCGCGTAGGTGCCGGCGCGGTCCGCGGTGCCTCCGGCCACCAGGCGGTCCACAGCGGCCAGCTCGTTGTGGCGGGCCGCGAGCGTGTTGCGGTCTTCGAGCTTTCGGTTGTGCTCCGCGACCAGCGCGTTGTAGGCATCCACCCGTGCGTTGTACTCGGTCACGCGCCCGGCAGCCTTGAGCGATTCGAGCTCGCTTCGCGCGGCGTACACCTCGGCTTCGCTCGTGCTCAGCTCGGCATCAGCGGCGACGATCTCGGCGTTCAGGCGTTCGGCCTCGGCAACGGCGGTCGCGCGGGCCTCCAGGATCGCCGCCACCTGGGAGCCGGCCGTGTACGGAGTCTGCCCGCCGCCGATCGTGAACACATGCGGCTCGCTCTCAAGCGTGATGCCGCCCTCCAGGCTCTCGGGGACCTGCCCGATGTAGCTGGGGACCGTGGTCTCTACGAACGCGTACCCCGTGTCGCGATACGGCAGGTCCTGCGAGCGGATACCGAGGGCGACATGCTGCTCGGGTTCGAACATGAGCACCGCAACGTCGTAGCCTTCTCGCGAGAGCAGGGCGCCGAGCAGCAGGGTCTTGTCGTCGCAGTCGCCGTTGCCTTCAACGAAGGTCTCCACCGGGAACTTGGGGGACATGTCGGCGGGGTCGATCCGGTACGTGATGGACTGCACGTACGCTGTCATCAGCTCCGCGTAGCGGTCGGCGTCGAGCCCGTGCTGATCGCGCACCGCCCTGAAGGCCGCGATGAGCGCGTCATAAAACGGCGCCTGGTGCTCCTCGGTGATGAACGCGGGGAAGTAGTCCTCGATCCAGTCGTCCGCGCGTGCGTTGCCGAATCTGATGACTTGCTTGTCCGCGGCCGACGCGCCGGCGTAGAGGGCGCTCTCAACATCCACCGTGAATGCGACGGGCTCGCCCTCGAACGTGAACGCCACATCGACACTGCGCGTGCCCGATACGGCCGGGTCCGGTGTGATGGACGGATAGATGACACCGTCGGGAAACACCGCTGAGCAGCCCGCCGTTGCGGCGAGCATCAGGGCGAGTATGGCGAGGACAAGTCGCATGTACGCTCCGGGGGGCGCGGGCTTCAGGCTTATGAGGATACAGCACCGGTCGCGGGGTATCTTCTGTACGTCATCCAACGACTCAGGAGGTGCGGTCTCATGCGATTCGTCTACACTCCCGTGATCCCCCCGTTCGGCGGCGCCGGCCAGAACGAGAGCGTCATCGCTCCGTTGATGGATGTGCTTTCAGACCGCGGCGGCGAGCGGATCGACGCCGAGGGCTTCGGCGACCCCGCGCCCCTCGTGTACGTGATGGCCACCGGTGGCACCGAGCGCACATTGCTGCAGCTCCAGGCCGCCCGGCAGGCCGAGCGCCCGGGAGAGCCGGTCATCCTGGTTGCGCACCCGGGGAACAACTCGCTCCCCGCATCGCTCGAGGTCCTCGCCAGGCTCCAGCAAGACGAGCTTCCCGGTCGCATCGTGTTCGTCCGCGGACCGGAAGACGAAGCGGGACTTGCCACGCTCGATGCCGCGATCGCCGACGTTGCTGTGCGCATGCGGCTGCTCGACACGCGCATCGGCCTGGTGGGTGAGCCGTCGGACTGGCTCGTGGCAAGCTCCCCGGACGCCGAAATCGTGCGTGAGGTCTGGGGTCCGACGGTGGTCCGCGTTCCGATGGAGGAGCTCGAGGCGGCGATCGATGCGGTGGCCGAGGAGGATGTGACCGTGCGCGTGGCGTCGCTTTCAGGCGAGGCCACCGGCTGTGCGGAGCCCACTGAGGGCGATCTTGCCGACGTGGCGCGTGTCACCGCCGCTATGCAGACGATCGTGGACGCGCACGAATTCGACGCGGTATCGCTTCGCTGCTTCGACCTGCTCGCCTCGCGCGAGACCACCGGCTGCTTCGCGCTTTCCGAGCTCACGGACGCCGGTATCATGGCCGGCTGCGAGGGCGACCTCGTGAGCACCGTCGGCATGCTGTGGGCGTACCTGATGACCGGCGAGCTGCCGTGGATGGCGAACCCTTCGGAGCTCGATGAGACGGCCAACACGCTCAAGCTCGCGCACTGCACGATCGCGCGGGGAATGCTCGAGAACTACCGGCTCCGCTCGCACTTCGAGTCGGGTCAGGGCGTGGGCATCCAGGGCGACCTGCCGCTGGGCCCGGTCACGCTCCTGCGCATCGGCGGCGCGGCCATGAACGCGCTGTGGCTTGCCGAAGGCGAGATCGTCTCGCGTGGCGACGCGGAGAATCTCTGCCGCACCCAGGTGGATATCGAGCTGACTGCAGGCGACGTGAGCGAGCTGCTGCACACGCCACTCGGCAACCACATCGTGCTGATCCGCGGGCATCACGCCGAGCGGCTTAGCGACTGGTGGGAGACGATGCTGTAGGCGGCGGAATCATCGCCGTTTCATCCCTTTCAAGTGTGACGAACATCACAGATATGGATATACTCCCTCAGTCACGTATGCCTGGGGTGGTCGGCGCGTGGCGTCGGTCGTGTCGGCCGTTCGGGGGAGGGAGCCCAGATGTCTCGTAGAAAGGTCTTCTGCTATGTCCTGGTCTTGGCGCTATGTGTACCGATGGTGGCGCTCGCCGCCGGTGGTGGTGGCTATCGAGGTGGTGACGGCGGCGTGGTCACCGAACCAGCACCCGAACCGGAGGCGCCTGTAGATGACGGGGGAGGCGAGGACTCCGATCGTCCGCCATACGCCGGACCGGATGCTACGGAACCCAAACCGGGGACGGGCAACGAGGAGCCCGGCATAGCTCGTGGCGACTTGTACGGCGACCTGTACGTGGTGGTTCGTGACCCCAACGGTGCACCGACCGGCTACACGTGGACTTGGGAGTTCGCTGCCGACGGTGAGACGCTCGTACAGCCCTTGAGTTTCGAGGCTGGTGTCGACGGCGGCTTTGCACAGCCCATCGCGGACGCCGCGCTGCTGCCGGCCGACTGGCCGTGGTGGGACGACGACGTCCCGATCGTGCCGACCGATCCTGAGGGTCATGTGCCGGATGCGTACGCGTATCTGACGCAGGAGGTCGAGATCGGGCGCCTGAACGTTGCCAGAGCCGGCGCCGAGGTACTCGACAACGCGTACGATGAGGCGATAGCGAACATCAACGGTGCGCTGGCGGTCTCACTCGATCCCGCAGGCCGGATGCTGCTGACGCTCGCGGACGGGACCGAGAAGACGGTCGATTCGCCGCGTGAGAATCTCGCGCTCTATCGTGAGATCATGCGCAGCGGGTACCTGCCGGGGCTCACCCGGACTGACATGGGTCCGCTCGAGCACCTGCGGGTCAAGGGCGATGGGTCGGACGAGATCGACCCGGCCGACCTGTACCGT
Organism: Actinomycetes bacterium; assembly: GCA_022839745.1. GTDB lineage: Bacteria > Actinomycetota > Coriobacteriia > Anaerosomatales > Anaerosomataceae > Anaerosoma. The sequence goes on from JALHJB010000002.1 coordinate 105,960, forward strand.
GCGGCATGCCTGTTCGCGGGGGCGGCGGACAAGTTCGGCGACATCACGCTCGACATGGTCATCTACGTCAACGACTTCCTCGGCATCAACGATCCAGTGGCGGGGGTGTACTTCGACTTCCGTGGCTACACGTATAACCGCGGTCTGGCGTACGCAGGGGTGGAGCCCGAGCTGCTGGATGACCCGGTCTACATCGAGGGTCAGCTGTACTTCGGCCTGCGCAACCGCAACATCCTGGCAGAGGTGTTCGGCGGACAGGACTACCCGGTCGAGGGAGACACCGTTGTCCCTGGCGCCCGTGAGTTCACGAAGGCCGCCGACGACTCGGTTCATACGATCTGGTTCATCCACAACTGGGCGGTGCCCGAATACACGCTGCCCGAGTAAGAGTGTCGATGGGCCGTGTGCGAGTCACGGAGACGGGCTTTGCGTACGGAGTCACTCCGCAGCGCGGGTAGGCCGTATGTGGCGCGCATGAGCGCCACATACGGCCGAGGGTCCCGCGCGAGGACTACGTAGTACGCAAAGCCCGTCCCGTTCTCGCTTAGTACGCCTCGAGGATCTTCGAGATGTCCCGTGGCGCTTCGGCGTGCTTCCACATCGGGCGGTCGAGCTGGGGGAGTCCGTCCTGGTAGGTGAACGACTCCGCCTCGCGATAGAACACGCCGATGGGGATCTTGCACTCGTCGGGTGCGCATGTGAGCTCGTGGAACGTGGACATCGACTTCTCGAACGCCATGGTCCGGTTCGTGGGGTCGTAGCCGTCGAGCTCCTCGAGCTTGTAGACGCGGTCGCGGAACCACTTGAAGGTGTTCACCTTGTTCCACGTCACACAGGGCTGGTAGACGTCCACGAGCGAGAAGCCGTGATGGTCGAGCGCCTGGCGGTACAGCGACTTCAGATGCTCCACGTCGCCGGCGAATCCGCGCGCCACGAACGTGGCTCCCTGCGCGACCGCCACGCCCACGGGGTTCACCGGCTCCTCCACCACACCGCCCGGCGTGCTCGGCGTCTGCATGAACTGGTCGGAGGTGGGGGACGCCTGGCCGGTGGTGAGGCCGTAGATCTGATTGTTGTGGTAGATGGCCACCATGTCGATGTTGCGGCGGACCGAGTGGATGAAGTGGTTGCCGCCGATGCCGTAGCCGTCACCGTCACCCATGTTCACGATGACCTTGAGGTCCGGATTGGTGAGCGCGATGCCGGTGGCCAGCGGCAGGGCGCGGCCGTGGAGCCCGTGGAAGCCCTGCGCGCGGTAGAAGTCGGCGCCGTTGCCGTGGCAGCCGATCCCCCACACCATCGCGTAGTCCTCGAAGTCCATGCCCGACTCCTCGAGGACCTCGAGCAGCGCCTTTTGCATGTTGTAGTTGCCGCAGCCGGGGCACCAGGTGGGCTCGAGCGCGCGCTGGATATCGGCGACCTTAGGCATCGTGAGCCACCTCCGTGAGCTTCGCGTAGATCATCTCGGGTGAGAAGGGACGGCCGTCGTAGCGGTGGAGCTCATCATCCACGTCCACAAGGCACTGCTCGCGCACGAGGCCGCGCAGCTGCCCGGTGATGTTGCCCTCGACGATGATGCTGCGCTCGGCGGCGCCGAGGAACGCGCGTACTTCATCTGCGGGAAACGGCCACACGGTCACCACCTGCATGGCGGCGACATTCACGCCGTCGGGCTCGAGCCAGCGCATCGCCTCGAGCACCGGGCCCTTGGTGGTACCGAAGAACAGGACCGCCACGTCGGCCTCGGCGGGGTCGACCCCGAAGGTCGCCGGCGCCGGCACCAGCGTGCGCGCCAGCTCGAGTTTGCGCATCCGCTTCTCGTTCTGCGCGGCCCGCACCTCGGCGGCTTCACCGCGCTGGCCGTAACCGTACTCGTCGTGCTCGTACGAGTTGCCGAGTTGCTGGGCGCCCTTCACGCCCGGAAGCACTCGGAGCGAGACGCCGTCGTCGGTGACCTTGTAGCGCAGGTAGCTGCCGTCTTCGGCGAGCGCCTCGGGATGGTCGGCAACGTCTCCCTCGGCCACGAGCTTGCCGCGATCGATCGTCACGGCGTCGAGGTCGAACATCGGCACCGACTGCCGGTTGTCCGAGAGGTAGCTGTCGCCGAGGATGATGACCGGCGTCTGCAGCTGATCGGCGAGGTTGAACGCTTTCCAGGTGAGCTCGAACGCATCGCTACGATCGCCGGGGGCGAGCACCACGCGCGGGAATTCGCCTTGCGAGGCGTGGATCACGTAGCGTAGGTCGCTCTGTTCGGTCCAGGTGGGCAGCCCGGTCGCAGGGCCGGGCCGGGTGAGGACGCCCACCACCACGGCACTCTCACTCACGCCGGCCATACCGAACGCCTCCACCATCAGCGCGAACCCGCCGCCCGCGCTCGCGCACATCGCTCGCGTGCCGGTGAACGCGGCTCCCACGACCATGTTCATCGCAGCGATCTCGTCTTCGGTGTGCTTGACGACCACGCCAGCCTCGCGCTCGTGTGCGGCCATGAAGTGCAGGATCGAGGATGCGGGGGTCATCGGGTACGCGGCGTAAAAGCCTATCCCGGCCGCAAGCGCCCCAAGCCCGACCGCCTCGTTGCCGTCCACGAGCAGTCGCTTCGGCTGCCCGGGCAGCGGCTCCACGGCCATCCAGAAGTCGCCTGCCAGCTTGGTGATGTAGCCGTAACCCACTGATGCCGCAGCCGCGTTCTGCTCGGCGATCTCGGGTTTCTTGTGCGCGAACTGCTCGCGCAGGGAATCGACCAGGAACATGAGCGGGAAGTGCACCAGGCCGAGTGCCGCGCCGAGCGCCACGGTGTTGGCCATGATGGGGCCGCCGGCCTCCTTGGCGAACTTGGCGAGCGGCACCGGTACCGGGCGGATGCGGGGACTCGGCAGCCAGCCCTCGGTGGATGTCACTTCAGGGTCGAAGATCACGGCGCCCCCGTCCACGACCTCGTCGAGGTGGACGTCGACCGTCTCGCGATCCAGTGCGATCAGCACGTCCACAGCTTCGACGTGGCTCGAGATAGGCCTCGGGCTCACTCTGAGGGTGTAGGTGTTGTGACCGCCTCTGATGAGCGACGGGTACTCACTGAGGTCGAACACCTCGAGGCCGGCAGCCACGAACGAACGCGCCAGCGTCTGTCCTGCCGCCTTGATGCCGAGTCCGGCGGCGCCGCCGATCTTGATACGCAGCTCGCTGCCCCTGGGAGGAAGTGGCACAGAGAACGCCTCCTTCACGATGGTTGCGGGTACGGTATCCTTTGTACCCCTGCCGGTGCGATCGCATCCTCATGAAGCGCGCCACCGGCATGGATGGCGTGCGTGCGACGCCTGCCGCGAGTATCGCACACCGGGTGGCCGAGAGGAGACGCCATGGCGCTGGGCGAGTCGACGACCGTGCTCGTTGGGGTGACCGGCGGGATCGCCGCGTACAAGAGCTGCGAGCTCGTGCGCGCGCTCATCAAGCGCGGCTACCGCGTGAAGGTCGTCATGACGCAGGCCGCCACCGAGTTCGTCACGCCGTTGACGTTCCGGACGCTCACCAACGAACCGGTGGCGGTATCGCTGTGGGAAGACGACCCCTCGGCGCCCGTGCATCACATCTCGCTTGCCGAGGAAGCCGATGTCTTCGTGATCGCGCCGTGCACGGCCAACGTCATCGCCAAGATGGCGCACGGGCGGGCCGACGACCTGCTCACCACCAGCGCGCTCGCCACCGAAGCGCCGATCGTGGTGGCCCCTGCGATGAACGTGCACATGTGGCGCGATGAGGTCACCCAGGCCAACATCGCCGCGCTCAGGGCCCGGGGCGTCACCTTCGTGGAGCCAGAGTCAGGCGAGCTTGCCTGCGGTGATGTCGGCGAGGGGAGACTCGCGCGGGTCGAGGACATCGCGGCGGCTGTGATCGCCGAGGCCGAGCGCGCGCGCGACCTCGAGGGCCGTACGGTCCTTGTGACCGCCGGCGGCACCCAGGAGCCGATCGATCCCGTCCGCTACATCGGCAACCGTTCCTCGGGCAAGACCGGCTTCGCCATCGCGGCGGAGGCGGCGCGCCGCGGAGCGCGTGTCACCCTCGTGACCGGGCCCACGCATCTGGCGGATCCCTTCCGCGTGGATGTCGTGCGAGTGGAGACCGCGCTTGAGATGTACGCCGCGGTGATGGAGCAGGCGGCGACAGCCGACGCGGTGGTCGCCTCGGCGGCCGTGGCCGACTTCCGACCTGCCGAGGTCGGCGCCGGGAAGATCAAGAAAGGCGCGATGCCGGAGGCGATCACGCTCGTGCGCAACCCCGACATCCTCGCCGAGCTTGGCGAGCGCGACCTCGGCGGCGTGCGCATCGGCTTTGCCGCCGAGACCTCCGATGTGGAGCGTCACGCGCGTGAGAAGCTCCTGAGCAAGCACTGCCACATGGTGGTGGCCAACGATGTGAGCGATCCGGCGCTCGGTTTCGGCACCGAGTCCAACCGTGTGCTGTTCGTGACGCCCGACGGCACCACAGACAGCGGCGTCATCCACAAGCGCGCGATCGCGCGTGAGGTCTGCGACCGGCTCGCGCGCCTGCTGGATGGTGAGTCATCGGCGTGACCGGGTCCGGCGTGTATATCGATTCGGCCGCGGCGTTCATCGTCGCGATGGCGATCGGTGGGGTCTTCGTCGTGCACGGGTTGCTGACCGGCGCCCGCAAGCGCGCGATCCTCTCGCGCCTTTTCGGTGTGGTGTACGCCTCATGGGTCGTGTCGATGACGCTCCTCCCGTTCGCTCCTGGCCCGCTGGGCTCGGGTGCGGGGCTCGACGCGTACTGGCGCAACTCGGTCAACCTGGTGCCGGGGGAGACCATCGAGCTCTACCTGAGGAGCGACCTTGGCCGCGTGGCATGGCAGAACCTTCTCGGCAACTTGCTGCTGCTCGTGCCACTGGGTGCGCTCGGTCCGCTTGCCTGGCGCACGCTCGATTCCTGGAAGCGGATCATCGGTGCGGGCCTGAGCATATCCATCTCGATCGAGCTGCTGCAGTTCGCCAAGCGCTTCTTCGATATGACCGGGATGACGCGCTCGGTGGACATCGACGACGTCATCCTGAACACCGCGGGCGTTGCGATCGGGTACAGCGCCTTCTTGCTCGTTCGCGGCGTTGGGCGATTGTTCAGCCGCATCACCGCGCGACGCGGGTGACCCTGGCCGGAGCACGCCTCGCCCGTGTGTAGTTCGCGTGGATTCTCGCAGCGCAGCGCTGAGCTGCGACGCGATGGCATCACACTTGCGTACCCGTGACGACCGCCCGGGGCGCGCTGTGCCCCTCGCGGCGACCTGTTCCCGTACGCAGGAGGCGTATGAGTATCACGCGAAAGACTCTATCCGTTCGTCCCTTCATCGCGCTCATGTGCACACTCACGGCGCTCGTGCCGCCCGCAACCGCGGGTGCCGCACAGGTGGAGCCGGCTCCCCGCAGCGCCACGGTCTCCGTTCAGGAGTTGACCGCCGAGGTCACCAGCACCGCCATGGCCGAGGCGCGCCTCAAGCGCTCGATGGCTTGGGCCGAAGCACGGCTGACAGTGCTGCGTGACCGCCAGGATGCTGCCGAGGACCTCACGGTCCGTGCCGCGATCACCACCGAGATCATGGCGCTCGCTGAGGAACGGCGCGCCCTTGCGCTTGAGGTTCGGGAGGCATCCTTGGCGGCCATGACCGCATCGGCCGCGTACGCGGCGACCGAGGAGGCTCAGGCCGCACAGGAGCGCGCCGAGCGGATCGCCGCCTACGGACTGTTCCCGGTGGCGGGGGAGAACTCCTTCGTCGATAGCTGGGGTGCGCCGCGGAGTGGCGGCCGGAGGCACAAGGGCACGGACATCATGGCCACCACGGGTACCCCGCTGGTAGCGGTGAAAGACGGTGTGGTGACCTCGAAGTCGAGCCGACTCGGCGGTCTCACGATCTGGCTGGAGACGTCTGACGGCGTTCGCTACTACTACGCGCACCTCGATGAGGTGCTTGTGGCGAGCGGCGAGGTGCGTGCCGGCGATGTGATCGGCACGGTCGGGAGCACCGGCAATGCGAGTGCGAGTGCGCCGCATCTCCACTTCGAGATCCACGATCCCTCGGCCATCAATCCGTACCAGACGCTGCTCCAGATGGCCCGATAGCGGGCAAGCCGCTGAATCTGGTGCTTGAAGCGGCGGCTCGCGACACGTACTATGATGCTCGCTGCCGGAAGGCGGCATGAACGGGCTGTGGCGCAGCTTGGTAGCGCACTTGACTGGGGGTCAAGGGGTCGCAGGTTCAAATCCTGTCAGCCCGACCAGCAAAACCCCGGGTGAGGGGCGGTGTTTCCGAAAGGGAGCGCCGCCCTTCCCGCGTTTCTGGACCGAATGCAGCCAAACGTGTAGCCAATACATGCAGCCATTCACGCTCATAGCCCTATGGCCCAAGGCAGTCCGTCTTTGAGAACTGCGCGCTCCATGCCTGCGTATACTGTTTGACGCCGGACTTCGTGTACTGGATCTTCGTGTCGATGTTCGTGTTCTTCAACAGCTTCGCCATCAACCAGGTGCTGCAGTACAAGCAGGTGGGCAAGTGGAAGGACTACCTCTTCGGCGAGTCGGCCTACGTGTTCCTCAGCCATGCCGCCAAGTCGCTCCTGGCGTGGCTCGTGTTCGCCAACGTGCTCATGCCGCAGCAGGAAGACTCGGCAGGCTGGGCGCGTCGCCCGGCCTGGATCGACCGTTGTACCCGCTTCAACACCGGAGCGGGTACAACGGTCTTGAGGCTCACCGCGAGCGAGGAGGACCGACATGAACGTCGAAGCCTGGCCCGAACTGGACTACGAGCAGTGGGCGCCCACCAAGAAGACCCTGCAGATGTGCGCGCAGATGCTCGGCAAGCTGCGACTCGCCCTCGCGCCGCCTCAGCCGGAGTGGCTCCATACGTGCCTGTACCTCGACGCTCGCGGTTTCGCCACCGGGCCGATGCCGTGCGGTGATCGCGTCATCACGGCCGCGCTCGACGTGTTCGACTCGGCGCTTGTCGTGCGGTCGTCCGACGGCGGCAGCGCCACCGTTGCGATCGGTCCCGAGCGATGCGTTGCCGAGATATGGGGCGATCTTGCCCGCGCGCTTGCCGGACTCGATGTCGATGCCGACATCTGGGAGAAGCCCCAGGAACTCGCTGACACGACGCTCTTCTCTGAGAATCGCGACGACTGCACGTTCGATGTGCTCCAGGCGCAGCGGTTCCATCGACTGCTCTGCACGGTCGATGGGGTGTACGAGGAGTTCCGATCGACGTTCTTCGGCAGGACCAGCATCCAGTACTGGTGGGGCGCATCCGACTTCGCGGTGCTGCTGTTCACGGGGAAGCAGCTCGTCGCGCCCGATGACCGGGGCTACATCATGCGGTACGACCTTGATGCCGAGCACTACAACGCCGGGTTCTGGCCCGGTGACGACTCATCGCCAACACCCATCTTCTACGGGTACCTCGTGCCGCGTCCCGACGGGTGCGAGGTGGCGCCGATGGAGCCGGAGCACGCCGGCTGGGTCGAGGCGATGGGCGAGTGGGTCCTGCCGTACGAGGCTGTGCGGACCGCTCCCGACCCACGGGAGGCCCTCCTCGGGTTTCTGCGTGCAGTCTATCGGGTGGCTATCACGCACGGCGGATGGGACGCCCGGCAGTTCGAGTACGTCACGCCTGCGCCCGCGCGGCGCGACTGAGCGGCGGCAGCCGGGCTATCCGAGCAGCTCTGAGAGACGCAGCCACTCGTCTTCGAGGGCAGCCACGCCGGTCTGCGCCTCGTTCAGCCGCTCCTGCGCGGCCATGAGCGCGGTGTAGTCGGTCGGGTCGGTCTCGTGCAACTCCTGCCGCGTCGTTTCGACCTTGGCCTCGAGCGTCCGCAGCTTGCGCTCGGTCGACGCCAGCTCCTTCTTCAGGCGGTACTCCTCGGCGCGTGGGAGCGCCTGTCGTTCCGCCTCCGACGCCCGGGTCCGTCCAGCGGGGGAGGGCGCCTGTCGGCGCGCTTCAAGCATGCGGAGGTACTCGTCCACGCCCCCGGGCAGGTGACGGACCTTTCCGTCGATCACGGCGAACTGGTCGTCGGTCACGCGCTCCATGAGATGCCGGTCGTGCGTCACCATCAGAAGCGTGCCGGGCCAGGTATCGAGCAGGCCCTCCATCACCGCGAGCATGTCAGTGTCCAGGTCGTTGTCCGGCTCATCGAGTATGAGCACGTTGGGGCGCTCCAGCAGGATGAGCATGAGCTGCAGCCGTCGCTTCTGGCCGCCTGAGAGCATGTGCACGTACGCGGAGAGGTGCGCCTGCTCGAAACCGAGCCGCTCGAGCAGCTGCGACGGCGTCAGTTCGGCACCGTCGAACTCGTAGCGTGTCTTGTAGCGGGCGAGCACGTCACGCACCCGTAGGTCGGCAAGGGCCTCGAGCTCATCCAGATGCTGAGACAGCACCGCCGTCTTGACCGTCTGCCCGATGCGGACCGTGCCCGCGGTGGCCTCGATCGCACCCTGTACGAGCCTCAGGAGCGTGGTCTTGCCAGAGCCGTTCTCGCCGAGGATGCCGATGCGGTCGCCAGGGCCGATGTGCCACGTGAGGTCGCGCAGCACGGCCGTGTCGCCGTAGCGCACCGTTACGCGCTCGAGATCGATCACCTGCTTGCCAAGGCGGGAGATGGCCGTCTGCTTGAGCTCGAGGGTGTTGCGCAGCGGTGGTTCATCGGCGATGAGCGCGTTGGCGGCGTCGACTCTGAACTTGGGCTTGGTGGATCGCGCCTGTGGTCCACGGGAGAGCCAGGCGAGCTCTTTGCGCATCAGGTTCCGGCGCTTCTGCTCGGCCCGCTCGGCCGCCGCCGCCCGCTCAACGCGCTGCAGCACGTACGCCGAGTAGCCGCCCTCGAACCGGTCGACGGCGCCGTCGTGCACCTCCCACATGTCCTGACATACCTCATCGAGGAACCAGCGGTCATGCGTGACAACCAGGAGCGCCCCGGCCCGTGCGGGCCAGCGCCCCTTGAGGTGGTCGGCCAGCCACGCGATGGCCGGGATGTCGAGGTGGTTGGTGGGCTCGTCGAGCATGAGCACGTCGCACGGCTGGATGAGCACGCGGGCAAGGTCGACACGTCGACGCTGCCCGCCCGAGAGCTCGCCCACGGGTCCGTCCCATGCGATGTCGGCCAGCAGATGCTCGATGATCGCGCGGGTCTGTGCGTCTGATGCCCACTCATGCTCCGCGGCGTCACCGACGACCGAGCGGGCCACGCTCGCCGCGGGGTCGAGCGAGTCGGTCTGGCCGAGCATGTGCACCACGGTCCCGCTGCGCCTGATCACCCGGCCACGATCGGGGGCCTGGGTTCCCGCCAGCAGCTTGAGGAGCGTGGACTTGCCGTCGCCGTTGCCGCCCACCACGCCGATCCGGTCGCCCTCGTCGATGCCGAGCGTGAGCGAGTCGAAGACCCGCTTCGACGGGTACTCCAGATGGACGTTATCGCATCCGAGCAGGTGTGCCACGCGTGTCCTCGGCTTTCGGGGGACAGGGGTCCGGACCACGACAACGATACACGACGACACCCCCGTGGCGAGGGAACACCGGCAATGGACACCACCCGTGGCCCGCCCGTATACTCCGCAGGGTGACAGACCGTTGTCGCGGGGCCGATCGCGTGCCCGGCGAGCGGTATGATATCGGGGGTCTCGGGCTCACTGGTCCGGGGCTCTTTGCATCATGAAGCCGGGAGGCCGCGTGGTAGACCGGGAACCTCACGCCAGGTACGACGACGCTTCGACCGACGACACGCGCCATCGCTCGTTGCGGCACAGCCGTTCATCTCGCAGTGAGCGGAACCGGCGCAGTGGCCGGCGCGCTTCGAGCGAGGTCGTCACGCCGCGTGCCGAGGCTCCAGGCGCCGAGTCCCCGCGCGCCGCGCGTCGATCCCCCCGGCCGACTCGTCAGCGCCAGCCCAGGAAGACGCACGCCCTGCGTGGATCCAAGACGCGCACCACGCGTAGATCGACGACGGGCGCCCCGCGTGGACCGCGTTCAGGCGACAGCCGGCGCACGCTCACTATGGCCCTGGCGGGCCTCACGCTCGTGGCGGTCCTCGGCGTCATCGGCTACAGCGCCGTCCGGCTCTTCAGCGAGTGGCCCACGGCCAACGCCCGGGTCGAGGCGGGTCTGCCCGTGCACGTCGTGATCGAGCCGGGGAGCACCACGTCGGCCATCGCGAGCCAGCTGGCCGAGCTCGGCGTCGTCGACAGCGCGCTGCTGTTCCGTTTCGCCGTCCGCGACGCGGGAGCCGACGGGCGTCTCAAGGCCGGAGAGTACGATCTCACCACCGGGATGGCGCACGAAGCCATCATCGAGCGTCTCACGGCCGGGACGGCGGTCGAGTACGTTGACGTGACGATCCCCGAGGGCTTCACCGCGGTCCAGGTGGCCGAGCGCATGGCCGCGCAGGCAGGCGTTCCCGCCGACGAGATGATGCGCCTGTGCACCACCGGCGCTCCCCAGTTCGCGGCCGAGCATCCGTACCTCGCTGACGCGTTCAACGACTCGCTCGAGGGCTTCCTCTTCCCGGCCACGTACTCGATCGAGACCAGCACGCCGGCCCGGGACATCGTCGAGATGATGCTCGATCAATTCGACACGCAGGTCGCCACGCTCGATCTGAGCTACGCGGAGTCTCGCGGTCTCGATGTCGTGGACGTGGTGGTGATCGCCTCCATCCTCGAGCGGGAGGCGAGGCTCTCCGAGGAGTTCCCGCTGGTGTCGTCGGTGATCTACAACCGTCTTGCGAGGCCGATGAGGCTGCAGCTGTGCGCAACGGTGATGTACACGATGCCCGACGGCACGACATCGCTCACCAACAAGGATCTCGAGCAGGAGACGCCCTACAACACGTACCTCCACGACGGTCTGCCCGCCGGACCGATCAGCAATCCCGGCATGCGCGCTCTGCAGGCGGCGGCGCAGCCTGAGGAGACGGACTATCTCTACTACGTCCTCACCGGCGCTGACGGTTCACAGACCTTCACGGCCACCTACGACGAGTTCCTTGAGGCGAAGCGCCGCGGACAGTCCGGCAACTGACAGACGGGGACCGGATGAGCGCCGGGGCCGGAGCTCCTGTGTGGTCGCGCAGAGGGGGTAGGCGCTCTGGTATCCTTATGGCGTCCGGACTGGAGGAAGGGGCCCGATGTCCGCGCGTATCACCGCACGGTGGATCGCCGAAGGTGTGCTGCGCTCTGATGGTCTGGATGCGGTGCCCGATGACCTCACCGGACCACTGTGGATCGACGTCGCCGATCCGGATGAGGCCGCGCTCGCCGCGGTGAGCGAGCGGATCGCGCTCCCGCCGCTTGCGGTCGAGGACTGCCTGCACTTCCCACAGCGTCCCAAGCTCGACACGTATCACGATCTTTCGTTTGCGATCTGGCTGCTGCCGCAGGTGGTCACCGACGATGGTGTCGTCACGCATGAGATCGACATGTTCCTGGGCGAGGAGCATCTCGTTACCGTCCACAGCGCCGACGTGCCGGCTCTGTCGCGTGTGATCGACCGTGCCGATGCGCATCTTGCGCGCGGCGTGGAGTGGACGGTGCACGCGATTCTCGATGAGGCGGTCGATGAGGTCTTCCCGATCGTGGATGCCGTCGCCGACGACCTCGAGGAACTCGAGGACCTCATCCTTGCGGAAGCTCGGCCGGAGTACCTGCAGCGGCTGTACGCGGCAAAGCGCACGCTCGTTGCGCTCCGGCGGATCGTGAGCCCTGAGCGCGATGTGGTGCGAAGCCTCGCTCGCCTCGAGGCGTTCGTGGAGCCCGATGCGTACATGTATTTCGAGGATATCGGTGACCACCTCGCCCGGCTGGGAGACGCGATCGAGACCTATCGCGACGTGGCCAATGGCACGATGGACCTGTTCCTCTCGGCCCAGAGCAACCGGATGAACGGCATCATGAAGCAGCTGACGGTGGTGGCCACGATCTTCATGCCGCTTACCCTCATTTCGGGGATATACGGGATGAACGTGTTGCGCGGCATGTGGCCGCCTGCGAACGCGGCCTGGTCGTTTATGGCGATCATCGTCGCTATGGCGGTGATCGCGGTCTGGATGGTTCTCTTCTTCAGGAGGAAAGACTGGTGGTAGACGAGCGTACGAACGAGCCCGGCACGGAGGTCGTCCATCACACGGTCTACTCGGTGGCGAACCTCATCACCATCCTGCGTCTGGTCCTGGTGCCGTTCTTCTTCACGGCGCTGGTGGACGCGCCAAGCGAGCGAGGACGGTTCGTGGCGTTCATCATCTATGCCGTCGCCGCTTCCACCGACTGGGTCGACGGGCAGATCGCGCGGCGAACGAACACGGTCACGCAGTTCGGGAAGATCGTCGACCCGCTTGTGGACCGCCTGCTCCTCGCGTCCGGTGTCGTCGGCCTCTATCTGATCGATGTGCTGCCGCTGTGGATCCCGGTCGTGCTGCTCGGGCGTGACCTGTACTTGCTCTACGGCGCATACCTGCTCGAGCGTCTTGGCGTCCTGCTGCCCGTGACCCGTGCCGGCAAGTGGACGACCGCGGTGTTGCTCACCGGCTTCTCCTCGCTGATCGCCGGGTGGCCGATGGTTTCCGGGCTCGGGCTGTTGTCGAGCGAGTGGTTTCCTGGCCTGGGAGACAGCCAGGTCCCCCTCGGCATGTACTTCGTGTACGTGGGAATCGTGCTGTCGCTGTCGGCAGCGGCGCAGTACACGGTGCGTGCGTTCCGTGCGCGCCGTGCCGCGATCGAGGCGAAGAAGGGCGGTGCCGAATGAAGGCAGTGGTGATGGCGGGAGGAGAAGGCACACGTCTGAGGCCGCTTACCAGCATGCGCCCGAAGCCTATGGTCCCCATCGTGAACCAGCCTGTCATGGAGCACATACTCGGCCTGGTCAAGCATCACGGCATCACTGACGTGGTCGCCACGCTCGCGTTCATGCCGCAGGTCATCGAAGACTACTTCGGCGATGGCGATGAGTGGGGAATGAACATCACCTACGCGGTCGAAGAGACGCCGCTCGGCACGGCGGGTTCGGTCAAGAACGCCGCCGAGGCGCTCACGGAGACGTTCCTTGTGATCTCCGGAGACGCGCTTACCGACATCGACCTCACGGAGGTCATCGAGTTCCACCGGACAAAGGGTGCGGCGGTCACGATCGCGCTGAAGCGCGTGTCCGACCCGCTCGAGTTCGGCGTGGTGATCACCGATGATGAGGGACGGATCGAGCGGTTCCTCGAGAAGCCCTCGTGGGGACAGGTGTTCAGCGACACTATCAACACCGGCATCTATGTCGTGGATCCGCTGGTGTTCGACTTCATTCCCGAGAACACGCCGTTCGATTTCTCGTCGGACCTGTTCCCGATCCTGATGGAGAAGGGCTACCCGCTCTACGGCTGCGTGGTCGACGGTTACTGGGCAGACGTGGGCAGCCTCGAAGGATATGTCGACGTGCACCGCGACATCCTCGACGGCAAAGCGATGATCTATGTGCCCGGCTCCAAGACGAAAGACGACTTCTGGGTGGGTTCGGGCGCCAGCATCGACCCTACCGCGGAGATCTCTCCAAAGGTCGTGATCGGCGCCAATACCACCATTCGGGCGGGAGTGAAGATAGGCCCGTACACCGTGATCGGTGACAACTGTCTCATCGGCTACGACGCGCAGGCCGACCACTCGATCATCTGGAACGACGCGTTCGTGGGCAAGTACTCGCAGGTGCGCGGCGCCGTTCTGTGCCGCAGCGTGGACATCCGTGCGGGCGCCCGGGTCGAGCAGGGTGCGGTCATCGGCGATGAGAGCGTTGTGGGTCACGGCGCGGCGGTCGCCAACGACGTGCAGGTCTACCCGTACAAGCGCATCGACGCCGGTGCGCTCGTGAGCTCGTCGCTCATCTGGGAGTCGCGGGGCGTGCGCGCGCTGTTCGGTGACGACGGCGTAGCGGGCCTCGTCAACATCGATGTGACGCCCGAGCTCGCGCTGCACGTGGCACAGTCGCTCGGCAGCCTGTTGCCCAGCAAGTCGCACGTGGTGGTCAGTCGCGACTCGTGCGGCGCCGCGCGGATGGTGAAGCGCGCCATAGCTGCCGGGCTCAACTCCACCGGGTGTCACGTTCGCGATCTGCGGGTGGCCTCTCCGGCGGTGACGCGGTTCACTACGCGCGATACCCGCGCGATGGGCGGCGTGCACATCTGCGCCGCCGACGGCGACCCGCAGTCCATCGAGATGCACTTCTATGATGCCGAGGGGATCGACGTCTCCACCGGGCAGGAGAAGAAGATCGAGCGTCTGTACTTCCGCAAGGAGTTCCGGCGAGCGTTCTTCGACGAGGTGGGGGAGATCCTCTACCCGCCGCGCGCGCTCGAGTACTACACCACCGGCCTCACCACGGCCCTGAACAATGGCGGCCACACGAAACGGCGGTACACCGCTGTCGTGGACATGGGGCTCAGCCCGGCCTCGTTCGTACTCCCCACGATAGCCGCCGAGTGGAACCTCGAGCTGATCGGTCTGCACGCATACGTTGACTCCGAGCGGGCACCGGTGAACGACGGCGAGCGCACCGCGATCCTGCAGCAGCTCGCGCGCTCGGTGGACATGTTCCAGGCCGACGTGGGCGTGGCGATGGACTCGACCGCCGAGCGGATCACGCTCGTGACCCCCTCCGGCCGTGTGCTCGACAATGATACCGCGCTGCATGCCATGGTGTGGCTCTGGGCCAACGCGGGGGCCTCAGATACGAGTGCGCCCGGCGTGGCAGTTCCGGTGACCGCCTCCACAGCCGTTGAGCGCATCGCGGGGGCGGCGGGACGGTTCGTTCGTCGCACTGGCACGTCGCGGCGCGCGCTGTCCGCGGCGGCACTCGACCCGGCTATCGGCTTTGCCGGATCCCGTCGGGGCGGCTTCGTGTTCCCGCACTTCCTCGCCGGCTACGACGCCGTCATGTCTTTTGGCGCGCTCCTGCGGATGCTCGACCACCACGGGATGGACCTCGATGAGGTGGTCGCCGGACTCCCGGAGTTCCACTTGCGGGAGGAGTCCGTCTTCTGCCCCTTCGACCGCAAGGGCGCGGTCATGCGGTCGATGGCCGCGATCGGGCGCGTGGGCGAGGCTGACGCGGTCGAGGGCGTGCGAATCGCCGAGGCTGACGGTTGGGCGCTCGTGTTGCCGCATGCCACCGAGGCACAGGTGAACGTGTATGCCGAGGGGCCCGATGACGCACGTGCCGAGGCGATCCTGACCCGGTACGCCGATGCGGTGCGCGACGCCATCGCGTGCGGATGACGGCCGCTTGACGCTCGATCACCGCCGTCCCCGACGCGTGCTATCATCCCAGGTCACGAATGGCGACGTTCTTGCTGGCCAGTGGCATCGGCCGGTCGGATCCGGCCATGTACGTACCCCGGACACGGAACAGAGATGACTGAAGAACAGCACACATACTCGCGAAGCGAACGGCACAGCGCGAAACGCACGAAGACGTCCGTTCGCGGGCCGCAGTGGTTCATGCGATGGCCTCTCGGCGGGCGCATAGCGTTCGTCACCGTAGCGGTGCTGCTCGTTGCGGTGCTCGCTGCTGCCGCGACCGATATCCTTCTCACGCGCGATACGATCCATTCGGGAGTGCGTGTGGGCGCTCTCGACCTGGGCGGTATGGACCGCACGGAGGCAGCGGCCACGATCGACGCATATATTGTCGAGCGTGCGGCCACTCCCGTGCGCCTGGTCGTCGGTGACGACAGCTGGGACGTGAGCGCCGAGAGCATCGGCCTGTCGGTGGATGCAACAGGCCTCGCAGATGCGGCCCATGCGGTGGGGCGCGGCCGGTTCGTGGATGCGGCGTTCGACCGCGTGCGCGCCGTGGTCTCCGGTGTGGACATCCCGTTTGAGCTCGACTGCGACCAGACGGCGCTCGACGCGCTCATCGAGGGCGTGAACACCTCGATCGCGCAGCCCGCGCGTGATGCGGCTGTGCAGGTGGAGGGGGCAACCGTCACCCGTGTGGCGGCGGCGGACGGCCTGGGAGTGGATCCCGAACAGGCGCGCTCAGCCATTCCGGCTGCGTTCCTGTCAGAGGACAGGACGGCTGTCGTCGAGCTCACCGCGCTCAAGCCCGCTATCGATGCCGAACGGGCCGAGGACGCGTATCAGTCCGCGCTGGCGATGGTGTCCGCTCCCTTGCAGCTCTACTACGGCGACAAGGAGTGGACCGTCGAGCCGGCGACCATCGGCGGATGGATAGACTTCCGCTCGGTCGACGGCAGCGCCGGCCCTGTGCTCGAGGCGTACATCGCCTCCGAGGAGGTCTCGGCCACCATCCTTCCGCTCGTGGCCGAGGTGGGCAAGCCTGCCAAGGACGCGACGTTCTCCGTCTCCAACGGCACTGTGACCATCGTGCCCGCGGAGGACGGTCTCGCCGCGGACACCGAGGATCTGGCGACCAAGCTGCAGGTCGTGCTCACCGGCGGGCAGGAGCGCCGGGCCGAGCTCACGATGCGCCGTGTCGAGGCCGAACTCACCACAGAGGAGGCCAAGGGCCTCGGCATCGTCGAGCGCATCTCGACGTTCACCACCGAGTTCTCCTCATCGAACAAGCCCAGGGTCAACAATATCCACACGCTTGCCGACGCGCTCGATGGCACGCTGGTCGCGCCAGGCGAGACGTTCAGCTTCAACGGGACTGTAGGGGAGCGCACAGCGGCCAAGGGCTATCAGGAGGCGCCGGCGATCGTGAACGGCAAGCTCGTTCCGCAACTTGGCGGCGGGATCTGTCAGGTGAACACGACGCTGTTCAACGCTGTGTTCTTCTCGGGGCTGCCGGTCGTTGAACGGGTCAACCACTCGCAGTACATCAGCCACTACCCCAAAGGACGCGATGCCACCGTTTCGTGGGGCGGTCCCGATTTCAAGTTCAAGAACGACACACCCAACTGGATCCTCGTGGCCGCTGGCTATACGAACTCGAGCGTCACCATCTCGATCTACGGCACCGACCCCGGGTACAAGGTGACCTACGAGACCGGTCCGTGGACGAACCTTACGGACCCCCCGGTCCGCGAGATCAAGGACCCCACACTCCCGGTGGGCACCCGCGTTATCGACGAGCGGGGCGTCTCCGGGCGCACGATCGTCGTGACCCGCGTTGTCACCAAAGGCGGCGCTGAGGTCCGGCGCGACTCGTTCAAGTCGGTCTACCGGCCAACGCAGGAGGTCGTGCGGGTGGGTACCAAGGCCGTTGCGGTACCATCATCGCCTACAACCACGACACCGTAGGCTTCGCGGCCGGGACACTCCGGGCGGCGGGAGAGGGGTACAGGGTGTTCCAGCCTGAATACGAGTCGATGCAGCGGGAGCAGCTCGAGGCGCTTCAGCTCGAGCGGTTGAACGGGCTTCTCGCGCGTGTCTACGAGCACGTGCCGACCTATCGCGCGAAGTTCGATGCGGCGGGCGTGACGCCGCGTGTGTCCTCGCTCGACGAGTTCGCGGCGTTTCCGTTCACGGTGAAAGACGACCTCCGTGCCGGATACCCCTACGGCATGTTCGCCGTGCCGCTGCGCGACATCGTCCGCCTGCACTCGTCTTCAGGCACCACCGGTCAGGTCACGGTCGTGGGATACACGGCGGCCGATCTGGACACCTGGGCGGACCTCATGGCACGCACCATCGCGGCCGCCGGTGGAACGCCCGACGACATCGTGCAGAACTCATACGGGTACGGGCTCTTCACCGGTGGCCTGGGTGTGCACTACGGCGCCGAGCGCCTTGGCTGTGCAACGATCCCGATCTCGGGCGGCAACACCAAGCGGCAGGTGCAGGTCATGAAGGACTTCGGCACCACCATCCTCGCGTGCACGCCAAGCTATGCCCTGCTCATCGCGGAGACCGCCAGGGAGATGGGCATCGACCCGGCGAGCCTGCCGGTCAAGGCCGGTGTGTTCGGCGCTGAGCCGTGGAGCGAGAACACGCGTGCCGAGATCGAACGTCAGTTCGGCATGACTGCGATCGACATCTACGGCCTGTCGGAGGTGCTCGGCCCGGGTGTGGCCGCCGAGTGTCAGTGCAAGTGCGGTCTGCACGTGAACGAAGATCACTTCATCATCGAGATCGTGGATCCCGAGACGCTGCGGCCCGTGCCTGAGGGCGAGCGGGGAGAGGTCGTGTTCACGACGCTCACCAAACAGGGCATCCCTGTCGTGCGCTACCGGACGCGCGACATCTCGCGCATCGTCCCGGGCGAGTGCGCGTGTGGCCGGACGTCGCGTCGGCTCGAGCGCGTTACGGGCCGTTCGGACGACATGCTCATCATCCGGGGCGTGAACGTGTTCCCGAGCCAGATCGAGCAGGTGCTGCTCGGCATTCCCGGCGTTGCGCCGTACTATCAGGTGGTGCTCTCCAGACGTGGCAGCATGGACCACGTCGAGGTGCATGTGGAGGTCAGTCCCGATGTCAGCTTCGATGAGATCAAGACGCTGGAACGACTGCGTGGACGGGTGTCCGCCGAGATCGCTTCGGTGCTGGCGGTCAACATCTCCGTCAAGCTCGTCGAGCCTAAGTCCATCCAGCGGTCGGAAGGCAAAGCCAAACGTGTCCTGGACCTGCGTGCAGAGGGGAGTGAGTGACCGATGGTGAAGCAGCTCACGGTCTTCCTGGAGAACAGCCCGGGCCGGCTCGCGCGGCTCACGCGCGCTCTGGGAGATGCCGGAGTCAACATGCGGGCGCTCATGGTCGCTGATACGGCCGAGTTCGGTGTGGTGCGCATAATCTGCGATAGGCCGGGCGTGGCGAAGAGCGCGCTTGAAGACGCGGGATTCAGCGTGAGCGTGACCGACGTGATCGCGGTGGCCGTGCCGGATCGTCCGGGCGGACTCGCCGATGTGCTCGAAGTGCTGGGCGCCGAGGACCTGAACGTAGAGTACGCGTACTGCTTCGTGGAGCCCGGTGGCAGCGGAGCGGTCGACGTCTTCCGGGTCGAGCGTGTCACCGATGCGATGCGCGTGCTCCGTGAAGCGGGGATCCGCACGCTCAGCGCCGACGAGATCTAGGCGTCGTCCGGCTGGCGGTCGGTGGCTCGGCGACCGGTGGTCTGCTGTGGCGCCATCGGCTCTTCTTCTTCGGGGTCGGGGCTCGGAGCGAGCGCCGCGGCGAGTTCATCGAGCGCCTCGTCGTCGATGCCGCACGTGAGTATCCGCGCGGTGATCGCCGCATCTTCGCTGTCGATCGCCGCAACCACGCCCCTGCGCAAACGCTCGGAGGCAACGGCCGCGCCCTCGGCACCGGTCGACGGGAGGATGACGATGAAGCCGCCGTTGCCGCGGTACGCCACGTCGTCCACGAGCCTGACGTCGTTGCGGATATGGGATGCCACCCTGCGCATCAACGAGTTCATGCGGGCCGGCTTGAGATCGGACCACAGCTTCGGTGACACCGTGAGGAGCACGATCGAGCAGGGCGTTTGATACCGGCGGAACTGCCCGATCGCCGAGGCGATCGCGCGGCCGGCGTATCGCGTGCTGTACACGCGGGTCACAGGATCGATCATCGTTTCGCGCTCGACCCGCGTGAGCACGTACTTGATCCGGCCGGCAAGCTCGCCGCCGGCCAGACCGATGACCGTGTACGCGATAGCGCGGGACACGATCATCGTGATCACGTCGACCGAGAGTCCCTCGGTCACCAGGACCTCGTAGCGCATCCCCACGTAGATCGCGATCGCGATCAGCGCGGTGATGAAGCCACCGTTGCGACCCCAGTGAAGCGCACCCGCCAGGATGATGATCATCAGCAGCTGGGCCGCGAACTCGGCCGGTATGACCTGCGCTGTGGCAGGCACGAACGCGCTGCCCACGATGGCGGCGGTCCCGAGCGCGAATGCGAGCATCTCGAAGCGCGAGTACTTCACAACGGCCTCCTCAAGCGTCACACGATCCGGTCACGGATGGTTCGGACACGAGATATCGCCCGTGTCGGGGTCAAGGGTCAGCGCGGAATCATCGAGCGGGCAGCGTTCGATCCGATCGAGGTTGTCCACATACGCGGCCAGGTCATCGATCTCGTCGATGCCGTGATCGGTCACCGGCAGCGGTGATTCGCTCGACTCCTCCGACGCGTCCGAATCGGCATCGATCACAGCGGCCATGTAGGCCTTCTCTAGCACTCGCTGATTGCTCCGGCAGGCGGCCGCGGCCGCTGAACGCGAGGCCGGCACGTACGTGGCGATCGCCATGGAAAGCAGAATGCCGATGATCAGCACGATCACCATGAGCTCCATCACGGTGAAGCCATGGTCGTCTTCAAACCCGTATCGTGTCACTCGCACGGTTCCCCCGGGCCGTCCATGCGTGAAGCCCAGCCGTTCACGCACCATGTCCTGGCCATTATCATACGTATGTATTGCCGCGTCACGCGTGCCATCAGTGGCGCAGTCCCGTACAATCGACCAGACCCTGTCGAGATGCCCTGTGAGAGGAGTGACGCAGCACCCGTGCGCTACCGCGTCGTCCGTCTCACGCTCTCTGCCATCCTCGCGTCGTGCCTGGTGATCGGACCCCTCGAACCAGTGTCCGAGGCGGTCGCCGCGCCTGGTGACATCATCGGCTCGCAGACGGTGTCCGTCGATGCGACGGAGCCGGACGTCTCGCCGATCGTACGCATGCCTGCGGGGATACTGCGCACGCGCGATGGTCGCACGCTGTGGAGCCGTGCGGCGGATGACGAGCGCGCGATGGCCTCGACAACCAAGATCATGACCGCTCTCGTGGTGCTCGATCACGCCGCGCCCGACGAGGTCGTGACGGTGTCGTCCCGCGCCGCGGGCGTGGGGGAGGCCGAAGTCGACCTCGTGCCCGGACAGCAGATCACGGTCGGCGAACTGCTGGAGGCCACGCTCGTGCGCTCGGCCAACGATGCCGCATACGCGCTCGCCGAACACGTGGGTGGGAGCGTGGAAGGGTTCGTCGACCTGATGAACCAGAAGGCCGCCGATCTCGGGCTTGTGCACTCCTCGTTCGCCAACCCGCACGGACTCGATGCGCCGGGGCACTACACGTCGGCCGCCGATCTCGCCACGCTCGCGGGCATCGCGATGGCCGACGCGCGGTTCGCCGAGATCGTGTCGCTGAAGTCTGTGGATGTCCTCGGCTCTAATGGCATGAAGCGCTATGAGAACTCGAACAAGCTGCTTGGCACCTACGAGGGGGCCGACGGCGTGAAGACGGGATGGACGAACAAGGCGGGCTACTGCGTGGTGGCATCGGCTTCCCGCGGTGAGATCGGGCTGGTCGCGGTCGTGCTCGGTACCAAGGACGAGAACGAGCGGTTCAAGGAGGCCCGGACGCTGCTCGACTGGGGCTTCGAGCATTACCGCACGGTCGAAGTCGCGAGCGCGGAAACGACGGCCGCGTACATTCCGGTGACCGACTACCTCGACCGCACCGTCGCGGCGGTGGTGGCCGAGGACGCGTCCGTCCCCGTGTTCGACCTCGACGGCGATATCACCTCGAAGATCGACTTTGAGAGCAGCGTGGACGCGCCGGTTCAGGCCGGGCAGCGTCTGGGTACGCTCACGGTGACCCAGGGTGAGCGCTTGCTCGCCCAGGTGCCGCTGGTGGCCGATGTCGGCGTCGAGCGTCCCGACCTGTGGTCACGGGTGAAGATCTGGTCAACGCGTGTCTGGCGCGGCGTGTTCGGAGGGTCGCTGCAGGCGGCCCCCGTGTCGCTGCTGTGAGAGGAGCTGTGATGGGAGAACAAGGGCGCAGAACGCCGCTCTATGACGAGCATGTGGCGCTTGGCGCACGCATGGTCGACTTCGCCGGCTGGCAGATGCCCGTGCAGTACGCGGGGATCATCGAGGAGCACACCGCCGTACGGGACGCGGTGGGCATCTTCGACGTCTCACACATGGGGGAGTTCCGCGTGTTCGGGTTCGAGGCCAAAGACGCGCTTCAGCGCCTCTTCACCAACGATCTGGACCGCATCGATGCGCTTGGCACGGCACTCTACACGGTGATGTGCGACGAGGATGGCGGCATCATCGACGACCTGATCGTGTATCACACCGGCGACCTCGAGTACCTGATCGTGGTGAACGCGGCCAATCGCGAGGTCGACTGGGACTGGATCACGTCGCACCTGCCTGAGACGGTCGAAGCTGTGGATGAGAGCGACCGAACCGCGCTGATCGCGGTCCAGGGCCCCGGAGCCATGGCGGTCTTGCGGGAGCTTGCGGGGAGCGGTTGGGAGCCTCCCGCGCGGTTCGCCATCGGCGAGGCGAAGCTCGACGGCACCCCGGTCCTCGTGGCGCGCACCGGCTACACGGGCGAGGATGGTGCTGAGATCGTCTGCCACGAATCGCACGCGGTCGGCATCTGGCGTGCGCTGCTCAGCTTCCCTGAGGCCACGCCATGTGGACTCGGCGCACGCGACACGCTCCGGCTCGAGATGGGGTATCCGCTGTACGGCAGCGACATGGACCGCGGCACCGACCCGGTCACCGCGGGTCTGGGATGGGTCGTGCCCAAGGCCAAGACCGGCTACATCGGCGCCGAAGCGATCGCTCGCGTGCGTGAAGCGGGCCGGACACACGCGCTCGTTGGAATGACGGTGAGCGAGGGCGTGCCGAGGCACGGATACCCCGTGTTGCACGGCGGTACGGAGGTGGGTAAGGTGGCAAGCGGCACGTTCTCGCCGACGCTCGGGCACGGCATCGCAACGGCGTACGTGCCGGTGGAGCTGTCGACGCCCGGGACGGAGCTCGAGATCGGTATCCGCCGCAAAGTGATACCGGCGGTGGTTGCCAAGCCGCCGTTCGTGAAGTCGACGTCGCTCTCGGCTGTCGGGTCGTAGGCGAGCACAGGGAAGGAGATCGGCCGATGTATCCCAAGGAACTCAAGTACGACCGTGAGCATGAGTGGGTGCGCATGGATGGTGACGTAGCCACGATCGGGATCTCGGACTTCGCGCAGGACCAGCTCGGCGAGGTCGTGTACGTGGACCTTCCGTCGGTCGGCGACGTGGTCAGCACGGGAGAGTCGTTCGGTGAGGTCGAGTCCGTGAAGTCGGTCTCCGAGCTGTTCTCGCCAGTAAGCGGCGAGATCGTCGAGGTCAACAGCGAGCTCGACGATGCGCCCGAGCTGGTCAACAACGACAGCTATGGCGATGGCTGGATGATCAAGGTGAAGGTGGACAACCTCTCCGAGGTCGATGCGCTCATGGACGCCGACAGCTACGAGGCCTATCTGGCCGAGGAAGCCTGACGTATGCGTTTCATCCCTGTGACCTGTGAAGAGCAGGCCGAGATGCTTGCGCGTGTCGGCGCGCGGTCGGTGGACGAGCTCTTCAGCGATATCCCGGAGGACGCGCGGCTCGCGCGTCCTCTGACGCTACCCGAACCGATGAGCGAGATCGCGCTTGCCGCGCACCTCGAGTCGCTTGCGGGCCGCGACCTTGACGGCAGCCGCGTGGTGTCGTTCCTCGGCGCGGGCATATACGACCACTACGTCCCCGCGATCGTCGACGCGGTGGTGAGCAAGCCAGCGTTCTTCACCGCGTACACGCCCTATCAGCCCGAGGTGAGCCAGGGCACGCTGCAGGCCGTCTATGAGTTCCAATCGATGATCTGCCAGCTCACCGGTATGGAGGTCTCCAACGCCTCCATGTACGACGGCGCGGCCGCCTTCACCGAGGCCGCGCTCATGGCCGCACGCGTCACGAAGCGCGACAAGGTCGTGGTCTCCGGCGCCGTCCACCCCGAGTGGCGCGAGACGCTTGCCACCTACGTGGAGTCCGGGACGCTCGAGGTCGTCGAGGTACCGGCCGCGGGCGGTGTCACGGATGTCTCGGCTGTGGGAGAGGCGCTCGATGAGCGCACCGCTGCGGTGCTCGTCTCCTCGCCGACGTTCTACGGCACGCTCGAAGACCTGGCCTCGCTCGGCGCACTGGCGCACGACGCCGGCGCTCTGTTCGTGGTCGCTACCGATCCGCTGCTCCTCGGCGTGCTCGAGCCTCCGGCCGCGTACGGTGCCGACATCGTGGTCGGGGAGGGCCAGGCACTCGGCAACGCTGTGTCATTTGGCGGGCCGGGTCTCGGCCTGTTCGCATGTCGCAAAGCGCACATCCGGCAGATGCCCGGGCGTGTGGCTGGTAAGACGACCGATGTGGACGGTCGCACCGGCTTCGTCCTGACGTTCTCCACCCGCGAGCAGCACATCCGGCGCGAGAAGGCGACGTCCAACATCTGCTCCAACCACGCGCTGAACGCGCTGGCAGCCGGTGTGTACCTTGCCGCCGTGGGTGCCGAAGGGCTCGCCGGAATCGGCGAGGCGTGCGTCGCCAAGGCGCACTATCTTGAGGCGGCGCTCGTGGGAACGGGCCACTTCGAGCGCGTCTTCGACGCCCCGTTCGCCCGCGAGTTCGCCCTGCGTTACGGGGGTGACGTCGCGGCGATGCAGCGGCACATGCTCGAGCGTGGCTTCCTCGCGGGCGTCGACCTCGGCCGGTTCGCGGCCGACGATGCCGGCTTCGTCCTGTTCGCGGTCACCGAGCGGCACACCCGCGAGGTCCTAGACCGGTTCGTGGAGGAGGTGAGCGCCCTGTGAGCACGTTCTCGAACGCAGGGGGGTCTGCCGAGGTCCCCATGCACGAACCGCTGACCGGCACGCTCATCTTCGAGCGCGGCGCCGCTGAGTCGCGCTGCGTCGAGGCTCCGCCGCTCGATGTTCCCGCCGTCTCACTCGATGCGGTCCTAGGCGGCCGCGCGCGCAGCGTGCCTCCGGCCCTCCCGCACGTGACAGAGGTCGATATCGCGCGGCACTACGAGCATCTCGCCAGCGCGAACTTCGGTGTTGACAGCGGCTTCTACCCGCTTGGCAGCTGCACCATGAAGTACAACCCCAAGATCGACGAGCAGGCGTGCCGCCTGCCCGGCTTTGCGCGCATCCACCCGTATCAGCCCGAGGAGACCGTCCAGGGCGCTCTTGAGCTCATGTGGGGGCTCCAGGAGGCACTCGCCGAGGTCGCTGGCCTGCCGGTCGTCACGCTGCAGCCGGCCGCGGGGGCGCACGGCGAGCTGACCGCACTGCTCACGATCCGCGCGTATCACACCGCCAACGGTGACCCGCGGGCGAAGGTGCTCGTGCCCGACTCGGCGCATGGCACCAATCCCGCCACCGTTGCGATGTGCGGCTACCAGGTCGTGCAGATCCCGAGCGACGAGCGCGGGGGCGTGGATCTTGAGGCGCTGCGCGCGGCGCTTGATACCGACGTGGCCGCGCTGATGCTCACCAACCCGAACACCGTGGGACTCTTCGACGAGAACATCCTCGCAATCACCGAGGCGGTCCATGCGGTGGGGGCGCTCGCGTACTGCGACGGCGCCAACCTGAACGCCATCATGGGCAAGAGCCGTCCCGGTGATATGGGCTTCGACGCGATGCACATCAACCTGCACAAGACGTTCGCGACCCCGCACGGCGGCGGTGGCCCCGGTGCGGGTCCGGTGGCGGTCACCGAACCGCTCGCTTCGTACCTTCCCGGTCCGCTCGTTGCGCGCGACGGCGAGATGTTCACCCTCAGCACACCCGAGCACTCGATCGGGCGCGTACGCTCGTTCCTCGGAAACTTCGGCGTGCTTGTGCGGGCGTACACCTACATCCGCGCAGTGGGGGGCGAGGGGCTGCGGGAGATCTCCGAGCAGGCGGTGCTCTCGGCTAACTATCTCAAGGCGCTTCTCGAGGACGCATGGCCGGTGGCGTACGACCGCACGTGCATGCACGAGTTCGTGATGTCGGGCGGTCCGCTCCGCAAGGCCACCGGCGTACGCACGCTCGATGTTGCCAAGCGGCTGCTCGACTACGGCATCCACCCGCCAACGGTGTACTTCCCGCTGATCGTGGAGGAAGCCCTCATGGTCGAGCCCACCGAGACCGAGGGCAAAGCCACGCTCGACCGGTTCGCGGCGGTGCTCAGGCTGATCGCCGAGGAGGCCCAGGCGGACCCCGATCTTCTGCACGGCGCACCGTACACCACGCCGGTGCGGCGTCTTGACGAAGCGGCCGCGGTGAAGAACGCGGACCTGGCCTGGCGGCCGGAGGACGTGGAGGCGTAAGCGCCGGTGCGCCAGTGGCGTGTGATCATCGATGAAGCGGCGGACGGCCCGTGGAACATGGCGGTCGACCGGGCCGTCCTTGCCGCTCATGCCGGAGGTACCGCGCCGCCCACGCTCAGGCTGTACAGGTGGGATCCGCCGACCGTCTCGCTCGGACGCTTCCAGAAGACCACGGATGTGGACGCCGGGTACTGTGCGGCCAACGGGATCGGCATCTGCCGGCGCCCGACCGGCGGCCGGGGCGTACTGCACGCCGATGAGGTCACCTACTCGATCGTTGTCGGGGTGCGAGACGGGCTACCGCGTGGCGTGCGCGACAGCTACCGGTTCCTGTCGACGGCGCTTGCCGAGGCGTACCGCGCGCTCGGCGTCGACGCGGCGCTCACCGCGCGGGACCGCGGCATGCGCAGCGGGGCGTGCTACCTGCATGCCACGGCGGCCGATCTGTCTCTCGGCGCCGCCAAACTGTCGGGGAGCGCGCAGGTATGGGACCGTGAAAGCTGCCTGCAGCACGGGTCGTTCGTGATCTCGCGCGATCTCGCACGTGAGGCAGGCGTCTTCGCGCTCGATGGGGACGGGGCCGGGGCGCTCGCCAGCGCCGCGACCACGATCTCCGAGGTGCTGGGTGGGCGTCCCGCGGAGGTCGAGATCATCGGTGCGGTGCGCGGTGCGCTCGAGCGGATGCTCGGAATCGCATTGGTCGAAGGCGCGCTGTCCGATGCCGAGCTGGAAGGCGCGAGCACGCTCCGGGCCGACTTCGCGATCTGAGTCCGGACAATCGTACGGCATCGACCTGGAGTTCGACTCGAGGTGCAGCCCGTGATGTCGCTGTCGTCTGCTACAATCTGCTCGAGCCTGACTCGGTACTACGGATGGTGGAGGTGGACCGGTGGGGGACAAACATGCATCCGACGACGCACTGCTCAATCTGAGTGATCGCACCATTGATGAACTGCGTGAACTCCTGGACGAGTTGTACGAGGAGGAGCAGAAGGTCAGTTATCGGCGCCGCGTCCTCCACGGGAAGATAGACATCCTGCGTGCTGAGCTGGTGCGCCGTCTGAAGGACGACCGCACGCATGGCAAGGGTGTCGTGTCCGGAAGCGATATCGACCGTCTGATCGAGATCCTGGCGAACGACTTGCGGGGCGTGTCCCGATACGACGTCACCGATGAGGACGTCTATGACGACCAGGACCTGGACGAGTAAGGATTGGCGTAGCACCCCTGGCCCGCCGAAGGAGGCCCACGTGGCGACTGTTGCTGAGAAGATCCACGAGTTCCTGAACGAGATCGCCGTCGACGGAGTCGAGGAGCGAGTCGTGGAGTACGTCATCCGCGAGGTGAACAACGGTCGCAAGCTGAGCGACGCCCTTGCCGACCCATACGTGAAGAACCGCCTGAGCGAAGAGCGTCTGGTCAAGGTCCTGGAGAACCCTGAGGTCCTGTCGGCACTCGAGGTCCAGATCGCGGAGTCCTTCAAGACCCAGGAGTTCGGTCTGCTCGACTGAGGCCGTGCGTCTCTTTGGCTGTTCCCGGCAGGAGTGGTGACGATGGACCAGTGCCCGGAGTGTGGCGCCGAGGTCATGCCGCGCGACGCGGAATGTCCGGAGTGCGGTATGCGGCTCGAAGGCGCGACCGCGTCGTTCGAGGCTGTCGCCGAACCATCGGCACCGGCGTACGTAGCCGATGTCGGTGTGAGCGAGGTACCCGTGCTCATCGTGCGCAAGGGTGTCGAGGTGGGAGAGCGCTTCTATCTTGAGTCGCCCGAGGTCACGGTCGGCCGGGATCCCGAAAGCGACATCTTCCTGAACGACGTCACGGTCTCTCGCACGCATGCCCGGCTGCGGATGCAGGGCGACTCGGTGACGATCACCGATGTGGGTTCACTGAACGGCACCTATGTGAACGACGAGCTGGTCGTCGATGCCCGTCTGAACAGCGGCGACACGGTCCAGATCGGTCGCTTCCAGATGGTGTTCGTTTCGGGAGGGGGTCCTGAGTAGATGACCCCGCGAGTCCGCGACTACATGACCATCGGCGAGGTCGTGGAGAGCCTCGCCGATACCTACGGCGATCTCACCATATCTAAGGTCCGCTACCTGGAAGACGAACGCCTCATCTCGCCCGAACGCACTCCGGGCGGCTATCGCAAATACCGCCCGGCAGACGTGCAACGGCTTGAGCTGGTCCTCCGGTTGCAGAAGGAGCACTTCATGCCGCTTGCGGTCATCCGCGAGAAGCTCGACGAGCTCGACCGGGGCAAGGTGCCTTCGGAGCTTCGGCCCACGATCGCGCAGTCCGAGCCTATGGCACTGCCGTTCGAAGACGCCGAAACCGTGCCGGTGGAGCGTGCGCAGGAGGTCCTCGGTCTTCCGCCGGCCTTCATCCGTGAGCTCGATTCGTTCGGTATCGTTTCGCTCGTGCGGGGGCCATCGGGCGATGAGCTGGCGGGCCCCGATGTCGCCATCGCGCACACCTGCTGGGACCTCCGAAGGTTCGGCATCGAGCCGCGGCACCTGCGCATGTATGAAGCGTTCGCCGAGCGCGAGGCGACGTTCTTCCAGCAGATCCTCATGCCAGCGATGCGGCATCGCACTCCCGAGGCGCGTCAGAAGCTGATGGAGACCCTGGGGGAGCTGACTCGGGGCTCCGGAGCGCTCAAGGAGCACATGCTGCGTCGCGCCGTGGGCCGACTGTTCGAGGATGCCAGCTGACTCCATGAACGATGAGCGCCTTGACGAGGTCGAGAGCGGGCTCCCCGTATCGGAACGCGTGGCCTCCACAGCGTTCGCGCATCCGAGCGAGCGCGTAGCCGCGCAGATACTCGACTTCTACCGGATCGCCTGGGAGTACGAGCCCACCACGTTCCCGCTGGAATGGGACCGTCACGGAATGGTGCTCGCCTCGTTCTCGCCGGACTTCTATCTCCCCGAGTTCGACCTCTACATCGAGTTGACCACCATGAGCCAGAAGCTCGTGACGAAGAAGAACCGCAAGGTCCGTCGGCTCAAGGAGCTCTACCCCGATGTGAATATCAAGATCCTGTACCAGAAGGATTTCCGGAAGCTGCTGTTCAAGTACGGCATCCCGGTGCGGGAGCGCGATCACGCCGAGGGCGGCGGGCTCGATGCGGGCACGGCGTATGACGCGGGTCCGCGGCCTGATGACGCTGGCGGCACACGATGAGCGACTCGTTCCCCGATCCGCGTATCGACCGGGTCCTGTACAGCCCGGAGGAGATCCAGGCCGCCGTACGGCGCATCGGCGCGGATATCACCGCCGACTACACGGGTCGTACACTCACGCTGGTCACCGTGCTTAAAGGCGGCGCGATGTTCCTGGCCGACCTCTGCCGCGCGATCGAGCTGCCGCTCACCGTGGACTTCATGGCGATTTCGTCGTACGGCCCCGGCGCCGAGGGCTCGGTCCGCATCACCAAGGACCTCGATGATCCGATCGAGGGCAGGGACGTGCTCGTGGTCGAGGACATCATCGACACCGGGCTTACGCTTGCCTACCTGCTGCGCGTGCTGCGACAGCGCCGCCCCGCCAGCGTGTCGGTCTGCACGCTGCTCGACAAAGACGCCCGGCGGCTTGCGGACCTGCCGATCGAGTACCGTGGGTTCACAGTGCCCGACCGCTTCCTCGTGGGCTACGGGCTTGATCTCGACGGTCTGTGGCGCACCCTCCCGTACGTGGCCACGCTGCACGACGAGATCTGGGAGGCCGAGTGAGGCGTGTCCTCATAGCCGCCGGGTTGCTGGTGGGGGTCCTGTCCATCGGCACGGTCGGCTACATGCTCATCGAGGGGTGGACATTCCTCGACAGTCTGTATATGACGGTGATCACCGTGACCACGGTAGGCTTCAAAGAGGTCGCGCAGATGTCGCCCACCGGTCAGGTCTTCACCATCGCCATGATCTTCGCGGGTGTCGGGGGCATCGCATACTCGGTAGGCGTGCTGGCCGAGTTCATGATCGAGGGACCGCTAGCTGAGCTCGTGGAGGGACGTCGCATGACCAAGCGGATCGAACACCTGTCGGGGCACTATATCGTGGCGGGTATGGGTCGCGTCGGGTCGGTCGTGTGCACCACCCTTGCCGAGCAGGGAGTCCCGTTCGTGGTGATCGACCACTGTGACGACTGCGAGGTGGAAGCGCTTGAGCACGGCTGGTTGTATCTGAGTGGCGACGCCACGGCTGAAGACACCCTCGAGTCGGCCGGCATCATGCGTGCGAAGGGCCTCGTGACCGCGCTTGATACAGACGCCGACAATCTGTTCGTTGCGATGACGGCACGTGGCATGAACGCGGACCTGTTCATCGTGGCCCGCTCAGCCTCGGTCTCATCCGAGGCGAAGATCCTGCGTGCTGGCGCGGACCGCGTGGTGACCCCCAACGTCATCGGCGGCAGGCGCATGGCGTCGAGCGTCATCGACCCGTTCGTGAGCGACTATCTTGAGCTGGTGAGCCATAGCGAGGGCGTCGAGTTCAGGCTTGACACGTTCAGGGTCACCGAGCATTCGTCGCTCGCCGGCCGCTCGATCAGGGAGGCCCGGGTCCGGGACGTCACCGGCGCGTACATCATGGCCCTGGCGCACGACGGCGTCACCGACAGCCACCCATCTGCGGAGAGCGTGCTCCGGCCGGGCGACCATGTGGTGGCCTTTGGCACGCCGGCACAGCTTGACGCGCTCGGCGCCCTGCTGTGATACCGTGCGTCTGTCGAAACCGTGCACTCCGGACAGGAGTGCCGTTGCTGAGAGTGAGGAGCCAGGCGTGAACCTCGAGGACTACATCAGAGACATCAAAGACTTCCCTAAGGAAGGCATCGTATTCAAGGACATCACTCCGCTGTTGGCGAGCCCTGAGGGCTTCAAAGCCGCTATCGACACCATCGCCTCGGAGTACGTCGATGCGGGCATCACGAAGGTCATGGGCGCCGAGGCGCGCGGGTTCATCTTCGGTGGCGCATTGGCGTACAACCTGGGTGCGGGCTTCGTCCCGGCGCGCAAGCCCGGGAAGCTGCCGTGGACCACGACATCGCATAGCTACGCGCTCGAGTACGGCACCGACTCGCTCGAGGTCCACACCGACGCCCTGGTTCCCGGAGACGTGGTCCTGATCGTGGACGATGTGCTCGCGACCGGCGGTACCGCGGCCGCCAAGGCAGCGCTCGTGGAGAAGATGGGCGCGCAGGTGGCGGGATTCGCGTTCCTGCTCGAGCTCGACTTCCTCGGAGGCCGGGAGAAGCTCGGCGAACCGAAGATCGTCACGCTCATCCACGTCAGCTAGCGGGCGCCGCCGGTCCTACTCTGCGGCGGTGACGACCTCCACCTGGACGGTTTCAACACCTGAGAATCCAAGCGCTTCGGCCGCGGCCTTCGAGAGATCGAGGTCGCGGCCCGCTATGAACGGGCCGCGGTCGTTGACATAGACGATGACCCTGCGCGACCCCCGGGTGAGCGCAAGAACGGTGCCGAAGGGGAGGGTGCGCGACGCGCAGGTGAGGTCCTCCTGGTTGAACACCTGCCCGGAGGCCGTTGTGCGGCCGTGGAAGCCCGGACCGTACCAGCTGCACACGGCAGGATACCTCTCACCGGTCGAGATGTAGGTACGCGGCATGCTCGCCGAGACCCGGTATTCCACGCTGGGGTGGGTGTCCACGGTGGCGGTCGCGAACTCCACCGCTGTGTCGATGGGGACCGACGCCGCCACCCACTCGGCCCGCGCGGCTGCGGCGGCAGCGCGCACACGCTCGAGCGCCGCACGCTCCTCGGCGCTCAGGGCGGCGACGGCCGCCTGCTGTTCCACGAGCAGTGTGGACAGCCGCTGGTGCCGGCTGTCCTGCTCGGCGCGCAGTGCGCGGTCCTGGGCCATGAGCTCCTCAAGCTGGCCCTCCTTGTACCGTGCGTCGGCGGCAGCGATGTTCAGGTCGGCCACCACCTGCCGGTCGTCGTCAGCGATTCGCGTCAGCGCATCCGCCCGCGCGAGCAGGTCGGGGAGCGAATCGGCATTCAGTAGGACGCTGATCGGGTCGAACCGGCCGTGCTTGTAGACGTCGATAAGGTGCGAGTGGAATCGGGCCTCGGCCTCGGCGTGCACGCGTTCAGCCTCCGCAACCGCGTCACGCGCTTCCACGATGCGGTCGGCGGTGACCGCAAGGCGTGCGTCGAGCGCGCGCTGGTCGGCCTCGAGAGCGTCGATCTCGTCCTGGATCGCGACGGCCTGCGCCGTAGCCTGATCCAGCTCGGCCCGGATGGCCGCGATGTCGTCCGACGGGCGCGCGACAGGGGGAGGGGACGGCGTGGCGGTCGCATCGGCCGGAGCGGCAAGCGCACGGGGTGGAGACATGCCGGCACCGCCGCACGCGACGATGGCCGCGAGCGAGAGTGCACAGGAACCACGGACGATCATGGTCAGCGGACGCATCAAGCTCCGACCTGCCGGGAACCGTTCACGTCGTACTGTATCAAATCGTCCGTACGCGCCGTGCTATACTGTATGCGCGGATCGGTGGTGGCGCACCGTCCGGGCCTCTCGACGTACCACACAGACGCAGCTCGGAGGTACCATGTCTCTCGCCAGCGGACATCGTGTTCGCGTCATCGCGGTCGTGGTCAGCGCCGCGCTCACCCTTTCCAGCACGGGCGTATCGTTTGCCGTGCCCTCCACGCCGGAGATCTCCGAGAAGCGGGCCGAAGTCTCGGCCGCGCAGGCCGGACTCGACCGCATGCGCGCCGAGCTCGAGGTCAAGATCGAGGAGTACAACGCGATCACCGAGGCCCTCGAGTCGACCGATTCGCAGATCGTCGAGACTCGCGCCGAGCTCGAGCAGGCGACGAAGGACCTGCGTGAGTCGGAGGACAGGCTCGCCGAGCGCGCATCCAACATCTACAAGCACGGCAGCATCGGCATACTCGATGTCTTCCTTGGCGTGCGCAGCTTCGACGACCTCATCACCAGGGTGGACCTGCTTCGCCGGATCAACGCGTCCGACGCGGATGCGGTGGCATCCGTGCGGGAGGCCAGGGCACGGGTCGAGCAGACGGCCGGCGCCCTCGAGCAGCGCAGAGCCGAGCAGGCCGTCTTGCAGGCCGAAGCCGAGGCCCGCGCGAGCGCGATCGAGGATGAGGTCGTCCGGCAGGAGCGGTATGTGGCTCAGCTCGATGCCGATGTCCGGCGGTTGATCGCGGAAGAGGAGGAGCGGGAACGCGTGCGTGCCGAGCAGCGCGCCAGGGAGGCGGCTGAAGCGGCGCGGCGTGCGGCACCCGCCGCCGGCTCCGGCACACCATCGGACTCGCGAGGTCCGGAGCGTCCGGCGGCCGATGCCGGCTCGCTGCCCGCCGCTCCGGGAGGTGTGGTCGATATCGCGCTGCAGTACCTTGGCGTGCCGTACGTGTACGGGGGCTCCACGCCTGACGGCTTCGACTGCTCAGGCTTCGTGCAGTACGTTTACCGGCAGGTGGGGGTCTCGCTCCCGCGCACCAGCCGGGCCCAGTATGGCGTTGGCCAGCACATCGCGGCGGACCGCGTGGACCTGCTGCAACCGGGGGACCTCGTGTTCTTCGGCACCAACGGGGATCCTTCGCGTGTGCATCACGTTGGCATGTACGTGGGTGGCGGCAACTACATCCATGCGCCTTACACTGGCACGGTGGTGCGCATCAACTCGTTGATCTCCCGCATCCAGAGCAACGGCGACTACGTAGGCGCCTCGCGTCTTTGACGCTGCTGCGTCCGGTCCTCCGAACGGGCACGGTGCGGCGTCCGCCTGTGCCTGACATTGGCCGGTATCGCATCAGCGCTGTGCTAGAATCCATCAATCTCGGCTTTTCTTATCCACCGTATCCGCCTGGAGGTGGTCGTGGCTCGCACGCTGATGTCCGGCAATGAGGCAGTCGCCCGGGGCGCCTGGGAAGCGGGCGTCGCTATCGGCGTCGGCTATCCCGGAACCCCATCGACCGAGGTCCTCGAGAACCTCGTCAAGTACGACGGCGTCCGCTGCGAGTGGGCGCCTAACGAGAAGGTGGCCGCCGAGGTTGCGGGCGGTGTCTCGCTCGGCGGTGCGCGCGCAATCGTCACCATGAAGCACGTAGGGCTGAACGTCGCCGCCGACGCACTGTACTCGCAGTCATACACGGGGGTCACCGGCGGGCTCGTCTACCTGGTGGCCGACGATCCCGGCATGCACAGCTCGCAGAACGAGCAGGACACCCGCAATCACGCTGTCGGCTCGCGCGTGCCCGTGCTCGAGCCGTCAGATAGCCAGGAAGCCCTGACGTTCGTGAAGCGCGCGTTCGAGCTTTCGGAGCGTTTCGACGTGCCGGTGATCGTACGCATGACCACCCGCGTCTCCCACGGCAAGAGCCTCGTGGAGCAGGGCGAACGTCACGACGTGGCGGTGCGCCCGTACCAGCGCGACGTCCGCAAGAACGTCATGTTGCCGGGCAACGCGAGGCTGCGCCAGCGGCAGGTCAACGCGCGCGAGACCGAACTCGTGGCGTACGGAGCTGCCGCTGAGGAGAACCGCGTCGAATACCGCGACACGTCGCTCGGTGTGATCACCTCCGGTATCGCATACCAGTACGTGCGTGAGGGCCTACCGGACGCCTCCACGCTCAAGCTCGGCCTGACGGTGCCGCTCCCAGATGACCTCATCCTCGAGTTCGCCTCGAAGGTCGACCGCGTCGTGGTCATCGAAGAGCTCGATCCGTACCTGAGCCTCAGAGTGAAGGCACTGGGAATCCCGCTTGTTGAGCACGGACTGCCGCGCAGCGGTGAGTTGTCGCCACGGCTCGTTGCGGAGGCGTTCGGCAGTGGGGCGCTGCCCGTTCGTGACGAGGTGCAGGGCCTTCCGCCGCGTCCGCCGCTGCTCTGCCCGGGCTGCCCGCACCGCGGGCTCTTCTACTCGCTCGGCAAGATCCGGGCGGTGGTGACTGGAGACATCGGCTGCTATACGCTGGCGTCGCTGGCGCCGCTTTCCGGCATGGACAGCTGCGTGTGCATGGGCGCGAGCATCGGCATGGCGCACGGCGTGGACCTCGCGGGGTCGGTCGAGCGGCCTATCGTGGCTGTCATCGGCGATTCCACGTTCGCGCACTCGGGCATCACCGGTCTGCTGCACATGGCGTACGCGGGCTCCACCGGCACGGTCATCATCCTGGACAACCGCACCACGGCCATGACGGGCCATCAGGGCAATCCGGTCAACGGCGTGTTCATCGACGGATCGGCAGCGCCGGAGCTCGATCTCGAGGCGCTGTCGCGTGCCGTGGGCGCGGTGTCCGTGCGCATCGTCGACCCGCATGAGCTCGACGCGACGCTTGCGGTGCTCCGCGAGGAGACAGCGGCCCAGCATCTGAGCGTGATCATCGCGAAGGCGCCCTGCGCCCTGCTCATCAAGGAGGCAAAGGACCCGTACGCGATCGACGAGGAGCTCTGCACCAAGTGCGGGGCATGCATCCGTCTCGGGTGCCCCGCGATCTCGCGCGATGACACGGGGCGGGCCGTGATCGACACGGCCACCTGCGTGGGGTGCGGTCAGTGCGTGCAGGTGTGCAGGTTCGACGCCGTCGTGCGTGTGGGCCCCTCCTGCGACTTCGGGGGTGGACGATGAGCATCACAACGGTCGTGCTCGCGGGTGTCGGCGGCCAGGGGACGATCCTGGCAGGCGATGTCCTGGCTAAGGTCGCCGTCGCCGAAGGCCATGACGTGAAGCTCTCCGAGGTCCATGGGATGGCGCAGCGCGGAGGTTCGGTGGAGACGTTCGTGCGCTTTGGCGCGCAGGTCTTTTCGCCGGTCGTGGACCAGGGCGTGGCGGATCACCTCATCGCGTTCGAGATGACCGAGGCGACCCGAACGCTGCGCTACCTGAGGCCCGGGGGCACCCTGGTGGTGAACCGGCGCGTCATGGCGTCATTGCCGGTGCTGATCGGCGACGTGCCCGCCCCGGACGGACTGGAAGCTGCGCTTTCGAGCGAGGGCGCGATCTTCCTGGACGCCGAGGCGCTCGCCTGTGAGGCGGGGAGTCCGCGTTCGGCGAACATCGTGTTGATGGGTGCTGCATCGTACGGCCTCCCGTTCGACACGACAACATGGGAGCGGGTCATCGGCGAACGTGTGCCGCCGAAGACTGTCGAAGCGAATCTGCGTGCCTTCCACCTCGGACGGGACGCCTGTGCGGAGGGAGCGTGCGTGCTGTGATGGATCGGGCGGTCGTCAAGCAGTTGTCGGTGTTCATCGCCAATGAGTCCGGCCGTGTGAGCGAGGTGACGGGCATCCTCGGCGACGCGGGCATCAACATCCGTGGTTTCTCGGTATCCGATACCGCGGACTACGGCATCCTCCGCCTGGTCGTCGACAAGCCTCAGGAGGCGTTCGACACGCTGAGCGGTGCGGGTTTCACCGTGCGGCTCGATGATGTCATCTGCATCGACCTGCCCGACGTTCCCGGTGGGCTCTCGGCGGTCCTCAAGGTCGTGTCGGATGCCGGGGTGAACATCGAGTACGTGTACTCGCTGATCGCCACGTACGTGGTCTTGAACGTGGGTGATGTGGACCGGGCACTGCGTCTGCTGAGCGGACGGCCGGTCAAGCTGGTGTCGCAGGCGGATCTGGCCGCCGTGCTGCAGTAGGACCCGGTGCGCAAGGTACCGGGTGCGGGGAGCCAGACGGCAGTGGCGTGAGAGGGGCGGGTGTGGCCATGAGAGGCATGAGGTCGATGACGCGCGCGGCTGCGGCGTTGCTGGTGGCGGTGTGTCTGCCGGTCGTGGGGTGTTCCAGTGCGGACACCGGTGCGGATGAGGGCGCCGAGCCCTATCGTATCGGTGCCGTCCTGTCTCTCACAGGCAGCTACGCGGGCCTCGGCATCCCCGAGAAGCAGGCGATCGACCTTGAGGTGGCCCGCATCAACGAGGCGGGCGGCATCAACGGTCGCGAGATCGAGGTCATCTACGAGGACGACGCCACCGATGCGGCAAAGGCGCAGGCGGCCGCGGTGCGGTTGATCGACGAAGAGGGCGTGCTCGCGATCATCGGCGCGTCGGGCACCGGTCATACCGTGGCCATGCGCTCGGACGCCGAGCGTGCCGGCGTCCCGATCGTCTCGATGGCGGGCGGATCGGTGATCACCGACGACTTCTCGGAGTGGGTGTTCCAGACGCCGTGGCCCAACCGGATCGTCATCCCGTTCGTGCTCAAGCAGATGGCTGCCGCGGGGCGCACCAACGTCGCGCTCATCAGCGATACCGGCGGTTACGGCGTTGACGGGCGCGACTACGTGCTCGCGCACGCTCAGGAAGCCGGTGTCACGCTCGTGGCCGATGAGACCTTCAACGCCGGCGACACGGACATGTCATCGCAGTTGACGAAGATCCGAGCGGCCGACCCGGATGCGGTGCTTATCTGGGCCGCGGGCAAGGAAGCTGCGATCATCGCGCGCAATGCCCGCCAGCTCAACATGCAGCAACCGCTGTACGGCGGTTCGGGCATCGCGCGCCAGGAGTTCATCGACGGTGCGGCCGAAGCGGCCGAGGGCGTCCGCCTCGGCACGGGAAGGATCCTCGTTCCTGAGGCGTTCGGGGAGGGGACCGAGGCGTATGCGGTCGCGACCGACTTCATCGCGCGCTTCGAGGCCGAATACGGCGCGAAACCGGATATCTTCGCTGGCCACGCGTATGACGCGATCGGACTCATCGCCGACGCTCTTGGGCGCATCGAAGGCGATGTCACCTCGGAGGCTCTGCGGGACGCGCTCGAAGAGACCGATGGCTGGGTGGGCATCGACGGGACCTTCACGTACTCGCCCAGCGATCACAACGGCCTGACTGAAGACGAGATGGTGCTCTACGTCATCGAGGGCGGCACCTGGCGACTGGACGACTGACGGTGGATGCCGCCGAGTTCTTCCAGTACGTCATAGCGGGGCTCAAGAGCGGCTCCATCTACGCGCTGGTAGCGCTCGGGTTCACCATGGTGTACGGCGCCACGGGGATCATCAACTTCGCCCAGGGCGAGTTCTTCATGCTGGGCGGGGTGCTTGCGGTCTGGTTCCACGGTCTGGGGCTGCCGCTTCCTGTGGCCGGGATCGCGGCCGTGGCCGCTACCGCTCTGATCGGCATCGCGTTCGAACGCGTGGCGCTCAGGCGGCAACGCTCGGCGAGCCCGCTCGTGCTGGTGATCATCACCATCGGCGGGTCCATGGTGATGAAGTCCCTTGCGCGCCATCTCTTCGGCCCCGATGAGCTCAGCCTGCCGGAGTTCACCCCCGGCCCCTCGGTCGATGTGGCCGGAGTCGCCGTGGAGCGCCAGGCGCTTTGGGTGTGGGGGCTCACCATCGTGGCAGTGCTGCTCCTCGCGTGGCTCTATCGGCGAACGAAGCTCGGGCGTGCGATGCGCGCGTGCTCGATCAGTCACGACGCGGCGCGCCTGATGGGCATCGACACCGCCCGCGTGGCGATGGTGAGCTTCGGTATCGCGGCCGCGCTCGGCGCACTCGCCGGGTTCGCGGTGACGCCGCTCACCCAGACGTCGTGGGACGCTGGCGCCGCGATCGGGGTGAAGGGATTCGCGGCCGCGATACTCGGCGGGCTGGGCAATCCGGTGGCCACCGTGATCGGCGGGCTGGTGCTGGGCCTGCTCGAGAGCCTGTCGGTGGCGTTCGTCTCATCCACCTACAAGGACGTCATCTCGCTTGTGGTGCTGCTTGTGGTGCTGTTCGTGCGGCCGCAGGGGCTGTTCGGCACGGCACAAAGGGGGAAGGTGTGAGCAGCGTGAAACGCATACGTCTGTTCATCACACCGTATCTCGGGCTCATCGCCGCTGCCCTGGCGGTCGCAGCCGTCCCCCTGGTCACCCCCGATCGTTACGTGCTCAAGGTGCTCGTGTACGTTGGTGTGAACGTGATCGTGATCGCCGGGCTGGCGCTGCTCTTCGGCCACGCGGGGCAGATCTCGATGGGTCACGCCGCGTTCGTGGGCATCGGCGCGTACACCTCGGCGTACCTGGTGAAGACGCTCGATGCGCCCTGGCTCGTGGGCGTGCTCGCGGCGACCGTGCTCGCTGCCGCCGGTGGGCTCGTTCTGGCGCTCCCGGCGCTGCGTCTGCGCGGCCACTATCTCGCGATGGCGACGCTGGGATTCAGCGAGATCATGTATGTGGTGTTCCGCGAGGCACGCGCTATCACCGGCGGTAACGACGGCCTTGGCGGCATCCCGTACCCCGAGGTGGCAGGCCTGAAGATCGACACGCCCGTGGGCGTCTACCTGCTCGTGTGGGGCGTGGCGCTCCTCACGCTGCTCCTCGTACTGAACATCCTGAGAAGCCGTCCCGGCCGCGCCATGCGCGCGCTCCAGGCCACGGAGAACGGCGCGCTCGCGTGCGGGATCGATACGGTGGGGCTGAAGATCCGGACATTCGCGCTCTCGGCGGCCCTCGCGGGACTTGCTGGCGCGCTGTACGCGCACGGCGTTGGCTTCATCTCGCCGTCCACCTTCGGGCTGGACCAGTCGGTCATCTACATGGCCATCGTGGTCGTCGGCGGCGCCGGATCTCTCGCCGGGCCGACGCTTGCCGCGGTCGTGCTCACCCTGCTCCCGTATGCCGACGCGCTGGTGCCCGGCCTCAGCAAGGACACCATCGCGGTGATGCAGGACTGGGAGGCCGACATCTACGGCCTCGCGATGATCGCGGTCGTGATCTTCGCCCCGGCGGGTATCGGCGGGCTCCTCAAGCGCATCCGCCTGCGCGGGGCAGGGGAGGTGCGCTCATGAGCCTCCTCGCCGTACGCGGGCTCACACGGCGCTTCGGCGGCCTTACGGCCGTGGACGCCGTCTCGTTCGACGTCCATGAGAGCTCCATCAAGGCGGTCATCGGTCCCAACGGGGCGGGGAAGAGCACGCTCTTCAACCTGATCACCGGCTTCGACCGCGCCGATGAGGGCAGCGTCACGTTCGACGGCGCCGCGCTCGTGGGGAAGCGCCCCGACGCGATCGTGCGTGCGGGGCTTGCGCGCACCTTCCAGAACACCGAGCTCTTCGAGGACCTCACGGCGCTCGACAACGTGCGGATCGCCGCCGACGTCGGCCATCCGGGTGGCTTCCTGCGTTCGGCGGTGCGGTTCCGGCTTGCATCGGGAGAGCGCGACGGCGCCGCACGGGCCGCATACCTGCTCCGGCTGACCGGCATCGACGGGTTCGCCGACACCCTCGCACGCGACCTGCCGCACGGCACGCGCCGGCTGCTGGAGATCGCGCGTGCGCTTGCCACCGCGCCGCGGCTGATGCTGCTCGACGAGCCCGCGGCCGGACTCAATGGCGCCGAGACCCGAACGTTGATCGACGCGCTCTATCGCATCCGCGACGAGGGTGTCGCGCTCGTGGTGGTCGAGCACGACATGGGGCTCGTGATGGAGGTCGCCGAGGAGATCGTCGTCCTCGATCGCGGGGCCAAGATCGCCGAGGGGCCGCCGCTGCTCATCCAGAAGGACCGGGCTGTGATCGAGGCGTACCTCGGCGAGGAGTGTGGCGACGATGGGTGCTGACCTGCGGATCGCGGGGCTGCATGTGGGGTACGGGCGCATCGGCGTCGTGACCGATGTCGATCTGCACGTGGACCCCGGCGAGATGGTTGCTCTCATCGGCTCCAACGGCGCCGGCAAGTCGACACTGCTGAAGGCCGTTGCGGGCCTGCTGAAGCCGTCGGCGGGTACGATCGCGCTCGGCGAGCGTGACATCACCGGCATGCCGCCCGAGAAGATCGTGCGGCAGGGCCTCGCGCTGGTCCCGGAGGGGCGGATGCTGTTCGGGCCCCTTACCGTCGATGAGAACCTCGCCATCGGCGCGCACACGCGCCCGGCGCGCGACGAGGGCGTGGCGTCCGACCGCGCTCGTGTGCAGGCGCTGTTCCCGGTGCTTGCCGAGCGTCACACGCAGCCCGCCGAGACGCTTTCCGGCGGGGAGCAGCAGATGCTCGCGGTGGGCAGGGCGCTGATGTGCCGGCCGCAGGTGCTGGTGCTCGACGAGCCCTCCCTGGGGCTCGCCCCGCGTGTGATCGCCGCGATCTTCGAGGTCCTCGACACGCTGCGCGCCGAGGGGATGTCGATCCTGCTCGTGGAGCAGGACGCCCGGCTTGCGCTCAAGCATGCCGACCGCGGGTACGTGATGCGGAGCGGCGAGATCGCTCTCGAGGGACCGGCGCACGAGTTGGCCAATGACGAACAGGTACGCCACGCGTACCTTGGTGGACGACCCGAGACAAGGGAGTGAGCACGGTATGCCGATCTGGAACGCCGAGTACGAGACGATGCCCCGCGAGCAGCTCGCGGCACTGCAGCTGCGCCGCCTCCAATCAACGGTGGCCTGGGTGTATGAACGCGTGCCGTACTACCGGCAGGAGCTTGACGCCCGGGGAGTGAAGCCGCGGGACATCCGCTCGCTTGAGGATGTCAGGCTGCTTCCGCTCACCGACAAGACGGCCCTGCGTGACACCTACCCCTACGGGATGTTCGCTGTCGACCTTGAGCAGGTCGTGCGCGTGCACTCATCCTCCGGCACCACGGGCAAGCCTATCGTCGTGGGCTACACCAAGGGCGACCTCAACACGTGGACCGAGCTCACCGCCCGCGTCGTCTCGGCGGCGGGCGTGACTGCGGCCGACCGCGTGCAGGTGGTGTTCCTCTACGGCATGTTCACGGGCGGCTGGGGCATGCACTACGGCATGGAACGGGTGGGCGCCACGGTGTTCCCGGCGGGCTCAGGCAACACCGAGCGGCAGCTGATGATGATGCAGGACTTCGGCACGACCGCCATCGTCGGCACGCCCAGCTATGCGCTCTACATCGCTGAGGTCGCCGAGAAGGCCGGCATCGATATGCACGCGTTGCCGCTGCGGTTGGGGCTCTTCGGCGGCGAGCCGTCCGGCGAGGGGATGCGCGAGGAGATCGAGCAGCGCCTCGGCATCCTCGCGACCGACAACTACGGGCTCTCGGAGGTCATGGGGCCGGGCGTGAGCGGCGAGTGCGAGCATCAGTGCGGTCTGCATATGGCCGAGGACCATTTCCTGTTCGAGCTTGTCGACCCGGTGACCAGTGAGCCGGTGCCCGCAGGCGGGGAGGGGGAGCTCATCATCACCTCCCTCACCAAAGAGGCGTTCCCGGTGCTCAGGTACCGCACACACGACCTCACCACCATCGAGACCGCGGTGTGCGAGTGCGGCCGTACGAGCGCACGCATGCGCAAGGTGCGCAAGCGCACCGATGACATGCTGATCATCCGCGGCGTGAACGTATTCCCGAGCCAGATCGAGGACGCGCTGCTTGCGGTTGAGGGTGTTGAGCCCCACTACCTGATCGTGGTCGACCGCGAGGGCGCCATGGATACCCTTGAAGTGCGGATCGAGGTCTCGCCGGCCATATTCTCCGACGTGATGCGCAACATGGTCGCGTTCAACAAGCAGGTGGGCGAGAAGATCGCCTCCATAGTGGGGCTTCAGGCGAAGATCACGCTGGTGGAGCCTGGTACTATAGAGCGGACCGTGGGCAAGGCACGACACGTCGTGGACAACCGCACGCAGTTCTAGAGCCGCCGCACAAAGGACGCTGTGACGTGCAGGAGTACATGCCCTACATCATCATCGGCTTTGTCGCCGCGGTTCTGATCGCGGGGACGGTCGTGGTCGCGCGTGTGATGTGGCGCAAGCAGGTGGGCCGCTACATCATCGCGCTCACCGGGCACCGCGAGGCCATCGTCTCGGCGCTCAAGGCCGCCGAGTCCGTGATCGCCGAGCTCGCACAGGGTGACGCCGAGCAGATCATGGCCTTCTCGGCCGGGGGCTCCGATGAACGTCAGACGCTTGCCGAGATCGCCGAGCGCATGCGCATCGAGCACGCCGAGTTGACCGATATCGCGCTGCCGAAGAAGCTGTGGAAGTTCGCGGATATGTTATGTGATGCGGCCGAGTCGCTCGCCACACAGGCCGGTGGGGTAGGCGACCAGGAGGGCGAGGCTGTGCTCGACGCGCTGCTCGCGCTCGACCTCGCCTCCGTGCGTGGCCTGCTTGCCGATTCGGCTGTGGAAGCCGAGCGGGTGTCGGTCCAGTACAAGGTGACGGATCCATCGGTCTACGGTGGGGGGTTGTACATATGAGGTCAGGGTACGACCGTGACCACGATGAGCGGGGCGGTATGTCGTACGACCCGTACGCCGACGTTCTGCAGAACGATGAGCCGTCGCCGCTCGTGCGGATCGCGCGCATCGTTGTGCCGTGGGTGGTCCTCATCGCTGTCGTTACCGCAGCACTGTCTATCTGGAGCGACTTCCGCCTGCAGGCTGACCGGGCGCGCTCAGGGGACACGACATCGACGATCGAGTCGACGGCAACGCCGGACGGGGCGTCGGCTCCGAGCGGTGGCACCGGAGGCTCGGCGGCGCCAACCGGAACGGTCTCGACCGATGCGCCATATGTCCGCGTGAAGACCGATGGCCTCAACTTCCGTACGTCCGCGTCGACCGATGCGGAAGTGATCTCCAAACTCCCGGGCGGTACGGTTCTGACCTACCTGGAGTCAGTGAACGGCTGGTACCACGTTCGGGATGCGACCGGAGCTGAAGGCTGGGTCGCGGCTGGTGGCAGCTTCACGGAGCTTGTGATGCCGTAAGGGGAGAGTGCAGTGAAGATCATCGGAAGCGCAGCCGACTTCTATCGCGTTCGCGTGATCGCGATCGACGCGACCGAGGACCTCGATCTCGAGTGGCGCGACGACGTGTTGTACCGGCGTCCGCCTGCGGAGACGCTCGATGAGGAGCGTGCGTATGTGGTTGAGGCGGTCACGCTCGATGCGCGTGAGGAAACCACTACCCTCGCCACGTTCGATGACGCCGGGGACGCGCGCGCCTGGGCCCGTGAGCGACAGGACGAACTGCACGATCTCACGAAGTCCGACTTCGAGGAGCGCTACTTCCCGCAGGAGTCTGGGTACGACGAGGAGTAGAGCCTGGGGTGTAGAACCCACCGCCGCGCCTGCCGGGGCACCCTCCCTCCGGGGCAGTGGTGCCCACCACATAATAATGTCATAAGATACAGCGGCACGCGTTGACTGGAAAATCCACTGCCAGTTACTTCCATTCCGCAGGAAACGGAACCGCAAAACGATCATGCACCAAACAGCCCCCGGAAACGCTTCCCGGGGACGCGCGAAGATACCCGGCGTACAGGAAGTGCCCCCAACCGAGACCGGACGGATCAGGCAAGGAGAGGGGAGACTGCTACTGCCGAACCTGCTTACACCGTGCGCAGACCTCACGGCCGTCCAAAGCCCGATCGTAGACCCATTGGTGCCCGAAGCGCTTGCACATCGGCAGCGATTCGTCCAACTCGCGCACACTACGCTCACGTTGACGCTTCAAGTGAGCCGCAACCCGCGGATCGATGACAAAACCCACACGATCACCCCTGCCCGGTCAGATCAGCCAGAACCTCGACCACCGGAGAGCGGCGCGCCTGGTCAAGCTGCTGACGCACAACAAGCGCCGCACTCTCCACGAGCTTCATTGTATCGTAGCTGTCAGCGGCGCGCTGCGGAAACACGTGCCAACTCACATGATCGCACTCACGGGGAAGCTGACCGACCTCGGGATCAGGCGAGTTGTACACCTTGCACCGATACAATCGCCCACGCTCACGCTTCGGAAGCTCACCCCGAGGCGAAATCCGCTTCGGCCA
This sequence comes from Actinomycetes bacterium, assembly GCA_022839745.1. GTDB lineage: Bacteria > Actinomycetota > Coriobacteriia > Anaerosomatales > Anaerosomataceae > Anaerosoma. Next base: position 150,798 of record JALHJB010000002.1, read on the forward strand.
GAACGAATCAACGACCACGGCGCGGTCAGTCACCCGACGCACATTCACGTTGGCGAACCGCCAGTGTTGAGCAGTCCACAGCATCGAGACCCCGAGCTTCCGACCTTGAGTGAAAAGCACATCACACGCACCCGGCCAGGCCGTGAGACCCGCGCCGGGAGGGAAGAGCATCCGTATCTCGTCGATCAAGATCAGCTTCCGATAGCCAGGTGTCGGCAACACCGCGAAGTCAATGAGATCATCAACGCTGTTGATCTCGAGCGCAAGAGGATGGACGAAACCGAAGTTGTTCCCCACGATCAGATGCGGATCACGCTTGATGCGGCGCAGCGCCTCGCGAGCCATCATCAGAGACTTCCCCGAGCCCCAGTACCCCGTGTACCCAACAATGTTCGGCTCAGCCACTATGAACCAGCCCCCGGCCAGATCAACGAGAACACGCGCCGGGCAGTCATGACCACGTACAGCGCAACAACGATCGACAGCAACATGCCGAGAAGCGCCAAGCTCTCCGAGATCGGCACGAACTCGTCCAACTGCGCGATCCACGCGATGAAACGACCGGCCGGCGCGATGGCCTCGGTCAACTCCGCCACATCCGCGAGCGGGAACAACTCGACAACAGAGATCGCGACCTCGATCAGCCAATCAAGGAACCAGTCGAACACCTAGACCGCCACCTTGGGACGAAGAAGCGCGAACAACGTTGCAATCGCAGAGATAGCCACCAGTCCCAGCAACGCCCACCGATAGGGCTTCAAAGGCTGCAACCACGAAGCAGGGTCGATCGTCGTATAGACAGGCTCGGGAAACAGGCCACTCCCAGGAGTGCCAGAACCTGCGAAAGGATTCCACTGCACCTGCCACGTCATAGGATCAGAAGATCCCCCTTGCGCGGATTCCCAGACCGAGGCCATGACGACGCCGCCAGCGAACGGCCACCGCTGCTCAAACTCACCTTGCAACGTAGCGAGAAGCGGGGCAGTCTTGCCCGTCCAACGGTTCTCATCCTCATCAACGCCGGTGACTTCTTCGACGGGATCCGGCAAAGTATCCGGCACCTGCACCTGCTCGATCACCTCGGAAGCGATAGGGTCAGAATCAGGATCAATCAACTGATCGTGCACAGAACCAGGAATGCGCAGAACGGCGGGATACCGGCCCTCATCGCCCGGAGCCTGCTCGGGGCGACCCACTATATCTTCCTCCTCCGTGACCTCAACAGGCCTGATGAGAGGATTACCGAGGATCACGTCAAGCCACGCATTGAGCTGGTCACAAGCAGCCTCGGCCTGCTCAAGAGTACGCCCACCCCGGACAAAGCAGCCAGGACCGTACGGATTCGCGTTCTCGCTCAACTCCTGATCGAACACCCAGAACCGCGCATCATGCGTCGCCCCGGTGACCTGATCGAACAGATACGGCGTCGCCCAGTCACCGGCATCATTGGAATTGTAGAAAACGTGATAGATCGGAGACGACGCACTAGAAAGAACCGAGAGCAAGCGCGCTTTCGTCGCCTCGAGCTTGGGGCTCCAGACCAGACTACGCGAATCAGAAATAGACGGCACGCCATAATAAGAATACGGATGATCCTGAAAATGAGGCGGTGACCTGAAAGCCGAAGCCCACCACTCAGGCGACCGCCGAGGATAAGGATGCTGGTAGTTGGCAGGGAACTCCCAAGCCAACGTCTCCGAACTCTCGAGAGACGCCAGGAAACCAGGGAAGAGGTAGCGCTGATCCACCGCATCATTCATCAACCAACCAGGTTTGCGATGCAGATAGTGATCCTCGCCAGGATGCAAGCATGGCAAGAGAGAACCCTGTAGCCCGTAAGCACCGCAGACAGAGCCGTCTGCGTGATAGTACGTCTCTTCACCGACCAGAAGCCCACCGATCCAGTTACCGGCGTCATGCGCAGCGAACAGCAAAGAAGCCTGCGATAACATGCCGCCGATCTTCGCAACAGAAAGCCCCTTAGTCCACGGCAGCGCCTTACCCGCAGCACGGTGAACACCTTGTGCCGCAGCCCCGTCACGCGCTGCAGTCGACTGATACAGCCACTGGCCGGGCTTGAAAGTGTAAGCGCGACCATGCAGCTTATCCATAGCCCATTGAACCTCCGAGACCTTGGCCTTAGCCCAGAACGTACGAGCATCCACGATCCCACGCGCCTGCATAGACGCACGCTGCGCAGGTGTGAACTGCGACATCAGATACTCATTGAAGAATGACGTGTTGAACTGCGATTCCCAGTACACCCAATCCGCGGATGTACCGGACGCGAAAGCCGGAGCCGCGCACGACGTCACGATCATCAGACAGAGCGCAGCCGACACCAGTTGCACACGCCGCATGGATTCCTCGATTCCTCGGCTAGCAGGTTCATGTCTGGCCGCCCGCTAGCGCGTGACGGCCAGCCATGAAACGGCTAGCGCGCGGTTCCCTTGAAGAGCCGCTTGGCGAAACCGACACCGAAAGTGATGAGGGCGATGCCAAGGCCTGCCGCCACGATCTCGGGGACGATACCCGCCACAGAACCGGCAGCGGCAGTCAGAGCGGTAGAGACGCTACCAAGAGCCGTATCAAGCACAGTCGCTTCCATTTGTCACCTCCCTCGCTTCCCAGAAAGCCGAACGAGACCGGAGAAGCCACCCACCGCGAGGCAAGCAGCGTAAACCGCTATGAGATCAGTCACGGTCATTGCCAGCCACCCAGAAGAGACGCAAAACATAGGCGACCAACACGAACGGGAGAACTCCCGCGAGCAGAAGAGAGATCATCGCGTCAACCATCACGAACCCGCCTTAGAACCGACGAGGAAAGCAAGAGACCCGCTCGTGAGCACGCTACCCACCACAAGAACAGCGAGAGCAGCAGCCTCAGAATCAGCAAGCGCGACCGTCCCGACAGTCGCAGTGGGGAAGTTGGATACCGTCACAGTCTCAACACCGCTCGGGACGCTCGCCAGCATCTCAGCCAGAGCGTCAAGAGAATCCGGGTGCAGCACAACCACCGTCGCAGTGTCGTCAAACGAGTACGTGGACGCATAGGCGGGCCCGGCACCCGCTATTGAGAGCGCCAGCGCCAGACCCGCCACTATGCCGAGCAGGGAACGCATCAGAGCACGCCGTTGAACCACAGACGCCGGAAGTTGCCCACCGAGACATCAAGAGAGACCACACTGCCCTTGAGCGGTTCAAGGACACCACGAGCAGCCGCCGCATCATCCTTGCGGATACTCACCTGCTCCAGGTAGTCGCGACCGGTATCAACGATCGCAACCGTCTGCGACTTCTGTTCACCATCTTCCGTGCGGTAGGTGCGCTCGGACACATTGCGCAGCGTGCCAGTGAGAACAAGCCCGAAATCGTCCACTTCATCGCTCCTTAGACTGGTAACTTCTTGCAACCATCTTCCAGTACCATAAGGGGCAGCCGCAACGCCCGTACGCTGCGGAAACGCATACACTACAGACCGATATGCGCGTACACCGCCTAGAGGCCGTCGCACGTGGAAACCCCGAACAACTCGAGCTGACGCTCAATCACCAACTGCTCAAAGTCAGTCAACTTATCGCAGTGGTACTCACCCATGGCCCGCAACAGCCATCGCATCGCCTCGGCGGGGTCATGGATACCAAGATGCGCCGCGATCGAGACCAACAAACCGGAAGCTTGAGGGACGTAAGCAACCGCGTGCGTGTACGCGTGCTCGTCTCGGCAACGCTCAAGAGGCGCAGCGTGTGAGTACGCATCGGCAAGACAAGACCACCAAGACGCGACCGGCCACCGCCACCGATTAGTATCAGCCGACGCCTCACGCACCGAGACCCACTCGAATCCCTTGCGCCACAGAGAATCGAGAGCACCGCGCAGATCGTCGGGCGTCACGATACCGAACTCACGCAGAGCGTCCGAACGGTATTGGAACTCGACGCGCCACACGTCAACGCCATCAGCATCCCACCGACCCGATTCACGCCAGACACCAGGCCAGTGGGAACCGCCGCGCGCAACCTCAACCGTCTTGTTGTAGACACGACCCACGATCGCGCCACGCCCGAACTGGAACGTTTCAGGAGAAGACACAGACGGATAGATCGGACGAAAAGACGCCGGGCACACCGCTTGCGTCATTTCCTCGAGGCCTGGAACGTGCCCCTGGAAGTCAACCGCAAGATCGACACGAGACACCCGGCCACCAGAGAACTCGCCCATCACAAGCATCGAACGCTCCGCCTCGGCAAGCAGAGCGTCAGGGCCTCGAGCCGCCAGACCGAGAGAGAGGCACCGGACGGAAAAACCCGCCTTACCAGTACCGACACGCAAATGCACATCAGGAGAGCGGAGCAAGTACGCCCACGGCTTCAAGCCCTTGCGATCAACACCCCAACGAGTGCCACCGACAATCACAGGCTCAGGAACATCACGCCGACGTGCACGCAGCTTCGCCCACTCCAGATGATCGCACCAGTAGCCCAGAACACCACCGGGATACCAGCACTCCAGCGTGTCGATACCAGACCAGAGAACACGCGGCGCACCCGGATTGTAGGAAGAACCCCCCATGTTATAGAGGGGGGGGACCGCGCTCACAGTTCCCCACAATCGTTCGTCTCACGCGCCTTACCACAAACATCGATCGCCGAGCTAACCCTGAAGGGCTCGGCGATCTCCCCGTATGTGGAAAGCCGCTTCGCTCCCTCATGTGGAGAACTGTAGAGCCGCCAAGCAAGAGACACCGAGCCGGAGCCAGGGAAGAGATCATCGAACGAATCCCCGGACTGCATGCCAAGGAGCTCGAACAGCCAGTATGCGAACGCCAAGGGCTTAGCGCCAATCAAACCATCGGCAAGGAGCGAAGGGTGATAGCCATGCGCAAGCACATCCGTCCGCGAGCTCGCAGCGACGGCTCGGCCACCACAGTAGATCACGGGCTCGTAAGCGTTGGAAGGCCTTAGGCTACGCGTACGTCTCGCACCACGCACCCACACGCCAACGCGAACACCATCCGGAGCAATACGCAAAAGACCGGGCAAGGAATCGGCCGAACACGAAAGTGCCCAACCGTCGTATCCAACCAGCCGATCGAACAACACCGCGTGATCCACTTCACCGGCATAATCCGGCTGATCGCGGTAGTAACGAGCTTTGCCCACATAAGGCGGGTCAGCGTACGCGAATCGCAGCGCAGAGCCGTCCGAAGGCCTTAGGCGACGCGGCTTCGCCCGATGATACGCCTGCCGACAACGACGCCCGCAGAACCGAGCATCACTACGCATCCCCTCGGGCATCTCACGCCCACACCAATCGCAGCGATCGTCACTCATCAGAACCACCCACCACGCCCGAATCCGAACCGCACGCCCGAGAGGGGAGGGGAGCAGTCACGCGAAACGGACAATCACCAAACATCACGAACGGCACATGCTCACGCCCTGGGCACGCATCGCCGTACAACCCGCACCCATCGCACTCACACAACAGATCACCGTAGCAGGAAGTCACGCGAACCTTGGGATTCGCCATGCACCGCGAGCGAGGCCACACGTAAAGCCCCGTGAACTGGCAGTAGTCGCCAAGATCGTTCGAACGCACCCAACGGCAGACGGCCCCCATCAGAACAACCGCCCGAACGCGTGCGGATCGCTGGGCTTGAAATCCCGGCAAATCATCCCAGCCGTGCACACGTAACCCGCCTCGCAGCGCCGGAACCATGACATCGGCCCATCGGGTGGATAGATATAACCGCGCTCGAAAAACTCGCAATCCTCGCAACGCGGCGACAACGCCGCGCACGCGTCGCTGACACGCGGCTTCATTCCGACCACCACCGGCACACAGACGCGGGATCGCCCTGGTACGAGACGCCTGGACGGGTCGCAGAGCACACAAGCTCGTACCACTCACGGACGCAGCCCCCGAACGGACAACACCGGCACCAACGGCGCATCATCGCCACCACCCCCGCAGCGATGAATCGCGACGCATCCAGCGCCCCAACACGAACGAGCCACCCAGGAGAAGCCCCTGAACGAGACCAACGAGGTACACAGCCGTCTCCATCACGACACCTCGTCACGGTCGAACAGCGAAAGCGTACGCGGCTTGAAACGGCACTCCTGGCCGTACCTGACCGGCAGCGCCTCACACACACCATCGAGATCAAGCGACAGAACACAGTGATTCGAGAACCTGCCGGGCGTGAAATGACGGCACCACTCGCCGCAACTGCGCCACTTCGTTTCCATGAGAACCCCCTAGAACCGTCGAAAGGCCGGACAGAGACACGACCCGAACGGCGGGGGACGGCTATGCAGCCGTGGTGAATACCTATAAAACCGACATAAGATACA
>JALHJB010000074.1 GCA_022839745.1 Actinomycetes bacterium
GTCGTGCAGGACGCGGGCGGCCAGGTCTCGGTCGTGACCTACGGCTCGAAGGACCCGATCAGCAAGACGCTCAAGAGCTTTGCCATCGACCTGACGACCAAGCCCACGCTCGCGCAACTCTTGGACCAAGTCCGCGGCGAGAGCGTGAAGTTGGAGGCCCCCAACGAGATTACGGGCACGATCGTGGGCGTGGAGACCCGCGACGTGAAGGTGGGCGACAACCAGGTGCAGAAGGTCGAGTTCCTCAACCTCTTGACGGACTCGGGGCTCCGCTCCGTGCCGCTGGAAAAGGTCAGCGCGATCAAGCTGGTAAGCGAGAAGCTCGATAGCGAGCTGCGCAAGGCGCTGACCCTGCTGGCCAGTTCGCACGACGTGGACAAGAAGTCGGTGACGCTCTCGTTCGTGGGCGAGGGGAAGCGGGACGTGCGCGTGGGCTACATCCAGGAGACGCCCATCTGGAAGACGAGCTACCGGCTGGTGCTGGAGGACGAGAAGGCCCCGTACCTGCAAGGCTGGGCGATCGTGGAGAACACGACCGAGGAGGACTGGAACGAGGTGACGTTGTCGCTCGTGAGCGGGCGTCCGATCTCGTTCATGATGGACCTGTACCAGCCGCTCTACATCCCGCGGCCGATGGAGGAGTTGGAGTTGTACGCCTCGCTCCGCCCCCAGACCTATGAGCAGGACCTGGCGCGCAAGGACAAGGCGTTCCGCCAACTCGCGGCGGCGCTCCCGGCCGCGGACCGTGAGATGGCGGAGGCCCAGGGCAAAGGGGAGGCGCTCGGGCGGGTCGCGATGCAGCGTGCCGGGGCCGCAGCCCCGGGGGGCCCGCCCATGGCCGAGATGGCCAAGAAGGCCGACGCTGGCTTCGCGTTCCAGCGCGACATGAAATCGGCCGCCGCGGCGACGGAGGTGGGCGAGGCGTTCCAGTATGCGATCGAAACGCCGGTGAAGCTGCCGCGTCAACAGTCGGCCATGCTGCCGATCGTTACCGCCGAGGTGAAGGGCGAGAAGGTCTCCATCTACAACCCCTCGGTCCACGCCAAGCACCCGCTGATGGGGCTCAAAATGGTGAACTCCACGGAGTTGCACCTGATGCAGGGCCCGATCACCGTCTATGACGACGGCGTGTACGCCGGCGACGCCAAGATCCAGGACCTGCCGCCGGGGAGCGAGCGCCTGATCAGCTACGCCATGGACCTCAACGTGGAGGTGGCCCCGGAGAGCAAGGGCAAGCCGGAGGAGCTGCTCAGCGTGCGTCTGGCCAAGGGGACGATGTTCGTCGAGCGCAAGTTC
>JALHJB010000017.1 GCA_022839745.1 Actinomycetes bacterium
GGGCCCTTCAAACCAATTCTCATATCACGTGGCTCTTGCTGTCGCTGAAGCTCCGGGAACCGCTTATAATCCTTTGTTCATCTATGGGGGCGCTGGTCTCGGTAAGACACACCTTCTCCAAGCGATCGCCTCTTACGTCCGCTCAAGCTATCCCCACCTTCGGGTCAAATACGTTACCAGCGAGCAGTTCACAAACGACTTCATCAAATCGATCGGTGACCGTGATAAGAACCGTACCGAAGGCTTCCGTCGCGCGTATCGGGAGAACGACGTGCTGCTTATCGATGATATCCAATTCATCCAGGGTAAGGAGACCACGCAGACTGAGTTCTTCCATACATTCAATACGCTCCGTGAGGCAGGCAAACAGATCGTTATGACCTCTGATCGGCCACCCGCGGAGATCGGCAACATCGAAGAACGCCTGCGTACCAGGTTCGGGTGGGGGTTGATCGCGGATATACAGCCACCGGATCTTGAGACGCGTATCGCAATCCTTCGGCGGAAGGCCGATATGGCTCGTCTTGCCGCCCCTGATGACGTTCTGGCTTTCATCGCTGAGCGGCTTTCAAGCAACATCCGTGAGCTTGAAGGAGCCCTAGTGCGCGTCTCTGCTTACAGTTCTGTGTCACAACGTCCTATCGACCTCACCCTCGCTGAAAGCGTGTTGAAAGACACTTTCCCTGAGCGCTCCGTCAAACCTATCTCTATCTCTACAATCCAGCAGGAGGTCTGTAAGTTCTATCAGATATCCCGGGCCGATCTTGTTGGAGACAAGCGTTCTCAAGCGATCGCATTTCCCCGTCAGGTCGCGATGTACCTTTGCAGAGAACTCACGGATTACTCCCTTCCAAAGATCGGTGGTGAGTTTGGAGGCCGTGACCACACGACCGTCATGTATGCCAACAGTAAGATCCAGCGCCTCATCAATGAGCAGCGCGATGTCTACAATCAGATACAAACGCTCACGAATCTAGTGCGTCAAAGGAACTAACAAATCCGGTGTATAGCGTGTTGAGAAGCGTGTGGAACGAATGATTCATCTGTGGAGAAAGCAGGGCGCTTGTTGATATGTGGATGGATGGGAGCATTCTCCACACAGAGGTTCCACAGGGTGGATACATGTGGTGAACAGGGAGAATATCCTCATTCCACACCATCCACACCCCCTATTACTACTGCTACTGTGATTGATTAGATAGAAGACCTTAGGAGAAAGGGCACGGTATGAAGATCTCGATCGCACGAGGTGAACTGCTCGATGCACTGTCTACCGTGTCGCGAGGACTCTCATCGAGGACCACTCTTCCCATCCTCTCAGGAATACATGTCTCAACGACGTCAGCTTCCGTGGTCTTTCAAGCCACAGACCTCGAAGTCTCTATCAAGACATCGTGTCAGGCCCGTGTCGATGAATCAGGACAGTCGGTCCTTCCGGGAAAACTCCTCACTGACATCGTCCGAAGTCTTCCGGAGGCCGGAATCACGATAGAGACCACCGGTGCAGGAAGCGCGAAGATCACGTGCGGGCAGTCGGTCTTCACGATGAGGACCCTGTCTCCGGAGGATTACCCGAAGTTCCCCGAGATCTCAGCTGAAGAAACCGTCTCTCTGCCAACAGAGCAGTTCTCACACATCGTCCACCAGGTGTCGCGTTCTGTCAGCCGTGATGAGACCAGGCCTATCCTCACCGGGATCCTTGTGGTCGTGGATCAAAACACGCTGAGGATGGTCGCCACAGATTCATATCGGTTGTGTGTGAAGGAGGTTGTTGTCTCCGGATTGAGCGGCGGTATCGAGCTCGTGGTTCCAGGTAAAGCGATAGAGGACGTGGCAAAGCTCGTAGGCTCCTCAGAATCAGTATCACTCGGTGTCTCTGAGAACCAGGTCGTCTTCACGTTTGGAAACACGACGTTCATCTCACGGCGTATCGAGGGGACGTTCCCAAACTATCGCCAGCTTCTTCCTAAGGAGTATGTCACCAGAGTCGTGATCGATAGGGTAGAGCTCCTGGAGGCCGTGAAAAGGGTCTCACTGATGGCACAACATAACTCACCAATAAGGTTGTCGGTGAACACGGCAGAACACACCCTTCGGCTCTCAGCCGCAGCACAGGATATCGGTGAGGCAAACGAAGATATCCAGGCGGTACCGGAGGGAGAGGACGTGGAGATAGCTTTCAGCCACGCGTACCTTCTCGACGGTGTGGCGGTTGCGGAGGGTGACACCATTGCGCTTGAGGTGACGAGCCCCTTGAAGCCAGGAGTGATCAAGAATGTCGAGGGGGACGATTTTGCATATCTCCTCATGCCCGTTCGCATCGGGTAGAGGCTGAAAGTAACGCGTGCATATCACCAGGATCAACCTCACCAACTACCGGAATATCAGATCATGGGTAGTGGAACCGCATCGGTCCCTAACCGTTTTCCTGGGACCCAACGCGGCTGGTAAGACAAACACCATTGAGGCTATACAGGTCGCGTGCACAGGGACATCGTTTCGCAAACCCGCATGGAGTGAACTGGTTCAATGGGGGGAACCAGCTTCCCAGATCACGGTGGAGGCCGACGGGGAGACACCCGGAGTATCGACAACGCTCGTCGTGGGTGTAGACGGTCAACGGGTATGGAAGCTCAATGGTGTGAAGAAGAGATCGGCTGCCGCCGCGACACGTTTCGTCCCGGTCGTCGTATTCACTCCAGACGACCTCGCGATGGTCAAAGGTCCCGCCGAGCAGAGGAGATCCAATCTCGATGCCCTCGGTGAGCAGCTCTCACCCGTGTACGGGGCCCTTAGACGCGACTACATGCGGGTCGTCAGGCAACGTAACGCGCTCCTTCGTGAAGAAGCGACACCTACCGAGCTTGAACCTTGGGACGTACAGGTGATCACCCTCGGCGCGAGGCTCCATACACACAGAAGGCGTCTTCTTAGCAGGGTGGCGGGGTATCTCACCCCCACATACCACGAGCTCTCCAAAGGGGAGTCACTCGGTATCCGTATGGTCGATCGTTGTGGTGTGGGTGAGACGCCGATTGACAAGGAAGTCTCGAATGATGTTGTCGTCGAGAGGTTGAGGCGGGAGCTCGCTAGGAGAATGAGCGATGAACACCTCCGAAAGGTGACGCTCGTTGGGCCGCACCGGGACGATATAGAGTTCACGATCAATGGAGCTGAAGCCAGACCCTTTGCGAGTCAGGGCCAACAACGAACGATCGCGCTGGCGTGGAAGCTTGCCGAGGTCCGTGTGGTGAACACCGTGCTTATGAAAACACCGGTTCTGCTCCTGGATGACGTGATGTCCGAATTGGATCAAGATCGCAGAGCTGCTCTCACGGGACTCATCCAACAAGATATTCAAACGTTCGTGACGACCACCAACACCGGGTACTTCGACCCAGAGTTGCTGGATCAGGCAACCGTCCTGAAGGTGGGGTTGGGCTCATGAGCCCGAGGGCGAAGAGAAGCCAGAGCATCGGTGAAGCTGCCGAGGCGGCACTCCGCAGGATCGACAAGACAGGCAAGCGACACAACGCACGAGTGGTGGGAGTGTGGAGTGGTGTGGTGGGGCCTGATATAGCCCGGCACACGAAAGGCTTTGCCTTCCACGAGAACAGCGAACTGGTGGTGTTCGTCGACTCCGCGGTATGGGCGAACGAGCTGTCCTTGATGGCGAACGACCTTACCGAAAGGATAAACACACACATCGGAGAGGATGTGGTGAGGTCGCTGCGCTTCACTGTGTCGAGAGCGGTGGCGGTGGAACGTGCATGGGAGGCCACGATCGCACATGCGGACGAAACGTATGAACCGGAGCCCATCGAACCGGAGGCGCTCAGCGAGGTAGAGGTCGCACAAGCACAGCACGTGGCGGCGGCGATCGAGGACAGTGAACTGCGAGAGATCGCGCTACGGGTCATGATGAAGGACCTCGCATTGAAGAAAGGGACCCGCGGCAAGAAGGTATGAGGGGAACGTGTAGATGGCCCCAGCGGGCCGGTAGAAACTACCACTTGTGGTATACTTGACCAGGGCGAATGACTATATGTCGTGGTCGGTTCGATCCCTTCGCCCAGGCACCCGGCACGCATCAAACAGAGGAGCGAGAGTGCCCGAAAGCACATACTCAGGAAAAGACATCCAGGTCCTCGAAGGACTTGAAGCCGTTCGCAAACGACCCGGAATGTATATCGGGTCTACCGGCCCAAAAGGACTCCACCATCTGGTGTATGAGATCGTTGACAACTCCGTGGACGAGGCTCTTGCCGGATGCTGCAATAGCATCGAGATCACGATCCACCAAGACAACTCGGTCACCGTCACCGACAACGGCCGGGGCATCCCTGTCGACAACGTGCCGAAGTATCGGAAACCCGGTGTAGAGGTCGCCCTGACCATCCTGCACGCCGGTGGTAAGTTCGGCGGTAGTGGTTATAAGGTCTCGGGTGGACTTCATGGAGTCGGCGTGAGCGTGGTCAACGCTCTTTCAAAGAGACTTGAGGTCGAGGTCAAACGCGACGGCAAGATCTGGGGGATGGCGTTCGAACGCGGCAAGACGGTCTCGCAGTTGACAGCGATCGGCAAGGCGAAGTCGACGGGAACCAAGATCCGCTTCTGGCCCGACCCTGAGATCTTTGAGACCACGGAGTTCTCCTGGGACGTCATCGCGTCACATATGCGCGAAACGGCGTTTCTGAACAAGAACCTGAAGATCACGCTGACCGATGAGCGCGAGCTCGAACCCCGTGTCGAGGAGTTCCGGTACGCCGGCGGTATCGTCGACTTCGTGAAGTACTTGAACGAGAAGCGCGAGACGATCCACGCGAGACCGATCTACATCGAGGCCGAGGGTGCGGAGGGTCTGGTCGAAGTCGCACTCGGTTGGAACACCGGCTATTCAGAGACGGTGCTCGCCTTCGCGAACAATATCAACACCCACGAGGGAGGAACACACCTCGATGGTTTCAAGAACGCGCTGACGCGTACGATCAACGACTACGCCCGCCGCCAGGGAATCCTCAAGGAGAAGGACGACAATCTCTCCGGCGAGGACATCCGGGAAGGCCTTGTGGCTGTCATTTCAGTGAAGCTTCGCGAGCCACAGTTCGAGGGGCAGACCAAAACCAAGCTCGGCAACACGGAGATACGCTCGTTCGTTCAATCGGCAATCACCACAGGACTCGCGGAGTTCCTTGAGGAGCATCCGAAGGCAGCGAGGGCGATCATCACGAAATCGACCCAGGCGGCCAAGGCGCGCATGGCTGCGCGCAAGGCCCGGGAGTTGACACGCCGCAAAGGCCTTCTCGATAGCTCGACTCTGCCAGGCAAACTGGCAGACTGCTCGATACGGGAGGCCGCTCTTACTGAGATCTACCTTGTCGAGGGCGATTCGGCCGGCGGTTCGGCGAAGCAGGCACGAGACCGCAGCTTCCAGGCGATCCTCCCGCTCCGCGGCAAGATCCTGAACGTTGAGAAGGCGGGAATCACTCGTGCGCTGTCGTCGCTCGAGATCCAGGCTATGATCACCGCGTTCGGCACCGGTGTTTCCGAGGAGTTCAATCTCGACAACGCCCGGTACCACAAGATCATCATCATGACCGACGCCGACGTTGACGGCGCACACATCCGCTGCTTGCTCCTTACGTTCTTCTATCGGTTCATGCGCCCGATGATAGACGCCGGTTATGTCTATATCGCGCAGCCTCCGCTGTACAAGATCACCTACGGCAAGAAGCACGACTATGCATACACAGACAGACAGCTCCAGCAGTTCCTGGCCGCGCTGCCTGAGACCACCAAGTACAACCTCCAGCGCTACAAGGGTCTTGGTGAGATGAACCCCGAGCAGTTGTGGGAGACCACGATGGACCCAGCCAATCGGACGCTCCTCCAGGTGAGCCTGGACGACGCTCTTGCGGCTGAAGAGGCCATCGTTGACCTCATGGGTGACCAGGTCGAGCCCCGTAAGAAGTTCATCCAGCGGCACGCGAAGAGCGTCCGCTTCCTGGACGTGTAACGCGTGACCCGGACGGAGACGCGCGATGACGCCGGACGACAGGCAGGCACCGCGATTCGAGCCTCCTCCCTGGGAGGTAGAAGCGTTCGAGCGGTTCCGGTCGGAGCGCGCGCGGGCGCGAGCAGCCGCAGAGCTCGAGGACGCGTTTCGGCAGGTGAAAGCGCCACCACAGACGCCGGCGGCCGCGATCACCGCCGATGGAGGAGATCAGTCGAGCCTTGCAGGGGAGTCATCCCCACCACCCTCAGAGGCCGTGTATGGGGAGACGCCGGGGGGCGGCCCGGTTCCAGAGGCCAGGATCGATGCGATGCTCGCCGAGCTGAGGGCCCAGGAGACACCCGGCCCGCGAGCGAGTCAGACCCTAGTGTACGGCTCAGCGGCGTTCCTTGGGACCCTGGGTGTGTTCATGGTTGTCTTCGCGATCACGATGTACTCCAGGGCGAACCCTTCAGGCGGTCCGGCGATGATGCTGGCGGCGATGACATCGCTCATCATGCTCCTTGCTGCCGCGGGCTGTATAGCAGGGGCCGTAGTGTTGTACCGCAAGCATCATCAGTGATGAGGAGTGACACCAGGTGACCGAATCGGATATCGCAGCCAGTGTGATGCCCATCGATATCGAGGATGAGCTTCGAAAGTCGTTCCTCGAGTACTCGATGAGCGTCATCGTCGCCCGTGCGCTCCCTGATGTGCGCGACGGGCTCAAGCCTGTGCATCGCCGCATCCTGTACGCGATGAACGAGTCCGGCCTGTTGCCGAACCGCGCGTACAAGAAGTCGGCCTGGACAGTCGGTGAAGTGCTCGGCAAGTACCACCCGCATGGTGACACCGCGGTCTACGACACCATGGTCCGCATGGCACAGGACTTCGCAATGAGCGTGACGCTCGTTGACGGCCACGGCAACTTCGGTTCCGTTGATGGTGACTCCGCAGCCGCCATGCGCTATACGGAGTCGCGTCTCGCGCGTCCGGCGATGGAGCTGCTCCGCGACTTGGACAAGGAGACCGTCGACTTCGGCCCGAACTACGACGATTCGCTCCAGGAGCCGCTCGTCCTGCCCGCGCGGTACCCGAACCTCCTGGTGAACGGGTCGACCGGTATCGCCGTCGGCATGGCCACGAACATCCCACCGCACAACCTCTCCGAGGTGATCGACGCGACCTGCGCGTTCATCGACGACCCCGAGATCACCACCGAGGGCCTGATGCAGCACATGCCAGGGCCGGATTTCCCCACCGGCGCCATCATCATGGGCAGGGAAGGGATCCAGTCCGCTTACGAGACGGGGCGTGGCTCGATCAAGATCCGTGGCAAGGCACACATCGAGCAGACCTCGACCGGCCGCATGCGGATCATCATCAACGAGATCCCGTACGCGGTGAACAAAGCGAAGCTCGTAACGAAGATCGCCGACCTTGTCCGAGAGAAGAAGCTCACTGAGATCTCCGACCTGCGCGACGAGTCCGACCGCAAGGGTATGCGCATCGTCATCGAGCTCAAGCAGGCGGCGATCCCGCAGGTCGTGCTCAACAAGCTCTTCAAGCACACACCGCTCGAGACCACCTTTGGCGTGATCATGCTCGCGCTCGTGAACGGAGAGCCAAGAGAGCTCACGCTCAAGGAGATGCTCTCGCACTACGTCGAGCACCAGAAGGACGTCATCGTTAGGCGCACGAAGTACGAGCTCCGCAAGGCCGAGGAGCGGGCCCATATCCTCGAGGGCTACATCATCGCGCTCGACAACATCGACGAGGTCATCGCCATCATCAAGGCGAGCGCGGACGACCACGAGGCAAAGACGCGGCTGAGCGAACGGTTCGGGCTCTCCGACGTGCAGACCGACGCCATCCTCGAGATGCGCCTACGTCGCCTCACTGGACTCGAGCGCACCAAGATCGAGGACGAGCTGGCAGATCTGCGTGAGAAGATCTCCTGGTACAAGAAGGTCCTCGGCGACATGTCGCTCGTGTTGCAAATCATCAAAGACGAACTCGGCGAGATCAAAGAGAAGTTCGGCTTCAAGCGTCGCACAGAGATCACGGGAGCCGCGCGTGATCTCGATGTTGAGGACCTGATCGCCGAGGAAGACATGGTCGTCACCATCACCAAGGCCGGCTATGTGAAGCGCCTTCCGGTTGCCACATACCGTCAGCAGAAGCGCGGCGGCAAGGGCATCTCGGGCGTGAACCTGAAGGAAAGCGACTTCGTCGAGCAGCTGTTCATCAGCTCGACACATGATTACGTGCTCTTCTTCTCCACCAAGGGCAAGGTCTATCGCCTCAAGGTGCACGAGATCCCCATGGGGTCTCGTCACGCGCGCGGCACGGCCGTGGTCAACCTGCTGCCGTTCGAGCAGGACGAGCGCATCGCCGCCGTCATCACCACGCGTGAGTTCAGTGCCGACGAGTACCTGCTGTTCGCGACATCGCACGGTATGGTGAAGAAGACCGCTATCCAGGCATACGACCGCAGTCGCCGCGACGGCATCATCGCCATCAACCTGCGCAATGGCGACGAGCTCATCGCCGTGCGCCGTGTGAAGCAGGGTGAGCGCGTGATGATGGTGTCCGCCGAGGGCAAGGCGATCACCTGGGACGAGTCCGACGCCCGCCCGATGGGCCGCGACACCACAGGCGTACGCGGCATGAATGTGAAGGACGACGACCGCGTTCTCGGCATGGAGATCGTCTACCCGGGTTCCGAGCTCTTCGTGGTGACCGAGCGCGGCTACGGAAAGCGCACGCCGGTGGACCAGTACCCGATCCAGAACCGTGGCGGCATGGGCGTCAAGACGATCCAGATCACCGAGAAGAAGGGCCGTCTGGCCGGCATGAAGATAGTCATGCCTGGCCATGAGCTCATGCTTATCTCAGAAGAGGGCGTCGTCATCCGCGTGAAGGCCGAGGATATCAGCCAGCTTGGACGCTCCACACAGGGCGTCAAGGTCATGAATGTCGGTGACGCTGACAGGGTCTCTGCAATCGCCCGCGTGAGCGCGAAGAAGCGCAAGCGTCCCGCCGCGGTGGAGGGGCAGCAGGCGCTGATCGAGGAGCTTGAGGACCGTGTGCCTGGGATGACCGACCGCGAAGCTGAGGCCGAGGAGCTCGTGAGCGAGGACTTCGACGAAGACGAGTAGCGGCGCGCGGACCCCACCAGCCAGGACAGGGGTGGTGGGGCCGCGCGCTTTTGGTGTCGGTTCAGCATCGGCACCGGGATGCAGCGCACCAGACGCTGGTACGCGCTAGGATATGCAAAGTCACGATCGGCGCTCCCTTTTTGGAGCGCCGATATTCATGCGGTGGGAAGGGTGTGATATGCGGCGGGGCCGGAAGATCATAGGAGAGCTCCTGCCTGCCGGCACCCTGGACCTGGCGCGCGGTTTCAGCGACAACGCCCGCCGGTACCTGCTGACCGCGGCGCTCCAGAACGTCGGCTACGGCATCATCGGCACCGCATTCGCGATCTACATCAAAGACCGCGGCTTCAGCGAGACCGTGGTGGGCGACGTGGAGGGCGCACTCGCGCTCGCCGGCGCGGTGGTGTGCCTCATGCTGCCCCCGCTTGTGACCTCGGTAGGCTATCGGAAGCTCATGGTGTTCGCGGGTCTCGCGCTCGGGGTATCCCGCCTCGGTCAGGCGTACGCACCCTCGGCCATCGCGATCGTTGGGCTCGGTTTGCTGTACGGTGTGGGCGATGGCGCCATGCAGACGCTCTCAATGGCGTTCCTGTCGGAGAACGCGGGACGGGGAGGGCGGACCCGGCTGTTCACCGCTGACTTCGTGGTCAAGACGAGCGCCATGGTCGCGGGCTCGCTCATCGGCGGGATCGTGCCGATGCTGCTGCGTCCGATGATCGGGGAGCACGACGCCTATCGCACGACCATCGTGCTGGCCGCACTCGTGATGATGTCGAGCGGAGTGACCGCATGGGGTATCACCGACAGGCATCTGCCGGGCGCCCGTGGCTTCTCTGGCTGGCTGGCTACGCTCCGTGGGTTCAGCTCATGGGGGCGCGTCGCACGCCTGCTGGTGCCCGAGATGCTCATCTCACTCGGCGCGGGTCTTGTGATGCCGTTCGTGGCGCTGTTCCTGAAGCACCGCCTCGGCGCGACCGTCGCCGAGGTCGGCGCCATACAGGCGGTGAGCTCGGTGGCGATGGCGCTCGCGGCGCTCGCGACTCCGCACCTGGCGCGACGTATCGGGCTCGCGGGCACCGTGGTGCTCACCGAGCTCGCGTCGCTCCCGTTCCTCCTCTCGATCCCCTTCGCGCAGAGCTTACCGGTGGCCGCCGTGCTCTTCTGGCTGCGAGGGATGCTCATGAACATGTCGTGGCCGATCTACAATCAGCTGTCGATGGCCGGGCTCCCGCCTGCCGACAAGCCGCTCGTGGCGGGGTGGGTACGCTTTGGGTGGAGTGTGGCGTGGTTGGCGGGCAGCTCCATCGGCGGGCGCCTGATGGAGCAGTCGTACACGACGCCGTACTTCTACACAGCCGCGCTGTACGCCGCAGGGGCGGTCGCGACGTTCCTGCTGCTGCGCCGCGTGCGCGATGAAGACCATCCACACGACGAGCACCCTGAAGGGGGCGGGCCCGCCGGAGTGGGTGTGGCAGTTGCGGGGTGATAGGATGGTGACCGTGAACACTCTCGAATCCCTTCCGCCTGCCGTCGAGGCAGTGCTGTTCGACCTCGACGGTACGGTCGTCGACACGATCCCGCACATCCTCGCCTCATTCCGACACAGCACTGCCGAGGTCTTTGGCGCGCCGCTGTCCGATGCGGAGCTTATGCATAGCGTAGGGATCCCGCTCGCGCACCAGATGCGTCAGTTCACGGACGATGAGGAGACGGTGCAGCGCCTGCTGGCTGTCTATCGCGAGTTCAATCACCGCACGCATGATGAGATGGCGCGCTTGTACCCGAACACACTCGATGTGCTCGATGCGCTTCTGGCGGCGGACATCCCGATGGGCATCGTGACGTCAAAGGGGCGGCCCATGGCGGACCGAGCCATGGAGCTGTTCGGCCTCGGCAGGTACTTCCGGGTCGTGATCACGGCCGACGACACTCCTGCCCACAAGCCAGACCCGCTGCCCGTGCGGATAGGTGCCGAGGCGCTCGGCGTGCTTCCGTCGCACGCGGTCTATGTTGGGGACAGCCCGATGGATGTTCAGGCGGGCAACGGTGCGGGCGCGTTCACGGTCGCGGCTACCTGGGGAGTGGCATCGCGTGAGCGGCTGGTGGCCGCTGGTCCGGATGCCATCATCGACGACATCGCCGAGCTCCCCGCAACACTGGGCATCGCTACGACATGAAGTCGCTGGGATCGACGTGGTCGAGGAAGTCGCGGAACTTCTCGACTTCTTCCTCTTCGTCGATCTCGGTCACCTCGACAGCGGCTTCGGCAAAGATCTCCTCGGCGATGAAGATCGGGCAGCCGGCGCGCACCGCGAGAGCGACTGAATCCGAGGGTCGGGCGTCCACCGCGATCTCGCGGTCTTCGCCACGCAGGAGTATCGCCGCGTAGAAGGTGCCCTCCTCGAGGCGCGTGATCTCCACGCGGCTCACCACGAATCCGAGCATGCCGATGGCGGTGTGGAGCAGGTCGTGTGTCATCGGGCGCGGGGCCTCGATGCCCTGCAGCGCAAGGATGATCGCGCTCGCCTCGGCATGCCCGATCCAGATCGGCAGCGCGAGGCGCGGGTTGGTGGAGGGGTCGTCGGCGCGCACAAGCAGCAGCACCGGCTGCTCGGTGACCGGATCCAGGCTCAGTCCTGCGATGCGTACATGTATCACGGTGCTCCTCCTTTGCGCTCGTTCCCACGGTAGCACGCAGTTGCTGAACCCGCTCGCACACAGGCATACTCCATAACCAGGGGACCAGGAACGGGGGAGGTCATGCGTTTCGAGATCCAGACACACCGGCGAGAGCAGATGGTGGAGATCACCCGCGAGATCGCCGATGTGGTGGCCGCGTCGGGTATCGCCGAGGGCCGAGTGCTCGTGTTCTGCCCGCACACCACCGCCGCGGTCACGCTCAACGAGGCCGCTGACCCCGATGTGCGGACCGACATCCTCACGGGGCTCTCACGGCTGGTTCCCGAGGACGGCGGCTGGCGACATGTCGAGGGCAACTCCGACGCGCACATCAAGGCGTCGCTCATGGGTGCGAGCATCGACATCCCCGTGTTCGGTGGGCAGCTCGCGCTCGGTGCGTGGCAGGGGGCGTACCTGTGCGAGTTCGATGGGCCACGGCGGCGGACGCTCGTAGTCGTGATCTGTCGCGCCTGAAGGTTCTTGACGCTGGTTCGAGCCGTGGGCTATTGTAACCAGGCTGTTCGCAGCATGGGCCCGTAGCTCAGTTGGTTAGAGCGCACGGCTGATAACCGTGAGGTCAGTGGTTCGAATCCACTCGGGCCCACCATGACGCGACTGAGAAGGCCCCGGGAGACCGGGGCCTTCTTCCATTCGTGGAGTCTCCGGGGGTCCTCCTACCGGGTGGCGAGCGCCAGCCGGACGCCGAAGCTCACGAGCAGCGACCCGGTCAGCGCCTCGAGGGTTCGGTAGACCACCGGACGTGCGAGCAGCGGCCGGATCCAGCCGAACGCGAGGCTGAGCACCGTTTGGAGCGAGACGCTGATGCACCCGTGGACCCCCGCCAGGGGCAGCGATGTCGCGAGCACCGGCTCTCCGGGTGCCACGAACTGCTGCAGGAGCGCGAGGTAGAACAGGGCGATCTTTGGATTGAGCACGTTGCACAGGACGCCGTTGAGCAGGAAGCGGCGCGATCGCCGTGGAGTGGGTACCGTGTCGCGCACGTCGGCCTCCTCGCCCTCGACGGCTTCGAACGTCTTGCCGCGCCCTCGCTATGCGCAGTGGCGATGCCCGCGCGCGGGCCAACCCCCAACGTCGACCGGATCACGAGCATGAGGTTGGCGCCCGGTGTGAGCACAAGGATGAGCGCGAGTCCCGCGAATGCGATGAAGCGGCTGTCTATGTCGGAGTCCTCCTGCGGTCGCGTGTCGGCGTGTGCATCCGATGGCAGGACTCGGACGCGCGAAGCTCAATGACCCCTGGCAGGAGCACTCAGTTGAGCGGTCCCGCTCAGTAGCGCAGGAGCGCGACGGCATCCTTCCCGTGGGGCATGCGCTCGGCCGGGAACACCGCCACGGTCCCGGAACTCCGCAGTGTGTCGAGTGCGGCCTGCTCGAGGAGGTCCGTGTCGCCCTCGGCCTCCGCCCCGGGGAGCCACGCCTCAGCCGTTTCCGACAGGAGCAGAGAGTCGATCCGCCCTGCGGCGGCTGCCTCCACGATGCCGGCAGGTTCGGTGATCACGCGGGGCGAGGCCCACATCTCGGTGACGCTCTCGAGCACACGGCTGTTCTCGCGGTCGAACGCCTCGGCCGCAATCGCCCACGAGCGCTCATGGAGTGCCTGCTCGCCGAGGGCATCAGGATTGCCGGTCACGGCGCCATCGAGCAGCGACGGGCACGTGCTCACCTCGCGGTAGAGCGGTATCAGGTAGTCGACTCCGGCGAGGACGAGCGGCGCGTGGTCTCCGCCGAGGTGCTCATGGAGCCCACGGTCGATATCGCGGAAGAATCGCGTGAGCTCGTTTTTTGTGTCCGGCTCTCCGGTGCCATGGAAGACCGCGGGGCGTCGTCCGCCGGTACCGCTCGTACCGGTGTGGAACTGCAGCGAGGTTTTCTCGAAGTCCTCCCACTGAAGGGCGTCGCTCAGGCTCTCCGGGATGTGCTCGGCCGGGACCTCCGTGAGCGAGACCCGGTCGCCTTTGAGCAACCGCACCCGTTTCTGACTGAGCGCGAGCACCCAGTACGAGTCGTCCCTGCCGAGCAGCGGGAGGAGCGGCCGCACCGAGAAGCGGTCACCCACATGGACACGCTCGGCGACAGGCAGGTCGACCTGGAACACGTGATGTTCTTCAGCGCCGAGCAACACGACCAGCCCGTCACGCGAGCGCAACCACAGCGGGCGGTCATCGGACAGCGCCCGGGCCGGCGCAAGCAGTCGGTCGACCTCGGCAGCCTTGAGTCCGCGCGCCGAAAGCAGAGCCTCGGCTTCGCGCACAAGGTTCCTGAGCCGGGTCGAGTCCGCCTCCTGGCTGCCAGGGCCGAACCGCCGCGTGGGCAAGAAGAGCGACACCCGCACGCTCTCGGCCGGCTGTGCAAGATCCAGGATGGTCTGGAGCGACAGGGCTTCCATGCTACCTCCTCTAAACGGTGGCAGGAGCTCGCAGCGCACTGCGCGCGCGCGTGGCGATAAGGTGCATATACCCACCGTGAGCCCTACGGTCTGATCACGCGCCGAGCATCGACACCGTCACGTGATGCACCGCGCCGTCGTCGGCGAGCGGGACGCGCAGGTCCTCGCACGGTTCTCCATCCAGAAGCACCCGCGCGACGCCACGGTTCACGCCGCGCGGGTTCTCCACCGCGATCTCGTACACGGATGAGCCGAAGCGGTATGACGCCGAGAAGCCCGGCCACGTCTTGGGGATGCACGGATCCACCACCAGATAGCGGTCATCGCCCTCGGCCTCTGTTCGCAGGCCGAGCACCTCGCGCACGATGGTGCGGTAGAACCACGCCGCTGACCCGGTGTACCATGTCCACCCGCCACGGCCGGTGTGCGGGTCGACCGCGTATACGTCGGCGGCGATCACGTAGGGCTCCACCTTGTAGCGCTGCACCGCGTCAGCGTCGAGGGCGTGGCTCACGGGGTTGATGAGGTCGAGCAGCGAAACCGCCTCGTCCCCGTCGCCAAGCCGCGCGTAGGCGAGCGCGACCCAGAGCGCGGCGTGCGTGTACTGCCCGCCGTTCTCACGCACGCCCGGCACGTATCCTTTGATGTAGCCGGGGTCGTGCTCCATCTGATCGAACGGCGGTGTCAGCAAGGCGATGAGCCCGTCGTCCCAGCGCACCAGCTCGCTTTCCACGCTCTCCATCGCCCGGCGCGCGCGTTCCGGGTCGCCCTGGCCTGAGATCACCGACCACGCCTGCGCGATCGCGTCGATCCGGCACTCGGCGGCCTGTGCGGTCCCGAGCGGCGTGCCGTCATCGAAGTACGCGCGCCGGTACCAGGCGCCGTCCCACGCGTGCGCCTCGGCGGCCTCGATGAACTCGGCCGCGGTTGCCCGAAGCGTGGTGGCCGACTCTGCATCGCCGCGCAGGTCGCACACGCTGGCAAAGCCGCGCATCGTGACGTCGAGGAACCAGGCGAGCCACACGCTCTCGCCGCGGCCTTCGGCGCCAACGCGGTTCATTCCGTCGTTCCAGTCACCACCGCCGATCAGCGGCAGGCCATGGCTGCCCGCTGGCGCGAGCGCAAGCGCGGCCAGGCAGTGCTCGTACACGGTCGCGACCTTGAGCGACGGGACCGGCTGGAGGTAGCTGTCCTCGCGATCATCGGGGATCGCCGGGCCTTCGAGGTACGGCGTCTCGACGTCGAGCACCGAGAGATCGCCGGTGGCCCGCACGTATTCGGCCACCACGAACGGCAGCCAGTGGCGGTCGTCGGTGAAGCGGGTGCGCACGCCGCGGCCGGAGACCGGCTGCCACCAGTGCAGCACGTCGCCCTCGGGGAACTGATGGCGCGAGGCCTCGATGATGTGATCGCGCACCAGGTCCGGGTGCGTGTCGATGAGCGCGAGGCAGTCCTGCAGCTGGTCGCGGAAGCCGAACGCGCCGGACGACTGGTAGGTCGCCGTGCGCCCCCATGTGCGGCAGGCCAGCGACTGGTAGAGCGACGCCGGCACCATCGCGTTCAGGCGCCGGTCGGGCGTGTCCACACGGATCGCGTCCAGCCGGTCGCGCCATGCGCGCTTGGCGCCGTCGAGCTCGGCGTCGATCGCGCCGGGTTCACGCAGGCGGGCGATGAGCGCGTGCACGTCCTCCACGCTCTCGGTCTGGCCGAGCATGAACGCGACCTCGGCGGTCTCGTCCGGTTCAAGCGCGATGGGGCGCATGAGGGCTCCGCAGTTGTCGTGGAAGCGGCCAGACAGCCCGCCGAGGTGGGCCCGGGCCATCGCGGCCGGCGCGGCCGGGGTGCCGTTGCGCCCGATGAACTCGGTGCGGCTTGCGGTGAACGACCCTCCCGCTACGGTCGATGCCAGGAACGCGGGCCGTCCCGGGAAGTCGAGGTTGAACCAGCTGTGCGCCATGAGCGCCTCGGCGGTCTCGTCCCACCATGTCACCACACGCTGCTGCGCCGCGCTGCGCGAATCGCCGAGGCTCCACTCTACAAGGTGTGTGACGGAGAGCGAGCGCCGGACATCGCCGGTGTTCGTGAGCCTCAGGCGGGCGATGCGCACGGGTGCGTCATCGGCTATGAACCAGTCGAGCGTGTGCTCGATGCCGTGACTCGCGTGTTCGAAGCGGGTGTAGCCGCGCCCGTGGCGGATCACGTGCGTGCCGCCGCCGCGCACCGGCAGCAGCGTGGGGCTCCAGAACTCACCTGTGGCTTCGTCGCGCACGTACAGGCATTCGCCCGTGCCATCGGAGACGGGGTCGTTGTTCCAGGTGCTGATGCGGTTCTCGTGGCTGTTCTCGGCCCACGTGCAGCCGATGCCGGCCTCCGAGACAAGCGTGCCGAACCGCGGCCGTGCGATCACGTTCACCCAGGGAGCGGGCGTGGTCTGTCCGTCGGACAGCACGATCACGTACTCGTCACGCTCGAGGTCGAAACCGCCGAGGCCGTTGTCGAACGCGAGCGCCGGGCGCTCGAACCCGGGGGCGGGGTACGCCATCGGCTCCGACGACGGCGCCAGCGCGGGAGGCGGCTCGGGGCGGTCCGCGCGCCGGTCGAGCTGCAGCTGGAGGGGACCGCGGTCGCCCTCGAGGACAACGCGAGCGGCGCTCTCGAGGAGGTTGAACACCTCCGGGCGCATCTGGTCGGCGGTGCGGAGGAACACGCCGCCGGGGCGATCGGTCAGCTGCAGTGCGTGGCCGGTGCGCAGCAGCGTGCGCAGGCGCCCATCAAGCTCCGAGGCGTAGCCGGTGGGTCGCGTGTTCAGGATCACCAGGTCGGTCTCGAATCCCTTGCTGCGCCAGTACTGATGGGCGAGCAGGGCCTGCCGGGCGAGCGGTGTCTGATCGACCTGCTCGATCTTGAGCAGCAGGATCGGGTAGTCGCCCGAGATGCCGATCTCCCACAGACCCGAGACCGACAGGCGGTTCTCGACCTCGGTGAGCACCTTGAGGCGCGAATACGGATCGGTCAGGAGCATGCGCGAAGCGAGACGCAGGTAGGTGACCGACTCCTCCGGCGTGATGCCGAGGTCCCGCAGCTCGATCCGGCTCGTGGACCAGGCGAGGTCGGCCGCGCGCTGGGCGTTGGCGATGTCGTGGTACTTCTCGGCGAAGTACTCCACACGTTCGCGCGAGTCTGCCGCCCCGGTGATATACGCTAGCCGCGCCGTCTCACCCGGCGGCACAACAAGCGGCTGCCTGATGGAGCAGATCGGGTCGAGCACCGCTCCGGTGGTATTGGTGAGCCGGCCATCGCCGAAGATCGCGTGCGCGCTCACCGGCGTATTGAGCCTGCCGAGGAACGCGGCACGGTCGGTCTCGTACGACCACGAGCATGCGTCCTGAGAGTCGCACGCGAGCAGGTGGATGCCCCAGAGCCGCGGCTCCTCCGATGACCGCGGCCGGCGCGAGAAGAGCAGCGCCGAGTGCTCCTCGAGCGGCTCGGTCTCCACGAAGAGGTTGCTGTACGCCTTGTGCGCCCGGTCGGCGCCGCGGGGCGCGAGCGTGACCTCGAGATACGACGTGACCTCGAGAGCGAGCGGCTCATGTCCGTGATTGGTCACGGTTATGCGTCTGACCTCTACGTCGTCTTCCGGCGAGACGATGATCTCGGTGTGCGTCTCCACGTCGCCGTCCATGCGGCGGAAGTCGGCGCGGTCGGCCGAGAAGGTGACGTGATAGTCGTCGGGCTCGGCCACCGACGGCTGATAGGCCGCCGACCACACCCGGCCCGTCTCGACGTTCTTGAGGTAGAAGAACGTGCCCCAGCAGTCGCGGGTGATGTCTTCGCGATACCGCGTGACCGTGCGGTCGCGCCAGCGGCTGTAGCCGCCGCCGGCGTTGGTGACCATCACCGAATACGAACCGTTGGATAGGAAGTGCGTCGCGGGGACCGGTGTGTTCGCGAGCGGATACGCGCGCGTGACCGGCGGCGGCACCTCCCGCACCGAGCGGACGAACTCGACCTCCTCGGCACGCGGCTGGGCGACCTGCACACGGCGCGGCACGCGCTCCTGAAGCAGCAGTTCGGCCGAGGTCACGAGCGGGTCGGCGTGGAAGCGGTCCTGCATCCGGAAGCCGCACAACATGTTGCCGAGGGACAGCATGCTCATCCCCTGGTGGTGCGCCATGTACGCCTTGACGACCGCGCGCTCCTTGCCGGCCGGCACGCGGCCTGGCGTGTAGTCGATCGCCTCGTAGTACCCGTACCAGCCCTCGCCGCCCTGCCGGGTCAGCGTCTCGAGATTCGAGAGCGCTTCGCGCGGCGCCACCATGAGCGCGAGGACCGTAGCGTACGGCGCTACGACGATGTCTGCCGAGAGGCCACGCTTGAGTCCGAGGCCGGGCACCCCGAACGCCTGGTACTGGTACGTGAGCTCCACGTCCTTGGCGTTGAATGCGGACTCGGACACGCCCCACGGCACGCCGCGCTGGCGACCGTACTGGATCTGGCGACGCACCACATTGGTGTACGTCCGGTCGAGCAGCGTCTCGGGCCACGTCTTCATCACGAGGAGCGGCATCAGGTACTCGAACATACTCGCGCTCCAGCTCACGAGCGCGGCGCCCCCCTCGGTGCGCGTGACCGCCCTGCCGAGTCGGAACCAGTGCTCCTGAGGCACGTCGCCCTTGGCGATCGCGAGGAAGCTTGCGAGCCGGCACTCGCTCGCGAGCATGTCGTAGTAGGAGTCGTCGAGTCTACCCTCGGCGGTGTTGAAACCGATCGAGAACAGGAGGCGGTGCTCGTCGAAGAGCATCGCGAAGTCGGTGTGCTCCCACATCTCACGGGCGATTTCCGCCGAGAGCCGGAGGCGCGCGAGGAGCGTGACGGCCTCGGTGCGCGCTCCCCGGATGCCGGCCGCCATGCGGGCCGCCCATGCGGCGTCGGGGCCGCCGGCTTCCGACATCGCATCGAGGGCCTCGAGAGCGGTGCCTAACCCCTCGGCGAGTCCGACCAGGCTCGGCACGTGCGTGAGCAGCGGCGCCAGCGCCGGATCAGGTTCGCCGCTTTGGGTGCGCACGCCAGCCAGCACGTCCCGCGCCCAGGGAGCGTACGCGTCGATGATGCCGAGTGCGCCATCGACGGCCTCCACTACTGCGACGATCGACTTCACGGTGTTGCCGACGGCCTCATCGTCGCCCGCCGCCGAGGCGATCCGGCCAGCCCGCTCGGTGAGTGGCGCGGTAAGCGCGCGCAGGCCTTCGAGCAGCGCAAGCCACTCGCCAAGGTTGACCGGCGGCGAGTCGAGCCCGATGCGCCGCACCACTTCTTCGAGCGCCGTACGGCTCTCCGCGCGGTCGTCGGCGGTATCCGCGGGCCCGCGTGTCGCCGCGAGCTCCTCGAGCGCCAGCCGTGCGGTGTCGCCGATGCCGTCCAAGACCTGCGCGCCGAGGATCGGGCGCTCGGAGACCTCGAGGAGCGCGACCCGAAGCGCCAGCAGGTGGCCGGCGAGGTTGCCCGAGTCGACCGTGGATACGTACGTGGGCCGGAGCGGCAGCAGGGTGGTGGTGTCGTACCAGTTGTAGAAGTGACCGCGGAAGCGCTCCATGCCCACCATGGTGGTGAGCGTCCGGGACACGTTCTCCGTGAGCTGCGCCACCGTGAGGTAACCGAGGTCGTAGGCGGTGACCGCCGCGAGCAGCTGGAGGCCCATGTTGGTGGGGGAGGTGCGGTGGGCAACCTCGCACTTGGGGTCTTCCTGGAAGTTGTCCGGAGCCAGGTAGTGGTCTTCGGCGGTCACGAACGTTTCGAAGAAGCGCCATGTCTTGCGCGCCGCCCTGCGCATCATCGTCACATCCGCCGCCGAGAGCTCCGGTGTTGGCGCCGGTATGGGTCTGCTGGCACGCCATGCCGCCAACGGTGCGTACGCCCAGGCGCCAAGCAGCGGGATGTAGGGGATCACAGCCGACGGCCCACCGGTGAGCATGATGGGAGCCGCGCTCACCACCGCGAGGGCGCTCGCGGTGCCCATCCGGTGGGTGAACGACGCCAGGGTGCCCGCGCCAAGCCTGCGCTCGGCCTCGGCCGCGGTCTCCCACTCGAGCATGTCGCGCCGGCTCACTAACATACGCCAGAGCGCACGCAAGGCGGCGTCGGTCATCAGGTATGCCTGATGAGGCAGCACGGCGATGTTGAACAGCGTCCGCAGAACGTCACGGCGGATGTCGGAGAGCAGCGTTCCGCGCTCGGTGCGCGTGTCGGCCGGCGTTCGCCGGAGGAACGAATCCGCCAGGCCGAACACCAACGGGAACAACAGGAGCGCGGCGATGATCGCGAGCCACGCCCACGAGAGCGGCGGCAGCACCACGAAACCGGCGATGGTGAGCGCCACGGTCGCAAGCGGCGTCAGCGAGCGGCGCAGGTTATCGATGATCTTCCAGCGATGCAGGCGGGTGAGCGGGTTGCGCTCGCGGCCATCCGCCGTGGGCACACGCGGCAGGAGCCACGGCAGCGTCTGCCAGTCGCCGCGAACCCAGCGGTGGAGACGCGCGCAGTGCGAGATGTAGCTCGACGGCTGGTCGTCGTAGACCTCTATGTCCGAAGCGAGCCCTGTTCTCAGGTACGAGCCCTCGAGCAGGTCGTGCGAGAGCAGTG
Source organism: Actinomycetes bacterium (assembly GCA_022839745.1). Lineage (GTDB taxonomy): Bacteria > Actinomycetota > Coriobacteriia > Anaerosomatales > Anaerosomataceae > Anaerosoma. Next base: position 20,878 of record JALHJB010000017.1, read on the forward strand.
TGTTCTCCGGGAAGCGGTCTTCCAGGACGGCGTTGAAGACGTCGACCTCGAAGATGCCCTTGCCGGTGAACGATCCCTCGCCGAACACGTCCTGGTAGGTATCGGAAACGGCTCCCGCGTATGGGTCGACGCCGGTCACACCCGAGTACAGCCAGGCGAAGAGGCTGTCCTCGGAACCCTCGAGCGACATCGCCACGCGCGGCTGGATAAGGCCGTAGCCGCGGCGGACCGTGCGGGTCGACGGGTCCACCACCGCACGGTTGAGCGGGTGAGCGATGGTGGATATGAGCTTGCGCGCACCGTCACGCGGCAGCCCTGTGTCGGTATCAAGCGTGATCACAAAGGTCACTTTCGCGTACTCGGCGGGGTCACCGTCGGCGATGGTGAACGATGTGTCGGTGGCCCCCCGCAGCAGCCTGCAGAACTCGGTGAGCGCGCCACGCTTACGTTCCCAGCCCATCCAGGTCTCGTCGGCCGCACTCCAGGTCCGGCCGCGTACGAAGAGCGAGAACGGACGCTCGTTGCCGTGCCCGTAGCGCTCGTTCAGGACGGCGATGCCCGAGCGCGCCGCCTCGATCACCGCGGAGTCCGTCTCGGTATACTGCGCGGATCCGCCGCGCAGGTCGGCGAGTATCGCGAACCGCACGTTCGGGTCGCGGTTGGCCAGGAATCCGATCTCCATGTTGTCCACCACGTGCTGCGCCGCCGCGGGCGAGGTGAGGAGCGCCGTGTACACCACCATGGTGTTGTGGGCCTGCGCAACCGGTAGGCGATGATCGATCTTGGCGAGCATGCGCGGAGGCCACAGCCACGCGGAGAGCCTGTTCACGAGCGTCATGCCGACTTCCGAGACCGGGATCACGGCAAGCACGCCGAGCAGCACTGCCGCGCCGGCGCTCCCGGTGGCCGAGGCGACGAACAAGCCGATCGCCGAGGCGAGTGCGGCCGTCATCGCGGTCAGGACTCCCCAGTAGATGAGGCCCCGCGCGGCGAGCGGGCCGCGGTGGAGGCGCTCGCCCAGCTGGGGGCGATAGCCCACCGAACGCTCGAACGCGTACCGGCCGTCGCTGATCAGGTAGTGGCCCACATGGCCCCGCAGGGTGTCGGCCGGGTCAGCGGCGAGGGCCTCAAGACAGTGGCTGATGACGGCCTCGGCCACACCCACCTCGTCGAGATCCCCGCGCTCGGCGAGCTTCTCGATGGTGTGGCGCAGCCGGTCCCTGCTCGCAAAGTCCATCCGGCCGTACACACCGGTCGGATCCTCCCGCAGGACCTGCTCGACTACGCTCACGCTTTCGAAGAACTCGCGCCACTCCAACGCATCGAGGAACCTGATGCTGGTTATCGCGTTGGCGATGGACACCTGGTCCGCGGCCTGGTGCTGGTGCTCCTCCATCGTGAGGCGCTCGAGGTCGGCACCGTGTTGCTCCAGTGCGCGCTCGATCCAGTCGGCGAGCGGCTCGAGGCCCGCCTCATGTCCGAGCAGGCGCTGTGAGAGCCGAAGGAGGAATGCCGGAGGGGCGGCCGCATGTGCCCGATCGAGCTCGGCGATACGCTCCGCCAGCTCGGATGGCCCCTGGTCGGCCGCCATTACGAGGCGATCGGCGAACCGCTCTCCGCCAACGACCGCCTGGTGGCTCTCGAGTATACGTGCGCCGAGCCTGCGGAGGTTCTCCACAAGCATGGCGCGAAGCATGATCGGCACCGCCCAGACCTCGCCGATGGTCAGCGGGGAGACGTCCTGGTACGCGTGCATGAACGACGTCAGCGTCTCCTCGTCGATGCGCGAGTCGGTGTGGGCCACGAGGGTGGCCACGGCCTCCATCAGCCGGGGGTACTCGGCAAAGGACCCTTCAACGAGACGTGGGAGCTCGGCGCCATATCGTGCGGGAAGGTCCTCGGTCACGAGCGTTATCTGCTCTTCAATGAGGTAGTAGTTGTCGAGGAGCCACTCGGCAGCCGGGGCCACCGGGATATCCTCGCGGGCATCCGTGACCAGCACGCGATACACGGCCGCCAACTCGGTTGCCGCACCCTCCACAAGCGTGAGGACAGGCGTCTGCGCGCGTGCGGGCCGGTCGGTCCACCGCTGGCGCTTCGCAAGCGACCGCGCCGCGGCCATAAGGCGGTCGGCGCCAAGAAGCTCGCCCCGTAGGGGCTCTTCGGCACGGGGCTGCAGGGAGTCGGCGGGCTGGCTGATGATCGATCACCTCGTGTCGCGCCATGAGGGCAGGATGTCGGGCTCTGGCACACCGCTCCTATTGTGCCACGTTCTTGCTGCAGAAGCGCCCGCGACACGGCACGGGCATTGCTGCTACGATACCCGCCTGGGTATTCAGTCGTCGCATGACGCGGAGGTCAGATGAAGCGCGCTCAAGTACTTGCAGTGGTGTTCGGAGTGGCTGTGGTGATCGTTGCGATCGTCGCCCTCTCCTCAGGCACACCTACGCCGGGGCTTATCGACAACGGCGATCTGTCGCGACTCCAGGAGGAGGGCGCGCGCATCGTTGATGTCAGGACTGCCGCCGAATTCACGGGCGCCCATATCGAGGGCGCCGAGAACGTGCCGTTGAGCGATCTGGCCGCGGTGGCCGATGGCTGGGACCGGACGGCCCCCGTGGTCGTCTATTGTGCAGTGGGTGACCGGAGCGACAGTGCCGCGGGTATGCTGCAGTCGATGGGCTTCGAGCGCGTCTACGACCTCGGTGGCGGTATCGCGCAATGGGACGGCGCGCTCGCGGGCGGGGCGGCTGCGGCGACAGACGCCGGTGTGGCTCCACAGGTCGCGCTCTCGGGTCTGCCGATCCTGTACGAGTTCTACACCGATTGGTGACCCAGCTGCCAGACGATGGCGCCTGTGGTCGACAGGCTCAAGACCGAGTATGAAGGTGTCGTGGAGTTCCGTCTCATCAATGTGGAGACCGACGCCGAAGGAGCGCAGATCGCGAACGACTTCGGCGTGCAGTACGTCCCGTCGTTCGTGCTGCTCGGCGGCGACGGCGCACAGCGAGACCTGCTCGTGGGTGAGATGACCGAGGAGCAGCTCCGCGCCGCGCTCGACGCGCTCAAGTGAGCCGGAATGCGTAGAAGTCGCGCGCCCGGGGTACACGATCTATACGACCGCTTCGTTCCCGAGCTGGATCGAGGTGATGGCATCGAGCCTGTGTGACGAGCTGGTTTTCCACCAGGGTGGCCGATGAAGGATCCCCCCGCTACGCGTGTGTGTGAGTCATGTCTCAGACATTCGAGGGTTCGGTACGTGTGTTGATCCTGTTCGTTCGACAATGCAAGTGCAGGACCGCGTATGCGAGCGGATACCGGGCATAAGCCTCTGTGACCCGCGGGGGTGCGGCCGGGAGGCGGAAGCGTCTGCCAGGCCAAGAGCTCTCTAGGATGGCCCTTTGGAGGGGCGACTCGGGCGGTGCGACAGTCACCCTGGTGCGGCGATACCGGCGGCGGGTGCGCGGGACACGCGTACCCGCCGCTTCATCTCGAGTATCGGGCCGCTGTCCGAACCCGTCTCAGATGTTATACTCTCCGTCTGCCAGCCCCGTGGGGCCGGCACGGGCGAGTGGCGCAACGGGAGCGCACCTGCTTTGCACGCAGGGGGTTGTCGGTTCGAATCCGATCTCGTCCACCAGCTGATGAGACGGCCGGTCGTCTCTTGCAGATGACCGGCCGTTCGCATCCGGGACCGAACGTCGAGCACCCCCGCGTGTTTGGGCTCCGGCGTGCACGGGTAGCCTCCCGGTGGCCGTCGTTGCACCACAGCCGGCAGGCCATCATCGGTCCGATCCGGAGTGTTTCGACGCAGGGGTGGGGGTTCCATGAGCAGTATCGTCGAGGTGCGCGCACTGACGAAGCGGTTCGACGAGCTCGTTGCTGTAAACGACGTATCGTTCTCCATCGAAGAAGGCGAGGTGTTCGGCCTCCTCGGGCCCAATGGCGCGGGCAAGACGACCACGATCTCGATGGTGTCGTGTCTGATCGAGCCGACCTCGGGAACCATCGTGGTCAACGGACATGACTCCGCCCGCGAGCCTGGCGCCCTCAAAGCCGCACTTGGCGTGGTGCCGCAGGAGATCGCGCTCTATCCAACGCTCACCGCAGCCGAGAACCTGCGGTTCTGGGGCAGCATGTATGGCCTGCGTGGAGACGCGCTCAAGAGCGCCGTTGCCGATGCTCTCGAGCTTGCGGGGCTGGCGGACCGCGCGAAGGAGCGTGTCGAGAAGTACTCCGGGGGCATGAAGCGGCGCATCAACATAGCCGCCGGGATCCTGCACAAGCCGCGGGTGCTCCTCATGGACGAGCCCACCGTGGGCATCGACCCCCAGAGCCGCAATCACATCCTCGAAACGGTCAAGGACCTTAACGCCGCCGGGATGACCGTGCTCTACACGAGCCACTACATGGAGGAGGTCGAGTACCTCTGCGACCGCATCGCGATCATGGACCACGGCGTGATCATCGCCGAGGGGACCCTGAACGAACTCCGTGACGTGGTGGGTGGCATGGACGTGGTGGCGGTGAAGGTTGCGGGCGTCACCTCGGAGGTGCTTGAACGCGTGCGTGCGATCGAGGGCGTGGAGGGGGTGGAGAGCGTGGAGGACGCGCTCGAGGTGCTCACCCGCAGCAGCGGGTCGATCATGGGCCGCCTCGTATCCACGCTCGAGAGCGAGGGCGCGCACGTGACCTCGGTATCGGTTACCGAGCCTAACCTGGAAAGCGTCTTCCTGCATCTCACCGGCAAGAGCTTGCGGGACTGAGCCATGAGGAATCTATTCACCATCGCCGCCAAAGACACGCGAATCATGGTGCGCGACCGTGCGGCGCTGCTTGTGATGCTCGCCATGCCGCTTGGCCTGATATTCATACTCGGCTCCGCGCTCGGCAATGTCGGCGAAGGCGATTCGCTCGACGCCGAGGTCGCGATCGTGAACCTGGATTCGGGGGACACCGGCGAACGCTTCGTTGACGGGCTGACGTCGGCCGAGGAGATCGACGCGGTCTTCAACATCCACGTGCGTGACGACGCCGACAAGGTCCGCACCGAGGTGGAGCGCGGGGACCTGACTGCCGCACTGATCATCCCCAAGGACCTGACGGACCGCATCACACGCGGTGAGCCAGCGCCGCTCGAGGTGCTGCAGGATCCCGGTTCTGCCGTGATCGCGGGTGTCTGGGCCGCCGTGGTGCGCGCGGGAGTGGCGCAGGCATCGGCGCAGATCGTTGCAGGCCATACGCTGGCCGAAGCGTTCGCCGCGCCGCTTTCGGCCGGACCGCCGTCCGGCGCCGACGCATCCAACGCGCTTCCCGGGGCCTCGCACGGTTCCCCGGGCGAGACGCAGGAGCTCGAGCTCGATGCCGTGCGCGTGAGCGAGCTCGATGTCGAGCTTGAGAAGGAGATCTCGATGATCTCCTTCTATGCTGCGGCGATGTCGGGGATGTTCCTGCTCTTCGGGGGGATGTTCGGTGCGTTCTCGTTCGTGCGCGAGCGCCGCGAACAGACCCTCGCGCGCATGATGTCCACCCCCTCGAGCACGGCCGTCATCGTTGGTGGCAAGGCGCTCGGCGTGATGCTGATCGGCGTGCTGCAGTTCCTCGTGCTCCTGGCCGGCACGCGGTTGCTCTTCCAGGTCGACTGGGGCTCCGACGTGCTCGCGGTGGTGCTTGTCGGGTTCGCCGAGGTGCTTTCCGCCGCGGGCCTTGCGATGGCGCTCGCGGCGCTCGGCAAGACGGAGCGCGCGATCGGTGGAATCGCCCCCGCGTTCATCATGCTGTTCGCGGCGCTCGGCGGTGCGATGATCCCTGCCGAGCAGCTGCCGTCGTGGCTCCTTCCGGTGCAGGTGCTCTCGCCGGTGTACTGGACCGTCGAGTCGTTCCTGGAGCTCATGCGCGGCGGCGCGCTTGCCGATGTCCTGCCCAACATCGGTGCGGTGACAGCGATAGGCGTGGTCTTGCTGGGCTTCGGTGTGTGGCGGGTGAGGTACGAATGATGCGCAAGATCCTCTCACTGGCACGGCTTAACGCCATACAGATCCTTCGCAATCCGGCCGAGGTGGTGGGCGTCATCGTGCTGCCGCTCGCGCTCACGATGCTCTTCGGCTCAGCGTTCGCGGCGGGGCAAGCGAGCGACATCCGTGTGCTGTTCGTGGACGAGGGCGCCTCAGTGTACTCGGCACAGGTCGGTGAGTTGATCGACGCCGAGGAGTCGCTGCGCATCGAGGGAGCTACGCGTGCGGAGGCCGAGGCCGAGGTCGCCTCGGGCGACGTGGGTGTCGCGGTGCTTGTGCCGCAGGGCTTTGCCGATGCGCTTGAGGGCGGCGACGCGACGATCGAAGTGATGCGCAACCCCGATTCACAGAGCGGGTTCGCGATCGTGTCGGTGGTACAGGGCATCGCAACACGCATGTCGGGCAACGCAGCGGCCGCCCGGGTCATCAGCGCGGTCCCGGTGTTGAACGCGGACTTCGACGATGTCTACCAGACAGCCGACGCGAAGTGGTCCCCTCAGCCGCCGGTGTATGCCGAGGCCAGCCAGGTGGTCGCCTCGGAGGTGCGCGGTGACAGCGTGACCGCCGAGGGCGCCACATTGAGCTCCATCGGATTCACCGTGTGGTTCGTCCTGTTCATGACGTTCGGGAGCGTCGGCGGGATCCTTGAGGAGCGCGAGCAGGGCACCCTGCGCCGCCTGATGGTGGCGCCGGTGAGCAGGACCACCATCCTCTCGGGCAAGGTCGTGGGCACGGTCGTCGCCGCGGCGGTGCAGGCGCTCATCCTGGTGCTGGTCGGAGCGTTCGGCTTCGGCGTGCCGTGGGGCACCGACCCGATCGCCGTGGTGATGGTGCTCGGCGCGTACATCCTTGCGGGAACCGGACTTGCCGTGATGGTTTCGGCGCTGGTACGCACGCGCGACCAAATGAGCGGCCTGTCGCCGCTGATATCGACAGCGCTGGCCATGGTGGGCGGGTGCTTGTGGCCGCTTGAGATCGTGTCGCCGTTCATGCAGACGGTCGCCAAGCTAACGCCGACAGGCTGGGCGGTCATGGGGCTTACTGACGTGGTCTTCCGCAACCAGGGGGTCGAGGCGGCCGTGGTGCCCACGCTCGTGCTCCTGGGATTTGCGGGTGTGATGCTGGGTATCGGCGTTATGATGCTGAAGTTCGAGTAGCGACGGCACTCCGCCGGACTGCCGCTGTCGCTTCAGCCTCAGCCGAAAGGCGCGTATGGATGCCCGCCCATGTCCGAGATGAACATCACTGAGCCCCGCCCGCGGACCGCTCTGGCCATCGGCATCACGTTGCTCCTGTGGTCATCAGCGTTCGCCGCGATCAAGGTGGGCCTGCGGTGCTATACGCCGGGCGAGGTGGCGCTTCTTCGCTTCGGTACCGCGTCCCTCGTGCTGGGCGGATACGCGCTCGTCACGCGCATGCCGCTTCCCGCCCGTGAGGACACCGGGCGTATCGCGCTCGCCGGCTTCCTCGGCATCACCGTGTACCACGTGGCGCTCAACTACGGGGAGCAGACCGTCAGCGCTGGAGCGGCAAGTCTGATCATCGCGTCAGCCCCCGTTTTCACCGCGGGGCTCGCGTCGCTCTTCCTCGGCGAGCGGTTGAGCTTCTGGGGATGGGTGGGTATCGCGATCGCGTTCGCCGGGGTCGCGATGATCGCGTTCGGCGAGGGCGGCAACGGGATGCGGCTCGAACCGGGCGCCGCGCTCATCCTGCTGTCCGCGATCGTAACGGCCGCCTACTCGATCCTCTCCAAGCCCCTGCTTTCCAGATATCGGCCGCTGGCCTTCACCACCTACGTCATCTGGGCAGGCACGCTGCCCATGCTGGTGTGGGCGCCCGGACTGCTCCAGCGCATGCCCAACGCATCGCTGGACTCCACCCTCTCCGTGGTGTATCTGGGGGTGTTCCCCGCGGCTATCGCGTACCTGTTCTGGTCGTATGCGCTGGCGCGCATGCCCGCTTCGGCACTCGCCACCTTCCTCTACCTGTCACCGGTGTCCGCGATCGTGATCGCGTTCATCTGGATCGGCGAGGTGCCGGCGCCGCTCGCTCTGGTGGGCGGTGTGGTGGCGATCGCCGGCGTCGCTGTCACGAACACGCTGGGGCGGCGCGTGCTATCGTCATAGATGCAGCGCACACACGAAGGGAGACCTGAAGTGTCAGCACAGGAGGTTCGGTCAGACGCTCAGCCTGCGAGCGATGGCCGCGAGCCGCCTGCGCGTCCAGCGTTACAGGTCCTCCTCGATGCGCTCGCGATCCCCGCGCTTGTCCTGAACGCGGACGGAAGCGTTGGCATGCACAACGCACCGGCGGCGTCGCTGCTCACGTTGGGACCCGACAAGTCGCTCGGTCTGCACGTTCACGACGGCACTGATCTGTGGACAGTCATAAGCGCACGCGCCGACGAGGCGAATCCCCCGTTCGACCTTCACTTCAAGCTGCGCGTCGCCGATGGCCAGGTCTCCGACATGACGCTGCTCATCGCTCCCCTCCGTGCCGTGGGAGGCTCGCTCGGCGGGGCGATCATCATGGTGCTCGATGCGCTTGCGACCCGCGTTCGGGGGCTTGCGGCAGTAGACGCAGGCGCCCCCAGCGGCGGGCTCACCGCGCTGGTCCAGCGGCTTGGCGAACTCACGGGGGCGAGCAGCACGTTCGTGATCGAAGTAGGCCGTGGCTTCGGCGCGGAGGCGGCTGTCGTCGCCTCGTGGAGTCGCGACGCCGCCGCCTTGCCTGTCGGACCGCTCGACGTTCGCGGCACCCCCTCGGACGCCTTCGCGGGACGCCGCTTCGTCTGCATACCTGAGGGGCTGCAGGACGCCTATCCGTCAGACGGGCTGTTCCGCGATGAGGGATACGAGGCCTACGCGGGCGTTGTGCTGCTCGATGGCATGGGCGAGCAGGTCGGCGTCATGGCCGCACTGTGGCACGCGCCGATCGTCGACGTCCCCGCCGTCACGGCGGTCTTCACCATCACGTCGGTGTGGGCCACACGGCTGCTGCGCGATCTCATCGCCCAGCGGGAGCTCCGGGAGAGCGAGCAGCGGTACAGCGCCGTTTTCGAGGGGAGCGCGGTGCCGATCCTGCTGGTCGACCCGGAGACCACCCAGGTGGTTGACGCCAACCCGGCCGCCTGCGACTTCTACGGGTACACGCGCGACGAGCTCCTCACGATGAGCGCTCTTCAGACCGACGCGCACTCGGCCGAGATGGTCCACGCCGAGTTCAAGCGGGCGGCGGCCGGCGCCAGGGTGCGGTTTGCGAGCAAGCATCTGCTTTCCGAGGGCAAGATCCGCGACGTCGAGATCAGCGTGGGGCCGATCAACGTTGGTGGGCATCAGCTCCTGTACTTAATGATACATGACATAACAGAACGCAAGCTGATGGAGTCGGAGCTCGAGCGCTCGAAGCGCAACCTCGAGTTCATCGTGGGACAGCGCACCGAAGACCTGCTGCGTACGAACGCGGAGCTCCAGCAGGCGTCGATGGCGCGCGATATGGTGTTCGCGAGCCTTGCGCGCGAGCTTCGCACGTCGCTCCAGACGATCACCGGCTTCTCTGACGTCCTTCTGCGCGGAACGGCCGGTAGCTTGAACGAGGAGCAGCGGCGGCAGATCGAGATGATCGCCGCTGCGGGCCGTGAGCTCTCGGGATACGCCACCTCGCTCCTGGAGTCCGGACGGGCCGAGACCAGCAGGGTCGGACTCGAGCCGGAGGTGTTCGATCTGGTCGGACTCGTGGAGTCGGTGTTGTTCGGCTTGTCGTCCTTCGCCGAGGAGAAGCGGCTGACGCTCAGGATGGTCGCCGAGGAGCGCCCGGTGGAGATATGCACGGACCGGTTCATGTGTCAGCAGATACTGCTGAACCTGCTGTCCAACGCCATCCGCTACACGGAGCGCGGCGGAGTCACCGTCACGGTTGCGCGCTTGGACGACCACCGCTGTTCGGTGGCGGTGTCGGACACCGGTCCGGGCATCGAACGGGGCCGCGTGGAGACGCTCTTCCAGGGGCCGGAGATCCACACGGCGGCGGCGGGTATCGGCCTGCCTGCGAGCATGCGCACGGCGGACCTCCTGAAAGGCACGATCGAGGTCGAGAGCACGCCCGGTCGAGGCTCTGTCTTCACGCTGGTACTACCCACATCGGCGATCGGCGACTGCGAACCTTCCGCTACGCCGTGACCGGTGCCGTCTCTCGCGGCCGCTCCGCGAGGGAGAGCGCGCCGGTGGGGCACGCCGAGCGGCAGATGCCGCAGCCGTAGCACGCGTCCTCGTCCACCAGGGCCATCCGCCGGTCATCGAGCGCGATCGCCTCGAAGGGGCACCGATCGACACACGCCCCGCAGCCTGCGCACTCGTCGGCCTGCAGGCGTGCGAGATGCTCGCCCTTCCACATCGTCTGGTAGCCCAGCTGGAGCGTGGTCTTCATCGCCATGCAGCCGCTCGCGAGGTTGCAGTTGCAGATGGCGGCGATGAACGGCGACTTGAACGTCCATACCGAATGCATCAGGCCCTCGTCCTCAGCACGGCGGAGGACCGCCACGCCCTGCTCGCGTGTAAGGTGCTGGAACGCCGAGGTGTCCGGACCGCTCGCATAGTCGCGGAAGGCCTCGGCGAACAGGTCGTCCTGGGGCTTGACCGTCACGCCAAGGCAGTAGCCTCGCTCCGGGGCTCCCACGAAATGCCGGCAGACACATGGGAGCTGCGTGATCGATGTGGCGATATCGAAGATGCGCTCGCACTCCTCGATCGGCACGGGCTGCCCGAAGTGGTCCGCGATCTGCCGGGGCCGGGCGAGCGCGGTGAACGCCGAGCGTATCGGTCGGAGGGCGGCCTTCACGACCTCCAGCAGCGGGATGTTGCGCTGCATGCGTCGATCGAAACCCGTGACGAAGTCGACCACGAACTCACGCAGCGCCGTGTCGTGCGTGATGTCGGCGGCGTAGTTCTCGGCCTGGAGGTACCACTTCTTGCCGTCACCGTGCTGAACGCAGAACTCGCACATGGCGCTCCCCCGTCAGCCGTCACTCCAGTATCGCAGGCGTGGCGCGGGTCTGACCAGGCGTCAGGATGCGAGCGCCACCACGAACAGCAGGAGGACCACGAACACGACCGCCACATTGGCACTGATGTCTCGTGCATACCGCTGGATCTGCAGGCGCGTCCGAACGATCGTCTCCTCTTTGAGCTGGTGCCCTGGCATCAGGCCCGACCGTTCCTGGGAGAACCCGCTCACGGCAAGCCGGAGCAGCTCGACCGCCCACGCCGCTGCCTTCTCGAGCCTGCTGATACCCCGGGCGTGTACCGCGCTCAGGTCGGATACGTGGGGCAGCGCGCGACGAGCCGTGCCCAGGCTGTCCGCGGCGCGGCCGAGCGTGACCCGTGACGCCGACACCCGCTCGGCCACAAGGAGGTCCAAACGCTCGCTGCTCAGCAGGGAGTTCACGACGGCGCCCACGTCGCGCGTGATCGACTCACCGCGCTCCCGCCGCGGCGCAAGGGCGTACGCGGCCTCCGCGATCGGCCGACGAGCCCGGGCGAGCAGGGGGCCCGCTCCAGAGAGCACGGCGAGCGCGTGCTCGAGAGTGCCGTGCCTCACCGCGTCACCCATCACGCCCAATCGCTCGCGCATCATCCGGTCGGCGATGTACGCCGCGATCTCACGTACGGCATCCGTGCTGACTTCGCCTGTGCCTGCGCATGAGGCGGCGTGTACGACTGCCGTGCGGACGGTATCCTGCCGTTCCCGCTCGAGCACGAGATATGCCTCCTGCATCAGGTGCTGATCACGCGCCCCGGGAGCACCGGTGAGCAGCGTCGTCGTGACCAGTCGCCATTGCCTCCCGAGCCGCTCGGCGGCCGTCCGGTAGGTGGAGCGCGAGAGGCGCAGGGCCCGCGATGTCCGTCCGCGCACGGCCTCGTAGGCCCGGTCGATCCCCACGCAGAGCGCTACGAGCCCGTGCGCCGCCTGCCGGTACCACCAGTCGATGCTGAAGTACTGCGGCGCGTGCAGGTGGAAGAGGTGGAACTTCATTCCCACAAAGAAGAACGTGAAGCCGAGCGCGAACGCGGTTACGACACTCATGACGTCGGCTCCGGAGAGGAACGAGTGCTCGAGGTAGTGGTCGAGGATGTCGCTGTGCAGGCCCCAGGCGTGCAGGCCGGGCTGGAACACGCCCTTGATGAGCAGTTGCGGGAACCACCCCAGCGCGATGATGGCCGTGGCGAGCACGCCCATACCGAGGAGCATCCTCGGCGGCGCATCTTTCACCTCGGGCCCGTACTCCATCTTCGGTCTACCGAGGAACATCAGCCCGATCAGTTTGATGAACGAACACGCCGTGCCACCACAGGTGACGATGTAGATCTTTTCGGCGACGCCGAGCGAGGCGAGCTCGTGGTACTCCCAGGCCTCGACGATCGCGTGGTGGATGAGGCACTTGCTCACGAATCCGTTGAAGAGCGGCACGCCGGTGATGCCGGCGGCCGCGATGCACATGAACACGAACGTGATCGGCATCTTCTTCCACAGACCGCCCGTGTGGTACAGGTCGAGCGAGTGCGTGCGGTAGTAGACGGCGCCCACACCGAGGAAGAGACACGCCTTGAACAGTGCGTGGTTCACCACATGGTAGAGGCCGCCCGCCACCCCCATCGCGCCATGTGCGCCGAGGTAGCCCGCCGCGCCGATACCGGCAAGGATGAACCCCATCTGGCTCACGCTGTGGTAGGCCAGCATGCGCTTGGCGTTGGACTGCTGGAGCGCGAGGAACACGCCGATGAACATCGTCGCGATGCCGATCCAGAGCACCACCAACCCGAGTTGCTCGGAGAACTCCCAGAGATGGGACTCGACCTCGGCGCCGATCTCGGGCCGGAAGAGCGCTGTCACCACGCGGAAGATGCCGTACGCGCCGGCCTTGATCATCACGCCCGAGAGGAGCGCGCTCGCCGGGGCTGGCGCCACCGGGTGCGCGTCGGGCAGCCACACGTGCACCGGCACCATACCGGCCTTCACGCCGAAGCCGAGGATCAGCAGGATCGCAGCCGCCCAGCGGAGGACCTCATCGCCGTGTCCCGCAGGCAGCGGCTCGAGCGCGCCGCTCCCGCCAAGCGCGAACGTGAGGAAGATGCCGCCCATGAGCGCGAATCCGCCTACCACGGTCATCCAGAAGTACTTGCCCGCCGCCTTCTTGGCTTCGTCCGTCTCGGTGTGGATGACGAGCAGGAACGCCACCAGGCCGAGCGCCTCGAAGAACAGGTAGAGCGTCACCAGGTCGCCCGCGAGCACCACACCGAGGTTGGCCGCGAGCACCACGAGCGTGGTCGTGTGATAGCGGTCGTGCTTCTTTTCGTGTTTGAGGTAGTCGAGCGAGTGGAGGGTGGCGGCGAACCACACGAAGGACGTGAAGATGGCAAAGAGCATCGAGAACGAGTCCACGGTGAACGTGAGCTTGCCGAGGAGCGCGGGCACCACGCTTGTGATGCGGTGATGTTCGGCGATGAGTGGGATCAGGCCCGCCGCGCCGAGCAGCGTGATCGCGGTGACGACCACGACGTAGACGTTGCGCACGCCCGGCCAGCGCGTGCCGATCGGGCGGACGAGCGCGGCTGCCAGAAGCGGGCCGAGCACGAGCGCCGCGGGCAGCGGGCTCGACACGAGGTGCGCCACCTCGCTTACGACTTCTGCCGCATGTCCGGCGTCCATCATCCGCTCCTAGTGGAAGAACGCATCTGTGGCCATACGGGCGAGGGCCACGGGCATGCCCGGCAGCGAGGCGCCGATGCCGAGCAGGAGCGTGATCGCTGTCGCCGCCACGAGCGGCCCGAGCATCGTCGCCGGCGCCTCGCGGCCTTCGGCTACCGTACGGTCCTCGGGCGTGATGACCGGTTCGCGGAAGTACATCCGGTAGACGATCGGCAGCAGGTAGATCGCGGCCATCAACGCCCCGCCAAGCAGCACCGCCAGCAGCCACGGCTTCTCGGTCTCGAGCATCCCGAGGCCCAGGTACCACTTGCTGGTGAAGCCCGACAGTGGCGGCGTCCCGATCATCCCGAGGCACGCGATGGCGAAGCACGCCGCGGTGATCGGCATGCGCCGTGCGGCGCCGTCGAGTTGCTGAACGTTATATGCGCCGAGCCGCCGGATGAACAGACCGGCGCACAGGAAGAGTCCGCCTTTCATGAAGGCGTGGTTGGTGATGTGCACGAGGGCGCCGACCGTAGACTCCGGCCCCAGCAGTGACACGGCGAGGACCACGTAGGCCATCTGGCTGATCGTGGAGTACGCGAGCCGACGCTTGAGATTGTCCTGGTTGACCGCGAGGGCGGCGGCGAAGAGCACGGTGAATCCCGCAACTCCGGTGACGTACGGCATCACGCCCATCGACGTGAGAAGGCTGGTGCCGAAGACCTGGAATACCGTGCGGATGATGCCGAAGCTGCCTGCAGCGACCATGACGCCTGACAGCACGGCCGAGAACGGCGCCGGGGCGGCCGGGTGCGCGTCGGGAACCCATCCGTGCAGCGGCACGAGCGCCGCTTTGACTCCGAATCCGCCGAGGAAGCACCAGAAGATGACCTGGAGCATCGAGGGGTCGGTCTCGGGACTCAGGATGCCGCCCGCCGTGAACGTCTGGACTCCCGCTGAGAAGAACGTCAGCACGATCGCAAGGAGCACGAGCGTGCCGCCGAAGAGGATGTAGACGATGTACTTGGTACCGGCAGCCATCGCCTCGGGTGTCTCCTCATGCACCACGAGCGGGTAGGTCAGGATGCTGAACAGTTCGTAGAAGATGAGGAATGTGAGCAGGTTGCCGGCGTACGCCAGACCCATGGTCCAGGAAAGGCACAGTATGAAGAAGCCGTAGTAGCGACCGAGACGGTGCTCCTCGCGCATGTAGCCGAGCGAGTACACGAGTGCGAGCAGCCACAGCACCGCGACGGTCGCGCCAAAGAGCGCTCCGGCGGCGTCGACCCGCAGGTACATCCAGATCTGTGGTGTGAGCTGGAGGATATAGGTGTCGTACACCGTGCCGCTCGCGACTCCGGCAGCCAGGACCAGCGCCACCGCTGCCACCGCTGCCGCTACGACAAGCAGCAACGCGGCACGCGCATGCTCTGAGACCCGCTGCGCTGGCACGGTAAGCACCGCTGCGACGATCGGCAGCGCGAACGCGAGCAGTGGAAGTATCGAACGGGTCGCTTCGGTCTCCATACCGACCACCTCTACATCCCGAAGACGAACGTCACTGCGGCCTGCGCGAGCGCAAAGGGCATACCCGGCACCGACACGGTCATACCGAGCAGCAGCACGTACGCGGCGCACGCGAGCGTGGGACCGAGCATCGTCCAGTGCGCCTCTTGCACGACGACCTCCTCGTGCGGAGCCTTGAAGAACGCCGTGTAGACGATGGGCAGCCAGTACGCGGCGTTGAGCAGCGCGCTTCCCAGCATCACGAGCGCGTAGATCCAGCGATCACTCTCAAGCGCGCCGAGCGAGAGGTACCACTTGGTCACGAATCCCGCGAAGAGTGGTATGCCGATGAAACTGAGTGCTGCCACCGTGAATGCGCCCATCGTGTAGGGCATCCGGTAGCCGATGCCCGCGAGCTCGTGGATCGTCGTCTTGCCAGTCGTACGCTGGATAGAGCCTGCAACGAAGAACATCGTGATCTTGGCGAAGGCCTGGTTGGCGATGTGGACGATCGCCGCCGTGGCGGCGAGCGGCGACAGGAGCGCTGCCCCGAGCACGATGTACGAGAGCTGGCTGATCGTGGAGAACGCGAGTCGCCGCTTGAAGTTGTCCTGGAAGATGGCGATTATCGATGCGGTTACGATGGTCACAGCCGCGAGCGCGGCAAGCCAGTCGCACACCCCCAGCTCGCGCAGCAGCTCCACGCCGAACACGTTGTAGATGGTGCGCAGCACACCGAACGCGCCCACTTTCACAACCGCGACCGCGTGGAGGAGCGCGCTCACCGGTGTGGGCGCCACCATGGCTGTCGGCAGCCAGCCGTGCAGCGGCATGATCGCCGCCTTCACGCCGAATCCCGCGATGAGGCACACGAAGAGCGCGGTGAGGGTCGTCCGACCGGCCTCCATGGAGAGGATGCCCGGCTGTGAGAGCGTCATCGTGCCTGCAAGCTGATAGGTCCAGATCGATCCAAGCAGCACGAACGCGCCACCGGTGAGCGTATAGACGAGATATGTGCGCCCGGCTCGCATCGCCTCAGGGGTCTCGTCGTGGATGACGAGCGGGTACGTGCAGATGGTGAGCGTCTCGTAGAAGAGGAACATGGTGAGCAGGTTCTCGGCGAACGCCACACCGACGGTGGTCGAGACGCAGAGCGCGAAGAACCCGAAGAACCGCCGGCGGTTGGGTTCGCGCTCCATGTAGCCGATCGCATAGACGGTCGTGAAGAGCCACAGTGTCGAGGAGACCACAGAGAAGAACATCCCGAGGGCGTCTGCGCGGAACGCGAGCCCGACGCCCGGCGTGAATTCCACCAGGTCGAACGTGTAGACCACGCCCCGGAGTGACCCGGGCAACATCGACATGACGATGCCGAGCTTCGCGAGCGCAGCCGACACGCTCCAGAATCGACGCCAGAACGTGTTGTCGGCGGCAGCGAACACCAGCGCACCGCACAGAAGAGATATCGCGGGAGCCAGGGCGACCCGTGCGTCCACGACTTCCATCTAGCCACCTCCTAGCGGAGCGAGCAGGCGTGTCACCGCAGGTTCGATGAAGCTCAGTGGGAGCCTCCCGAGCACACCCATGACCAGGCAAAGCGCGGCAAGGATGAGCACGGGCACGAGCATGGTGGCAGGCGCCTCGTGGACGGCGGGGGCTCCTGCCTCCTGCGGCTTGCGGAAGTAGAAGGCGTTCACCATGCGGATGTAGTAGACGAAGATCAGCAGTGCGCCGAAGACGAGCGCCACCGCAAAGAGAGGCTCCCCTGCCTGCATCGCACCAAGCGCGATGTACCACTTGCACAGGAAGCCAGCTGTCGGTGGGATCCCAACGATCGATATCGCGCCGATGGAGACGGCAGCTGTGGTGAGGGGCATCGACCGGCCGACTCCCGCAAGACCGGTCAGCGTGCGCCGTCCTGTCTGGTGGATGAGCGCTCCCGCGCCCAGGAAGAGCGTTGCTTTGATAAGCGCGTGGTTGAACACATGCACGCTTGCACCGATGAGCGAATAGGGGGATGCCAGTCCGAGTCCCATGACGATGTAACCGATGTTCGAGATGGTGGAGTAGGCGAGCATCATCTTGATGTCGTCCTGGAACACTGCGAAGAACGCACCCATGACGATCGAGATCGCCCCGAGCCAGGTGAGCATGAGGTTCAGACCGCTGAGGTCGATCGCCCCCGAGCCGTAGGCGATCTGGTACACCCGTAGCATGCCGAGAATGCCGACCTTGACGACGAGCCCCGACAGTACTGCCGATACGGGGCTCGGGGCGATCGCGTGCGCATCGGGCAGCCAGATGTGCAGGGGGAAGAGCGCCGACTTCACCATGAATCCGAGGGTGAGCGCTGCGAATGCAAGCACGAGCGGCGCCTCCGCCGACCCGGCGAGCCGACCGGTGACATCAGCCATGTTGAGCGACCCGGTGAGCGCGTAAAGCAGGCCCACGCCGAACAGGATCGAGAGCGACGATACCGCCCCCATGACCAGGTACTTGAACGCTGCCATTTCGGCAGTCTTCTCGCCGCTGATAGCGACGAGCGCGTAGGCCGAGAGTGAGAGGATCTCCATGAAGACGTACAGGTTGAACAGATCTCCGGTGACGATGAAGCCGATCATGCCGGTCATGTTGAGCAGTAGGAGCGTGTAGTAGTAGGGGATGCGCCCGGGTGCAAGGGCATCACGTGCGTAGTGTCGCGAGAAGATCACAGCGAGCAGACCCAGCAGGCAGACGACCGCGACGAAAGCGCTGAACTCATCGAAACGCAGCTCGATGCCGTACGGTGCGACCCACCCTCCAACGACGTAGGAGAACGGTCCTTCGTCGAGGACGCGCATGATGAGTGCTCCGGCCATCGCACTCGTAAGAAGCATCGTGCCGAGCGCCCATTCCCACGATCGTCTTCCGCTGGCATCGCTTACCGCTGGTGTGAGGACCGCACCGACGAGGGGGGTGAGCACGAAGAGCACGAGCAGCGGAGGCCACGAGGTCATCTCACTCGGCCTCCCTCAGCTCATCGGCTTCGATGGTGCCGCACTGCCGCCATATCCGGATCACGAGTGAAAGGGCGAGGGCTGTGGTGCTCACGGCCACCACGATCCCGGTCAGGATGAGCGCCTGGGGCAAAGGGTTGATGAACGGCTTCGCGGCGCCCTCGCCCATGATCGGCGCGTTGCCCCCGTCGACCACGCCGAGCGCCACGATGAACGCGAAGATCGCGGTCTCCATGATGTTGAGGCCCATGAACTTCTTGATCAGGTTGTTGCGTGTTATGACCGCATACAGCCCGATGCAGAACAGGACCATCGAGGCTGCGTAGTCCAGGTTGTCCCAGAGGAGGTCGATCATTGCCGGCCCCCCATCAGTCTGAAGACGCGCGCGAAGACCACGGCACCACCGATGCCGATCCCGGCTTCGATCAGCACGAGCATCGCCTCGGCAAAGCCCCGTAGCTTCTCGTCGCGCGGGAAGAACAGGTAGTCGCCCCAGATGAACAATCCAGCGAGTCCCACGGCGACGAAGGTGAGGGGCGCAATCACCTGGATGACCCGGAGCGAGCGCTGCGGGAGAAGTCGTGAGGACTCGCGCTCACCCAGAACGAGCGTGAGTGCGATGGCGAGTGCGCCGAGCATCGTGCCGCCCTGGAAGCCGCCTCCCGGAGTCACATGGCCGTTCAGGATGACGTAGACCGCGAACACGAGGATGAATGGTGCCAACACCCGCACGATGAAGCGGACGACCACACTCGGCGCCACGTGTATGACCTCGGCATCGGGCTGTGTTCCGGTGTCCTGCACCCCTGTCAGCACTGCGATCACCGCCATGAGCGCAGTGACGATCACCGTGACCTCGCCGTTGGTGTCGAATCCTCGGTAGTTGAGGATGATGCTCGTGACGATGTTCTCTGAGCCGGTCTCCTCGGACCCGTTCTCCAGGTAGTAGGCGCCCACGTGCGTATATGCGGGCGTGTCCGGTGATCCATGAGGCGGGAGGTCCGCCACGGCGTTCAGCAGTACGGCTGCGAGCGCGACCAGCAACACGAGTGTGAGGGCGCGCTTCACCTCAGCGCTCCCTTCTCGTCGTGCGGCCGATCGTCACCAGGAACAGCACGGTCGTGATCCCGGCGCCCACTGCTGCCTCGGTCATCGCGACATCCGGTGCTCCCCGATGAAGCCACAGCAGGCACATCATGAGCGAGTACGTGGAGAACACGATGGCTGCCGCGAGGAGGTCCTTCAGCCGGATGACCGCGATCGCGGAGGCGATAAGCAGCGCGATGAGCATGATGTCGAAGGCGCGGCTCACGGGCGCATCACCCGACCCGTCACCGGCAAGAGGCCGGTCCGGTACGCTGCGCGTGCGAGCGCATGGGCCGTCGTCGGGCTCGAGAGCAGGACGAGTCCGACGAGCACGATCAGCTTGAGGGCGTCGGGCTCAGGAGCCCGGAGTAGCGCGAGCGCGAGCAGGATCGATCCTGCTCCGACCGTATCGCACTTGGTGGCGGCATGCGTGCGTGCGTAGAAGTCGGGGAAGCGCAGCATCCCGAGGGTGCCGACGAGGAAGAAGAACGCCCCGACACCACACAGCGCCACTGCAAGTGCGTCCCGCGCAGCCTCGAAGACCGTCACTCCCACTCACCTCGCAAGCGGCCGGTCTCGACGAGGCGCCCGGCCGCGATGGTCACGATGAAGTTGAGCAGCCCGTAGACCAGCGCAACATCGACGAAGAGACTGCGATCGAACACGAAGGAGAGCAGGCACAGGACGACGAGCGTCTTGGTACCGACGACGTTCACGGCGAGCAGGCGGTCGGCCGCCGTCGGACCAAGATAGGCGCGTAGCAGGCACAGCGAAGCGTTCGCCAGCAAGAACACGGCGAGCCCCCATAAGAAGGCTGTCATGGCGATCGCCTACCTGTCGAACGTTGCGGTGACCCGTCGCTCTAGGTCGCCACTCGAGATCGCGTCAGAGAACGACTCGTGCAGGCAGTGGATGATGAACACGTCGCCATCGACATCGACGGTGAGTGTTCCGGGCGTCAGCGTGATCGAGTTCGCGAAGGCGACTCGCGCTGTATCCGAGGAGAACCGCGTGCGATGGGTCTGCATGGCCGGCGCGATGCCCATCTTCGGGTCGAGTACGCGTTCTGCCACATAGACCGCAGCCACCACGATCTCCTTGAGCAGGTGCGCCAGGTAGATGGGGAGTCGTAGCCAGGTGCGGACGGGCAGCGGCTCTGGCTCGTCACGCCAGAGCACACGATCCGTCCACCAGCCCGCAGCCCCCGCCACGAGTAGTCCGATGAACAGGTCCAGTGGTCTGGCCGAGGTTGTGATCAGAAGCCAGAAGATGTACAGGATGCCGATGGATGCGAGGCGTCTCATGCGCGTCCGGCCTCCTTCTGTCCGTGCGGCCCTGTCTCGGGTGGCAGTCCGGCGCGCGCGACCTCGAGGAGGCCGAGTGCGCTCGTCGCATCGGCGGGATACGAAGCGGCGGCCACAGCAACCTCTGCTGTGACCGCAGGTTCGAGCGCATCACCCTCGAAGCTCGTCGCGGCGATGGACTCGGTGACCCTCTGAGCGACCTCGCGTGACTGGTCGGACGTGGCATAGGGAAGCGCCACGGCGAACCCGTCATCGCCGAGCCGTCCGACCAGGTCGGTCGAGCGGACGGAGAGTCGAAGCACGCGCGCGAGGTGCTCCAGCATCGCATCCGCCTTGTATCTGCCGAACACGCGCATGAAGTCCTCGAATCCGCACACCCGCACAGCGATGACGCCGAGCGGGTGCGAGTAGCGCTCGGCGCGTTCGGTCTCGCCGGCAAGCCGGGCAAGGAAGGACTCGTAGCGCAGGACCCCGGTCAGCGGATCGACCGGAGACGTGCTTTCCAGTGCAAGGGCGCGGCCGAGGAGCTGCCGGGAGCGTGCCCCGGTGAGCACGCCGCTCACCAGGAACACAGCCAGGCACAGTGCGAACCCGGGCCACTCGTTCCGGATGAGTTGATGTGGTGTCGCGAGTGCGACGACTCCAACACTTGCAGCCCACGTCACGATCGCGCCGGCAGGACCCAGGCGAATGCCCGCGAGCGTGATGGGAATGAGATAGAGGTACCAGGCAAGCCACGGCTCGCCCACGAACACGACGAGCGCGGTCACGAATGATTCTGTGCCGACAACGAGCAGAACACCTGGTAGGTCGAACGTCAGTTGCGGGACACGCCCCTCATCGGCTGCAGCTGTCACATCAGACACGTGACACCCCTCGCTGAAGCCCCTATACATCTCTCTGCGCGGTGCTCCCGCGAACCCCCGCAGAGGCGCCATCGGTGATCGATCGTCGCAGCCGGTACCGGCGCCACTCTGTATATGCCACAAGGACCGGCCCCTTACACATCGCGTCGCCGCAGGCCCCGGGGACACCACCTGCGGCCCGCGCTATAGTAGGACCGGCCAACAGGAGGAGCGCACGCAGGGAGCCGGTGAGACGATGACGCGGGGCGATGATCAGTCAAAGCACGGGCGTCCATACTCTCTTGGAGAGGAGATCGCCAACGCGGTCACACATGGGGTCGGTGCGGCACTGAGTGTCGCCGCACTCGTGATCCTGATCGGGATCGCTGCGCTTTGGGGCGACGGGTGGCACCTGGCGAGCGCGATCGTCTACGGTGTCACGATGTTCCTGCTGTACACGGCGTCGACGCTCTACCATGCCATCACGCACCCGCGCGCCCGGCATGTGCTCAAGATCATCGACCACGCCAGCATCTACCTGCTGATCGCGGGCACCTACACCCCGTTCACGCTCGTGACCATCCGGGACGACGGCGGCTGGTGGCTGTTCTCTATCGTCTGGGCGCTTGCGCTCGTGGGAATCGCGCTCGAGGCGGCATGGGTCTATCGGCCAAAGTGGGTCTCAGTGCTCGTGTATCTCACCATGGGCTGGCTGGCGATCACCGCCATCAAGCCCATCACCGCGAACCTGGAGCCGGCAGGGGTATGGCTTCTGGTGGGCGGGGGTGTCGCGTACACGCTCGGCACGATCTTCTACGTGCTCAAGCGCGTGAAGTTCATGCACGCGGTCTGGCATCTATGGGTGCTTGCCGGCAGCGTGCTGCACTTCCTCGCGGTGATGCTGTACGTGTTCCCCGGGCCCTAGGCACCCGCGTGCGACTGTTCCGATGCGGTCAGGAGCATCGGGATGGGCGATGCCTGGATGATCGCGCTTGCCACTGAGCCGATCTTCCGGTCAACTATGTCGTGAGCCCCTGGAGCGAGTACCACCAGTGTGTAATCGCCGGAAGCGACCCGCTCCGGAAGCACCTCGAGTACGGCGCCCCTGACGACCGATGTTCTGACATCCCTGGCGCCGCTCTCCCTGGTGCGTGCGGCGATCGTCTCGAGCCGCTCGGCGGCCTGCTCCTCGCGGCGCTCACGGGCGGTCTCAAAGGTGAACGGCGTCACATACATGAGCTCCAGGCGGTCGATCCCGCGGGTGGCGAGATCACACGTGAGCGAGCAGAGGCGGCCGTTCGGCTCGAACACATCCAGTGGGACGAGCACAGATGAGAGCATACGAGTGCAGGCGGCTGCTCCCGTCTCGGTATCAGGGATGTGGCTCTGCGGGGTGAGCAGAACGGGCACGGGGCTCAGCCTGACCACGTCGGAGCTGATGCTTCCCGAGAACCCGGTCTGGAACAGACCTTGGCCACGGGTCCCCATCACGATCAAGCCCGCGCCGTGCTGTTCGGCCAGGGCCACGATGGCGTGCGGCGGATACCCGAGCGGCGTCTCGACGTGGACGCGGATACCGGCAGCCTCGAGCGACTCCACCTGGCCGAGGAAGGTGGCCTCATCGGCCGGCGAAGGCTCCCTGTTGAGGTCGATCGCGTACACGAGCACGGCATCACGCACGCCGAGGACGCCAAGCTGGCCGGCGCACGAGATGATGCCCTGGGAAGACGGGCCGAGATCGGTCGCTACCAGTGCGTGCGTGAACATCCCGGGCCCTTCATCCAGCTATGCCGTTGCCATAATGCGGGCAGGACGGTCAGAAACTCATCAAGTATATAACCCTACGACCCATGACCGTATTGCGCTGTCCCTGTGACCTCTGTCACAACAACGCATTGGCATGGAATGTGCGGGTTGGGCTACCATATCGGTCGGGGTGTGCGGTTCGCGCACATTCCTTACGTCACACGGCGAAGTCCGGCTTCGGTGGAAGGTCAACGTTGTACGATCTCGAGGGTGTACTAGGGCCGGCCGTCATGGAGTTCGTGCAGCAGCATGTCCGCTCGCTCCTGACGTGGGACATCCTTGTCTTCTTCCACCGCAACCCCGATGCGGTCCTTGATGTCGAGGGGCTCGCCTCCCGTCTCGGGCGCCGTGCCGACGAGCTCGAGCCCGAGATAGAGGCCCTGTGTGCGGGGCGGATCCTTACATTCGCGGGAGGGCTCATCCGCTACAAACCGTCGGTCGAGATGCGCGAGACGATAGCCCGCTTCGTCGACAGCTGTCAGGACCGCGGTCGCCGGCTGGCACTCATCGCGCTCGTTCTGCACAAGATCAATCCCGGGTACTGAGCCTGTGCCGGTCCTCCGGGCCGGCGCACCGGTGTCGCTCACTCCTGGTACTCTTAGCGTATGAACCAGATCATTCAGCAGATACTCATAATCCTCGTTCTGATCGTGCTCAACGGGTTCCTCGCCGCCGCCGAGATCGCTCTGGTGAGTGCGCGCCGTGCTGTCATGAAGATGGAAGCCGATGCGGGGTCGAAACCCGCACAGCGGGTCTTGAAGCTTACCGAGGACCCCTCAAGCTTCCTTGCTGCTATCCAGATCGGTATCACGCTCGTCGGGTTCGGCGCCTCGGCCACAGCCGCGGTCACGCTGTCCCAGCCGCTCGCCGAGTGGCTCACCTCCGTCGGCGTGCCGTGGGTGAGCACGCTTGCCTCAGGGTTGGCCGTCTTCGCCGTCACGCTCGTGATCTCCTACGTCACGCTCGTGGTGGGAGAACTCGCCCCAAAGCGCCTTGGCCTGCAGCGCGCCGAGGTCGTTGCCAAGTTCGTCTCGGGCCCCGTCGCCTTCCTGCAAAAGGTCACGGCGCCGCTCATCTGGATTCTCGCGCGTTCGACCGACGTGGTCGCGCGCTTGCTGGGAGTCCGTCCGGGCTCCGTGCGTCCTGGTGTCACTGAGGAGGAGATCAAGCTCCTCGTCACTGAGCAAGGGACGCTGCTCGAAGACGAGAAGCGCATGATCCACGAGATCTTCGAGCTTGGTGACATGATCGCCAAGGAGATCATGGTGCCAAGGGTCGATATGCGCATGCTCGAAGACACTACGCGCGTGGGCGAGGCCATTGGCGTGTTCCGGCAGTCGGGCTACTCAAGGCTGCCCGTGTTTCGCGGAGACGCCGACACCGTTGTGGGGATCGCGATGTTGAAGGACCTCGTCGGTCCGGTGGCCGCCGGCCGCCTTGACGAGCCGGTCGGCGCGTTCGTGCGCCCCGCTGTGTTCGTGCCTGAGACCAAGTCGATCCTCGTGATGCTCAAAGACATGCAGGCCGCGCACAACCATCTGGCGATCGTGGTCGACGAGTACGGCGGTACCGCGGGGCTCGTCACGATCGAGGACATCGTCGAAGAGATCATCGGCGAGGTCGTTGACGAGTTCGACCGTGAACGCCGGTACATCACCACCATCAGCCCCGGCGAGTGGGTGGTTGACGGCCTCCTATCGGTGCATGAGGCGAACGAGACGCTCGGTTGGGACCTTCCCGTCTCCGAGGAATACGAGACGGTCGCGGGTTGGATGCTCGTACAACTCGGGCATATACCGACCGGTGGCGAGGTCGTACGTCACCACGATCTGATTGTGCGCGTCGACGCGGTGAGGCGGCGCAGGATCGCCCGCCTGAGGGTTTCGCGGGCGCATGATCGTGGCGTTGGGCAGCAGGCAGGCTCCTAGACCCGGAGCACGTCGTCGCGCCCGGTGAAGAGGGGAGTCCTGATGGAACATGGTACGGACCATTCGGTTGAGCACACCCCGGCGCCGGCCACTGGTCCCGTGAGCGGACCGCCCGCCCCGGCCGGGCAGCCCTACCAGGCGCCGTCTCCCAAGGGGCCTGGCCCCGCGCTGTGGGGCGGGGTGGCCCTGGTCGTCCTCGGCGTGCTCCTGCTCGTCAGTCAGCTCATGCCGGAGATGCACCTGTGGCGCTGGTGGCCGCTCATCGTGGTCGGCGTCGGCATCAGGCAGATGTTCGGACCCAGGCGCGGTCCGTGGAGCGTCCGCCATCTCGGAGAAGGCCTGGGCACCGTCGCCATCGGGCTCGTGCTGCTGGGGCAGATGCTCGGCGTCTTGCGGTGGGACGTGTGGTTGAACATCATCCGGCTGTGGCCGGTGCTGCTCGTCTCGCTCGGCCTGGAGATCATCGGCAAGGCGACACGCGCCGAGTGGATCCGCTTTGCGGGAAGCCTCGTGGTGGTCGCGGCACTCGCATATGGAGCGCTTGTGCTGACGCCCGGGGGCGGATGGCCGCCGCTG
Source organism: Actinomycetes bacterium (assembly GCA_022839745.1). Lineage (GTDB taxonomy): Bacteria > Actinomycetota > Coriobacteriia > Anaerosomatales > Anaerosomataceae > Anaerosoma. The sequence continues at coordinate 46,625 of JALHJB010000017.1, forward strand.
ACGCCTGTGGCGGGCGGCGAACCGTTCGACTACGTCGAGCGGCATGATGATCGCGTGATAACAGGAGAGGCGGAGATCACAGGAGCCGTGGGTCAGCTGGACGTGCGGGCCGGCGATGACCTGGCCGCCGCCGAGGGCCGCTCTCCGTACGGCGTCACGTTCGACGTGGTGACCTATGGTCGCAGTGCCGACGTGACCGTGGCCGACGCGGGAGGCCCCTGGGGGCCGGCGACTCCGGGCAGCGATATCGAGGTGACGCTGGACAGGGACATCGCGTGGGACCTCGTGATCAAGGCCGGCGTCTCCGCATACGACATCGACCTCCGTGAGCTCACTGTCAGCTCGCTCGAACTCGAATCGGGAGTCTCGGCCGGGACCGTCACGTTCGGCAGGCCTGATGACGATGCCCGGCGCGTGGACATCGAGGCCGGCGTCTCGGGAATCGTCCTTCGGTTTCCCCGGGACGAGGGGGTGCGCGTGACGGTGAGCGAAGGGCTCTCCGGTGTGGAGTCCGGAGCCGACTGGACCAAGTCACGCGAGGGCGGTTCTCGCGTATACGAGAGCGAGCGGTTCTCGAGCGACAGCGCATACTGGGACGTGTACATCGAATCGGGTATCGGCGGCATCACGCTGCAGTACTACTAGGACACGCAAGGAGGCCATGAAGGTGACGGATACTCAGAACCCTGGCACCACCCCGCCGGGCGACCGCGACAACAGCGGGTGGATCATTCTTGGTGCGGTGCTGGTGGTCGTCGGCTTCTTCCTTGGGGCGCACAATCTCGGTCTCGTCCCATGGCAGCTCGCCGAGACCTGGCGCTGGTTCACCAGGGCCCGCAGCGGCGTCGGTGTCATCCTGCTGGGCATCGCGCTCATCGTCTGGGCGCAGTCGGGCCGCCGCATCACGCTGCCGCGAAGCGGCGGGAAGCTCACGCGCTCACGCTCGGAGAAGTGGGTCGCGGGAGTGCTCGGTGGGCTCGCCGCGTACTTCGGCATCGACGTCACCATCCTGCGTTTGGCGTTCATCGCGCTCGTCGTGCTGTTCGACATCGGCGGACTCATCATCGCGTACATCGTGATGGCGATCGTGGTGCCGCTCGAGCCACGTCAAGCCGCTGCGCCGCCAGCCCCGGGGCAGCCCGCGCAGTGGCTCACAGGCGTGCCGTCGGCGGCACCGGCTCCACCGCCCGCACCTGCGGCCGCGCCAGCGGCACCGGCACCCGTCGCGCCTCCGGCGGAGACCCCGGTCGCACCCGCGGTCGACAATCCAGCCGCTCCCGCAACGGACACGGCCCCCGAGGCCGCACCTCCCGCGGAGCCGGCCGCTGCGGCGGACGAATGAGCGCGCCGCTTGAGGTGTCGCCTACAAACGTACGGCCAACACGCCCCGGCGACGTGGTGGATGCGCACGTCCACCTCTTCTCATTGCCGCTCTTCCGTGAGTTCGTCGAGAAGACGCCCGATGCGCCACCTCGCTGGCGCAAGGCGATAGAAGAGGGGAAGTGGGGGCGCCGCAACGAGACGCTGCCGGATCTCGACGCCGGGGCGATGGCCGAGTGGTATGCGGCCCGGCTCGATGATGCGGGCGTTGCGCGCGCGGTCGTGATGTCCACGATGCCTGACCTGCAGTATGTCCGCGACTTCATCGCGGCATCCGGCGGGAGAGTGGCTGCGCTGTGCAACATCGATCCTCGCACGCCCGATGCGCCGGAGTTGCTCGAGCGTGAGATGGCCGCGGGGTTCAAGGGCGTGAAGCTCTACCCGGTGAACCGATGCTTCCGTCTGTCCGATCCGGCCTGCCGCCCGTTCTTCGAGAAGGCGGCAGAGCTCGGCGCCGCCATCACCGTGCATTACGGTGTGACGGTCGACCCTGCCGGAGACCTGCGCTACGCAGACCCCACCGATCTCTCTCCAGTTGCGCGCGACTACCCCGATCTCCCGTTCGTGATCGCGCACTTCGGCGCGGGGTATCTGCACGAGGCGTTGCGGCTGTGCTACCAGTGCAAGAACGTGTGTCTCGACAGCTCGGGGACCAACAACTGGATGGACTATGACCCGCACGGCTACACGCTCGCGCAGGTCTTCGATCGCGCGCTCACCGCACTCGGCCCTGAGCGGGTGTTGTTCGGCACCGATTCGGGCACGACCGGTCGGTACCGGAAGTGGATCGCGTACCAGCAGATGCGGATCCTGGAGGAGATCGGTGTCCTGCCCGGCGACCGCGACTTGATCCTGCGCGGCAATGCGGTGCGCATCTTCCGGCTGGACGACTGACACGCGAGCGACCCGCACTATGAGGAGATGAGCGGCCGTGAGCTTCGGCAAGCACAACGAGGAGCGCGAGTACGACGAACTCGTGAACTGGGACGCGCGCCTCACCCGTGAAGGCCCGTTCTTCCGCGATCTGTTCGAGCGGTACGATGTGCGGTCGGTGGCCGACGTGGGGGCCGGGAGCGCGCGCCACTCGATCATGTACCGGTCGTGGGGCCTCGAGGTCACGGCCATCGATCCGAGCGCGGACATGCTGGAGCTTGCCCGTGAGAACGTCGCGCGACTCGGCAGCGATGTCCCGGTCGTCGAGGGCGGGTTCGGTGCGGTCGCGGGCATCATGGGCGCACCCGTCGATGCGATCACCTGCACGGGCAACGCGCTTCCGCACGTGCGCTCCACGCAGGGGCTCGCGCTCGCCCTCGCCGACTTCGCGGCAGCGCTCAGGCCGGGCGGCGTGCTGGTGCTGCACTATCTGAACCACGATCGGCTGCTGAGCAAGCGCATTCGGACCATGTCGCCGGTGTTCCGCGAAACCGCGACGGCCGACAAGTTCTTCATCCGTGTGCTCGACTACACGCCCACCGATGACGGCATCCTCTTCGACTTCGTCACGCTTGTGCGCGATGCGGCAGTGCGGGACACGCCTCACACAATCGAGAGCTGGCCGCGGACGCTCGAGGTCGATCCGAGCGGAGGGTGGTCGATACGATCGCGGCGCTCGCTTCACTTCGCGCTGCCGGTGGGCACGATCACGCCCGCGCTTGAGCGCGCCGGGTTCACCGCCATCAGGGTCCTTGGCGACCACAGTGGCAGGCCGCTCGATCCGGACACCGACGAGAGCATGATCGTGGTGGCCGAGCGGGCCGGCGGCTAACCCTCGCTTGCCAGCGATCCGTCGCACACCCGCGGGCCGAGCAGGCACGTGCGCCCGAGCGCCGCATCGCACGCCGCTACCGGCCGGGTGAGCCCTGCGGGCACGGGTCCCGCGCTACCGCTGGCAAGCTCTCGATACACGTGGCACAGGGGTAGCCCTGCCACGTTCTGGAAGCACTCGTCATCGTCGACACTGGCGAGGTGGTGTTCGATGTTGTACGCGCCGGCGCAGCCGAGCGCTTCGCCGCTCGAGAGCCAGTCGCTGATGGCAGCGGCATCGAGCTCACGCATCCGCACCTGCGTGATGACCGGCAGTGTGCGGGGCCGTTGCATCGTCGGACCGAGGACGGCTACTCCGGTGACGACCTGATGCACGCCGCCCGACAGGCCCTCAAGCATCCTCCGTGCGTCGGCCTTGTCGGAGGGCTTGCCGAGCACCGAGCCATCATGGACCACGATCGTATCGAAGGCGAGTATCGTACCGACGGCACCTGCGGATCTGGCGACGACCGCCTTGTCGGCGGCCAGCGCGGTGGCCAGAGCCCCGGGGGCAAGATCACGGGTAAGGTCTTCATGGGTGTCCGTGGCCGTCGAGTGCGCATCGAGGCCAAGCCAGCCGATGAGCCGCCGGCGTCGCGGAGACGCTGATGCGAGGAGGATGTCCGAGCCGACCATGGGCGTGATGATAGCACCGGGGTGGTGTTAGCGGCATAATCAGTGGAGTGGATCCCGCATGGAGAGATCATGACCCCAAGCCCGGCACAGCCAGAGCGCGCGCCAGAACCGGTCGAACGGTTCGTGAAGCAACTCCTGGTCGTGTACAAGGCGGCGAAACTCTACCCGCCCACGAGCGACATCCCACGGGAGAGCGCGGGCGCGCTCATCCGGCAGCTTCGGGCGCTCCTGCGTGAGTCGCCCGACATCCTGTTCCAGGTCACCAAAGACGGGCTCTTCTACAACGCCCTGCCCGTTCTCCCTGGCCTGGCGCCGTTCGAACGCTTCGCACGCGAGTGCTATCAGCGTCGGCTGGCGGAGGTCCGCTTCCATGCCGGAGCCACTCCGGCTGATGTGATCACGTTCTGCCGGGTCCTTCTCGAGCCGCCGGAGGAGATCGCCGGAGCTGGCGGCGTTGAGCAGCGGCTGTGGGACCTGCAGGTCGACGGCGTCACCGCACGCTCGGTCTCGACCAAGATCATCGACACCGAGCTCGACGCACCAGGTGAGCTCACGCAGGACCCGGAGCTCTGGCCGCCCAGCCACGCTCGCATCGATGAGCTCATCGATGCCGCCTACGGTCTGCGCCCCCGCGACCATCGGATGCTCGTGCGCTTCGTCCAGAACCCGCGCCTCGTTTCGCGGTACCTCCAGGAGCTGGCCTCCTCGGGCAGGGGAGGACGGCCGCTCACCAACCTCATTGCGGGCAAGGTGGTCTCCATGGCGCACGCCGCCACTGCGGAGTTGGCCGAGGACCAGCCGGCGCTCTACCGGTCGATCGCCGAAGCGCTGCTCGGACTCGATCCTGCGGTGCGGCGCGACGTGCTCATCGAGCGCCTGTTGCCGGACGCACGCATCGACGAGACCGTCGCCTCGGTCATCAGGCAGTTCGAGGTCGGGGAGTTGTGCAAGGCCCTGGTCGAGGGGCTCAGCCCCGACCCCGTCTCCGCGGACGGACTCTCTCGCGCACTCCGCAACCTCGCCCTGATCAGCCTGCAGCCCAAAGAGGCGATCATGGACGTGGCCGGCAAGGCGATGGCAGAGGCCGGGATGGACGATGGCGCGATCACCTCGGTGCTCGAGAACGCCGCGCCCACGCAGATCAGGATCGCGGACAGGCCCACCGGTGCGGGCCGCGAAGTCGAGGGCATCGTGAAGCTGCTCGACCTGGCGCCTGTGGCCAGGACCGCCACCGATACGGAGTCTCAGGCCCTCAGGGCCGAGGTGGCGGACGGCATCTCTGACAGCGACGTGCTGCTGAGCATCATCACCATCTTGACCGTCGAACGCCGCTCGGAGATGTTCGGGCCCCTGATGGACATCATCGAGGACAGCCTCGCCTTGTTGCTGGAGCGCGGTGAGTTCGTGGAGGCCGCGGACGCCGTTGGCATGCTGGAATCACTCGAGCGCGACGGCTCCCTTGACCGGTCGCAGCACGTGCAGATCGATGCGGCCCTGCGCTCGATGGCGCAGCCCAAGCGCGTGCGCGATGTGGTCATGGCGCTTCGGTTCCACCACCACGACACCCCGGAGGCGGAAGCGTGCCGCCGGCTCATGCGGCTGCTCGGGGGCCGTACGATCTCCCCGCTGCTCGAGGTGCTCGCCGACGAGCCTGATATGACCGCTCGCAAGAGCCTTGTCGATCTCATCTCCGCGCTCGCGCCGGGCCACGTGGACGAACTGGGTGCCAAGCTCAGCGATCCGCGATGGTACTTCGTCCGCAACACCGTAAGCATCCTCGGCGCCACGCGTGACAGCTCGGCGCTGCCGCTGCTCGCACGTACGCTGCGGCACCACGACGTCCGGGTGCGCCGGGAGACGGTGCGCGCTGTCGCGAGCATCCGCGACAAGCTCGCCGAGGAGATGCTCATAGCGGCGCTATCCGACGAAGACCCGCAGAACGTCGCCCTGGCTGCCCGGTACCTCGGCACCCTGGGCGTGAGCGACGCGGTCGCGCACCTGGGGGCCGTGGCGCGTGGAGAGGGTCGCGGGAGCCGGGACATGTCCGCCCGTGTCGAGGCCGTTGAGGCGCTCGGCCGTCTCGGGACACCCGACGCCGCGGACGCGTTGCGCGACGTTCTGAGGCAGCGGTCGTTCCTCGTCGGCGGCAGGATGCGCGAACTGCGCACCGCGGCCGAGTCCGCGCTTGAGCGCATACGTCACGCGCCCGTCGAAGGGGGTGCCTCATGAGCGACGAACATCTCAGCCGCGCCGGGGCGCACGCTCCAACGAGCGCCGAAGGCTCCCAGTCGGAGGCCGAACGCCAGCTCGAGCGCATCACCGCCGAGGTACGCGAATCCGCCGCTGGAGCGCGTGCGTTCTCGGTCGAGCAGATCCAGCGGGCCCGCGAGGTGCTCGCGCGCCTGTACGCGCTGCGCCGTGCGCGCCGCCTCTACCCGGCGGAACACCCCGCGGTGGCGCAGACCGCGCGTGAGCTGTACAGCGTGATCACCGCGTACCACAACGAGGGCGTCGACGTGTCGCTCACGTTCTTCGAGGACGAGGTCTTGCTGGGAGAGCAGGTGCTCGCCGAGGACAGCATGCTGTTCGATCAGCTGATCCGCGACATGGTCTCCATCGGCGCGGCGAGCATCACCTTCATGCGGGGGATGACGCTCGAGGAGGTCGTGCGTTTCATCCCGGTGATCGGAGCTCGCATCGAGGAGGTCGAGCAGCTCGAAGGCGGTGTCGCCACGCTCGCCGAGCGTGCTCGGTGCCCCCACATCGCCATCAGCGCGGTCAGCGTGGTGCGCGACGACGTGGCCGTGGAGGAGGGCGACGCCCGTGAGCTTGCCAAGGCCACGTATACCGGCACCCTCGAGCTGCTGCGAGAGCTCGAACGGCTCATCAAGGCGAACCAGTCGGTCAACGTATCGCACGTGAAGAACACCGCCAGGAGCCTCGTCGACAGCGTGCTTCGCAACCGCTATGCGATGCTCGAGCTCTCCGGCCTGAAGAGCTTCGACGAATACACGTTCTACCACTCGGTGAACGTCGCGATCCTCTCGGTCGCGCTCGGCTCGAAGCTCACGCGCGACTACCGGTTCCTTTCGGCGCTTGGCGTGGGGGCCATCCTGCACGACATCGGCAAGATGTCGGTCGATCTCTCTGTGCTCAACAAGACGGGCCCCCTTACCAGTGACGAGTGGACTGAGATGCGACGTCACCCTGTTCGTGGCGCGGAGATCGTTGCGCTCACCTCCGGCATAGATCGGGCTTCGATCGTCTGCGTGCTGGAGCACCACATGCGGTACGACCTGGGCGGCTACCCCGCACGCGAGCCTGCGCGCCAGCAGCACATCGCAAGCAGGATCGTCGCGGTGGCCGACGCGTACGATGCGATGACCTCCCAGCGCCCGTACAGCGCGCCACGGATGCAAGACGAGGCGATGAGCGTGGTGGCCCGCTGTGCTGGCACCGCTCTCGATCCCGGCCTCGTCCGTCAGTTCATCGACATGATGGGTTATTATCCGCCGCGCTCCCTGGTGCTGCTCGACACCGGTGAGACCGCGGTGGTGGTGAGTCCGAGCGCAACCGACCGCGCGCGTCCTGTGGTGCGCATCATCGCGGGGCCCGACGGCACCGTTGTCGCGCCCGTCGATCTCGACCTCAGCCGCGCCGATCAGGCGGGTGGCCGCTCGGTGGTCAGATGCCTCGATCCAAGCGGGATGAACATCGATATCGCCGAGTTCCTGTAAGGCTGTCAGTGCGGCGGGGTACCATACCCCGGAGACCCACGACTGGAGGGCCGCATGCCCACGCTTCCCGGACGACCATCCAAACCCACGATCATCGCCGTGATCGCTCTGGCGATCCTGGTGCTCTCGGGCGTGATCGCCGAGTTCTACACGGACGCGCTGTGGTACGCCGATCTCGGGCAGTCGACGGTGTTCTGGCGCACGCTGCTGTGGCGCTGGGGCGTGGGTGTGGTGGCCACGGCGGTGTGCTTCGTCCTCATCTTCGCGAACCTGCGCATCGCGCGGGCGGTCGCCCCCGCTCGGCCGCGACCTGTGATGGAGGTCGGTCCGGTCAAGTTCGATCAAACCGTAGAGCGGCTTCGGCGCAGTTTCGAGCGATCGTCGGGGCAGGTGGCGCTTGCCATCGCTGCGGTCGCCGCTGTCATGGCCGGTATCGCCGCGGCCGGATCATGGGAGACGATCGCGCTTGCGTTCAACGGCGGCTCGTTCGGTGTGAGCGACGCCCAGTTCGGGCGCGATGTGGGGTTCTTCTTCTTCACGCTGCCCGCGCTCCGCTTCGCGCAGCAGTGGGTCACCGGCGCTCTTCTCGTGACGCTTCTCGTCGCCACGCTCGTGCATGCTGCGACCGGTTCCATCCGGCCGCGTGATCGCTGGGCGGGGTTCGATCCACATGTGAAAGCGCACCTCTCGGTGCTTGGCGGACTCATCGTGGTCGCCCAGGCCTTTGGATACTGGCTCGACATCTTCGAGCTCGACTACTCGCATCGCGGGCCGGTTCTCGGCGCGTCGTTCACTGGCGTGCATGCGCAGATCCCCGCGTACACGATCCTCATCGTTATCGCACTGCTCTCGGGCATCGCGCTGCTCGTGAACATCAAGTTCCGCGGCTGGCGGTTGCCGGTTATCGCGGTGGGCGTCTGGGTAG
>JALHJB010000075.1 GCA_022839745.1 Actinomycetes bacterium
CGCGCTCGCACTGCGCGAGTTGAGCACCCACGCGGACAGTCTCGTGGGCCTGCTGCGGAAGGAGTGAGGGGGAGCGGCGGGGAGGCCCGACCTGTGCCTCACCCCCGGCCCCTCTCCGGGGCGCGCCAGACCGCGGCGCGCGGCGGAGAGGGGAGCGGCGGCTCACCCGGCCGGGTGTGGTTGGGGCGCCTGTCAGGCGCAGCGGCTCTGGTCGCACCCGCGAACGCACAATGCGAAGTCGACCCTAGCAACCCAGTTCGTGGCTTCGGCCCTTCCTCCACTGTCCGCGCACAGGGTGAGGCCCACAGCAACCACCATGCCCTTCGAGAAGATCGTCATCATCACGCAGAAGACGCAGCTCCAGGAACTCCTGGAGCGCTTCGGCACGCATGGGCAGGCCCGCTTCTACCTCGAGCACATGGGCGCCTCGTTTGACGAGTACCAGGCCGCCCACGACGCCTACATGCACTCCGTCGAGCGCCTCGAGCACGCCCTAGTTGAGGGGCAGGTTCGAGAGAAAGCGCTAACGAGGGAACTTTCGCGACTGACACGCATGCTCGAGGAGCTGCAACCAAAGATGAAGGAGCTGCAACGGGCGAAGGAGAACGCTTTTCCCGTTGAGGTTCGAGTTCTGCTCCCGGGGGCGAAACAGTTCGCGAAGGCAGGCGGGCCGAGTTTTATGGCGGCTTACCCCACGACTCTCGACCAGCGCAACCAGCGTAAGAACGTGGCGGAACAACGTGCTGAGTGGGCGCATGATCTGATTCGTGCACAAGGCTACGTTGATGCACGCCGCGCAGAAGAGCAGGGTGTGTCCCTCCTTGAGCAGCTTCGGCAACTTGAGGACGAGATCGAGCAGTCCAAAGCACAGCGCGACACCTGCTCGGCACAGCTCGATGCACTGCGCGAGCAGGTACCTCAACTGACGGAAGCGGTGATGGCTATTGAGGAAGCGGCTCTTGCCGTGATTCACCAGTATCGGCGCGTTGCGAGCGTAAGTGATGAGGTTGGATCGGTCTTGATCGATGCACAGGATGTTGAACGGAGTGCCTTAGCACAAGCCGGTCAAGAGCTACGAACCCTGGTGCAAGGGTCGGATCCGGATCTGGTGGCCACTGTCGATGCGGCAAGACATCTGCTGGACACGGCCAGGGCACTGGAGATCGAGCGGGACGCCGCTGATGCTCGCCGACGACCATGCCTTCGTACACCTCGGTCCCCGGGCCAATGAACAGCGACCCTCGCTCCTC
>JALHJB010000076.1 GCA_022839745.1 Actinomycetes bacterium
GGGCTTCCGGCTCATGATCGCGCTCGACGATGCGGCCGCGCTCGATGCCGCCACCGCCGAAAGGCTCGCCGCCTTGCGCCGTGGGGCGATTCCTGTCGAGCCTATCGTCATCGCCCGCGAGGGTGGCGCGCCCGGCGGCATCGAGACCCTGCACGACGTCAAGGGGAGAGTGCGCGAGCGCTACGACCTGCAACCGGGCACCGTTTATCTCATTCGCCCCGATCAGCACGTCGCCGCCCGCTGGCGCCGCTTCGACCCTGCCGCGATCGAGGCCGCGCTGCGCCGTGCCAGCGGTCAGCGTGCCTGAATGCAAGAGAGGAGGAGAGGATGATGATCACTATGGAATACAATTTCCGCGAACCCCATACCCGCACTTTCTACGGGTATGAAGCGGGGGATGCTTTCTACGAGGCGCTCATCGAGGCGCACCGCGATCTCGACGAGGAGCAGAGCGCTTTGGTGAACGCCCGCCTCGTGCTGCTGCTCGCCAACCACGTCGGCGACGTCGATCTGCTGCGCGAGGCGATCCGTCTCGCGCGCGAAGACGTCGTGGGCGGCTGAGGCGCGGCCGGAGCATCACGCTGCGGGCTCCGTGCCGTTGCCGACGAAGCGCCGCAGATGGGTGCGGAACGCCTCGGCGGCCGGCGACAGCGCCCGGCCGTGCCGCGTGAAGACGAAGAATCGGCGATGCACGTCCGGCTCGGTCAGACGCCGCATTTCCAGGCCATAGCGGCGCACCATGGGTTCTGCATAGGAGACGCAGATCGTCACCCCCAGGCCGATCGACACCATGGCGAGCGCCGTCGACATGAAGGCCACGGTCGTATCCGGATGCAGATCGAGGTCGCGCACCACCTCATGCAGGTCCCGCGAGAGTTTCTCCGTGAATTGCCCCTGCAAGGTGATGAGAGGAAACTCCGCCAGCCGCCGCCACGGCACTACCTCCTGCGCCGCGAGGGGATGGCCCGGTGGGAAGACGGCGTGAAAGGGCTGAACGAACAGGAGCTCCGCCTCGATTTCGCCGGGTACGTCCCGCTCCGGCCCCACGCCTAGGTCGGCTTCGCCCGAGAGCACGCAGGCCGGGACCGATTCCACGCCGCAGTCGATGAGGCGGATCGCCACGTGCGGAAACTCGCGCGTGAAGCTCGCGAGCACTTCTGGCAGCAGGGTGGCCGCCATCAACTGCGGCGCGGCGATGCGCACGATGCCGCGCTTGAGCGCCTTGAGCGTGGCCACTTCGTGCAGC
>JALHJB010000077.1 GCA_022839745.1 Actinomycetes bacterium
GCGCGGTGAAGGCGAGCAAGGTTGCGGGCGTCGATGCGGTCGGTCTTCACGCGCGGGCCGCTCCGTCTCGGGATCATCGAGGGCGCGATCACGTCGCAGCCAAAGCCGAGGGCGGCGATCGTGCGCTGCGTGTCGTACCCGGTCGGTCCCGCCTCGTAGCACGCGTGCGTGACCAGCGGGTCGTGGTGGGCGAGGAGGCGCCGGATCGCTTCCGGGGTGTTGGGGATCACCCGCTCGTCGACTTCAGTGGTGCCGGGACGCAGTACCGCCACCACGATCGTGTCTTTATGGACGTCGAGCCCGATGTGAGTACACTCGTTCATGGCCGGTCCCTCCGTATGTCGGCGCCGCGGGCCCGTTCCCGCCGTGATCCACGTTATATGCGGATTCGGGCCGGCCATCTCATAGTGACTAGACGCACATGTTGCGGAGTCTTCTGTGGTAGTGTCTTTGGTACCAAAGGAGGTACCGCAAATGAGTGCAATGCCCAACATCGTCCCCATCAGCGAGCTTCGGCAGGACGCGTCTTCGATCGTGCGGGAGGCGTCGGTCACGGGCGACCCCGTCTTCATCACCCAGCACGGCCGTGCTTCGGCGGTCCTCATGAGTGCGGGCACCTACGAGCGGACGCAGCGTGAGCTCGAGATCCTGCGCATCCTCGTGCAGGGTGAGGTCGAGATCCACGCTGGGGTCGGTTACGACATCGACGTCGTCATGGCTGAGGCGGACGCGCTGCTGGAGCGGCCGTGACCCGCAGGATCGATTTCACGCCGCGGACGCGCGCCCAGTTCCTTGCCGCCGTGGAGTACATCTACGCGGAGCGCCCCGTCTCCGCGCGTGCGTTCCGTGATCGCTCCATGGAAGCGCTCAAGCATCTCATCCGCTTCCCTGAGGCGGGCAGGACGATCCCTGAGTTCCCGGAACTCGGCTTCCGCGAGGTCCTCGTCGACAGGTACCGCTTCTTCTACAGGCTCCACGGGGACGTGATCTGGGTTGTTGGCGTCTGGCACGATGCGCAGATTCCGGATGACCCGGGGTAGCGGGGTGACGCCTGAGTTCAAGTTCGAAGTGCACCGCTTCGCTTTCCCGAGCGACCTCCTACGATTGTGCATGGCATTCCTCCGGCGTCTTGTAGCCGAGCCGTTTGCGGGGTCGTGAGTTGAGTTTCGCAGCGATCGCGTCGAGATCGGCTTGCGTGATATGCGCCATGCTCCGGCCCTTCGGCAGGTACTGACGGATCAGC
>JALHJB010000078.1 GCA_022839745.1 Actinomycetes bacterium
CAAGTACCTGGCCCGGTTCGCCATCGACGACAAGATCCCCCCGGCCGGCAGCGCCGCCGCCGACCTGGGCGCGGCCTGGTGCGTGCTCAAGGCCAAGTCGGGCGACCGGGCCGAGTTCACCCTCGCGTGGGAAGAGCCGGTCGAGCTTTCCGAGATCATCTATTGGGGCCGCACCTCGTGGTTTATGAACGAGTGCTGGAAGGACTACGAGCTGTACCTGAACGACGAGGAGCAGCCGGCCGCCAAAGGCGCCTTCAAGGAGACGCACGGCCCGCAGCGCGTCAAGTTCCCCAAGACCAAGGTGAGCAAGGCGACCTTCAAGTTCCTGAGTTCCCACGGCGGGTTCAATCCCGGCGCGGCCGAGATCCAGGCCTTCGCCGATAGCCCCACGGACAAGCAGCTCGCCCTGTATTTGCAGAAGATCGGCGCGAGCTACGCGGCCCCGCCCCGCGTGGAAGGGGCCGACGCGGAGAAGCTCCGCGCGCTGGTCGCCGAGCTTCGGACGCTCCACGGCGCGAAGTACGCGCAGGCCGCCGAGCACCTCGCCCGGCTCGATCAAATCGAGACGCCCCTCGAAGCGGCCCAGGCAGCCAGGGACGAGAAGCGGGCGGAAGAACTCGAATCGCAGCTCGAGCAGCTCGAGCGCGACGTGCTCCTCTGGGACGACGTCAAGGACCGCCTCCGGCGCAAGGCCACGGGGCTCACGCTCGAGCAGCAGCAGAAGCTCTGCCTGGCGCGGCTCCTGCCGCTCAAACCGCGGGTGATCCTCATGGACGAGCCCTGCTCGGCCCTGGACGCCGAAGGGACCGAGCGGATCGAAGCGCTGGTGGACCAGTTGCGCGAGAAATACACGATCGTCATGGTCACCCACAACATGGGACAGGCCCGGCGCATCAGCCAGGAGTGCGTCTTCATGCTCCTGGGCCGGATCGTCGAGCACGGCCCCACCCTGGACGTCTTTCTCAAACCCCGCGAGAAGGACACCGAGATGTACGTGACGGGGAGGTACGGGTAAGAGTCATGTCCGTCCACTTGCAGCGCGAAATCGAGAAGCTCAAGAACAGCCTGCTCTCGCTGTGCGGCCTGGTCGAGTCGCAGGTCCAGTTGGCCGTGCAGGCCATGGAGGACCGCGACGTCGAGGCCGCGCGCCAGGTCGAGCAGCGCGACGCCCGGGTCGACCAGCGCGAGGTGGAGGTCGAGGAAGAGTGCCTCCGCATCCTTGCCCTCTACCA
>JALHJB010000079.1 GCA_022839745.1 Actinomycetes bacterium
GTGGGCGCCGAGAGCGAGGACGACCTCAAGGGGCTCTTCGACGACCTCGACGTGAACAGCGCCAAGCTCGGACCCACGGTCGCCAAGCGCAACGGCAAGCTTGTGAAGCTGCTCGACGCGATCGGCGACCTCGATCTGGGCAACTTCGAGAATCACACGATCGACGCGTTCGGCGACGCGTACGAGTACCTCATGCAGATGTACGCGTCGAGCGCGGGCAAGTCGGGCGGCGAGTACTACACGCCGCAGGAGGTGAGCGAGCTCCTCGCGCGCATCACCGTTGTGGGCAAGACCTCGGTGAACAAGGTGTACGACCCGGCGTGCGGGTCCGGATCGCTGCTGCTGAAGTTCGCGAAGGTGCTGGGCAAAGAGAACGTCCGCCAGGGGTTCTTTGGGCAGGAGATCAACCTCACCACGTACAACCTCGCGCGCATCAACATGTTCCTTCACGACGTGAACTACGAGCAGTTCGACCTTGCGCTCGGCGACACGCTCACGGATCCGGCGCACTGGGACGACGAGCCCTTCGAGGCGATCGTGTCCAATCCGCCGTACTCCATCCACTGGGACGGTGACGCCAACCCGCTGCTGATCAACGACCCGCGGTTCGCTCCCGCCGGCGTGCTCGCTCCCAAGTCCAAGGCCGACCTCGCTTTCACGATGCACATCTTGAGCTGGCTCGCGGTGGACGGCACCGCGGCCATCGTCGAGTTCCCCGGTGTGCTCTACCGCGGCGGCGCCGAGCGCAAGATCCGCAAGTACCTCATCGACAACAACTACGTGGACACGGTCATCCAGCTTCCGCCGGACCTGTTCTTTGGCACCACCATCGCGACCTGCATCATCGTGCTCAAGAAGTCCAAGCGCGACAATGCGGTGCTCTTCATCGACGCCTCTGCTGAGTTCATCCGCAAAGGCAACAAGAACAAGCTTACCGAGGAGAACCGGGCCAAGATCCTGGACGCCTTCATTGCGCGTGAAGAGGTCGACCACTTCACTCGCCTCGTGTCCAACTCCGAGATTGCCCAGAACGAGTACAACATCGCCGTGTCGTCCTATGTGGAGCAGGAGGACACGACCGAGAAGATCGATATCGCCGAGCTCAACGCCGAAATCGCGCGCATCGTCGCACGGGAAAACGAGTTGCGCGAGCAGATCGACGCGATCGTTGCGGACCTGGAGGGCGGGAAGTGAGCGAACATCCCATCGCGCT
>JALHJB010000080.1 GCA_022839745.1 Actinomycetes bacterium
ATGGCAAAGGCAAAATTCGAACGCACGAAACCGCACGTCAACATCGGGACGATCGGTCACGTTGACCACGGCAAGACGACGACGACTGCTGCGATCACGAAATACTTCGGCGAATTCAAGGCCTATGACGCGATCGACGGCGCGCCCGAGGAAAAGGCCCGCGGCATCACGATCTCGACCGCGCATGTGGAATACGAGACCGAGAACCGGCACTATGCCCACGTCGACTGCCCCGGCCACGCCGACTACGTCAAGAACATGATCACCGGCGCGGCGCAGATGGACGGTGCGATCCTGGTGGTGAACGCGGCCGACGGCCCGATGCCGCAGACCCGCGAACACATCCTGCTGGGCCGCCAGGTCGGCATCCCCTACATGGTGGTCTACCTGAACAAGGTCGACCAGGTGGACGACCCGGAACTGCTGGAACTGGTCGAGATGGAGGTGCGCGAACTGCTGTCCTCCTACGACTACCCCGGCGACGACATCCCGATCATCAAGGGCTCGGCGCTGGCGGCTCTGGAAGGCCGCGACCCGGAAATCGGCGAGAACTCGATCCGCGAGCTGCTCAAGGCCGTCGACGAATACATCCCGACGCCCGAGCGCGCGGTCGACCTGCCGTTCCTGATGCCGATCGAGGACGTGTTCTCGATTTCCGGCCGCGGCACGGTTGTGACCGGCCGGGTCGAGCGTGGCGCGGTGAACGTGGGCGACGAGCTGGAAATCGTGGGGATCCGCGACACCCGCAAGACCATCTGCACCGGGGTCGAGATGTTCCGCAAGCTGCTGGACCGCGGCGAGGCCGGCGACAACATCGGCGCGCTGCTGCGCGGCATCGACCGCGACGGTGTCGAGCGTGGTCAGGTGCTGTGCAAGCCGGGTTCGGTGAAGCCGCACACCAAGTTCGAGGCCGAGGCCTATATCCTGACCAAGGAAGAGGGCGGCCGCCACACGCCGTTCTTTGCGAACTATCGTCCGCAGTTCTACTTCCGCACCACCGACGTGACCGGGACGGTGAAGCTGCCCGAGGGCACCGAGATGGTGATGCCGGGCGACAACCTGAAGTTCGAGGTCGAGCTGATCGCCCCGATCGCCATGGAAGAAAAGCTGCGCTTCGCCATCCGCGAAGGCGGCCGCACCGTCGGCGCCGGCGTCGTCGCCAAGATCATCGAGTGATCCGCGGGGCAACCGCCCC
>JALHJB010000081.1 GCA_022839745.1 Actinomycetes bacterium
GAAGACGCTGCTCGAGCGCATCGCCGAGCTCGTCAATGAGAAGCGCATCGAGGGTATCAGCGAGATCCGCGACGAATCGGACAAGTCCGGCATGCGCGTGGTCATCGAATTGAAGCGCGGCGAGCATCCCGAGGTGATCCTCAATCAGCTCTTCAAGCACACGCAGATGCAGGACACCTTCGGCATGAACCTGGTGGCGCTCGTCGATGGGCGGCCGCAGACGCTCACGCTCAAGGAACTCATCGCGCACTTTCTCGCGCACCGGCGCGAGGTGGTGACGCGGCGCACCGTCTTCGAGCTGCGCAAGGCGCGCGAGCGCGGGCACATCCTGGAAGGTCTGGCGGTGGCGCTCTCCAACGTCGACGAAATCGTCGCGCTCATCAAGGCTTCGCCCACGCCGGCGGCCGCGAAAGAGGCGCTGCTCGCGCGCCGTTGGCATTCGCCGGTGGTGGCGGAGCTGGTGGCGCGCGCGGGCGAGGATGCGGCGCGGTTCCGCCCGGAAGGGCTCGATGCCGACGTCGGCTGGTCGCGCGAGGGATACCGGTTGTCGGAAGTGCAGGCGCAGGCGATCCTGGATCTGCGGCTGCAGCGCCTCACGGGGCTCGAGCAGGACAAGATCGTGCAGGAGTACCGCGAGGTGATCGAACGCATCGCCGATCTGCTCGACATTCTCGCCAGGCCCGAGCGCGTCTCGGCCATCATCGCCGAGGAGCTGCGGCAGATTGCGGCGCAGTACGCCGATCCGCGCCGCAGCGAACTCGTGCTGGAGGCCGACGAGATCCGTCTGGAAGACCTGGTGGCGCCGCAGGACATGGTGGTGACCCTGTCGCACGCCGGTTACGTCAAACGCCAGCCGCTCGACGACTACCGGGCGCAGCGCCGCGGCGGGCGCGGCAAGCAGGCGGCAGCGGTCAAGGAGGAGGATTTCCTCGAGCAGGTGTTCGTGGCCAACACCCACGACTGGGTGTTGTGTTTCTCCAGCCGCGGGCGCGTCTACTGGCTGCGCGTCTTCGATCTGCCCGAGGGCGCTCGCGGTGCGCGCGGCAAGCCCATCGTCAACCTCGTGCCCATGGGGCCGGACGAGCGCATCCAGGCGGTGCTGCCGGTGCGTGAGTTCGACGATGCGCACTATGTCTTCTTCGCCACCGCCTCCGGCGTGGTGAAGAAGACGGCGTTGTCGGCGTTCGCCAAT
>JALHJB010000082.1 GCA_022839745.1 Actinomycetes bacterium
GTCATGACATCGCTATCGAGAAGGGAGCTCTTCATGGCGGCAGGAGGCGTGGCGCTGGCGTCGGGCGCGATCGAGTCCGGCGATCCGGTATTGGCTTTCATCGAGCAGGGCATCGCCGACGGGACATACCCGGGATGCGCGATCGTGGCATCGCGGCACGGGCGCATCAGGATCGAACGCTACCTCGGCACGTGCATGACGCTCAGGGGCCCCCGAACCCGGGTCACGTCGCGCACCATGCACGCGCTCTATTCCTACTCGAAGCTCGTGTCGGCCACGGTCATTGTCATGCTGCAGGAGCAGGGCGTCATCGCCTACGACACGCCGGTGCGAACCTACATTCCGGAGTTTGCAGGCGGCGGCAAGGACGGCATCACCGTTCGGCATCTCATGACGCACGCCGCAGGCATTCCGAACCCGCCGGGTCTGGGCATGGTTCGCACGCCCGATGAATGGCGCAAGGGCGTCGAAGCTGTCTGCGCCGCCGAGGTCGAGTGGGAGCCAGGCACGCGCACGGCCTATCATGGCATCAGCGGCCTCTTCGTCGTGGCGGAAGCCATCCTGCGCAAGACGGGCGAGCGTTCGTGGGATGCGATCTGCCGACGCATGCTGTTCGATCCCATCGGGGCAAAGTCGCTCACCTTCAGCGCCCCGCCCGATTCCGCGCCGCTGGCGTTCACGCCGCAACCGAAGGAGACGCCGAAGTCCCACTTCGAGGGAGCGGGCTTCGCAGGCCATCCGTCCGGCGGATGCATGGGAACGGCCCGCGATGCCCTGAAGGTACTCCAGCTTCACCTGAACCGCGGCAAGTGGGGAAGCCGCAGGCTCATCTCCGAAGCCGCCCTCGACGAGATGCACCGGATCCAGTACTCCCGTCAGATCGCCGTGGCGCGCGCGGCTGGCAGGGAGCCGGCCCATGAGACCTGGGGGCTCGGTCCCCTCATTCGCGGCGACGGCCCCAAGCAAGGCGGCCATGACTGGTTCGGCTTCGGCAGCCGCTCGTCGCCCGCCATCTTCGGGCATGCGGGCATAGACACCGTCATCGGCGTCGCAGACCCGCAGACTCAGATCGCGCTGATGTTCATGACAACGGACTCGCCGAAGCCTCCCGAGAAGACCGTGCCGCTGCGGAACGGCGTCACCGACAGGGTATTCGAGGCGCTCGGCCAGGTTTCGTCGGCGACCACA
>JALHJB010000083.1 GCA_022839745.1 Actinomycetes bacterium
GAGGGCGCTCTGTCGCCGCACGAGATCGGCGTGCTTGCGCGCCGCTTCCCTTGCACGCTGGGCCGTCAGCCCTTTCTCCACAATACGCCGTCCTACGGTCGGAGTCTCCTCGAGGAAGCTCGCCAGTTTGTCGCCGACGATCGAGTTCACGATGCCCTCGACCTCGGCATTGGCCAGCTTCACCTTCGTCTGCGACTCGAACTGCGGGCTCGGCAGCTTGACCGAGATGACCGCTGCCAGACCCTCGCGCACATCATCGCCGCTGAGGTTCGCTTCCTTCTCCTTGATCAGTCCCTGCTTGCGAGCGTACGCATTGATCACGCGAGTCAGCGCGGTTCGGAAGCCCGAAAGGTGGGTGCCGCCGTCCGGCGTGTTGATCATGTTCGCGAAGCACAGGACCGCCTCGGAATAGCCCAGGTTGTACTGGATGGCTACCTCGACGACGACGTCGTCCCGTTCGCCGCCGAAGAAAATGGCCGGGTGCAGCGGGTCCTTGTTCTCGTTGAGATACTCGACGAATGCCTGCAGTCCCCTCCGGTAGTGGAAGACCTCCTCGTCGCCGCCGTCTCGCTCGTTGCGAAACACCAGCGTCACGTTGGGGTTCAGGTAAGCGAGCTCGCGCATGCGTCGGGTGATGCGTTCCGGATCGTACTCCAAGTCGCCGAATATCCGGGGATCTGCCTTCCAACGCACCAGCGTTCCGACCTGCTTTCCCCCGCTGCCGACTTCATGAAGCGGCTCGACCGTCTCGCCCCGGGAGAAGCCGATGCGATGGTGCTTCCCGTCCCGCCACACATCAACGGTCAACCATTCAGCGCACGCATTGACGCACGAGACGCCGACGCCGTGCAGGCCGCCCGAGACTTTGTAGGAGCCGCTGTCGAACTTGCCGCCTGCGTGCAACCGGGTCAGTGCGAGCTCGACGCCTGGCAGACCGGTCTGTTCGTTGATGTCCACAGGGATGCCGCGCCCGTTGTCGAGGACCGAGACACTTCCATCTGCGTGCAACGTCACGATGATGCGGTCACAGTGGCCCGCAAGGGCTTCATCTATGGCGTTGTCGCACACTTCGACGAACAGATGATGGAGCCCCTTGAGGTCGGTTCCGCCGATATACATGGCGGGCCGACGCCGCACTGCCTCCAGCCCCTCCAGGACCTGGATCTGCTGGGCATT
>JALHJB010000035.1 GCA_022839745.1 Actinomycetes bacterium
GCTGCATCGTCTTCTCGATGGACTCGATCGACATGTAGCGCCGGCTCGCCTGCCACTCGTCGTGCTGCTCTGAGAGCACCGAGCCCACGAGCCGGATGATGCTCTCCCGGTCCGGGAAGATGCCCATGACGTCGCTTCTGCGTCGTATCTCGCGGTTGAGCCGCTCCTGCGGGTTGTCGCTCCAGATCTGCCGCCAGTGCGCCGTCGGGAAGGTCGAAAACGCCGTGATGTCGGCCGCAGCGTCCTCGAGCATCATCGCCACGTCAGGGAAACACGGCCTCGATCGCGGAGACGAGGCCCTTGTGGGTGTCCGAGACCACGAGCTTCACGCCGGAAAGGCCTCGGGCAGCAAGGTCTCTCAGAAACGCCGTCCACGCAGGGCCCGACTCCTCGGTGAACGTGTCCACGCCCACGATCTCACGCCTGCCCTCCGCGTTGACGGCGGTCGCGACGATGCAGGCGACTTTCACCACGCGTCCGCCTTCGCGCACGCGGATCGCACGCGCCCGCTCGGCGCGCCTCCGGTTCTCCAAGAGCCAGTCCGGGTAGTAGGTGCCCTCGCGGAGCTTGGGCACCGAAAGGGGGATCGTGCCCACACGGGTATCGAGTTCGCGCTCGCGGTAGCCGTTGCGGCGGTTCACCCGTTCGTCGCTCCTCTCACCATAGGCCGCTCCACACAGCGCGTCCGCCTCGGCGCCCATGAGTTCTTCGGCCAACACCTTGAGCATCTCGCGCATCACGTCGAGATCGGCGTCCTCAAGCGTCTTGCGCAGCCACGTCAAGCGGTCCATGTTGTCCTTGGTCTCAGAGTGTGTGTCGCTCTCGCTCAACCGCCTCCCAGCAATCCCTGTTGCTCAGGAACGCCATTGTCGCCCGATTTGTCGCCCAAACTGCCACACATCGATCCGAAGGCGTGACGCAGCCGTGGCGGAGTGCGTAGAAGACGGCGTTTGTCTCGGATGTTTCCAAGGAGTATTGTGTTTCCTGAGTGGGAAACAGATATATTGGAGGAAACATGGGTGCGGCTAGCGCAGACGACGAGTATCGCAACTTGGAGCGCGCGCTTCGGGACATCTTCCCGGACGCCGCACTCGAGGTGAGTCCGAGCCAATCGCGAGGCCATGCGCCGGCGGCTCACGTTGTCGTTCACCTTGCCAGCGGGGATATGCGTCTCCAAGTCGAGTTGCAGCGCGGCGCTAGCAGGGCGCAACTGATCGACGCTGTCGAGCTCGCGCATAGTGCTCATCCGCAGGGCGACTCCTCGATTCCTGTCATCGCCTCCCAGTACCTCAGCCCAGCCAGCCAGCAGTTGCTGCGCGACTCAAACGCCGCCTTCATCGACTATGCGGGCAATGCGTGGCTCGTGGCGCCGGGGATCCACATCGACCGGCGCGGCTTCGCGAATCCGGCAAAGGAGGAGCGGGGGCGCAGAGACCTCTTCTCGGACAAGGCGTCGCTCGTCTTGCGCGCTCTCCTCGTCGCGCGCTCGCCGATGGGCGTACGTGAGATAGCGAGCACCGTCAGCTCGACAGACGAGCGTATCCGGCTCACCCCGGGCTACGTGTCCAAGGTGATCGGGGAGCTGGAGAGACGCGGCTACGTGTCCAGGCGCGACGAGAAGGTCGTGCTTCGCCACGCAGAAGAGCTGTTGCGCGACTGGACCTCGGCGTATCGAGGCCGCAGGCCACCGGCCACGCACAGCTACTTCATCCTGGCGCCGAGCGCCGAAGAGCTTTTGCCCCGGATCGGCGACGCGTTTGATGCCGCCGGCACCGACTACGCGTTCACGGGTCACGCCGGCGCGGCTCTCGTGGACCGCTTTGCCGCCTTCGACGTCGCCGACGTCTACGTCAAGGACCTCGACGACGTGGCGCCGGCGCTCGCCGATCTCAGCGCGCGGCGAGTCGAGCGCGGCGGCAACGTCAACATGTCTGTGCCCTACTACCGCGAGTCGGCGTTCTACGACCGGCAGATGTCCAAAGGCGGGATGAAGGTGGTCTCCGACCTTCAGCTCTATCTTGACCTCTACGACTATCCCGTCCGTGGCCGGGAGCAGGCCGAGCACCTCTACGAGCGACGCCTTCGCTCGCTCGTAGAGCGGGATGATCGGCCGTGAACCGACTTGATCCGGTGCTCGTGCGCGGGCTTGCGGCCATCGAGCCCTACCTCGATACGGTTGTCGTCGCCGGCGGATGGGTGCCGCACCTCTACGAGCTCCTCTACGATGCGACGGCGGCCGGGCGATCACCCCGGACCCGCGACATCGATCTGGCTGTGCCTCGCTCGGTGCCGGTCAGGGGCAGAAGCATCGATGAGCTGCTCAAGGGAGCCGATTTCCGCTGCGAGTTCCACTCGCTGGATTCGCCGCGAGTCACGAAGTACGTCGCGACCCAGGGTGAAGACGAGATAGAGATCGAGTTCATCACCGACGCGCCCGGCGCCTCCGAGGCTGCGGTCATGGTGCAGCCCGACCTCACGGCTCAGGAGCTGCACTATGTCGGACTCATGCTCGACGGCCCGTGGCCTGTGGATCTCGGCGGACTGACTGATGGGGACGTCGACTGGACGATCTTCGTTCCGCAGCCGGGTACCTTCGTCTTCCACAAGTCGCTGGTGTTCAAGAACCGCCGGGACCGGCTCAAAGCGGAGAAGGACCTCTACTACATCTTTTTCGTGCTCGATACCTTCCCGAAGTGGCGCTGCGCGATCGACGGCGAACTCGAGCGCCTCGCCGCGCAGAAGCCGGCATGGTTCAAGAAGGGCCTCAAGAACCTGAAGGCGACGTTCGACGATACAGAGTCTGCCGGTGTCGGCGCGCTTCTCAACCAGAAGCCGCCTACGGCGTTCCCCGGCCTTGGCGACGAGCAGTTCAGGCAGTACGCCTTTTCGGTGATGTCTGGGTTGATCGAGACGATGGAATCGGCGCTGGGGGACTAGACAACTCGCGGGCCCCGACGCATGGGAGTCACGTCTCCAAGCCGTCAGGGATCTCGCCGGTCCAGAGCATGTGAAGCAGCGCTGACGTCTGCTCGGCCCTGAAGGCGGCCGGATCGAACTCGCCGCCGTACCATGCTCTCATCGCCTCATGCTCAGGGTGGCGAGGGTCGGCCATCGCCTCGACGAACTCGGCGAAGCCGGGGATACCTCCGCAGTCCTCCGGCGGGCAAGCACGTTCTCCAGCGGTGCAGCGAGGATAGTTCGCGCCGGACACGGGCTCGCCGAGAGACTCGACCACGATCTCGTGTTCCCAGCCGTCGCCGAAGTCGTACTCGTACCGGAACCGCTTCACATCGACGCTGACCAGGTCGCCGAGTACGATTTCCTCTTCTGGCAAGGTCGTGTCGAAACCGAACGAGTCGTCGGGAATTCCGTAGCGGCGTCCATCGATCTCGAATGCGTGCAGGTGGTAGCCGAACCAGCCCATCGCGGTGACCAAAACCTCGTGGAGTCGGTCGAGCGTGAGCGAGGAGGGTACCTCGAGCCGACGCCATATGGAGGGCTCGATGCCGAGCAATGTCACCTTGAGCGTGACCACCGACGTGCCATAAGATGCTGCTGCATCGCCTTCCATGCCGAGTTCGAAGTGGATCGCGGCGTCGAACAACGAAGTGACCTGCCACAGCAGCGGCCCATCACCCGCGTTCTGGAGTGTGAGAAGTCCGAAGTCCCAGAGCGGTTCTAGCAGTCGGCGCCGCACTGCCGTCTGCAGGTTGTCCGGTCCGCCGGGCCAGGGCTGACCCTCCCGCCAGATCGTGTCGCTCACGACCAAGCGCGACGCGATCTCCTCGGCGGTGGCGCCATTCTCGGCGAGCTGGCGAATCGTCCACAGCGCGTGCACACTGTAGCGCTGCATCTTACCGTCCTCCGGGCCGAGACTGATGAACGCCCAGTTCAGGCGACCGAGATAGGAGCGTAGAAGCAGGTCGAACAGCTCTCCGGCACGCTCCGGGGCCAGGAGGCGCTTGCCGAGCCGAGTCGCGTGGAATGCGCCTTTGCGCCGGTTCACGAGCCCTGCGATCTCCATGAGGTGACGCAGGATGAAGAGTCGCGGCACATCGGTCTCGTCGAGCACGCGGTTGTGGCGCCAGACCTGCTCGACGTAGCCGGGAGGCCACGCCAACTCCTCAGTCATGCGCTTCACGAAGGCACGGTTCAGGTTCTTCAACTCGCTCGTCGCATTCTCGGGCCGCTCGACGAGCGCGGCTAGCAGCGTGCGCGCGTTGACGAGGGTGTGGGACTCCGCCAATGGCTCAAGCCCGAGAGAGGTGTCGATGCGGAGGATTCCTTCGGCGTCAAGCGGGTCTGCGGCGAAGAGGCGCTGCTCCATCGTGGAGGGAATGGATAGCGACATGTGGTTCTCCTGAAGGTGTGGGGAAGGCTGGTTGTTCGCATTCTACCTGAGCGGGACGGATCCGTGATCGACCGATACCGTTGTGGACGAGCCCGGGGTCGCCAGCCCTCGCTCCCAGCGGGCGACCCACCGATGGGGGATCCAAGGTACGATTCGCAGCCTGTCGCCCCGGGCGTGAGGGAGCGCTTCATTTGTCGCCCGATTTGTCGCCCGAATACCTGGTACTTGTCGGTACTCGTTGGTACCTACTGGGACTCGCCGCAGCTCCGCCGTACCAACGAGTCCCAAGTAGTCCCGATAGTCATAAGCACGATCAGGACCCGAATTCCTTTGGGGGCACCAACTGGAACGCCCCAGGTTCCACGTCGGCTCCGTTCACGTGGAAGCCACGAGCCTCGCCTTCAGGATCTCTTTGGAGCGCCTCAGGTCCTTGCACTCCCGGCCGCGAGCTCCTCGCGCTCGGCTGTCGCCAGTCGACGGCGGAGGGCCTGCTGACGCTCCCATCTGTCCCGCGTTTGACATGCGCAGACCGGGCACGTATGGTTCGATACTCAAATGATTCGACGGTAGAAAGAGTGTCGGTGTCCACTTTGCCCCCACGCACGGAACCCATCTCCGATGATCTGCTCGATGAGCTGTCCGCCAATGTGATCATGCTGGGTCGTCTGTTCATCGCGCAGTGTGAGCGTGCTCATCCGGCACCTGCTGTGGACGGACCACGCCTGCTGCTGCTTCGCATTCTCTCGGAGGCGGGCGAGAGAAGGGCCGGTGAGCTCGCGCGGCACCTCGGGATCAAGGCGTCGGCGGCGTCGTCGCTCATAGAGTCGCTCGAGCGGGAAGGCCTCGTGGTGCGCGGTGGCGACGCACATGATCGACGCGTGACCATCATCTCGATCACGGATGAGGGTGCACGGGTCCTCCGGGATGCCATCGCCCCTCAGCGCGAACTCACGCGTCGGCTGATGTCATCGCTTGCAGCAGAGGACGTCGCCGTGATGATTCGCATCCAGCGATCCCTCCTGAAGACGCTGACCGACATGGACTGCTGATCTTCGCGCCAAGTGTCGATGATCGGTACACACAACCGGAAGGAATCACAGCATGCTGCATGTGAAAGGTGTCTCCAAGAGCTACACGACCGGTGACTTCACACAGGTCGCGCTCGATGACGTCAGCCTGGAGTTCGGGAAGACCGAGTTCGTCGCCGTCCTGGGGCCGAGCGGCTCTGGCAAGACCACGTTCCTCAACCTTATCGGAGGGCTCGACAAGTACGACAGCGGCGATCTGATCATCAACGGTAAGTCCACCAAGGACTTCGCGGACTGGGAGTGGGACGCGTACCGCAACAACAGCGTCGGCTTCGTCTTCCAGACCTATAACCTGATCACCCACCTGAGCGTCGTCGATAACGTCGAGATGGGCCTGACCCTCAGCGGGGTTCCCGCTGCAGAGAAGCATGCGAAGGCGGTGGAGGCACTCGAGCGGGTGGGGCTTAGAGACCACATCCACAAGAAACCGAACCAGCTCTCCGGCGGGCAGATGCAGCGTGTCGCCATCGCCAGGGCGCTCGCCAACGACCCGGACATCATCCTCGCCGACGAGCCCACGGGCGCCCTCGATACCGCCACCAGCGCGCAGGTGATGGATCTGATCAAGGAGATCGCTGCCGACAAGCTGGTCATCATGGTGACCCATAACCCGGAGCTGGCCGAGGAGTACGCCGACCGCATCGTGAAGTTCCAGGACGGTCACGTCATCTCAGACACTAATCCCACGCGCGCCTCGCGAGGTGAGCAGGGATACCAGCTCAAGAAGACCGGCATGAGCTTCCTGACGGCGCTCAAGCTCTCCGGACGGAACATCTCCACCAAAAAGTGGCGCACGACGCTCACCGCACTCGCTTCCAGCATCGGCATCATCGGTATCGCCCTCATCCTCAGCCTCTCGAACGGCTTCGGTCAGCAGGTCGATCAGTTCCAGAATGACGCGCTCTCCGAGTTCCCGGTGATGATCGCGCCGACGTCGATGCAGATGGATGCGGAGACCATGGATGAGATGCGCGGCGAGCTGCCGGCATCCCGGCTGATGGGCGAGACCGAGTATGCCGACACGCAGGAGGTCGCCCTCTACGATCCGGCGGACGAGACGATCGCTCATGTCAACGTCATCACCGACGAGTACGTAGAGTACGTGCAGGCGATCGATCCGGAGATCTGCAACGGTGTCGGCTACCTTCGCATGGTGGGCATGAACCTGTTGCGCGAGAACGACGGGGATATCGTACCCGCATCGATCTCGATCGGCACCAACAGCGCAGACGCTATGCAGTCCATGTCCTCCGGCGGGGGAGACCTGTCAAGCATGAGCGGGGTGGGTCTCAGCTCCTACCCCGAGCCGCTCGACAGTGCCTCCACTCCCTACCTCGAAGAGAACTACGACCTGCTCTCCGGCGAGTACCCTACCGAAATGACCGACCTGGTCCTGGTGGTCGACAACATGAACCGCATCGACCGCGCGGTGTTCGAGAAGCTGGGATTCGATGTCGAGGCCGCCGATGAGATCCCCTTCGAGGAGATCGTCGGAGCGGAGCTGAAGCTCATCGACAACGACGACTTCTACACCAAGACCCCGATGGGGAACTTCGTTCCGGGCACCGACTACGAGGCCATGTACGACTCGGAGAACAGCACAACGCTGCGGATCTCCGGCGTCGTGCGCCTCAAGCCCGATGTGGCGATCGGCCTGGTAGGCAACGGAATCGCCTACAGCGACAGACTGGTGCAGCTCGTCACCGAGAACGCCGCCGACTCGGCGATCGTGCAGGCCCAGCAGGACGCCGACTACAACGTGATCACGCTCGAGGCGGTCGACGAGAGCCAGAAGAGCATGAACCTCGCCTACCTCGGGGGGCAGAGCGTGCCGCTCATGATGTTCCTCTACCCGAAGGACTTCGAATCCAAGGACGCCGTCCTTGCGTACCTGGACGACTACAACGTGGGGCTCGACGAGGCGGATGCCGTGATTTACACCGACCTCGCGAGCTCCATCACCGAGATGACCGGCAGCATCATGGACGGTATCACTCTCGTTCTCGTCGCGTTCGCGGCGATCTCGCTCGTGGTGTCGCTGATCATGATCAGCATCATCACGTACATCTCGGTTCTGGAGCGCACCAAGGAGATCGGTGCCCTGCGGGCGCTCGGGGCGCGCAAGAAGGACA
>JALHJB010000084.1 GCA_022839745.1 Actinomycetes bacterium
CAGTCACCATCGTCGGCTATGGCTCCCAAGGCCATGCGCACGCGCTCAACCTGCGCGACTCGGGCGTAAACGTCACCGTGGGGCTTCGCCGCGGCGGCAGTTCCTGGCGCAAGGCCGAAGCCGCGGGGCTCACCGTCAAGGAAGTGGGCGAAGCGGTCAAAGGGGCGGATCTGGTGATGATCCTGCTGCCCGACGAGACCCAGCCCGAAGTCTATACGCGCGACATCGAGCCCAACCTCGAGCAGGGCGCGGCGCTCGCTTTCGCCCACGGCTTCAACATCCACTACAACCAGATCGTGCCGCGCGCCGACCTCGACGTCATCATGGTCGCCCCCAAAGGGCCAGGCCACACTGTGCGCTCCGAATACGTCCGCGGCGGCGGCGTGCCCACGCTCATCGCCGTGCATCAGGACGTCTCCGGCAAGGCGCGCGATCTGGCGCTCTCCTACGCTGCGGCCAACGGCGGCACCAAGGGTGGCGTGATCGAGACCACTTTCCGCGAAGAGACCGAGACCGACCTCTTCGGCGAGCAGGCCGTGCTCTGCGGCGGGGCGGTGGAACTCGTCAAGATGGGCTTCGAGACGCTGGTCGAAGCCGGCTACGCCCCCGAGATGGCCTACTTCGAGTGCCTGCACGAGCTCAAGCTCATCGTCGATCTCATGTACGAAGGCGGCATCGCCAACATGAACTACTCGATCTCCAACAACGCCGAATTCGGCGAGTACACCACCGGCCCCGAAGTCATCAACGAGCACTCGCGTGCCGCCATGCGCCGTGCGCTCGAGCGCATCCGCAACGGCGAGTACGCCAAGCAGTTCATCCTCGAGGGCAAGCTCAACTACCCCAGCATGACGGCGCGCCGGCGGCTCATCGCCGAGCACCCCATCGAACAGGTGGGCGCCAAGCTGCGTGCGATGATGCCGTGGCTCGCCAAGAACAAGCTGGTCGACCAGAGCAAGAACTAACCACAGCGCCAGGCGGCGTCGCACCCCTGCGGCGCCGCCTCCGGCGATTCCTGCAACCGGAGCGTCACGTCGTAGGCCGTCTTGCGGTCCGGGTCGAGGAGGATCGCAATCGCCTCTTCCAGCTCGCCGTGGACCTGGTTCCAGACCTCCGGCGGGGCCTCGAAGCGGTGCCCCTGAAGCGCCATGCGCTGCGCG
>JALHJB010000085.1 GCA_022839745.1 Actinomycetes bacterium
CTCAGTCGGTCCGAGTCCCGGCGAGAGCTGAGCACATGGTGGCAAAGGAGGGCGCCGATCTGGTTGCCCGTCAACGCTTGCCAGCGCTTCGCTCCGCCCGTTCGCACCGCCCGCGTGTCCACGGCGATGCAGCCGAGACGATCGGCATCCGGATCGGTGCCTATCGCAATGTGCGCATCGGTTTCTCTGGCCTGCGCGCCGGCACGATCGAGGGCAGGGAGTTCCTCGGGGTTCGGCTTGTTGTTGGTTACCTGAGAGAACGAGCCGTCGGGGGTGGCCTGGGACTCCACGAGCGCGAGCTGATGGAAGCCTGCCTCGGTCAGCACCGGCACGATGGAGCGCAGGCCTGTGCCATGCAGCGGCGTGTAGACCACGCGGACGTTCCGGTCGGGGCAGAGGCCCTGCGCAAGGACGGTCTCACGATAGGCTCGATCATCGCTGTCGCCGAGGTACTGAACCAATCCTGCATCCAGGGCTTGCTCAAACGGTATGGACGCAATGGGCTTGCCGCTCAGAGCTTTGACTGCCCGCATCACCTGCGCATCATGAGGGGGAGCCAACTGCCCGCCGTCGGGGCCGTAGGCCTTGAACCCGTTGTCCGAGGGCGGATTGTGCGAGGCTGAGATCACGATGCCGGCGTCGGCGCGGTGGTGTCGGACGGCGAACGAGAGCTGCGGAGTCGGGCGCCATTCGGCGAACAGGAGCGCCCGACAGCCTTGAGCCGCTATGACCTCTGCGCAGACGCGGGCCAGCTCTTCGGACATGATGCGCGTGTCGTAGGCGATCACGATGGTTGCCGTGTCCGGCCCGAGACCACGCGCCTTCCGGTTTCTCATTGCCCACCGAGCGAGGCCGCAAGCGGACTCAGCGATCGTTCGGGCGTTGATGCGATTGGGCCCGACCCCTCGAGGCCCGCGACGTCCGCCGGTGCCGAAGGGCAGCACGGCGCGGAAGCTATCCTGCAGCTCCACCCAGTTCTCGCTCTCGATGAGACGGTGGATGTCGGCGATGTAGGGAGCGTAGGCCTCATCGGTCAACCATCGGATCAGCCGTTTGTAGGCCGGGCGCGTCAGATGCGGCTCGCATATGTTCGCAAGGGATCGGACAGAATCCCGCAAGGGGAGTTCACTCATGGTGTGCTCGGTTACCTCTGCTGGGTG
>JALHJB010000086.1 GCA_022839745.1 Actinomycetes bacterium
ATATCACCGGCTCGCAGGAACGCACGTACTCGCCGTCGAGCTGCACCATCAGGCGCAACACGCCGTGCGTTGATGGGTGCTGCGGCCCGAGGTTGACGGTCATACCGCCATCGGGTTCCAGCCGAACCTGCGCCGCCTCAGACCCCGCCATCCACACCCTCACGATGGGTACGCCGCTGGCTGCGCACTGATGCGCAGCGTGTGTCTGTCATTCGCCGCTCGCCCGTGACCACTCAGTTAGTCTCCTGAGGTCCGTGCAGCGGGTCGCCGCTGAACACCGGCTGGTAGTCCTTGCGAAAAGGATGCCCCTCCCAGTCCTCGGGAAGGAGGATGCGCATGCGCGCCGGATCGCCGTCGCGCGGGTGTCCCTCGAAGCGAACCCCCAGCATGTCGAAGCACTCCCGCTCGTGCCAGTCGAAACCGGGCCAGATGTCGCTCACGGTCGGCGCCACAGCATCGGACGACGGCAGAACCACATCAATGATCGCCGAACGTCCGTGCTCATGGGACCACAGCCTGTACCAGAGATGGATCTCCGAGCCA
Organism: Actinomycetes bacterium; assembly: GCA_022839745.1. Lineage (GTDB taxonomy): Bacteria > Actinomycetota > Coriobacteriia > Anaerosomatales > Anaerosomataceae > Anaerosoma. The sequence continues at coordinate 544 of JALHJB010000086.1, forward strand.
AGGTCGGTCCCGCAGAGATCCCCGGGATAGTCGAACCGCAGATCGGGATGATCGCGCAGTGTTCTGCACACATCCCGGAGGACTCGCGCCGAGACCCGCATGCGCAGGGACTCCGCCCGCTGGTGCGGACCGGCCTGCCACGCGAGCGATTCGATGCCGTCCCCTCCCGCGGCGCGCAACGCTTCCTCTCCTCGGTGCTCATTCATCATCGTTCGCGTCCGCCCTTCAGCCCTCGACAACTATGGGATCAGCTTTCACAGGCTGCTGGCCGCGTCGGGTCATCGCCCGTTCTGCCTTGATGCGCTCCTGGAGTTTGAGGATGCCGTGGATCAGGTTCTCGGGGCGTGGCGGACATCCGTAGACATACACATCCACCGGCACGACGTGATCAACCCCTTTGACAATGGTGATGCTGTCGCGATAGGGCCCGCCCGCCGAAGCACATCCCCCCATGGCGATGACGTACTTCGGCTCTGGCATCTGGTCGTACAACCGCCGGATGAACGGAGCCATCTTGACGGACACCCAGCCTGCCACGATCATCACGTCGGCCTGGCGCGGGGTTGCACGGAAGAACATGCCAAAGCGGTCGAGATCGTACCGCGGCCCGGCAG
>JALHJB010000087.1 GCA_022839745.1 Actinomycetes bacterium
GGCGGCGAGGCTTTCACGAGTCAACGGTCGATCTCCCCGAATACGATGTCCTGGGTGCCGATGATGGCGACCAAGTCGGACAGCATGTGCCCACGCACCATTTCATCCAGCGACTGCAGATGAGCAAAGCCGGGAGCGCGGATCTTTACCCGATAGGGCTTGTTGGCGCCGTCGGAGATCATGTAGACCCCGAACTCGCCTTTAGGCGCCTCGACCGCGGCATAGACCTCGCCCTCGGGCACGCAGTAACCCTCGGTGAACAGCTTGAAGTGATGGATCAAAGATTCCATGTCGTCCTTCATCTGTTCCCGCGATGGCGGCGCGACTTTGTGGTCAGTCGGCATTACTGGCCCCGGGTTCTTGCGCAGCCAATCGATGCACTGGCGGATGATCCGATTGGACTGGCGGAATTCCTCCACCCGTACCAGATAGCGGTCATAGCAGTCGCCGTTGGTACCGACCGGCACATCGAATTCGAGCTGATCGTAAACCGCGTACGGCTGCTTCTTGCGCAGGTCCCAGGCCACGCCGGAGCCGCGCAGCATGGGTCCGGTGAAGCCCCAGGCGAGCGCCTGTTCGGGCGAGACGACGCCGATGCCGACGGTGCGCTGCTTCCAGATGCGGTTGTCGGTGAGCAGCTCGTGGTAATCGTCGAGGTACTTGGGGAAGCGCTCGGTAAAATCTTCGAGGAAGTCGAGCAACGACCCCTCGCGGTTGCGGTTGAGCTCGCGTACCCGCTTCTCGTCCTTGACTTTGCTCACCTGGTACTTCGGCATCTGGTCGGGAAGGTCGCGATAGACGCCGCCCGGCCGGTAATAGGCCGCGTGCATGCGCGCACCGGAGACCGCCTCGTACGCATCCATGAGGTCTTCGCGCTCGCGGAAGGTGTAGAGCACCATGGTCATGGCGCCGATGTCGAGCGCGTGCGTGCCGATGTTGAGCAGGTGGTTGAGGATGCGCGTGATCTCGTCGAACATCACCCGGATGTACTGGGCGCGGATCGGCACCTCGATGCCGAGCAGCCGTTCGATGGCCATGCAGTAGGCATGCTCGTTGCACATCATCGAGACGTAGTCCAGCCGGTCCATGTAGGGGACCGATTGCACCCAGGTGCGCGTTTCGGCAAGTTTCTCGGTGCCGCGGTGCAGCAGCCCGAT
>JALHJB010000003.1 GCA_022839745.1 Actinomycetes bacterium
ATACCCCCGACCACGAGCGCGTTCACGCCCTCACCCGCCAGCAGGTTCACCGGGCGCAGGCACCCGCCCTCCATGTGCGGCGGATTGGCCACGATCCGCGTATCCACGATCGCACCATCGGCAATCTCCACCACCGTGAAGCAGTCGCAGCGCCCAAAGTGCCCCGAACGCTCGGCATCAAGACCGCCCTGTCCGTTGGAGGGCACCGCCAGAACGATCCGTCCGTTGTCACTCATCGATACACCCTTCCGTCAGCCGGCCACAGCCGGCATGTGTCTGTTGTCAGCGACGGCCCTGGCCGTCGCGCGTGCGCGCTCCTTGTACCGGTCTCAGCCTGCGTGCGCCTCGCCCGCCTCGGTCAGCTCCTCAAGCTCACCGGCCGCCACAGCCGCGATCGCCTCGCGGACGGTGCGCCCCACCCCGCTGAACCCCGGGATCCCCGCGGCCTTGAGCGCGTTGAACGCGTTCGGGCCGAGGTGACCGGTGACGACCGCCTGAACGCCGCGGTCGGAGACGAGCTCGGCGGCCCCGGTACCCGCGCCGCCCAGAGCGCCCTTGTTCGCTGCGTTGTCGATCGCCTCGAATCCGTCCTGCTCGCTATCGGCCACGATGAACCACAATGCACGCCCGAAGTGAGAGTCCACCGTGTCATCGAGCGTGGGGCCGAGCGCGGATACCGCTACCTTCATGAGGACCTCCTCTAATGGAACCGGCCCTACGCCGGACCCGATGCCGAGCGCACCACGCCCGTCAGGACGTCGAGCGCGTGTCGCCGCTCTTCCAGATGCACCAGCCAGTGCGCGAGCAGAGCGCGGCCATCTGAAGTGATGCTGTAGAGCCGCCGCTGGGGACCCGACTCGCCCTCCTGCCACTCGGAGATCACGAACCCGTCTTCCTCGAGGCGCCTGAGGATGCGATACAGACCACCCGCATCGGGGACGACCTCGCCTTGGGTCATCTCCTCGATCGCGCGCGCAAGGTCGTAGCCGTGTCCTGCCGAAGTCGCGAGCGCCGCGAGCAGCGCGGGCTCCACGAACGAGCCTTTGCCGGCACCCACACCGCGCCGGGTGCCATCGCCCGACTCACAGCACCGCCTACGGCGGCAGTCGTCCGGCTGCTTCTGTGCTCTCGCTGTGTCCTGCGGCTCGCCCACGGTATTCCTCCATCGGTGCTGACGCGTATATGTATAAGACATATAGCTGACTCAGTCAACGACTTTACGTGAAAGAGGCGCCTCCGGAGAGGCGCCTCTTTCACGACCGGTACGCGATCGGCGGATCGATCTCGCTATCAGGCGGGACTCGGCGCGTCGCCGGGCGGCGGCACGGCCACGTCCACAATGGGACGGTCATCCACCGGCTCTGCCGGCTCAGGCTCCGGCTCGGCCTTCTTGCCGCGCTTCGTGCCTTTGTCGGCTTTCGCCTCCTCGGCGGCCTTGAGCTTCGCCTTCTCGAGGAACTCGCTCCAGGTGCCCGCGAGCAGCGCCTCGAGCTCCTCCTTGTCCACGGTCTCGCGCTCCACGAGCACGTCGGCCATGAGATCGAGCTGCTCACGCCGCTCGGTGAGGATGCGGTGCGCGGTATCGTACGCCTCGTCGATCAGGCGGCGGACCTCCTTGTCGATCTCGAACGCGATCTCCTGGGAGTAGTTGGGGGTGGCCGAGAAGTCGCGGCCGAGGAAGACCTCGTGCTGACCCTCGCCCAGCGTCATCGGGCCGAGCTTCTCGCTCATGCCGTACTGGGTGACCATCTGGCGCGCGAGCTTGGTGGCGCGCTCTATATCGTTGCTGGCGCCAGTGGTGATGTCGCCCATGGCGATGGACTCGGCGACACGCCCGCCGAGCATCATCGCGATCTCGTCGAGCATCTCGCCCCGCGAGGAGAGGAACTTGTCCTCCACCGGCAGCGCCAGCGTGTAGCCGAGCGCACGGCCGCGGCTGATGATGCTGATCTTGTGGATCGGGTCGGTGTTGGGAAGCACGTGGCCCACGAGCGCGTGCCCCGACTCGTGATATGCGATGATCCGCTTCTCGTGCTCGGAGATGATGCGGCTCTTCTTCTCGGGGCCGGCGATCACACGCTCGATCGCCTCCTCGAGCTCGTGCATCTCGATCTCCTTCTTGCCATGACGGGCGGCCAGCAGGGCAGCCTCGTTCACGAGGTTCGCCAGGTCGGCACCGGTGAATCCCGGCGTGCGACGTGCGAGGACCTCAAGATCGATCGCCTCGCCAAGGGGCTTGCCCCGCGAGTGGATCTTGAGGATCTCGTGACGGCCCTTGAGGTCGGGGCGATCCACCAGGATCTGGCGGTCGAAACGGCCCGGGCGCAGGAGCGCGGCGTCCAGGACGTCTGGGCGGTTGGTGGCCGCCATGATGATGACGTTGTCCTTGATGTCGAAGCCGTCCATCTCCACAAGCAGCTGGTTGAGCGTCTGCTCGCGCTCGTCGTGTCCGCCGCCGAGGCCGGCGCCACGCATGCGGCCTACAGCGTCGAGCTCGTCGATGAACACGATGCAGGGGCTCGCGGCCTTGGCCTGCTCGAACAGGTCGCGCACGCGGCTCGCACCCACGCCCACGAACATCTCGACGAAGTCGGAGCCGGAGATGGTGAAGAACGGCACGCCCGCCTCGCCAGCAACGGCGCGTGCAAGGAGCGTCTTACCGGTCCCCGGAGGGCCGACGAGCAGCACGCCCTTAGGTATCTTGGCGCCCAACGCCTGGAACTTGCCGGGGTTGGCCAGGAACTCCTTGATCTCCTCGAGCTCCTCGACCGCCTCGTCCACGCCAGCCACGTCCTTGAACGTGATGCGTGGCTGGTCGCGCGTGATGCGCTTCGCGCGGCTCTTGCCGAACGACATCACCTTGGAGTTGCCGCCCTGCATCTGGTTGATGAGCCAGAACATGACGAGCACGATGACCACGATCGGCAGGAACGACGTGAGGAGCGTCAGCCAGATCGAACTGTCCTGCGGGTCGACCGTGTACTCGGTTCCCGAATCCTTGAGCACGCCGAACAACGCCTCGTCGCCGAGATACGTGGTGGTGTACCCCTCGGCTTCCTCGGCTTTCTTCGCCGCCTCGTCCGGATAGTACGTGCCCTCGATCTTCAGGCTGCGCACTAAGATGTTGGCGTCCACCACCCGGCCGTCTTCCACGGCGGTGATGAACTCCGAACTGCTCAGCTCCTTGACTGCGCCCATCGGCTGCAGCGTGTTGGCGAGGAAGAGCAGCCCCAGTACGATGAAGAACAGGTACAGCAGGGCGGTTCTGAGATTACGATTCACGCGTGAACGCTCCTTGTCCGCCACTAGTTGGCGTAGACCTCACGTTTCAGCACACCGATGTACGGGAGGTTCCGGTACTTCTCGGCGTAGTCGAGTCCGTAGCCGACCACGAACTCGTCGGGTACGGTGAATCCTACATATGCGCACTCGATCGGCACCTGTTGTTTGCCCTCTTTCTCCAGTAGTGTCACGACCTCGAGGCTCCTGGGCTTGCGCGACGCGAGGTTGCGCAGCAGGTACTTGAGCGTGAGGCCGGTGTCGAGGATGTCCTCCACCACCAGCACGTCGCGGCCTTCGATGTCTTCATCGAGGTCCTTGAGGATGCGGACGACGCCAGAGGACTTGGTGGATGATCCGTAGCTCGAGACAGCCATGAAGTCCAGTTCCACGGCGCCGTTGATGGAGCGGGAGAGGTCGGCCACGAACAGCGCCGCGCCGCGGAGCACCGCCACCAGGAGCAGCGGCCGTGCGCAGTCGGCGTAACGCTCGGCGATCTCGGCACCAAGCTCGCTGATGCGAGCGGCGATCTGCTCCTCGGTGATGATCACGCGCTCGATGTCGTCATGGAGTCCCATGTAACCTCTCCATCAGCCTGTCAGCTCGTCGGTACCCATACCATGCCTGTGCCACACGATGTCAACGACTCGTTCGGTCGCATCCGTCACACGGCACTCCTCGGCGAGTCTCACGCCCGCCACCCACACGACACGCTCACTATCACGCACGACCGGCGTGACAGCGCGCAACCGTTGCGGGACCTTCACATCTACCAGCAGGTCCGAGAGCTTCTTGGTGCCCTCGAGACCGAACGGTCGGATCCGGTCACCCTCACGCGGACCGTCCACGACCAACGGCCAGGAGACCGCGTCCGCGTCGATCGAGACCCGGTCGGGCCCCGTTGCCACGGAGCCGCTGGTCTCCACCACCTGCATCGTGCCCGCATCGCCGAGGTCGACGCTCCCGGGGCAGTGGAGCAGACCCTGTGCCAAGACCGGCAGAGCGGAGTCCTTGCGAGAAATTCTAAGTGTATCGTACTCGGCCACGGCCCGCAGGCCGGAGGAGAGGTCCCGTGCGAACGCATCGTCCGCGAGCCCCGTCGTGAGCGCCTCGAGGTGCTCGAACTCCATGCGTGACGCATCGGGAAACGTCCGGACGATCCCGGTGCGCAACGTGCGACGCGCCATCGGGTGCGAAAGCGTGCGCAGGGCCGGGCGGTTGAACACGAGCGCTCCGCCGTCTTGATGCGCAAAGTCGTGCGCGAACGCCTCGGCCATCTCCTGCAGCAGCGCATCGTCTTCCGCAAGCACCTGCATGGTCCGCCGGGCGACCTGCTCGAACGCCGGTGCGCGCTCCTCGATCACCGGAAGCAGCACGTGGCGCACCCAGCTGCGCTCCCGCGACGTGTCCGCGTTCGTGGCGTCTTCGCGCCAGTCTTGCCCGAGCGCGTCGAGGAACGACACGATATCCGAGCGCCGAGCGTCGATCAGGGGGCGCACCACGCGGCCACGCACCGGCGCGATCGAGATCAGGCCGGTGGCGCCGGACCCCGAGACCAGCCGCGAGAGAAAGGTCTCGAGCCGGTCATCGGCCGTGTGGGCAACCGCGATACGTCCGGCCGACCGGGGCACGCCAGCAGCGGCACACCGGGCGTCGAGCTCCTCGTCGGCGAACCGGTACCGCAGCCGCCGGCCCGCGTCCTCCAAGTTGAGGCCTGCCGAGACCGCGTAGCCAGCCACATCATGCGACACCACGGTGCACGTCACGCCGAGCGTGTCACACAGGCTCCGCACGAACGCCTCGTCGCCATCGGAAGCGTCGCCTCTGAGCTGGTGGTTCACGTGCAGCACCGACAGCGCGGCGCCAGGTGCCAGCGCCCCCTCGGCAAGGAGCCGGAGCAGTGCGACCGAGTCAGCTCCGCCGCTCACCATCACAACCACCACGGAGGCGTCGGCGAACATGCCGTGCCGATCGGCGGTTGCGCGTGCGATGTCAGACAGGGCCTCCATACTGCCAGAGTAGGGTGCGACGGCCGGAAGCGCCACCATCGCCATCAGCGCGGATGTTGCTGCATATGGACGTTCGAGCTACACGACGGGTTCGGGGGGATCCAGTCTGGATATGCATAAAGACACATTGTTGTGTATGAAGTGGCCGCTCGCCAGCCAGAAGAGCACATAGTGCAGGGATTCTCACCGGAGTACCGAACAAGACACCTGGGGAGGTAATCGACGCGCAAGCAGCGGCTTTGCAACTACTGTTACATATGCTACGCTCGGCGCCTGGTAGGGGAACCGCATGAGAACCGGCATTCTCTGCGAACTGATTGTGAGGTCGTCCGACATGCTCCACGGTCGCGCTTCAATGGGCCAGCTTTGCGCTGTGGTCCGCCGCGGTGACGCCTCGATTCCCCTCACCCGCTCCCCGCGTACTGCCCGCCCGGCCCCACGCCGTGCGGGAGTCGTCTATCCGGTGTCTTGTCCGAGCGCAGGCCCATGCGGGCCCGAAGGCCAGGCGGCCAGCGCATCGGACGCCCGTACGTTCGCGCCCAAGGGGGTGATGTGAACGCGCGTTCGTTGGTAGCAACAACCCGGATTCAACTACTGACCTGAAGTAGGGAGGGAAAGCGTGAACCTTTCGAGGCGAGGATTCTTCAAGCTCACCGGCGCGTCGTTCGCTGCCGGTGCGCTGGCCGAGCTTTTCGGCCCCTCGAACGCGTTCGCTGCAGATGAGGTTCCGGAGATGCGTATCGCCGGAGCCACGGAGTCGACATCGATCTGCTGCTACTGCGGTGTCGGCTGCGGGATGGTCCTGTCCGTCAAGGATGGCGAGCTCATCAACCTTGAGGGCGACCCCGACCACCCCATCAACAGAGGCGCGTTGTGTTCCAAAGGTAATGCCCAGTTCAACATCCGCAACGTCTACGATCCGGAGACCGGCGAGCTCATGCTCAACCCGGCCCGCACCACCAAGGTGAAGTACCGCGCACCTGGTGCGGACGCGTTCGAGGAGAAGGACTGGGACTGGGCGATCGAGGAGATCGCCAAGCGCATCAAGGCCACCCGTGACGCCACGTACGAGACCGTTGATGAGAACGGCGTGACCGTCAACCGCTGCAACGGCATCGCCCAGCTCGGTGGCGCCGCACTGGATGGCGAAGAAGCTTACATGCTGTCGAAGTTCGCACGCGCGCTCGGCGTCGTGTGGATCGACCATCAGGCCCGTATATGACACTCGGCCACTGTCTCCGGTCTGGGGGCAACATTCGGTCGAGGCGCCATGACGAACCATTGGACGGACCTGCAGAACTCCGACGTCATCATGATCAACGGCTCGAACGCCGCGGAGAACCACCCCATCTCCATGAAGTGGGTGCAGGTGGCCAAGGACCGCGGCGCCAAGGTCATCGTCGTCGACCCGCGCTTCACCCGTAGCGCTGCGGTCGCCGACCTTTATGTCCCGATCCGTACCGGCTCGGACATGGCGTACTATGGCGGTCTGTTCAACCATATCTTCACTAACAAGCTCTACCACGAGGACTACCTGAAGACGCACACCAACGCGTCGTATATCGTGAAGAGCACCTACAGTTTCGACGACGGCATCTTCTCCGGCTTCGATGCCGAGAAGAAGTCGTACGATCCGAGTCAGTGGGCATATGAGATCGCCGAGGAGATCCCGTGGGACACCTCGCCCACCGGCGCGTACGCCTGGGTGAACAAGCCCGGCACTCCGGCCTTCACCCCGCTCGTCAACAAGAAGGCGAAAAAGGACCCGACCCTGCAAGACCCGAACTGCGTGTTCCAGCTCATGAAGAAGCACTATGAGCGGTACACGCCTGAGGTCGTCTCACAGATCACCGGTATCCCGCAGGATCTGCTCATCGAATCGTACGAACTGTACGCATCCACCGGACAGCCCGGCAAAGCGGGCGTCATCATGTACGCCATGGGCCAGACCCAGCACAGCTACGGTTCCCAGAACTGCCGCGCAATGAGCGTGCTGCAGCTGCTCCTCGGCAACATCGGTGTCGCCGGCGGTGGCGTGGACGCGCTCCGTGGTGAATCCAACGTCCAGGGTTCTACAGACATGGGTCTGCTCTTCGGCAACCTGCCCGGCTACCTCAACCTTCCGAACGCTACGGCGCACAAGAACATCGCCGAGTACATCGAGAAGGAGACTCAGTACGCCGGCTGGTGGACGAACCGTCCGAAGTACCTGGTGAGCATGCTCAAGGAGTGGTACGGCGACTACGCGACAGTGGAGAACGATTATGCGTTCGACATGGTCCCGAAGTTCAGCGGCAAGCCGCACAGCCACATCCACATGTTCCAGGAGATGGAGACCGGCAGCATCGAGGGTCTGATGCTCTGGGGTCAGAACCCGGCCGTCGGTGGTCCGAACTGCTCGCAGGAGCGCCGGGCCATGGAGAAGCTGAAGTGGATGGTCGCGGTCGACCTGTGGGAGACCGAGACGGCGATCTTCTGGAAGGCGCCTGGCGCCGACACCCCTGCGATCGACACCGAGGTCTTCCTGCTTCCGGCCGCGTGCCACTATGAGAAGCAGGGCGAGATCGCGAACTCCGGCCGCTGGATCCAGTGGCGCTACAAAGCGGTAGAACCACCGGGGGAGTGCAAGGATGACGCCGAGATCATCAGCGAGATCTACCTCAAGCTGAAGGAGCTCTACGAGGCCGAGGGTGGTGCCAATCCCGAGCAGATCACTAAGCTCAACTGGGACTACCTGGACGACAATGGCCACATCGACATCACAAAGGTCGCCAAAGGCATCAACGGCTACACGATCGCCGACGGCAAGGCGCTTGCCTCCTTCGCGAACCTGCAGGCCGATGGCTCCACGGCGTGTGGTGTATGGATCTACACAGGCTACTTCGCCAACAACGATGCACCTAGCGATCCGGCCCAGCAGAAGACGGGCTCGCGCGACAACGTCGACAAGCCGCTCGATGAAGGTATGCCCGCCGTGGGCAGCTACCTCGGCTGGTCGTTCGCCTGGCCACTCAACCGCCGCGTCATCTACAACCGCTGCTCATGCGACGCCACTGGTAAGCCCTACAACGAGGAGAAGGCGCTCGTGAAGTGGAACGGCGAGAAGTGGCTGCGCGGTGACGTGCCGGACTTCGGCTTCCAGGTCGTGGCAGGCGACGTGACCACGCCAACGCCTCCGGACAAGACCCTGTCCTTCATGATGACCAACGAGACGGTAGGCAAGCTCTTTGCCTCGGGCATGAAGGAAGGTCCATTCCCGGAGCACTACGAGCCGTTCGAGTCGCCGGTCCAGAACCAGCTCTCGAGCCAGCAGACCAACCCGGCCGTATCGCTCGTGGCGTCGGCTGCCGAGACGATGAGCACCCCAGACGAGTTCCCGATCGTCATGACCACCTTCCGCCTCACCGAGCACTGGCAGACAGGCGGTCTTACCCGCAACCTGCCGTGGCTGGTCGAGACCATGCCGAAGATGTTCGTGGAGATCTCCAAGGAACTCGCTGAGGAGCAGGGCATCGTCTCCGGTGACAACGTGGTCATCGAGAACAAGCGTGGCGTCATCACCGCGTATGCGATGGTGACCGGCCGTGTGAAGCCGATGGAGATCGGCGGCAAGACGGTCCATCAGATCGCCGCTCCGTGGCACTGGGGGTACGGCTCCACCTGCTCCATCGGTGGCATGGCCAACGACCTCACCCCGAACGTCGGTGACGCCAACACGCACATTCCCGAGTACAAGTCGTTCCTGGTCAATATCCGGAAGCAGGAGGTGTGATAAATGGCTGAGACGGCGATCCTGTACGACAGCTCCAAGTGCACCGCTTGCAAGGGTTGCCAGGTTGCGTGCAAGCAGTGGAACCAGCTGCCTTCACCGCTGACGAACGACGAGTATACGTACACAGAAAGCTTCCAGGCTCCACTCGATCTCGCCCCCAACACGTGGTTGATCATCAACTTCCGTGAAGAGGACAAAGAGGTCGGGATCGACTGGAACTTCATGCGTAACTCGTGCTTCCACTGCACCGAGGCCGCGTGTGAGATGGCCTGCCCGGTGGGCGCCATCTCTCACAAGGAAAACGGCGCGGTCGTGATCGATCAGGACAAGTGCATCGGATGCCGCTACTGCGTCGCATCCTGCCCGTTCGACGTCCCGCGCTGGGATGAGGCCAAGAACAAGACGTTCAAGTGCTGGCAGTGCTTCGACCGCACCTCGGCCGGACGCGAGCCTGCATGCGTGAGCAGCTGCCACACCGCCGCCCTGCAGTTCGGCGATCGTGCCGAAATGCTCGCGATCGCGCGCGAGCGGGTCGACCAGCTGAAGGCCGCTGGCTACGATAAGGCCGAGATGTATGGCGAGAAGGAACTCGGCGGCCTCCACACCATCGTGGTGGCTCACCGGGGTCTCGAAGCCCACGGCCTCATCCGCGACCCGAAGATCGGTCTCACCGACTTCTGGCAGTTCCTGAAGCCGCTCGGTGGCCTCGGTATCGCGGCAACCGTTGCAGGCCTCGGACTCTCGTACTTCATGGCGCGCGGCTACAACCGTGGCGAGTACAGCTATGACGAGAAGACCGACACGCTGACCGTCAAGGAGGTGGAGAAGTGAGGTACATCCAGAGGCACAGCGCCTTCGCGCGCGGTCTTCACTGGATCCACACCATCGCCTGCTTGTCGCTGTTCGCGACCGGACTGATCCTCTTCATTCCGTCCGTGGCAGCAGCAGTCGGCGTGGCAACGGTCCAGGGTGCCCGCATGGTGCACCGCGTCATGGCGGTCATCTTCATCGTGGCTCCGATCGCGTCGATCATCATCAGCCCCAAGGGCTTCGTCCACTTCTGGAAGAGCCTGTTCTTCAAGTGGGACGCAGATGACAAGGAGTTCATGGCGAAGTTCTTCCCGTACCTGTTCTTCGGTGCGAAGCAGCACATGCCGCCGCAGAGGATCAACAAGTCTGGCCAGGGTGTGGCCGACGGTGCGCTGGTCTTCCTGTCGGTCTTCATCGCGATCACCGGCGTCATCATCTGGTTCCCCGAACTGTTCAGCACCGGTGTCGTGCGGTGGAGCCTGATGCTCCACTCGGGCCTGATGATCCTCATCGGGGTCTTCATGCTCGCGCACATCTACCTCGGCGCTGGCATCTTCCAGCCGTACCGCGGCTCGGGCAGGCTGATGTTCGGCGATGGCCGTGTCAGCGAGTCTGACGCCCTGTACCACTGGGGCACGTGGGCCAAGGAAGAGCTCAGGAAGGGCGACAACGTGATCACGGAGTAACATCCGCCCGTTGTCTCGCGTGAAGAAAGGGCCGGATCCCATTGGGATCCGGCCCTTTCGCATGTGTGCTCGGCCGCTGATGGAGGCGGTGGTGTGGCGCCCTACTCGCCGGTCTCAGTGCCGCTGGTGGTGTGGCGCCCTACTCGCCGGTCTCAGTGCCGCCGGTGGTGTGGCGCCCTACTCGCCGGTCTCAGTGCCGCCGGTGGTGGGGATCTCGTCGCGCGGGCCGCCAGACGTGCCGCTCACGTCGTCCATGCCGCGCTCGATGAACTTCACCATGTTCTCCTCGGTGGCTGCGCCGGAGATGCGATCGAGCTCGTTGCCGTCGGCGTCGAGCAGCACGAAGGTCGGGGTGATGAACACGCCGAACTCATCAGCCTGGCGGAGCCCCTCTTCGGTGGAGACGTCGATGATCTCGAACTTGTAGATCTTCGACTCGTAGTCCCGCTGCAACTTCTCGATGGTGGGCTCCATCTGCTTGCAGAACGGGCAGTCGGGATCGAAGAACTGGATGAAGTGCAGCGGCACCTTCTCCTCGGGCGACGCTCCCCCACAGCCGGCCAGACCGGCGAGCAGCGCCGCCGAGAGGGCCAGCGCTAGCACAATGGTGACCGTTCGCTTCATGACACCCTCCTGTCACGCCGTCCACGCGGCGCTTCGCGTACTACTGCCCTGTCTGCTCCTGGTACAACTTCTCAACCTCAGCCTTCATCTCCTCCACATCACGTGGCTCGTTCAGCCCCGTGTGCTGCGTGTAACGGATCACGCCTTCCTTGTCGATCAGAAAGCTCCATCTGTTCGCGATCTTCGTGCGCACGCTGAATGCGCCGTAGGCGGGCATCACGGTTCGATCCCAATCGGACAGCAGGTCGAAGGGAAGCTCGAGCTGCTTGCGGAACTCGGCGTGCGACGCCCATCCGTCGGCGCTGATGCCGAAGACCTCGGTGTCGCGCTCCTGGAAGAACTCGTAGTTGTCTCGGTACCCGGACAGCTCGCCCTCTCAAACGGGCGTGAAGTCGGCCGGATAGAAGACGAGTATCACGTTCTTGACGCCCTTGTAGTCCGAGAGCGCGATCGTCTGTTGTTCGTGGTTCTTCAGACGGAAATCCGGTGCGACGGTGCCGACTTCGAGCCCGTTCTGTTCACCGTACTCGCTATCGGGCCCACTGGACGTACCCGTGCCACTGCTGCAACCACCGATGATCAGCGTTGCCATCGTGGCGACGGCCATGAGAACGGCGGCCGGTCTTGCCCTCATGTCCCATCACCCCTCGTGTACGTGTAGACTAGTATAGCTACGCTTACTCGCCATTGTACCCTCGCAGGGCCGTATCCGGCAGATGCAATCGGCCCCTGCAGGCGAGCGAGCGTGGGGTAAGGGAGCGCACGAACGTCATTGGAGGATATCCATGAGCAACACCGCCCGGACAAAGGCGATCGAGCACTACGTAGCCAGTCGGCCCGATCTCGAGCAGCAGCTTCGCTTCTTCGAGGCGCTCTGGGACGCACAGGATGAGATCGCACAGGACGCGTCACCCTACGTGGCGGCATCGGCCGAGGAGACCGAGAAGGCTCTTCAGCAGACCCGCACGCTGTTCTCGCTGGTGGAGCCCACCATCCCGCTCGAGCCTTATCAGGCTGCCGTACGCCGGCTGGCAGCGCTGACGGCCGAGAAGGCCGGGCTACCCGATGAGCAGTCTGCCGCGCTCGCCGAGGTCGACATCGCCGGTGCCGTCACCGAGAAGTCGCTCGCATCGATGCTGACCGGTATGGACGCCTTCGTCACGCGGATCGCCGAAGCCGTCAACGATGACCGTCTGAACGAGCCGCTCCTCATGTTCGTGCTCACGGAGGCCGTGACACCGTTCCTGCGGGAACCGGCAGCTGCAGCGGTGAAGGCGGCGGGCAAGTACGACTGGCAGCAGTGGGACTCCGGGCTCTGCCCGGTGTGCGGCACCCCCGCATCCTCGGGAGTCGTCCGGGACGAGGGTGACCTGCAGGGTGGCCGGCGCTGGCTGAGCTGCCCCACCTGCCGCACGCAGTGGGAGTTCGCGCGCGTACGTTGCGCCCGGTGCGGTCAGCGCACGCACGACAGGCTCGAGTACCTCTTTGACGAACAGGATCCGGGCCACCGGGTCCACACGTGCAAGGAGTGCCACGGCTACATCCCCGTGACCTTCGAGAAGCAGATCAGCATTCTTGCCGTCCCGGAGGTTGAGGAGATCGTCATGATCCCGCTCGAGACGGTAGCCTCCTCCCGCGGCCTCACCCCGCTCGGCGACGACGTCGACGAGACGGTCAACTGACCGCAGCCCGAAGAATCTGCCAGAACCGCCCGAAGACCTCCTTCGGGCGGTTCTGTTTGTGTCCCACTCGGGTACTCTGATACGTACGCCATCACCGAAAGGGGTCATGTATGGAGATGTGGGTCTGGGTATGGCTGGGACTTGCCGCGATCCTGATCGTCGCTGAGATATTCACCGCAGGCTTCTTCATGCTGCCGTTCGGTCTCGGCGCGGCCGTGGCCGCGGGGCTTGCGTTCGTGGGCGCGACACCGGTGTGGCAGTGGGTGGCCTTCCTCGCCGTTTCCGCCATCCTGCTCATGAGCCTGCGGCGCTTCAACGACCACGTGACGCACGAGCCACCGGAGAAGGTCGGGGTGGATCGACTGATCGGCAAGACCGGGGTCGTGCTCGAACCGGTTGAGCCCGGCGATGGTAGTGGTCGCGTGCGCATCGAGCGCGAGGAGTGGCGAGCGGACACATCCGGTGACGTTGCGATACCGGAAGGCGCCCGAGTGATGGTTGAGCGTGTCAGCGGCACGCATCTCGTGGTCCGTCCCGTCGAGGGACCTCTGGAAGAAAGGGAGTAGACATGGACGGCGCCATCGTGTTCGTCATCTTCTTCGGCCTGGTCGTCCTGGCGGTGCTCTTCGTCTGGGCGATCGCGGGTATCCGCATCGTGCGCCCGTACGAGAAGGGGCTGATCGAGCGACTCGGCAAGTATCAGCGCACCGCGGACTCGGGTCTCACCATCATCGTTCCGGTCATCGACAAGATGACCAAGGTCGACATGCGCGAGAACGTCGTCGACGTCCCGCCCCAGGAAGTCATCACGAAGGACAACGTCGTGGTCACGGTGGACGCCGTCGTGTACTACGAGGCCACCGACCCTGTGAAGCTCGTCTACAACGTGGCGAACTTTTACCTGGCCGCCACCAAGCTCGCACAGACGAACCTGCGTAACGTCATCGGCGAGATGCAACTTGACGAGTCGCTCACCAGCCGCGAGCAGATCAACGCGGCACTGCGCCAGATCCTCGACGACGCCACGGACAAGTGGGGCGTGCGCATCGTGCGCGTGGAGCTGCAGCGTATCGAGCCGCCGATGGACGTGACCGAGGCCATGCACCGCCAGATGAAGGCCGAGCGGACACGCCGTGCCGTGATCCTCGAGGCCGACGGCGACAAGCAGGCCGCGATCACCCGCGCCGAGGGCTCCAAGCAGTCGGCGATCCTCGAGGCCGAGGGCAAGGCCGAGGCGATCAAGCGCGTGGCCGAAGCCGACAAGTTCCAGAGGCTCACGGTCGCCGAAGGTGAGGCGCTCGCTATCAAGAGCGTGTTCAGCGCGATCCATGAGGGCGAACCGACGAACGACCTCATCGCCATCCGCTACCTCGAGGCGCTCAAGTCGATCGCCAACGGATCGGCCAACAAGGTCTTCCTGCCGATGGAGGTGTCCGGGATCCTGGGCAGCATCGGTGGTGTGGCGGAGCTGTTCAAGGACAAGAGCGATAGCGCTGCAGGATAGGGGTCGCTCGCTCAGACAGTCCTCGTACCGAATGATGAGCCGCCCACCGGGCGGCTCATCATTCACTGCGGAACTCGCGCTCGACCCCTATCCTACAGCGCTCGGGTCGCCGGGCGCACACTGCGCGCGGTACCCCTTCGATCAGGCGCACCGGTCGCCGGGCGCGACGCCTACGGGAGCTGTGCCATGGGATGGCAGTTGAGGCACAGATCGTCATTCTCCTCCACCAGCATGCGACTGTTCAGAGTCTCGTGCGGGAAGTTCTGGAAGAGCGGGTTGTCAGTGCTCACGAAGCCGTCAGCGCTGTCAATGGCGATCTTCGCATCGGCAGCATCGCCGCCGTACACGCCAGGGCTCAACTCCACGAGCGTGCCGACGAATCGGCTGTCCTCATGGCACTGCTGGCAGATCGGTGCGTGACCGCTCTGATCCGCCGTACGTGGATATGGCATCAGATAGCCCCGGTTCTCGGAAGCGTACGGGGGGTCGGGCGCGTGCATGTAGAAGGGGCTGTCGGTCTTCACGATGCCCCCGAGCCCCGATAGCACGGTGGTTGCGACAGGCGCGTCGGAGCTCAGGATCGGGAGGTTCCCGTAGACCCACAGCGGGTCTGCGGGGTCGTGCCACTCGGAATCGGCAGACTCCACCGGGTGGTTGTGCAGCGTATCGCTCGACACCCGGCCTTCGTGACATCCGAGGCACCAGTCTGATCCATAGTCATCCACGACAACCGATGAGTCACCCGGGGTACGCCGGAGGAGCTTCGAGCTGTAGACGCTCGGGGAGGGAGCACGCACCCTGCGCCGATCGCCCACGAAGGGGTTCACCACGTCTGAGCCATGCACCGAATGACAGTCGCTGCAGATCAGCTGGGCCGCGGGACCCCGGAATACCCGATCGAGCGAGCCACCATTCATCGGACTGCCGCCGGGAGTCGTGTTCGTCACGCCGATGCGGTGACTTCCGCTGACATCGACATCCACCTTCGGATCGACACCTGTCCGGGCGTAGAGGGCACCGTAGACGCCGAAGCCACCGGTGCCGTCATGGCACGTCTCACAGGTCTCCACGATCGTGGCCGCCGGCAGCAGGAGGATCGAGTCGGCGGGTGATTTGTGCACCGAGTGGCAAGTTGCGCACTTGGTGCTGCTCGCCGTATAGGAGCCGTGGGGGCCGCTGAACCAGTCATCCGGATTGCTTGAGTACCAGGTCGAGTTCACGGGGTATATCGCATGGCACGACACGCAGTCGCCTGACTGATGGCACGCGTACGCGCAGTCGACACCCGCGGGTCCTGGCTCGGGATACCCGTACGCCTCACCTGTTGAGAGGACGCCCGCGCACACGCAGAGCATGACGAAGGCCGCGAGCGTGCATGCCTTCAGCACATGCGCGCGCGAGCGACGAGCGCACGAGTCCATGTTCCCCCTAGATGAAGAGCCGCTAACGCGTGGTATTCGCCGCCGGATCGCGAGCCCCTTGTTCGCTACCGGTCGGTTGAACGAATCTTACACTGTCGTCACGACAAGCACGAGCCCGTCGCGGACCACCACGGGATAGGTCTTCACGTCCGCACCAGGATGGTCTGTCGTGCCGGTCCGCACGTCGTACCGCCACCCGTGCCACGGACACACCACTGTGTGTCCGTCGAGCACGCCGCCCGAGAGCGGACCGAACGCGTGCAAGCACACGTTCGAGAGCGCATAGAACTCGTCGCCGACGCGCGCAAGCGCGATGTCGCGCTTCCCCACCTTCACGTGCCGCACAGAACCTGCGGGCATGTCCTCCACCCGGCACACCGGCACCTCGACCTCGGCGCCCTTCTCGGGCTCCTCGATCACGCCGAGCAGGTCAGCGCCATCTTCAACGTCGTTCAGGATGAACAGCCCGCACCAGCACTTGCGCATCGCGGCGAACTGCACGTTGTGGAACGGGATGCACGGGCACACGATCGCGACGTCCTCTTTGGGATTGCCCGTTCGCATGCGACATGGGCAGTACACGTCGCCCGTGGCGTCGAGGATCCCGATCTCCGAGGCGAGCACCTCGTCCACGAACCACTCCTCGGTGTTGAACTTGTAACCGAGGCTGCCCGCGAACGGCTCCATGTACGCCTTGAGATCATCGATCGTGGTGTCGGCGCTGAAGCGACGGCGAACCGGGCGGCCCTGCGCCGCGCTCACAGGCCCAGATGCTCCTTCATTGCCGCTTTGTTGAAGCCGACGATGACCTCCTCGCCAACCACCAGCACAGGAAAGGAGGTGCCACCGGAGAGGTTCTTCACGTCGGCGAGGACGGCCGTGCGCTCGTCGCCCTCGAGGAGGTCGACGTCAATCACGTCGTACTCCACGTCGTTCTCATCCAGGTACTTCTTGGTCAGCCGGCAGTACGGGCACGTTGAGAGTGCGTAGAGCATGACTGTCATCGCTGCCTCCGATTCGTGAGGGTGTCGTTCTCAGGATACCTGACCCGCATCCAGCGCTTCGGCCTCGTCGAGCTCCATCTCGATCTTGCGCCAGTGATACACGTACAGCGGCCCGGCGATCACCACCAGCGCGACGTTGCCAACGAGGTTGAGCACGGCCTGACGCTGCTGCTGAGCCTGCTGGAGCTGCTGCTGGTCCTCGAACTCTGCTTCGGTGAGACCGGATGCGCTCTTCTCCTTCATGTAGGGATCGAAGTACGCGCCCGGGTCGGGGTAGATGAACTCGACCGCGGTGCGCACCGTGCCGGCAGTGCCCACGATCACCATGATCAGGGTGATCAGGCACACGAGGTACAGGTAGATGTTGCGAACTGACCACCGCGAGTCGTTCATGCCGGCCACCCCTCACGCCGCCGCGGGAGCGACGGGCTCAGGGCGCACGTCCTTTTCGCTCTCGATCTTGCGCCAGTGGTAGAGGTAGATCGGTCCGGCGATGAACACGTAGGACAGGCTGCCCACAAGCGAAAGAACCGCATACCTGAGCGTGGAGTCCTTCTGGACCTGCTGCTGGCGCTCCCATTCCTCGTCCGAGTACATGGGCTTGCCGTCCTCATCGAGCGGCCGCTCCATGTAGTAGCCCGGATCCGGGTAGACCAGATCCACAACGGCCCTGACAGCGGTTGCGGCACCCACGATCACCATGATGAGCGTGATCAGGCACACGACGTACAGGTAGATGTTCCGTAGCGACCAGCGACTGCCTGCCATCAGCGCGCTCCATCCGTGCCGTCAACCACCACGGCGATGTCATGTCTCTAATGTATTCCCCGCAACGTCATCCACACGCGATACAATCGCCACCATGTCATCACACCACACAACCGTAGCGCTATGCGCCTGATCATCCTCGCATCCGGCTCGTCCGGCAACGCGGCGCTCATCGAGTCGGACGGCCGGGCGGTACTGCTCGACGCCGGCATCTCGGCGCGCGAGACGATGCGGCGCATCACCGCCGCGGGCGTGCTCGACGCGCGCGTAGAGGCGATCCTGCTCACGCACGAGCATGCCGACCACGTGCGTGGCGTGCGCGTGCTCGCCCGCACGCTCGGCGTACCGGTGATCGGCACGGCGGGAACGCTGCAGGCGCTCACGGCAATGCTCGCCGACGTGCCGGAGATGGCGCGGATCGGCCGCCGCGACCGCATCTCGCTTGCCGGCATGCGCATCACATCCTTCCCCACCGCGCATGACGCCGCCGAGTCGTGCGGCTACAGCTTCGAGAGCCGCCGGGGTCACCGGATCGTGATCACCACCGACACAGGCGTGGTGACCCCCGAGGCGCTTGAGGCGCTCGCTGGCGCGCATGTGATAGGCATCGAGGCCAACCACGACCCCCGCATGCTCGATGCGGGCCCCTACCCGCCGTTCCTGAAGCGCCGGATCGCGGGCGACAGCGGTCACCTCTCCAACGAGGCTGCGGCGGCGGCGCTGCGCTCGGCCGGTTGGCAGGGACTCTCGCAAGTGTTCGCGCTGCACATCTCGGAGAAGAACAACACGCCCGAGACCGCGCGCGGCGCGCTGGTGCGCTCGCTCGCGACGCACGGTGCGGTCGCGCTCGAGACGGTCGCGCGCGGCGAGATCGCGGGCTGCTCGATCTAGGGGCCGAGGTGCGGTGATCTCAGTGTGAACGCTGGATGTGCGCCGGGATCAGAACTCGATACCCTTGCGCGCGGGCACGCCACGATCGAACGGGTGCTTCACGGGCGTCATCTCGGTCACGAGATCGGCCCGCTCGATGATCGCCCCGGGCGCTCCCCTGCCGGTGATCACGACCTCCGTCGCGGGCGGACGCGCGTCGAGCACCGCGAGCACGTCGTCGGTTTCCACGAGTTCGTAGCGCATCGCGATGTTGAGCTCGTCCATGATCACGAGGTCGTACTCCCCGACCGAAAGCACGTCTTTGGCGAGCGCCCACGCGGCGTCGGCGGCGGCGCGGTCGTCGTCGTGGATGCCGGAGCCGAGGAGCCCCGTGGAGCGTTCAGCTGGGCGCTCAACGCGCACGCCGAGCTTCTCGAGCATCGCAAGCTCGCCGGAGCGGGCGCCGCCCTTCACGAACTGGATGAACGCGACACGAAGCCCTGAGCCCGCAGCGCGCACGGCAAGCCCCACCGAGGCGGTCGTCTTGCCTTTGCCGTCGCCGGTGTACACCTGGATGAGACCGCGCTCGCGCTCCGCCATCATGCCTCCACTCCGCCGCAGCGCCCCAGGGCGCCGGATACGTCTGCTTCCGTGTCTACCCGCACGGCACCCCGCTCGAGCGCGCGGTCCCAAAGAACGCGCGCCCGGCCGTGTGCGAAATCGCGCTCACCGTCCATCTCGCCAACGAGCACCAGCGGACGGCCCGAGTCGAGCGCCGCCTGCAGGTTGGGCAGGTTCGCACCGCCGAAGGGTGTCTCGCACACCACCACGCATGCACACTCCGCGTAACCGGCACGCACCTCGGCAGCGACAGTCTCGTCCACCTCGCCGAACGCGGGCAGCTCAGCCATGCCGGCGCCCACCGCCGCGGCCACCGCGTGGTCGATGTCGCCGCGGTTGAGCGCGCCCGCGTACAGCGGATGTCCCGCAAGCGCGAGCCGGCGCATGAGCCCGGCACCGGCGCCCGAGCCGCACACAAGGCCGATGCGCGGACCGCTCACCGCAGGTGCGAGATCGGCCCCACGCACGATGGGCGTGACGGCCACACTGCCGGTGACAGGGTCGGTACGCACCACCGCGCGCACGCCGAACACATCCGACACCACCTGCGCGTCGAGCGCGCTCGCGGGCGGGGCCGGCAGCGTGACGCCACCGCCCGCCACGATGCTTATGCGGTCTGCATAACGCGCGGCGAGGCCGAGGTCGTGGAACACGCCCACCACGGCGAGCCCGCCGTCGGCGAGCGCACGCACGAGCTCGAGCACCTGGAGCGCATGGTTGAGGTCGAGGTGGCTCGTGGGCTCGTCGAGCAGGAGCACGTGCGGCTGCTGAGCGAGCGCCTGGGCGAGCGTGAGGCGCTGGAGGTCGCCGCCGGAGAGCTCGTCCACGGGCTCGGCGGCAAGCCGTGCGGTGTCGGTGCGCTCCATCACCTCGTCTACGATCGCCGCGTCGGCCGGCCCGGGTGCCGCGAGTCTGCCGAGGTGCGCATGACGGCCCATCTCAACGTACGCGCGCGCCGTGAACGAGAAGGTCGCGAGTTGCGTCTGCGGCACCACGCCCACGATACGAGCGCGCTCACGTTCGGGCATGCGCACGAGCGACGCGCCGCCGAAGGTGATGTCGCCCGCGCTGACCGTGGCGCCACCGGTGATGGCACGCAACAGCGTGGACTTGCCGGCGCCATTGGGGCCCACGAGCCCGACGAACTCGCCGGGAGCGACGGCGAAGCTGGCGTCACGCACGATCGTGCGAGCGCCGTATCCGATCGAAGCGCCGACGTACTCGAGGGTACCGGCCGGGACGCTGGAAGGCACCGACGCGCTCATCGCGTGCGCTCCTTCCGCAGCAGGATCCACAGGAAGAACGGCCCGCCAGCGAGCGCGGTCACGATTCCCACGGGGATCTCCACGGGCGCGAGCACTACGCGCGCGAACAGGTCGGCCACCACGAGCACGATCGCTCCCGCGAGCACCGATGCCGGCAGCAGCAGCCGGTGACGGGGGCCGAGCGCCAGGCGCACCATATGCGGCGTCATCAGGCCGATGAAGCCGATGAGCCCCGAGACCGACACCGCTCCGGCCACCACGAGCGATGCCGAGGCAAGCGCCAGCGTCTTGAACCGCTCCACCGGCACGCCGAGCTGTCCCGCGCGCTCGTCGCCGAGCAGCATGAGGTCGAGCTCGCGGTGGTACAGCGCGGGCGCGATCGACCCGATCGCGAACATCACGCCGAGCGACGCCACGTGCTCCCACGAGCGGTTCTGCAGACCGCCCATCATCCAGAAGACAACGCCCGACATCTGCTCGCGGTCGAGCACAAGCAGGAACGATGTCAGCGCCGAGAGGATGTACGACACCGCCATGCCCGCGAGCAGCAGCGACGTGGGGTCGAGCCTGCCGCGGCGCGACGCCAGCCGCACCACCAGGAGCATCGTGAGGCCGGCGCCGGCGAACGCGCCCAGCGGCACACCGATCGCGCGCATCATGTAGCTCGTTCCGAGCGCCATCATCGCCACCGTGGCACCGAGCCCGGCGCCCGAGGACACGCCGAGGATGTACGGGTCGGCGAGCGGGTTGCGGAAGAGCGCCTGGTAGAGCACACCGGCGAGCGCGAGGGCGGCGCCAACGAGTGCCGCGAGCAGCACCCTCGGCAACCGCAGGTCGAGCACCACCGCGTCGGAGAGCGTGCGCTCCCCGCCGCCGAGCGCATGGGCGATCGCGCCGACGACCTCCCCCGGCGAGATCGGCACGGCCCCGAACGCCACGCCCGCGATGATCGCGAGCACGAGCGCTGCGGCGAGCCCCGCAAGCACGAGGACCGTACGCGATCTGCCGGGAGCGGGCGTCACGGCTACTGACCGAACGCTTCGGGGTGGAGCGCCTCGGCGATCTGACGGATGCCCTCGGCCACACGCGGACCGGGACGGCTCACCAGGTTGTCGTCGAGCAGGTACACGCGCTCGTTGGCAACAGCCGAGATCTCACCGAAGCCGGGGCGGCCGGTGATGTCGCTCGGCGTGCTCATGGAACCCATCGTGGCGAGGTAGACGTCGGGGTCGGTCTGCACGAGCTGCTCCACCGAGTACGCGACGTATCCGGCCTCGGTCACGATGTTCTCGCCACCCGCGTGCTCGATGAGGTCGTTCAGGAGCGTGCCAGCGCCGGCGGTGAAGAGCGGGTCCTGCGCGATCTCGAGGAAGCAGCGCACGGGGGCGCCTTCAACGAGTTCGCCGATGTCCTCCACCTGGAGCCGCATCGAGCCCACCGTCTCGGCGGCGGCGTCGGTCTCGCCGATCACGGCGCCGACCATCTCGATGGCCCCGTACACCTCGTCAAGCGACTGCGGGTCGATCGCCACCACCGATGCGCCGAGGGCCTCGAGCTGCGCGATCGCCTCGGCCTGCACGCCGGTGGTGAGCAGTACCACGTCTGGATCGAGCGCCGCGATGGCCTCGAGGTTGGGGCCCACGAAGTCGCCGACCTTCTCGATGTCCGCCACCTCGGGCGGATAGTCGCAGTACGTGGTGACGCCCACGAGCCGGTCAAGCGCACCGAGTTCGGCCACGATCTCAGTGTTGGCGGGAGCAAGGCTCACGATGCGCTCGGGCTTCTCGGCGATCGTGACCTCCCTGCCGGCGTCGTCGGTGATGGTGACCGGGAAGGCCGCCTCCGGCGCTTCGGCCGCCGGCTTCCCGGCGGGCTCGCCCGCGCACCCCGCGAGCGCCCCGAGGGCGAGCGCCGCCGTGAGCAGCAGCGCGATGATCCGAACCTGTCGTGCCATGGTTCCTCCTAGGCTCTCATGCCTGCACTCCGGCCGAAGTACTGACGCGCCACGAACAGAAAGAGACCCGCGCCAGTATGGCGGGGTCTCCGTGTTCGAGGTCTCGGTCTCGAAGCGCTGGCTCGAGCGCTGCGATCATGCCTCGTACCACGAAGGCCGCGTCGCACGGTGTAGGCAGGTCTCCTGGCTTAGAGGCTCACGTGCCTCGTCACAGTGGCGGGTCCGCGCCGGAATCTCACCGGCTTCCCTATTCTCCCGGTTGCCCGGGCACCTACACCGTCTTCGGTTGTCCCGGCCATCATAGACCCGTTGAGGCCGCCGCGGGAAGCGGCGCCCCTGAACCGCTACAATGGGCAGATGCCGCCCGGGTGGGCGGCACCCCGAGTGTGAGGACACCGATGGACATCTTCCAGAAGGCACTCGACTTCACCGAGGCACGCACGGCCCGTGAGTCGGGATACTACCCCTACTTCCGCGTGATCGAGTCCGAATCCGACTCGAGCGTCTTCGTGGATGGCCGGGAACTCGTGATGCTGGGCTCCAACAACTACCTCGGCCTCACCACCCACCCCCACGTGCGCGAGCGCGCCGCCCAGGCTCTTGCCGAGTACGGCACGTCGTGCACCGGATCGCGTCTGCTCAACGGCAACCTCGACATCCACGAGGAGCTCGAGGAGCGTCTCGCCCGCTTCGTTGGCAAGGAGCGCGCGCTGGTGTTCTCCACTGGCTTTGGCGCGAACATCGGCACGATCTCGGCGATCGCCGGACGTCACGACACCGTGGTGATCGACAAGGACGACCACGCGAGCATCTACGACGGCTGCAAGCTCAGCTACGCCAAGGTGGAGCGGTTCGACCACAACGACATCGAGGCGCTCCGCGCGGCGCTCGAGCGTGCGTCGGCCAACGGCAACGGTCACGGCGGGATCCTCGTGGTCGTGGACGGCGTGTTCTCGATGGAGGGCGACATCGCTCCGCTGCCTGAGATGCTCCCTGTGCTCGCCGAATATGGTGCGCGGTTGATGGTGGACGACGCGCACGCCTCGGGCGTGCTCGGCCCGATGGGCAGCGGCACCGCCGCGCACTTTGGCGTGACGGACCAGGTCGGTCTCATCATGGGCACGTTCTCGAAGAGCTTTGCCTCGCTCGGCGGATTCATCGCGGGCGACGAGCTCGTGATCGACTACATCAAGCACAACTCGCGCCCGTTCATCTTCTCGGCGGCGATGGCGCCCCCCAGCGTGGGCGCGTGCCTCGGCGCGCTCGACGTGATGGAAAGCGAGCCGCAGCACCGCGAGCGGCTCTGGGATGTCGTGAACCGGATGCAGGCGGGCTACCGCGAGCTCGGGTTCGACACCGGCACAAGCGAGACGCCCGTGATACCGATCGTCCTGGGCGACGAGATGCTCATGTTCGAGTTCTGGCGGCGGTTGCTCGAGGAGGGCGTGTTCGTGAACCCTGTGCGCCCGCCGGCGGTGCCCGCGGGCCGCGCGCTGCTGCGTACGAGCTACATGGCTACGCACACCGACGCGCAGATGGAGTTCGTGCTCGAGACGTTCGGCAAGGTCGGTCGCGAGCTGGGCGTGCTGCAGGCGTAGCCTGCGCTTGCGCGCTTGCGGGCTCGCGGCGAGCGGCGTCCGCTCCTGGCGAGACCGCTACTCGGCCTCGGGCGCCTCGGCAGCTCCCACGAGCACCGGCTCGCGCGGCGCGGACGGCACCGGGACACGGGCGGCCTCGCCGCTTTGGCCGCGTCCCCGTCGCGCGATGAGCGTCACCACGACAAGCGCCACGACGGCGATCGTGCCCACCATGCCGAAGAACCCGTTGATGAACGCCGGATCGCCGGAGCTGAAGACCGGGCTGTCGGGGTGGAACAGGTTGGGGAGCACGAGCACGAGGTACCACAGCGTGCCGGCGAGCAGCGCGTCGAGCGCGGCGGGAACCTTGGGGTGGTCGAAGATCAGCTGCAGAGCGAGTGTGATCACCGACGCAGCCAGGATGCCGAAGGTCATGAGCAGCCGCGGCTCGTCCCACAGGATGCCGCCCCACAGGAGCTTCATCGACACGATGCCGAGCACGGTGTTCACGACCCACAGCGGCAGCGAGAACCAGCGGAACGCCTCGTTCCACCGCTGAGCGCCTTTGGCGCCGAGGATGAACGCGACGCCGAGGAGGCCAGCGAGCGTGAACGTGCCCATGTTCACCCACGTGGCCGCGCCATGGAACATCACGAAGCGCACCATCGTACCGAGCCGCGCGTCGGGCGGGATGCTCAGGATAGCGATCACGCAGCCGACGATGGCGAGCGGGATGAGTGCGAGCAGCGTGGTGCGAACGGTCCTAGAAAGCGGCACGGATGCTCCTTTGCGTGGCGACTGCGCGGCGCCGTCCGGTGCGTGCGAGGCGCGCTGCGTGTCCCGTACAATCGCGGGTCACCGGCATTCTACCAGGCCGCGCCGCCGCGGACAGCCCGCCGCTGGCCGGGCGCAAGCACCGGCCGCACGATTCCCGGGCCGCTATGTCACCGGCGCCGGGCGGCGCGCCTTGCGCCGCAGCCTCGGCACGGCAGCAGCCATGGCCTCCTCGCCCGCGGCGATCGCGAAGGCGGCCTGCCCGTAGTCGAAGCCGGTGAGGTCGTGGACGTCGGGCGAGACCACCACGCTGGCATGCCGGAGCTCCTGCTTCGCGAGCCGCCCCTCGAACGCCTCCGAGACCGCGCTCAGCACATCCATACCGCTGGTACCGCGCTGAACGTTGCCGGTACGCACCCCAGCGGCGAGGTCTTTGAGCTTGACCGTACCCACCTCGCCCACCGGTGGCAGCGGCCCTACCGTTCCGGCCCCGCACACCTCCACGCCAATGATGGTCTGACCGCCGAGCTGGCGCGCGAGCTGCACCGGCACCGGCTCGCACACGTAGCCGTCCACCAGCAGCATGTCGTCCATGCGCACCGGCAGGAGCGCGAGCGGCACTGACACGCTCGCGCGCACGGCCGCGATGAGGTCGCCCTCGGTGAAGTGCACCGGCACGTTGCGTGTGAGGTCGGTGGCCACGCAGCCAAAGGGCATGCGCAACTCCTCGAACGTGGCCGGGAGGTACCGGCGCAGGAACTCCTGCACCTTCACACCCGAGAGCACCGCGCCCTTGTTGAGCGCCACCTCGCTCACGCCGGTGACCTCACGCACGTCGAACTCGAGCGCGATCCGCTCCATCTCGTCAACGGGGATACCGGCCGCGTAGAAGGCGCCGATGAGGGCGCCCATGCTCGTGCCGGCGATCGCGTCGGGGCGGAGCCCCTCGGCGTCGAGCACCTTGAGCACACCGATGTGCGCCAGGCCTCGGGCAGCCCCGCTACCCAGCGCCAGACCGATCCGCTTCGGACCGAACCATGCCATCACAGACCACCCTTCCGGACGCTCCGCGCGCACCAGCAGCGCGCAGCTACTCGCCGATCCTGGCCAGCTTCACCGCGTACTGCCACGACGTCACCAGGAATACCCCCGAAAGCGCGACGGCAAGCACGATGCCGATGACGTCGAACGGAAGCAGGTCGCCCACGAGCGGCGTGAGGAACCACCCCTCGGCAACCATGATCGCGGTGTTCACGGCCACGATGATCAGACGCAGTTCCGTGGGACCAAAGCTGCCGAAGCTGATCTTGAACACGCCGTCCACGGCGGTGCGGATGTACACGTGCACCGACATCAGCAGGTAGCCGATCATCGCGAACGCCGCGATGTCCAGGCGCAGGTAGGGCGACATGCCGATGCCGATGATGGTGAGGAACTCGGTGACGGCGTCGACGGTGTGGTCGATGTAGAAGCCGAACTTCGGCCGCTCGATCTTGCGGTAGCGCGCGAGCGTGCCGTCGAGGCTGTCGCCCACCCAGTTCACGAAGAAGCCCGCCGAGGCGAGCAGCAGCCACCAGACGCTCTGCCCCGAGAGCCAGTACCCCACGAAGCACATGACCGAGCCCACCACGCCGAGGCCGGTGAGGAAGTCGGGGGTGACCCAGCCGGGGGCGCGCGCGGCCATCCACTGCAGCGCGGGGCGCTCGAGCGGCCCGAGCAACGTCTGGTTCACGCGGGTGTGCTTGCTGATGTCGTTGGCCTTGGCCATGTGCGGTCTCCTTGTCGGCGGTTCGTACGGGGTGGCGCGGGCAGCGGAGGTCGGTGCGGGTGGTGCTCCCGGACGGAGCGGGCGCGCTCGCATGCCCTCCGGCTCCCGGACCGTGCCCGGCCGGTGTCAGCCGGGCACGTGCACGCCCGGCCACACCACATGCGGCATCGACCACTGCTCGGGCGTCTCGGCGATCCATCGCTCCGGCTCCACGAGCACGGCCTCGGCGTTGGCGCGCAGCACGTCGGGTGTGGGGCGGCCGCCGATCATCGGGACCGGCTCGCTCGACACCAGCCGGTAGAGCCCCTCGGGCGTGCGCCGGCCGGTCATCGCCACCACCGGAACGCCGGCCCGCATCGCCAGACGCACGTGCAGCAGCGGCAACGGCGCGGGATGCCCGAAGAAGTTCGGCTCGACCTTGTCGGGCTCGGGCATGGGGCGGTCGGCGCCGGTGAGGACGGAGCGGCCCGCTTGCAGACGGCGGGCGGCCTCCTTGAGCGAAGCGACCGAGATAGGCGCGACCTCGAAGCCGGCCTCCTCGCGCACCTCGTTCTGCCACTGGTAGCTGCCCGACGGGTCGGGCACCGAGAGCGTCTGCATGTGCCAGCCCGCCCGTCCGAGCACGCGGCCCACGAGGTCGAAGTTGCCATGATGGACGCCCACGTACACGAACGGGCCCTGGGTGCGTTCGCGCTCGATGAACGCGTGGAAGGCGTCGTCGCGTACCACGGCGGCGTCCTCGGCCTCGGCATCGCCGAGAACGCGATAGAACTCGTAGAGGAAGAGGGCCATCTGGCGCAGGTTCTCGCGGACGGCCGCCTCGAGCGCCTCGCCGGTGAGCGTGCCGCCGGAGACGACGTACTGGTTCACGCGTGCGGCGTGCGCAAGGGCCGATGTGCGGCTGCGCGCAAGCCGTTCGGCGGCGAAGGAAACGGTGCGGGTGGCGAGTGGTCCGGGAATGGTGCGGGCGGCCGCGACGGCCACGCGCATCCCTGTACGACCGATGAGTCCGCTCACTCGCCTCACTCGCTTTCCGGTGCCATCGGAACCAGTGTACCAGCACCCGGCGCAGTGCTACGCTCGTTTGCAACGCTCACGAAGGAGGAACGATGAACAGCGTGGCAAGCGATGTCCGGATCGTGGAGGTCCCCCTCGGCGATCCGCGGATAAAGGAGTTCGTCGCTTTCCATTGGGACCTCTACGAAGGCAATCCGTACTGGTGTCCGCAGTTCGACGCCGATCTGCTCGGCAACCGGCTCCTCGGCATGAAGGGGCTGCTCACGCCGCAGCATCCCTATCACCTGTCGTCGGTGGCCACGCACTTCATGGCGTACAAGGGCGAGAAGGCCGTGGGGCGCGTCTCGGCGGTGGTGAACAACCGCTTCAACGACTACTACAACGTGAAGGTCGCCTTCTTCGGGTTCTTCGAGTGCGTGGAGGACTACGAGGTGGCGCGGGCGCTGCTCGACGCCGCACGGTCGTGGGCAACGGCGCAGGGCGCCACCGTGCTGCGCGGGCCCGGCGAGTACTGCAACATCACGCACGAGCGGCAGGGATGCCTGATCGATGGCTTCGACCAGGACGTGTACGTGGAACACACGTGGAACCCGCCGTACTACCAGGAGTTCATCGAGCGGTACGGCTTTGCGAAGGTGATGGACTACCACGCCTACCTGATCGACCTGAAGACGCCGATCCCCGAGCGGCTGCACCACATCTCCGCGCGAGTGCGCGAGCGCGGGACGCTCACCACACGGGCGCTCGACATGTCGCGGTTCGACGAGGACCTCAAACTCGTTATCGATATCTACAACCAGGCGTGGGCGCAGAACTGGGGCTTCCTGCCGATCACCGACTGGGAGGTTGACGCGCTCGTGGAGGCGCTCAAGCCGATCATCGATCCGGGGCTCTGCCGGTTCGCGTACTACGACGGCGAGCCGATCGCCGTGCTGGGCGCGTTCCCCGACCCCAACTACGCGACCAAGCCCCGCTGGAAGCTCTACGGCGACAGCGACTACGCGCGCATCGCGCGGCTGTTCGCAACGCGGCGCTCGATCCCCCGCGTGCGGCTTATCTTCTTTGGCATCGTGCCCGGATTCCGCCGCCTCGGCGCCGACGCGCTGCTGTATGAGGAGGTGCACCGGTACGCGGTTCAGAAGGGCTACAAGTCTGTGGACGTGTCGCTGCTGCTCGAGGTGAACGAGCTGATCATCCAGGCGGCGGAGTTCATGGGCGGCAGGCGCTACAAGACGTGGCGCATCTGGGACCTGCCGCTTTCGTAGGCCAGGCGGGGATCTGCCGCTGTGGTGGGCCGGGCGGCCGCTCGGTCGATCGATCGAGCCACACGAGGGTCGTGAGCCGCGGTACGGTGCGCCCAGCTGGTGCGCCTGATGTCTCCGAACGCCCGGTGGCGAGTGCAGACGACCGCTCGGCCTCGGGTTAAACCGCTTGTCGGTCCATTGACACCGTGTATCGCCGAATATGCGCCATTCATCAGCTAGATGTGCATTTCTTCGAAAACCCGCTTGCGTTCGCTGTGGGGGTGGCGTAGAGTGACAAATGTCCCGAGAGGTCGAACCGGGAGAACCGCGAAAGGTAGCGTACCAGTAGCTGTCGGCGGGGTGTGGAAGCGGAAGGCACGCGCAAGCAGGCCGGAGGCTCTCAGGCTCCAAAGGTAAGAAACGGGAAGCTTCGGATTAGCGGGTCTTCGTAGGAACGGTTTCTCGGGACACCTGTATTCTCAGGCGGATCGCGCTGATCGGCACCACCAGTGCCCCTCGCGGCGCTACCGATCCGCCCCCCGGCGCCACCGCTCACCCGCTGCCCCTCTGTGCTGTCGCCCGCGCTAGCCCTCGGCAAGCACCACGCGATCGCGACCGGCCTGCTTGGCCGCGTACATCGCGTGGTCGGCGCGCAGCACGAGCGAGTCGCGGCTCTCCTCGCTACGCAGCTCGGCCACGCCGACGCTCACGGCCAGCAACACCCGTTCGCCGGAGATCACCGCCGGCTCCGCGGCGACGCGAATGCGGATCCGTTCTGCAAGCGCGGCCGCCCGGCTGGCATCGAGGCCCGGAGCGATCAGCAGGAACTCCTCGCCGCCAACCCGGCCCACGGTATCGTACGACCGGCTCTCGTCACTGATGAGCCGCCCGAAGTGACACAGCGCGACATCGCCGCCACTGTGATCGTACCGGTCGTTGACGAGCTTGAAGTCATCCAGATCGAGCATGGCCACGCTGAGGGGCGTGCCGGTGCGACGGGCCCGATCGATCTCCTCGTCCAGCCGCGCGAACGCGCCCCGGCGGTTGACCAGCCCGGTGAGGTCGTCGGTGAGTGCCGCATCGGCCAGGTGGCGGTGCACCTCGCTCACGTGTCCGTTCAGCCGCCCCGCGACGAACAACAGCGCGGAGCTCGACAGTCCTGCGGTGAGCAGGCCGAGCACCCACAGCGTTGTTGCCGTATCGCGGAGCTGGTCCTCGATGGTCGCAACCGGCACGGCCACCGTGGCAGCCCCCACCACGCTCCCAACGTGTCGCTCGTGCCCCGAGTGACACGTGAGACATTCTGAGTGCGCCACAAGCGGGCTGATATAGCGAAGCGACTCGCCAGCGCGGGTCTCGGCGATCTCCCACCGCGGCTCGCGGTCGTGTTCAAGCGCCACGAGCGACTCGCGCTCCCAGGCGTCGGCCGCGTGCGCGGGATTGATGGGTTCGAGGCTCACCAGGCGCACCGACACGCCCGTCCTGGCCTCGAGCCGCTCGGTGATCTGCATTGCGACAAGTCCCGGGTTCTGGAGCACGAGCGAACGACCGTCGGGCAGCTCGGCGGTATCTGCGATCTCCAGCCGTTCGAAGTACGGGTTCTGCACCGCGCCGGAACGCCGCTCCACCCACACTCCCCCGTGCTCGGTGATCCACCCTCGCGTGGTCAGGATGACCTCGCTGTAGGTGGCGGCCTGGCTGCGAAGCGATTCGTACAGAAGCGTACGTGTGCGCAGGTAGATCGACCCATACATGAACGCGGTGGACACAACAGCGGCGATGACGAGCGAGACCGTGAATCGTCTGAGGTGCCGCTGCGCGAGTATCGCTTCGGTCATGGGGCCGCCTGCCGAGTGTCGTCCGTGGCTTATGTATCGGCATGTCCTGAGTCGGAGTGTAGTATCAGTTTCCATAAAGGTCACTACCCTTCCTGTCAGAGCGGCGCGGTACGATGCGTGGTGTCGAGAGGAGCCACCGTGCGCACGCTGTCGAAATCGCGCTTCCAGAAGGGCCTGCAGTGCGAGAAGGCCTTGTGGCTGTTGCTACATCGCCCGGAGCTCGCGGCGAGCACCTCCGAGTCGCAGCAGTGGATCTTCGACCAAGGCAGTGAGACGGGGCGGCTCGCACAGCGGCTCTTCCCGGGTGGCGTGGAGGTCGCCGAGGACCACACGCAGGGCGATCAGGCGCTCGAGACCACGGCAAGGCTGCTTGCCGAGGGAGCGCGCGTGCTCTACGAGCCCGCGTTCAGCTTCGGCGGGGTGTTCGCACGCGTGGACATCCTCGTTGCCGCGGACGACGGCAGGTGGGACCTCTACGAGGTGAAGTCGAGCACGCGCACCAAGGACGTGCACGTCACCGACGCCGCGGTGCAGGCGTACGCGGTGGAGGGGTCCGGACTTGCGGTCCGCTCCATCAACATCGTGCATCTCGATACCACGTACGTGTACACCGGCGGCGACTACGATGTTTCGGCTCTGTTCGCGATCGACGACATCACGGAGGCCGCGCGTGCGTTCATGCCCGAGGTGCCGACGGCCGTTGCGCGTCTGCAGGCGATGCTCGAGGGGCCGGAGCCGCAGGTGAAGATCGGCGAGCGCTGCTCGTCGCCGTACGGCTGCGACTTCACCGGGTACTGCCACGCGTTCCTGCCGGGCGAGCATCCGGTCACGGCCCTGCCTCGCATCAAGGACCCGCTCCTGCACGCGCTCCTCGACCTCGGCGTGTTGTCGATCAACGACGTGCCCGACGACTTCGCACGTCTCAACGCAGTGCAGCGCGAGGCGATCGCGGTGGTGAAGGCAGGCGAGCCGCACGTGGATCGGCCCGGGCTTGCGCGGAGCCTCGGAGGGCTCGAGTGGCCCGTGTACCACCTGGACTTCGAGACCATCAACCCGGGTCTGCCTATCTGGCCGGGAACGCGGCCGTACGAGGTGATCGCGTTCCAGTACTCGGTGCACATCCAGCATGAGGACGGGCGCGTGGAGCACCGTGAGTACCTGCATCGCGGGTCCGACGACCCGCGGCCAGCGCTTGCCCGCCAGCTTGTGGCCGATCTCGACACCGCAGGGTCGGTCACGCACTACACCCCGTACGAGCGCACGCAACTGCGCGCACTCGCGCGAGCGGTGCCCGAGTGTGCGGCTGAGATCGAGGCGATCATCGACCGGCTGTTCGATCTGGAGCCCGTGATCAGGCAGAACATGCGGCACCCCCGTGCGGCCGGCCGCTCGAGCATCAAGGCCGTGCTGCCGGCATGGTGCCCCGACTGCTCGTACGCGGACCTCGCGATCAACGAAGGCCAGCTCGCAAGCGTGCGCTACCTGCGGATCGTGAAGGGCCTGGCCGACGCGGACGAGGCTGAGGCCACATACCGCGACCTGCTCGAGTACTGCGGACTCGACACGTATGCCATGGTGCGGTTGCTGAACGAGATGCTGCGGCTTTCGCGGGAGTGAGCGCCGGTGCGGGCCGCGGCATCATCCGCGCGGGAAGCGCCGCAGGAAACGGCCATCCCACAGCCGCCCTCGCACATCGCACGCTCTGGTACGGTGGTGCAGTCAGATCCGGAGACGAGGTGGTGGGCATGTCTGATCGACCGCTGTGGCGCGTGAATCTCCCGTACATCGTGATCGGCTTGCTCGATGTCTTCGCGATCGGCCTGGGCATGGGCGTGCCCGTGCTCGCGATCATCCTGGGAGCGGGACTCGGATGGTGGCTGGTGCGCCGGGGCCCCGGCGTGTTGCCCGAGATGTCACCGGTGCCCGCCGGGCCTGCCGTCCCCCGCTCCGCGATCCGCACGCTGCTGGCGCAGGCGCTCACCGTTTCAGCCGTGACCTTCATCGTGATGCTCGCGGTGTGGGGTCCATCGATCCCGTTCGCGTTCGATAGCGGATTCGACACCGCCGGCTTTGGCATCCCGCTGATCCTGTACACGCCGCACGCGTCGATGATCGGCTGGCTCGTGCTGATGATCGTGATCGCGCCGCTGGTGCAGTTCGCCGCCATCGTGACCACAGGGGCGCTCGCACTCGCACGCGGTCCGCGCGCGGAGGAGTAGCGGCTCCGTCGGCCGGGCGTCAGCGGCTCCGTCGGCCGGGCGGTCACGGCATCCTAATCGAGCGCTCCGGGGTTGCAGATGAAGCCGTCGACCAACTCCTCGGCGCGGGCGAGGTCATCGGCATCCTCGATCGTCCAGCCGAGGATCGGCCTCCCCCGCCAACGCTGCACGGTCACACCGGGGCACGGCAGCGCGTCGATGTCATACGCGATGAAGTCGGGCTTGCTCGTCCAGTTCATGGCCATGTTGGCGAGCAGAAGCTTCTCGTACCATGCGAGGTTCTCGCCCTTGAAACGGCTCGCGAGCTGCCCGCGCGGAATGTCGGGAGCAAGCTCGGCGACGCGCTGCAGCGAGTACGGGTTGAACGACATCACGCATGCCGGGCCGTCGTACGCATCGAGCTGCATGGCAACGGCGTCCTCAAGCGCGCCCACCTCGCCCTCGTTCTTGATCTCCACGAACACCGGCACGCGCCCATCCACGAGCGCGAGGACCTCGGACAGCGTGGGAATCGTCTGGTCGCCACCACGGAGGCTTAGCTGCCTGAGCTCGAACGAGGGCGTATCGGCGAGCGGCCGCACCACGCCGGTCATGCGCTCGAGCGAGGCGTCGTGGAAGACCATGATCTCGCCGTCGAGCGACCGCTGCACGTCAAGCTCCACCGCGTAGCCGTTGCCCACAGCCTCGGCAAAGGCCGCCAGCGAGTTCTCAGGGCGCTCGCCGCTGTCGGTCCACTGGCCGCGATGCGCGATCTTCTGCGCGGTGAGCCACTCGGGCGGCTCGCGGTCGGGCATGCCCCCGGTGCCGAACGCATACGCGCCGGCAAGGACGGCCAGAACGAACAGCGCGGTGATCAAACCGGTCAGCTTCACTGAAGACCCTCTCGCACAGGGGCCATCTGCTTCTTGAACATCTTACCGAGGAGACCCATGACCTGATCGACAGCCGAGCAATCCTTGTCGGCATCGAGCGCCGAGCGCGTGGCCGAGGATGCCCGGAGCCGCTTCGGCATCCGCCTGAGCCGCCGAGCCCGCCGACTTCTCGTCGATGCCCACGGCGCTGCCGATCTCGGCGAGTCCGCCGTCTGAGAGCTGGTCCATGAGGCTCCTGGTGGGTGCGTCCATATGCGCCCTTTCATCGGCCCGCGGCGCGGACATCGTTCTGCGGTATGCACGGGGCGCGACTGACCCGCGCCCCTCACCTCGCTAGACCTTCTTGCGAACGAAACCGTAGACAGCAAGCACCACGACCGCGCCGAGCGTGCCGACAAGCAGCGACCAGAGGTTGAAGCCGGTCATGCCCGTCTTGCTGAAGATGCTCATGATCCACCCGCCGAAGAACCCACCGACGATGCCGAGCGCCATAGTGACCAGGAATCCGGCCTTCTGCTCACCCGGCAAGATCCACTTTGCGAGTATGCCGGCGAGCAGACCGACGACGATCCACGAAAGCCATCCCATGTGCAGCTCCTCCTTGCTGGGTTATGGATACGCTTTGGTACTTACCCGAAGACGGCGCGGGCCGTGCGGGCGACGGGCGGCGGGTGTAGCCTGCGCGAATGGGGCGGCAGCGCTGGAGCGGCGCAGCTCGTGCGTCAGTTGGGCTCGCCGAGGACCCGCAGCCGCCGCATCGCCGCGTGGATCACACCCTGGTCGAACATCGCCATGAGGTGTCCGGGCACTTCACCCTCCCATCGGAGCGCATCGGTCAACACCTTGCGGATAGTCTCGAGGTCGACGCTCTCGAGGAGCATCGGATCGCCCACGTAGTGCCGCACGAAGAGCTCCCACTCGTGATCGCCCTGGAAGTCGAGCGTCATGTGGTGGTCATGGAGGGCCTGGATCCAGTCGATGACTTCGTCGGCGTAGAAGAACCACATGTCGTCGCCCGCATCCGGCCCGTCGATGGCAGGCGCGGTGAACTCGCCGATATCCGCTGACTGCGCGGTGAGCGGCTCGAACGCTTCCAGAACGGCATGGATGTCGGCGAGCGTCGGCCCCTCTGCGATGTTGTGGTCCATGATGCCCCTCCCCATGTCTTCAACACGTATCGTACGACACGCGTCTGACACTGCGGGCGGTCCGCAGGCAGTGGCCGACGGAGCAATCGCGCGCGTACACTGTGCGCAGAGATCCACATCCGGGGAGGTCGTCATGAAGCGGTTGCCGCTCATCTCACTTGCGCTGATGCTCACGCTGTCGCTTTCGGCATGCGGCGGAGGCGACAACGCTGCCGATGGCGGCGAGTCGACCACGCAGGACGACCCGGCCGCTTCGGCCAGCTCCGGCGATGCCGCCGACGACGGGATCGCCACGGCCGAAGACGTGAAGGCGTTCTTTGCCGAGGAACACGCAGATGCCGAGTGGTATGCGGACGTCACCGACGTGACGCTCGAGACGATGCTCGGCGCGCCGGTGCTCGCGGTCCACGTGGCCTGGACCAGCGTCCCCGACGACTTTGAGGCGATGAACCGCAAGACCATGGCCATCGGCAACGTGCTGAGCGCCACCGAGCAGTCGGTAGCGCCCAATGTGGTGCTGCTGCTCGCCGACGGGACCGTGACCGAACTGTACGCAACCGGCGGGACCGGGATCGCTCAGATGGCCGAGGCGTTCGATCTGCCGCCCGCGCCCACGACCGCCGAAGAGGTTCGCAGTGGCTCGAGACCGTGTACGGCCCGGGCGGGCTGGTGAAGCTCGGCGAGGGTGAGACCTGGTACTCGGCCATCCAGTCGATCACCATGGAGACCGTGCCCGGTGACGAGACGCTGGTGGTGACCACAAGCGCGCCGAGCTACCAGTCACTGGACGCGAGCCTACTGGACAGGGCCCTACTGAGCACCGGCTCGCCGCTGCTGGAGAGCTACAGCATCCGCACCGCCGACGGTAGTGGCAGCGGAGGGTTCGCGCAGACGCTCGTGGGTACGGGGTTCCTGTACCCGGTGGAGTAGGGTGCGTCGTCGGCAGTTTGCCGGATCGTCCGTGCACACCGCCGCTGGCAGTGTCGTTTGTCCGATTCGTATGTTTGCGAACTTCGGGTGGGATGACCCGCTCGGCGGAGCCACACAGATCTAATGGGAGGCAGCGTGGGCATCTATTCGCTCGTGGCCACGCTCG
This sequence comes from Actinomycetes bacterium, assembly GCA_022839745.1. Lineage (GTDB taxonomy): Bacteria > Actinomycetota > Coriobacteriia > Anaerosomatales > Anaerosomataceae > Anaerosoma. The sequence continues at coordinate 35,823 of JALHJB010000003.1, forward strand.
CGTACGTGCTGCGCAGGGAGCGGGCGGGGGCGTAAGGGCGACACATGGGTACTATTTATTGGACTTTGCTGCATAGCCTCCAATAAGGAGAGGCCATAGTGAGGTGTTCGGTGGCATGACCGCGCCGATTGACGGGGCGTCGCCGGAGTCCTGGTCTGCGACTCGCTACTACCTCGCCACACGGCCGCCGTCCACGAGCCAATTCAGGAACGACCGCACGGTGGTGACCGGCACGTTCACCCCTCGAGCGATCGAGTCGGCCGCCCCGTCACCCTGCAGGAGCTGGGCGACGATCAGGAACCGCTTGCGTATGGTGTCGGGTCGCTTGGCGCCGAGAATCATAGCGACCCGTTCGCCTGTGTCCATTGCTCGTGGTGCGGGTGCCACGCCATGAACTCGCCGTCCAGGCAGCAGCCGAAGCGCGTGCGCACGGCGTGCTGGAAGCGGAGGTACTCGTCGTAGTCGTCCTGCCGGCTCCAGGGCCGAGGGTACGTTGGCCCCGCTGGCTCCATCGCAGCGAGCGCGTCGAGCATCACGTTGTCGATGGGCATGTGCGCGAAGCGGTAGTGGCGCCGCACCTGCGCCATGGGCGTCACACCGAGCGCGTCAGCCACGAACAGATACTTCAGCGTCATGTTGAGCCACTTCTGCGCCTGTCCGACCGTGAGATGGATTCCGTGGCTTCCATACACTCCGATCAGTGCCTCGCACGCGCCTCGGTGCCAGGAGTCGAACCCCGTGGCCGACGGTGCAGTCTGGTCGTTCATGAGCTCGAGGAGCTGGCCTCTGACGCTGTCCTCTGCCGTTGTGCGAAGGGCCGCTCGACTGCGGGGATCGAGCCCGCCAAGGCCAAGGATGGTGCGGTTCATGTCTCGATACGCGCGCCGGGTGTAGCGTGCGAGCCGATCCGCACGATCGCCTGGCCCAAAGTAGAACGTGGCCAATGCACCGGCGAATGCGGCGGGAGCGAGCACGCTGCCCTCGTACACAGGTGTTGTGACCTTCTCTTGCTGCATCTACGCCACCTCCTTGATCGTGCGTCCGGCCGCGGGTGGAAGCGACACCGGATGCGGCTCGAGCGAAAGACCGCCGACGGTCACGTAGTAGGTGCGCACACCACAGACTTCGGCGACCAAGCGCTCCAAACACAGGTCCCAGTGCAGCATGGTAGAGAGGACCACAGCACCGGAGGGTACGCCTGGTGGCACAGGAGTGCTCGCGCCCAGGGCGTCGCGCACGGCGGCGAGCTGCCCTGAGGGGACCACGTGGAGAGCGACGGGGCGACCGCGGCGGAACACTACCAAGGCCACCCAATCGGCTCTCGGAGTGTCGGGGTCGGCGACGAGGCCGAAGCCGGGCCCTCGCTCCTCAGAGGCGACAGCGATAAGCGCCCGCTCTCCGCTGGGCAGCAACACCAGGGGGCATCCGGGAGTTGGATCTACGACGCCTCCCGAGACACCCGCCACGAACTCGCACGCGAACGTCACGAGCAGCGGAAACGGCGGTTCAACGTACTGCGCGGCGGAGCGCTCTATCAGCCGCTCGTGCGCGTTCAGGTACTCGAGCCACGTCTCGAGGATTGTGGGGATCTCGCTCTGGAATTGCATCGGTGCCACCTCCTGGAGCGAGTGTGGCACCGAGGTCTGACATCAGATTCAGGGCCGCGGTCATCCTCGTGCGGCGCGCTTGCGCAGGTTCTGCACCTTCCACGCCATCACCGGATCGCGGCGAGCACGGTCCAGGGTATCTGGCCATGCCGAGAAGAGCAGCTCAGGTGCATCCCGTGCCTCATCGTCGAGGAGCCGCACATACTCGATCTCCGAGGCAGTAAGGGACGAGAGCGAGCCGAGCCAAGACTCCACCGCCGTTAGCATTTCGTCGAACGGGACGACATCAGTAGGTCGAAGCATGGCAATGAGCGGCTCTGTGAAGTCAGAACCGACCGAGCCGAATCTACCGAGCGAGACCGCTGGATCCACCACGATCGGAAAGGGATTGGACAGACTCACGGCCCGTATCGTCAGCGCACGAGTGAGTGGGTCCTCGAACGCTGAGGGGTGCCGTCGTCCGAGCCTGTAGAGATCGAAGATGTCACGTGCCGCGATCCGCTCCATCATCGCTTTGATCTTGCCTGCAATGAGTTCGCGCTCATCGAGTACCGGAAAAGTGACTTCGGGCTCAGCTAGCGTGCACGGTCGAGGCCGAGCATCCAGCATCGAGACGCGCGCCAGGTAACTGATGTCGAGCTTCACGTAGTCCCCGGGATACTTGACGCGATAGGTCTGGCCGCTGTGTTCATCGTTCGTTCCCTGCACCACATAGCCGACGGCCTCAAGCAGCCCCCGGAGTCGACGATCAACTTCAGGGCGAGCGGCACGCATGGCCTGGACGTCAGCATCAGCGATGTACATGAGATCGATGTCTACAGAGAGACGCGGTGCATCATCGTAGAACAGGTTCAGCGCCGTGCCGCCGTGCAGAACAAAGGAGTCGCGCAAATGCGGATCGTTACTGACTCCATCCAGCACCTCGAGAAGGCGCTCAACCTTATCGATCGCGTTCGGAGCGAAACCCACCGGGACTCTCAGGATAGGTCGTGTCATCCTCGCACCCATTCCTCAAATGGCAGGTTTTCCGGAACATAGAGACGCCACCGCGCTACGAATCTCTGCGGGGCGTCCGATCGGACAAGCCGATACGTACCGCGCCCTACCTGGTGCTCCAACGCCTCGAAGAACGCATCGCTCAGCTCCCATTCATCCTTGAACAGCTCCGCCGTCCACCCCACTCGCGCATAAATCGTCGGTGAGTTGAGCAAGGCGAGATAACCGAGCACGGACTCAGTGTCGATCGACGTGAATCCGCCGAGGCTCCGAAGCAGCTCCTCGAGTCCTCCGGCGGCGTCGATGTTTCGCAGGCAATCGACCAGTGTTCGCTCACGTGACGTGACGGGAATGAGCACATCACCGGAGCGCGCACGAGCAGTGAAGACATCAAGCACATCACTCGGCGCATTAGGCGATGCGATTCGAACAAAGCGATAGCCGCGTACTTCGAAGTCGCCCGGCGTCTTTCGTGACGTGTAATACACGGTTCGAAGCGGTGTGTGTGCGACCCCATGGAGCTCGAGAGCACTATGGTGACTCACCAGCGCATCGGGTGTCGCCTTGGAGGCAACAAGGAATACATTAGGGACCCGGTCGCGATAGATGCCGAGATTCGAAGCGTACAGACGCCTACGGATCCGATAGGCCTGTCCGCGGCACACAGCGTTCGAGAGATTCGTGTACCGAGTACGCTCGGAGACCGTGGCGTCGACAGTCTCGAGATACTCCTCGAGCGTGAAGACTTCGTTGTGCTCAAGGAATCGCAGCGTCCTTGACTGCTTGGTGTTCATTTTCTCTCCTAATGCGTAGATTTTTACGCATCAGTGCGATTATGCAACACCCATGTTGATGCAGCAAGAGTTGCCATGATGGCCAACCTATTCCAACGGATGCTACGGCAGGTTATGAGTCCCTGTGGTGTCTTTGCGATGTCTGTTGGTGCGGTTTCGTGCGGCATGGTAAGCCCTCCTGGCGCTCCGCCCTACCCCTCGATCAGGTCATCGAGCGTCTGCAGATACTGCGCGAGCAGCTCCACCTGCACGAGGTCGATCTGTATGCCATCTGAGGCTGCAAGCTGGTCGGCTGCGCTCCATACGTGACGCCGATCGGTGCTCACCACCATGTAGCGTGCGTCCGGACTGCCCTCTTCGAGCAGCTGCAAGATCCGGGCGTCGGCTCCGCCTTCGGTCACGTTGTTGTGGAAGTGGACGGTCACCCCGTGACCTGCGGGACGCGAGTTCGAGGAGCTCTTCGTGTCGAAGACGAGTTCGATCTTCGTGTCCCATCCGCGCTGCTCCAGGCCCTCGGCCATCAGCTCGACCATGCGCTCGAGCCACGGACGCGTGCGGGCCTCGTCCTCCGGGCGGAAGACCCGGTGCACGAGGTTGTGCCCGTCGATGAGCATGTAGTCCACCTGCCGATCCTGGAAGAGCGCCCGCTCGCACTCCTCCAGGCGGCTGCGCTCACGCAGCTCCCACGCGCGGTCCATGTCATCTTGCAGCCTGAGCGCGGTCTCGGCGGCCTGACGGCGCTGCTCGGCCTCCTCGTGCTTGCGGATGCGCTCGTTCTCCTGCTCCGCCTGCTCTGCGGAGTAGGCGATCAGTCCCTTCTGGAATCGCTCGAGCGTGTCGAGCGCCGACTGGAGCCCGCGCGCCGAGGCGCCCACGTTGTCGATGCCGAACGATCGGAGCGTGACCCCGAACGACTCGCGTCGCGCACGTTCGTCCTGCAGCTCCTCCTCGAGAGCGGTCACGCGCTCCTCGAGCACCGAGCGGATCCTTTGTGTGTCGGCGAGCCGCTCGCGCAGATCGGTGATCGTGCGCCCCATACGCTCGGTCTCATCCGCCCGCTTGGTCTCGGTGGTGCGCAGGCCGGTCTTGGACGAGTCGACGAGGGCAGTCAGCCGTCTGTTCTCGCGCTTCACGTCCTCGCACGCCGTGTGAGCGGCCCGCGCCTGTGCGGTCAGCTCGTCCCGCTCCGCGACGACCGCCTTGAGCTCCTCACGGAGTTCGCCGGCCTTGCGATCGCGCCGGGAGACGTCCGCCTTGGACTTGCGCAGCTCGGCCTTGACGCCTTTGAGTTCCTTCTGTGCCGCCAGGAGCGCGGTCTGCGACTCCTTCAGCGCGCGTGACTGCGCCTCGAACTCCCCGGTCGGCACGGTATCGGCCGCCGAGTCATCGTGCGGATCCTCGGCACAGTGCTCCGCCTGGCGCTCCAGCTCGTCGCACGCGTCGGTCAGTGCGGCGTCGTAGAGAGCCGTGTTCCCGACGAAGAGCGTGTAAGCCGCGAGCACCCGCTCCATGACCGGGAACTCCTGCAGGAGGTCCGGGGCGTGCTCATCGCCGGCCTCCGCAAGCTCGGCCACGCGCGGATACGCCATCGCAAACGCGTCGAAGGCGACCGGGTCGTCCTCCAGCTTCTGCACGAACTGTCTGCGCAGCAGACTCCTGCGCCAGACGTCGGCCACCTTGGAGCCGCCGGGTAACGACTTGCCGAGTAAGCGGTCTTTCGTGAGCGCCCGTTCGACCCCCGCGCGCCACGCAGGGTCGTGGTGCGCGAGGCGCAGGAGCTCCTCGATGAGCCCGAGGTCGCTCGCACGCTGCCGGATGTCGTCGGCCACAGGTGTGGTGGCAACCGCGTAGGTGCGCTTCTGCTTCATGCAAGCCTCCCGGAGGACGACCGCTCGAGCCTCTCTCATTGAAGCAGACGGCTCTGACACGGGAGGCTCACGCCTGGAGCCCATCGGGTCTGGCTGCAAGGTCTCTGCCCGGGCTCGCATTCGCTTTCGAACGCGACGATCTTCCTACCTCCGAGGAACAGGCATCACGGGTACCACGCCTTGAAGCCTCACTCCAGCGTGTAGATCGTGATGTAGACGGTCGTGCCCACTGGAACAACACTCCCGGCTGGCGGCTCCTGAAAGGTCTCGTCATCTTCGCTTTCGAACGATGTCCACTTGATCGCCGCAACGAGCCCGGCCTCGCGGAACGCCGCTTCAACGGCGGCGTCATGTGCCTCGAACCACTCCTGAAACTCCAGCGACTCCCAATCCCCATACGGCAGATCGAGCGTCTCGTAGTCGGGGACAACCGTCACCTGATCCTTCTCGGACGTGCTCGCCGAAGCCCTCTGGCCCTGCGTGAACACATGCAGCTCACGTACGGCCTCACGATCGAACACGATCATGCCGCGTGTGAACTCACCGTTCACCGCACTGTCGATCGCCGCATAGAACTCCGATGGCTCGACTTCCTCCCGGTCGACGTAGAAGCCCGATCCCTCATCGAAGACCGCGATATACCACTCGCCGGGATCACGACTGACCAGCGCGAACTCGAGGAAAATGTAGCCCATCTTCTGACCGCCGCTGGAGTACACCACATCAGCGGACTCCCTGCTGCCGTCTGTGGGCGCGCTGTTGAAGAGCTCAATCTCGCTTCGGGCCTTGAAGTCACCCGTCAACGCATCGACGCTCAGCGCGCCCGCCAACGGGTCGTACGGCTCGTCGCTGCGATCCACCGGCTCCGGAGCCACAGCATCACTCGAAGGGGCGTTCGCCCGAGGAGGACCAGAACGATCGGTCCGCGCCCTCTCTGCCGAGTCGACCGCTCTCGAGATTCCGCCTACCACCGCCGAGCCCACTACCAGGAGCATCACGACCGCTCCCACTACGACGAGTCCACGCGCCAGGTTCTTTGAGGACAGGGGCCCACGCGGCTCCATAGGGGGCGCACCCTCCGGCATGTCGAAGTCCTCGGGAGAGGGTTCGGGGAAGGACTCGGGCAGATCTACATCGGAGAAGGCCCCGAACTCCTCGGTGGCTGGAGTCTGCGTACGCGACACGTGCGCGGCAGCGTCTGCGGCAGGCGCTGTTGCCTCATGCCGAGGCTCATCTGGAGCCGCGGCATCCCCGGGCGTGACACCAGGGGGGCGCTTCGCGCGCGCTGCGCGGTCGGCGACGTAGGTGATGATCCCACCGGCTGCGAGGATGCCCAACCAGATGGGGAGCAGCGAGACGCGGACGCCCACTGCCAGCCACAGGATGCTACCAGCGACCAGCGCGATACCGATCCACTGCCAGGTTGCATTCGCCTTCGTGGGCGGGACGAGCGGGGTGACGTTTTCGGCGTAGGGGGCGGGTTCTCCAGCGGGTGGAGTATCCATGACGGGTTCCGGTGTGGCGACTCGTGCGCGCGCAGTCTGCTCGAGCTCCGGCTCAGACGACTCGCCAGAAGCGGGTGCAGGCTGCTCGGCGGGAATCTGCAGTTGGATCGAATCGTGGACACCCTCAACGAAGCTCGCGCTCGGATCGATCTGACGCACGGCAGCATGCACCTGATCGAGCAGCTCGCCCAACCACTCCTGTGCGACGATGATCCCTTCATTCTCGTGCCACCTGACCGGCTTAAGCACCCCGAATGTGCCCGACTCGCGCGACTCGAGAACGACCGCCACTCGGAATGACTCAGAGAACTTGTTGCCGTACACGTAGTCGATGCGATCCGCTCTATGGAGTGCAACGTACAGCTGCGCGGTGAGTCCGCTCGGGGCCTCGGCTGCGACGACGCGCTTTTCGAGTTGTTGCATGACCGCCGAGGGCGAAGCCGTCGTCTCGAAGGTGAAGCCCGCGAGGATGTGCTTCCCCTTCTCGTACTTCTTGCGATAGATGACCTTCTGAGTGAGTGCCTTCGAGGCGGCGTCCTTGGCCTTACCGAGCAGGACTGCAGCCACCACGAGCCCCACGAAGAAGACGATACCAAGCACACCGCCAGCGTCCCCCATTGCGGTCCTCCCAGTCAGTTGCACACAGTGCCCCCACCGGCCGCGCCGCTAACCATAATACGACAACCTGAGGCTGGGAGAAGGGCGGCCCCACGCATCCCCCTCTGCTACCCTGGTCCCAGCCCCATCCGCTCTTCCCCGGAGCCGCCCCGTGCTCGTCTACCAGGCAACCAAGGCCGAGTTCATGGACGACGTGGACCGCGATCTGATCGCCGACCACATCACGGCGGCCTTCGAGCGCAGGATCCACCGCGCCAACCCGCGTGAGGTGGAGAGCAAGCTGGCGCAATTCGATGCAGTACATGTACCGGGTGCTCAACACCGATGACATCCCCGGCGGCTGCGGCGTGGCGATCGAGTTCGGGATGTAGCGAGCGCACACCCGAACCCTGTGCGCCGAAGCCGTGTAGCCCTACCCCCGCTGCAGTTCCTCCAGCCGCTCCATCGCAGCATGCGCGACACCGTCTTTGAACATCCCGGCGATGTGACCGTCGCAGAAGCGCTCGCCGCGCATGATGGTGCTGAGCACCGTGCACACCGTGATGAGGTCCGCCGAGGCGAGCAGGGCCGGGTTCTCGCGGATCGCGGCGAAACGCTCGTACCACTCAGGTGTGCCGAGGTAGTCGTAGATGAGGTTGTGCTCATAGAGCGCCCGCTCCCAGGCGCCAACCAAGTCCGAGTAGTCGAACCAGGGCATCTGCATGACGCCAGGCTCGACCTCATCGCCGCCGGCCCAGTGGCCGAGATCGGCGTCCGGCTCGCGCAGCGGCTCGAATGCTTCGAGCACCGCGGCGATGTCTGCTGGGGTGGGTGACGGAAAGTCGGTCATGAGTCCGCCCCCGCCCCGTACTCGTCCATGGGCCCGAACTCCAGCAGCCCCCGCCACTCGTCGTGCGCCACGATCACCAGACGGCTGAGCGCGCGGGTCGCCCCCACGTATAGCAGCCCGCGCACGTCGTCCTCCGAAGTGCCCTCGCGCCACTCGCCGAGCGGGTCGATGTCGCACAGCACCACCGCCGGGGCCTCACGGCCCTTGAAGCGGTAGATGGAGCCGTATCCCGTGAGCGTGCCGCCCGCAGCGGCCAGCGGGCGCAGGCGGTCCCGCCACGGCTGGGAGTCAATCGTGCCGACCGTTGCGTTGTCATCACCGCGCCGGGAGAGCACCACGATCTCGCCGGGCTTGTAGCCCTCCTCCAGGAGCGCGTCGAGCGCCTCTACGAGCCGCTTCTTCCGCGTGCTCGCCCCATCGTAGTAGAGGACAAGCGGCTCCCGGCCGTCGTCCTCGCGGAGTGTCTCGCGGTAGCCCTCCCCCTGCGCGAAGTCGGCGATCTTGCCTGCGGCGTGCGCCACCCGCGGCGTATTGCGACAGTTCTTGTCGAGCCGCGCGATGGGCGGCTGGTAGCCGATGAACCGCTCAAGCACCTCCTGCGGCGTGCCGTCGAGCGGACGGTAGATCGCCTGCCTGGCGAAGTCGCCGAGGAACACCCAGCGGCCGCCCGCGAGGCCGCGGTCGAGCGCCGTGTCGAGGACCTCGAGGTAGCGGTCGTTGGCGATCACGTCCTGCGCCTCGTCGAGCACAACCATGTCGAAGGGCTGCGGTGCCCGCGTGGAGTCGGTGAGCATGTCGAGCGCCGAAGACGGCAGCGTCTCCTGCCAGTAGGCGGAGTCCTCGTCCGAGTGGGCGGTCATGTCGCCCACGACCGTCCGCATGTACTCGTGAAAGGTCCGCGCGACGCACGCCTCGCCGAGCGGGGCAGTCTCGGATGCCAGCCACTCGCCGAGCATCGTGTTGTAGCAGGCAAGCAGGACTCGCTGTCCCGAAGCGACCGCGCGCCGCACGATCTCGATCGCCAGCAGCGTCTTGCCGGTGCCGGCGAGGCCGTCGACGAGGAAGCGCGCGTTGCCGCCGAACAGGTCGAGCACCGCGAACTGCTCGTCGGTGTAGCGCTTCGCCTCGCCTGCCGCGCGCTCGATGCGCGTGCGCGGGCTCTCGTAGCACTCGACCTCCGCGCGGAGCATCCGCACAACGCTCGCCGCATCCTCTCGCGAGAGCGGACCTGGCGGCGTGGAGAGCATCTCGCGCTGGGCGTCGAGGCACGCGAGCACGTGCTGCTCGAGCGAGCGGGAGCGGTAGCGGCCGCGGTCGATGAGCTGCCAGTTGCACCACTCGATGGAGCTTGTGGCATCCGACCCGTCCATCCGCACGTCCACGTCAGGCACGATAACGGCCGCGGTGGTGAGCACCGCCGGCGCGCCGCGCTTCTTCAGCCACTCGAGGATCGCCCACATCGTGCTGTTGGCCTGGTCGAACGGGCTCCGCGTGGTGCCCGGCTCCTGCGGGCCGTAGTGCCACATGCCGTCGGCGTCGCGGTACACGTACGACTTCGCCTCGATGCACAGGATGCCGGCCCCGGGAACGAGCACGACGAAGTCCGCCTCGCCGAAGGGACGGTCCTTCCAGCGCTGCGCCACGTCGAGGGAGTGGAGCACGGTCCAATCGTCCGGGCACGCGTCGCGGAACTCCTCGAACAGCGTGCGTTCAGCCGCCGAGGGATTGTCGTCGCCTATGTGGAGGGGAAGCATTCGGGCCATGTGCACCCATTCCGTGGTCAGAGCGTGCTAGGCGGGCAACGCGTCACGAATGATGCTCTTGAGCCGGTCCACGGTTTGAGAGATGGATGGTTCGAACACGAACTCGATATTGGCCGAATCGATGCCGTCGCTGAAGCCAGACAACTGCCGAAAGCGCGGGACGATAACCCCCTCGACCTTGTCCAAGCGGTGGCCCTGCGCGGGCATGACACCAGACACCACCAAGCGACTAGCTTCTGCGATTTCGAAGTACCTCTGTACTCCACTTTGCCGCACGGCGAAGCGGTTGCACATCATGATTGTCACGGCATCACCAATGATCTTCTTGGGAGAAGACCCGCGTTCCTCAACTTCAACAAGGAGTAGGACACGCTGATTGGGCGCGACCACCATCAAGTCGACATCCGCCAGGCGGTTGAGACTGGTGACCTGGGACCCATAGAACCCCTTGATTGCGACCACATTCGGTTCGCGGCTGTCCCCGTGATCGTAGAAGACTTCGTAGCCCCGGAGTGAGGTTGCGCTGTTGACGTACTCCGTCACCCACTGGCCGAGCACGTCTGTCTCTTGCCCTTGTCCCCCTCGGACATTCGCCGAAGCGGCAATCCCTGGGGTCGCAGCAGGCGAGACGGCAACGACACCGTCTCGCAACCCCTTCTCGAAAGTGCAGCCGGCATTCCTCAGATGGCGCACGTAGCCCTGACCAGACTCGTCCCGGGACGTCTCGTCACCGCACTGAGGGCATCTCCAGCCATTGCCGCGAGCGGTCGAAGTCCTCATCGGTCCCCTCCTCACAGATTCTTCGCCATCGAGAGTAGTACCCAGTTCCCGCAGAGAACACGCCACCCACATGGAGGGGTCGCGCTCGGGTCTTGGAAGTTACTCTGCAATTGATGGCTTCGCCATCTGCTGTCGTTCGGCCAAGGTGGTCCGAGGGGCCGAACTTCTGCGCTCAGACCATCAGGCCCGACCACTCATTAGCGAGCAGCTTCCCAACCAGATCGAGCTCCCTCTCTGCCTGGTAGAACTGCAGAATCTGCTCAAACGCACGATCCCGGTCGATGCCCCGTGCGCCCAACCGACCGGCGGAAGCAGCGATTGCCGCCCTGACTTCGTCGGGGGGAATGTCACGCAGCTCACGTGGCCCTCGCTGTCGCAGCACCACCCCCGGCGTGCCTCGTTCATGCAGCACCCATCGCTCATGATGCTCCGACGTGAAGTCGTCGCTACGCACTACCTTGCCTTGCTTCAGTAATGACTCAAGCGCCTTATGCAGCCGCCCCGTGGATACAGTGGCCGATGACAACATGCGCGCACCGCCGCAGTAGCTTCGGAACAGGCGTGATCCCGTGACAGGTCCCTCGACCTGGATGGCATCGAACAGCATCGCCTCAACGATCCACATGTTGGTCTTGTCCGGGATCGGAACGGGCTTGAGCTTCCACGCAACGTACGGCGCGGCCTCAAGATGTGTGCGCATGCGATGTCGCTGCGCTGCTCGAGCCAGCTGCTGACTCCGCTCCAGTACACGAGCCCGACTGACTTCATCGCCGTGTCCGAGCTTCGTCAGCGCTACCTCGGCGGCCTCGCGCACATGCTCATCGTCGTCGCCGAGGAGTGTCTTCAGAAGATCGACCGATGCCGGGTCCCGGGTCTCGCCCAGCTCGAATGCCGCTGCCCAACGCTCGAACATATCGTCGCTGCCGGCCTTCGCTGACAGCAGGGTCAAGTCATGCTCACCTGCAGACCAGAAGTCATGAGCCTCTGTCACAGCGCCCCCTTACAGGTTGAGCTCCTGTACTTGCTGACGGATGGATGCGGCAAACGACTGGGAGAACGAACCCGGCTCATCAAACATCTCCGCAAGCAGCAGAAGGCCGCCTTCCGCATACTGCTCTGCGAGGTCGAGACGCTGCTCCACATCAGTGAGCGCGTGCGGATCTTGTGTCTCTGCCAGCTGCAGTGCGACAAGCACCGCTTCGTCCTCACCCTTCAAGTACTCAAGTCGCACACCGTTGCCGGTACGCTTCTCCACCTGGGGCTTAACCCCGTGCCTGAAGCCCCACCCCATGGCTATGAAGAACGCCTGTTTGTTCGTTAGGCCCCCGAGCTCTTGCTTGAGCCGATTGAAGGCGTCGGTGTTGCGCTCACTCACTGAAAGGACGGACCGTGATGACTGCAACATCTAGAACACCTCCTTCACCTGAGTGGTCAGTTCATCCTGGTTCCACTCCATCTCGAACACCCGAGGATTGCCACCTGCCAGCACCCTGCTTACGCGATCGTTGTACTCAGTGTCAGTCATGAGCATGATGAGCTGATGCGCCGGCTCACCATCGACCCGCTGCGTCGTTTCGACCAACACACGGCTCATATCCTCCTGCACCGGTCCGCTGAGGCGACCCATCGGGGTGTCGATCACCATCGGGAGCTCGTAGCCTGAGACCTCGCTGAGCGCGAGAGAGAACGCAAGCGCGAGACACTCTCGCTCGCCGGCGGACAACACGTTGATCAGGTCGAAGTCATCGCGGTTTCGCACGATCACCTTGTACGAGGGGTCGACGGCCACCGTCTTCAGGCCCTCCCGCTTGAGTGTCATCGCCAGGAACTGCTTCTCGAGCGTCGAAGACACGCGGTCTCTGACTTCGTCAGTCAAGTCCGAGTAGAGCGTAGTGGCGGCGCGCAAACACTCCTTCGCAAAGCGCGCCTCGAGCATGAGCTTCTGCGCCGTTGCGTCCTTGGTGGCAACTCGCTCCATCTCTCGCTCAGTCTCACGGATGCGACCCTTGAGCTCGTCACACTGGAGCTCCAGCTTTGCCACTTCGCGCTGCTCAAGCGCTCGCGTCTGCTTCGCCTGCTCCAGCTCTGCCTGGATTCTGGCGACATTCTCATCATCATGCTTTGCGAGCCGTGCATTCAGGACCTCAAGCTCCTCGGCCAGCCGCTGCTGACGCGCCTCCCAGTCACCGATCCTCTTCATGAGCGCATTGGCTGCTGCGTCAGATGAACGAAGCAGACCGAGTAAGTTGCGGGTTTCGGACTCTACTGCGAGCATCTCCTCACCCACGCGGCCGACCTCCGCATACTCCGCTAGCAAGCGCTCGATAGCCTCTCTGCCAGAGGTCCCCTCATCAAGGTTGTTGCCGCAGACGCACGTGGTGTCCTCAAGCAGTTGGCTCAGCATGGCTGGATCAACGGGGGGAGGCAGGCGCCTCTCCTGGCGGGCCCTGTCAACCTCGGCTGCCAGACCCCGAAGAGCTTCGAACGCCAATACGGCGGGTGCCACCTCGACTGCCCACTTGTGCAGCGCCTTCCATGCATCACGTAGCTCACCAGAGGCGTGCTCCAGCTCAGCTTCCTTCTGCTTCCTGCGCTGGATTTCTGCATGGACCTTCTGGATATCGCCGAACTTCGATTCAAGTCGTCGAACGACGGACTCATGCTCCAGCAGGGCGGCTTCTTTCTCCTTCAGGTCACCCTCGCCCCTCTGCAGGCCTTCACGCGCAGCGTCCAGCTGCTGTCGGAGCACCCCCATCTCAGTGCCCCCGCTCTGGTTCGCGGCCTTTGAGTAGAGGCTCGAGGCCACCTTGTCGAGATGCTCAACGAGCCTTCCGAGCAGGTCGATCTGGGCAATCTGCAGGACCGCATCCTCGATCTTCTTGGCCTCTGCATCCTTGAAGAAGTCGTCCAGCCGCTCACCATCGAAGAGGAAATAGGGCTCCAGACGAGATGGAATCCAGCGCTCGATCCAATGCTCAGGGTTTCCAGAGACCTCCATGCCTTTCGAGATGTCTGCCAGGTAGGCCACGGACAGCTCCGGTCTGCCGACTGGCTTGGCACCCTTACCAGCCTTGGTGAAATCGGCACGCCTTGTGATTCGCGCCTCGACCCCATTCGCAAAGCGCAGTTCGAGGGTGACCTCGCAGGGAATCAGCTCACCCTCGTCAGCAGCAAGAAGAGCACCCTGGTTCACGAGCGGAGCGTTGTCCATCTGCTTGCTGTAATACTCCTCACGACCGTACAGGCACCAAATCATGGCGTTCAGCAGGTTCGTCTTGCCCGCACCGTTCTTGCCGACAAGCAGAACCATGTCCGACCGGTCGTCCGCGAGGTTCAGCGAGAGGGATCGGTACTGACGGAAGTTGGTGAGCGAGACCTTCTCAATACGCATCAGTCAACCGCCTCACTTGCAGCCGCCGGGTCCCAAGCCTTCGCGTGAGCCGCAAGATGCTTCTCGTAGTCGGCCTTGTAGCTCGGCATGACCTTGTCTGCATTGCTGAGCTCATGTGTGAAGAGCGCAACGAGGCACTTCTTCACCGCCATATGCTCGTCCAGCCTGCTGATTCGCATTGCAATCTGCGCGTCGCCGCTCACTACAAGACCTCCTCGTTTCAGGCAAGCTCACTCAGTAACTTGAGGACCCAGGTGTGCACCTCCAGTGCGTTCTTAGCGTTCGCGCCAAACTCCTGTATGCGCTCCATCTCCTTGGATAGCACATCGTGCTCTGCCTTGCGCATCACCGGGTCTAGGATAGCCGCTGGGTCTGGGGTTACGACAAGGTCATAAATCACAGCCTCATGCTTCCCTGGCGCGCGACGGAGCAATCGGCCCCGCCGCTGTATGTGTTCACGCGGGTTGGACGAGCTCGCCAGGATGATGCCGAGGCGCGCTGACGGCACATCGACGCCCTCATCCAAACATCGGATCGCCAGCAGGACTTGATAGGCGCCGCTGTCGAGCCCCTTAAGGATGCTCGCGCGCTCCGTGAGCCCATCAAACTCCGGAGATGGCGTGGTGCCCTCATCTCCTGTGAAGCGGTGATATGTGATCCGCCGCCGATGAAGGACCTCGGCGACAGCAGCCATCTGCTCCTTGCTGTGACAGTAGATAAGGCCATGACGAATGTCGGGTATGGCGTCGAGTACGGACTCGAGGCCCCTCAGCTTCTGGGATGCGGTCTTCACGATGCCGGCGCGCAGGAAGTACAACTGCTCCAGCTTGGTTTGACTCTCGAGGTCGTCCTTGTCCAACAAGTAGATGATCCGCTGTGTGAGTTTCAAGTACTCCTCAAGTTCGGAGCCATCCAAGTGCACGCGTTGCGGCAGGTAGCGATATGGGCAGAGAGCACTCAGCCCGGTCTGCGGGTCGTGCCACTCAAGTGCCTCCTTGATGCCGAAGGTGTACACGACCCCACCGAAGTAGTCTTCCAGCACCTTGCTGCCGTCCTTATCAAACCACCGGGTGGGCGTTGCGCTGAGCCCAAGTCGGTGCGTGTACATGTCGAGCAAGGCCTTGCGGGTCTCAGGCGCTCCTAGACCGTGCACTTCGTCTCCGACGAACACCAGTCGGTCGAACCGACTTGACGCCTTACCTACGAGCTCCAGGAAGGTTGAGGACCCAGCGGTGTCTTGG
Organism: Actinomycetes bacterium; assembly: GCA_022839745.1. Taxonomy (GTDB): domain Bacteria; phylum Actinomycetota; class Coriobacteriia; order Anaerosomatales; family Anaerosomataceae; genus Anaerosoma. Next base: position 51,215 of record JALHJB010000003.1, read on the forward strand.
ACAGCAACCACGGTGATCTGCTCCTGGAGACCCAGCTGTACCCGTGAGAATGCGTTCGCCAGCTCCGCTTTCCACTTCGTGCCGCCGTGGGCCAGAATCGGGTCGTACTGCGGCAACTCCGTGACCCATTGCGCCGCAATGTGCTGATACGGTGCGGTGATCACTGTGAACTGCTTACCATCCTGCCCATGGAGACGCGCCAGGCACTCGGCGGCGGTCTTCGTCTTGCCCGTGCCGGTCGCCATCTCAAGAATGCCGCGACCACCAGCGGCAAGCCAGGCCTCGACGGCCTCCTCCTGGTAGGTGCGCAACTGAACAGTCGGCGTGCGCCGCCGAGTGCGCCGCTGCCGTTCATATTCGCCGAGGTCCAATTCGGCGATGTCTGTGGGTGCGTAGGAGATGAGCTTCCTCGAAACCGCATCAGGTAGAGGAACAACTTCGACGTTGGCGCTCGCGCGCTCCCAGTAGCGCGAGAACATGCCCTCGCTGAAGTCGATGAGCTCCGCATCTCCCTCAGCCCAGCTGCGAAACACCATGAACTGCTCGACATTCTCGAGCCACGCCGCAGCTGTCTCGTTGATCGACCCGGAGAACGTGATGACATCCCCGGACGAGTCTGCGATGAGCCCTACCTTCTGGTGGAAGAGGCCCTCACGGAAGGTGTCCATGTCCCGAGGAACAGCGAGACGAATCTCCAGCCGGCCCTCCGCCAGCATCCAACCGAGAGCGCGCACATGGTCCCGAGCAATCTCATCGGCCAGCATGTCAACATCCAGCGCGGCCATGGCAGCGCGCTCAGCGAGCGACATCAAATCGGCGGGAGCATCCATTGACGCGAGGAGCGCCAGGTCCGAGCGCGGGAACTGAGGACAGGCCACCAGCCGCATCGCACCACCATTTTGGATGAGACCGGCGATTCCACGCGCCGCCACTGCAAGCGAGGCGGACGAGAAGAACCCGGCGAGACGGTCATAGCGAACCGCCGCGCCAAGCGCGGGAATGTAGAAGTCCAGCAGAACGTCTGTTTCGCGAGCGCCGCTGTCATACGCACGGCGCAGCCCCAACTCCCGCAGACCCATCTAGCCTCGTGCCCCCTACTCCACGTCCTTCCGGAACCGGTCGTACAGCCAGCCGATGAGCACTTGGGCAAACGCCTCGTCGTCGGCTACACGCTTGTAGAGCTTGAAGTTGGTCTCCACGATCTCCTGCAGCCGGTCCTCAACGATGTGCTCGAAGGCCAAACGGGCGGTCTCAGGCGGGTTGACGCGGATGCTCGCCTTGAGTGTCTCATCTGCGCCGAGCAGGTCCTCAAGGTGCTGCAGCGTGACCCTGTCCTCGTCGGTGAGGTCCGCGCCGAAGCGCTCGTTGAGTTCAGCGATGATGAGCGAGAGCGGCTCCAGCGTTTCCCCGCTGTCGGGAAGCGGTCCTGGCTTCCTCACCGGCTCGACCTCGCCGCTCCCGCGCTCAAGGTCGATGTCTCCAGCGAACGTCTTGCGCACGTCGAGCGACTCGAGGTCGATCTTCTCCTGCACGTCGGTCGGCAGAACCTCGCCCTCGTGCGGCAGATAGCGCCTGAGCAGCTTCGCGTACACATAGAGCTTCTCGAGATCGGCGTCGGTAAAGGTGATGAGCTGCCCGAGGAACGCGTACGTGTTCACGTAGTCGCCGAGCGTCTTGCGGACAGCCTTCCGCTCGTCGTCCTCCAGATCGCGCCACCGCTCGACAGCGGGCTTCAGGATCGCGTAGAGCTTCTCCATCTTCTTGCCGGCGAAGAACGCCTCAGCGAACGCGTCGATATCGGTCTCGTCGAACAGCCCGTAGTCCTTGAGGCGAGTCTCGAGGTCATAGAGCAGGTTCGGGTCGGTGCCCTCAGAAAGCATCGTGTTCTCGTAGTAGGGCTGGAACGACTCGGCGATGACCTCGGGCTCGTTCACGAAGTCGAGCACCATCGTGTCGGTCTTCTCGGGGTGGATGCGGTTAAGGCGCGAGAGCGTCTGTATCGCATGTACTCCGGCGAGCTTCTTGTCCACATACATCGTGTGCAGGAGCGGCTCGTCGAAGCCGGTCTGGAACTTCTCCGCCACGATCAGGAAGCGGTACTCGGGCGTGTGGAAAGTCCCGGCTGTCTGTTTCTCGGGGATGCCGTTCATCGAGGCTTCGGTGTAGTCCTGGCCCGCGTCGTGCACCGTTCCGGAGAACGCCACGAGCGCCTTGTAGGGATAGCCCTGCTCCTTGAGGTATGCATCGAGCACGAGCTTGTAGCGCACAGCGTGGAGGCGGCTTCGCGTGACGATCATCGCCTTGGCTTTACCGCCGATGCGTCCGGCGGTGTTCGCGCGGAAGTGCTCGACCATCACCTCGACCTTGTTGCGGATGGTGTGCTCGTGCAAGTCGACGAAGGCACGGAGCAGGTAGCTCGCCTTCTCATGGTCGTAGCGAGGGTCGTCCTCTGCGGTCTTAAGGAGCTTCCAGTAGGTCTTGTAGGTCGTGTAGTTCTTGAGGACGTCGAGGATGAAGCCCTCCTCGATCGCCTGGCGCATCGAGTAGAGCGAGAACGCCTCGAACGTGCCGTCGGGACGCGCCCTGCCGAAGAGCTCAAGCGTCTTGGGCTTCGGGGTCGCGGTGAAGGCGAAGAAGCTCGCGTTGGGCACCCGGCCCCGCGCCTGCATCTCGGCGACGATCTTGTCTTCGAGATCCTCGGGCTCTCCGCCCTCCTCATCTTCCGCCTCTTCCAGCGATGAGGCCGCCAGCACCTTCTTGAGGTCCTTGGTCTGCTCGCCTGAGGTGGATGAGTGCGCCTCGTCGATGATCACCGCGAAGCGGCTCCCCGGAAGCTCGCCCATCTGGTCGACGATCACAGGGAACTTCTGGAGGGTGGTGACGATGATCTGTTTGCCCTCTTCGAGCGCCCGCTTGAGGTGCTTGCCGCCCCCTTGGTCGATGTTCTCCACGAGCCCGGTCGTCCTCTCGAAGGCGTGGATCGTCTTCTGGAGCTGGCGGTCGAGCACGCGGCGGTCGGTGACCACCACGATCGTGTCGAACACGCGAGCGTCTTGAGCGTCATGCAGCGTGGTCAGCCGATGCGCGAGCCATGCGATTGTGTTCGACTTGCCGGAGCCTGCCGAGTGCTGGATGAGGTAGTGCTCGCCGACACCGTGCGACTTCGCGTGATCGACGAGCTCGCGAACAGCCTTCATCTGGTGGAAGCGCGGGAAGACGAGCCTCGTCTTGCCGGTCGGCTTGCCTTTGTCATCCTCAACATCGAGCGAGGCGACGAAGTTCTGGACGAGGTCGAGCACGGAGTCACGCGACCACACGTACTCCCAGAGGTAGGACGTAGCGTAGCCGCTCTGGGTCGGCGGCACATCCGGATTTCCAGCGCCGCCGTTCTTGCCCTGGTTGAAGGGCAGGAAGACCGTCTTGGCGCCCTTGAGTTCGGTCGTAACGTAGACGAGGTCGGTGTCCACCGCGAAGTGCGCGAGGACCCGCCCCGGACGAAGCAGCGGCTCATGAGGATCGCGATCGAAGCGGTATTGCCGGATGGCGTCTTCGACCGTCTGGCCGTTCAGCTGGTTCTTGAGCTCAGCCGTGCAGATGGGCAGGCCGTTCAGGAAGAGCACGATGTCGACCGAGTTGTTGTTGCGTTCCGAGTAGTGCAGCTGCCGCACGACCGAGAACACGTTCGCCTTGTAGAGCTTGGCGGTCTCCTTGTTGAGGCCGCTTGCGGGCGGGTAGAACGCGAGTGCGAACTTGCATCCCGAATCCTTAACGCCGCTGCGGAGGACATGGATGAGCCCGTGCTTCTCGATCTCCGAGGACACACGCTTGGTGAACTTGGTCTTCACGTCCGCGCCGTGGTGCTGGGTGAGCTTCTCCCATTCCTTCGGTTGCGTGGTCATCACGAAGTCGATGAGGTCGCGGGTCAGGAGCAGGGTCTGCTTGTCGAAGTCGGTGTCGGCGCGCTGCCGGTAACCGCCCGGGAGCCACGAGCCGTAGCCGGCCGGATACTCGCGCGCGAGGAAATCGCCTTCGACGGCATCCGGACCACCCGTGAGCAGCGCCCCCTCGATGTCCGACTCGAGCGCGTACTCCTTCACCTTCACGTTCACGCGACGTCCTCCGTCTCATCGGTTCCGGGGATGTCGATCTGGCCAGTGACGGCGGCCGAGATGAGAGCGGTGCGGTACTCGCGGAGGAGTTCAATGCTGTCGCGAGTTCGCTCAACAATGCACTGAGTGCGACGGGACTCCTCCGAGATTGCCTCGACTATGGTCCGTTGTTCATCGATAGGTGGCACCGGGACTGGGAGAGCCATCAGCGTTGGCGGACTCATGCGTGGCATCTTCGTTCCGTACGTTGCCGCATTCACCCAGTCGATGAGCGTTCTGGACGCAAGGATCGATTGCAGGTATCTCGGGACGATCTCTCGCGATGGCCGTAGCACGACAAACTCGCTAGAACACACAGCTCGCTGCCGGGACACCGTATGGATCTTGGCCAAGTAGGGCCTTAGCTTCCCGAAGAGGACATCATTTCTCTGGCAGGCTGTCCCCGTGAGTTCTCGTTCCCCCGGATCTGGCTCACCCCGCTCGCCAGTCCAGGAGGCAATATCCTCGAGCGCTATGAATTCATCTCGTGAATCGGCCTGTGCTGCTCGGGAAACCTGCCGAGCGATGAATTTCACGCGAGATCGGCGCCAGTGGCGAGGAACAGGCCCGAGCCAATCGACGCCCGAGTCCATCATCTCCACATCCGGATCGAGACCCTTGGTCACAGCATAGGTGGCGACGGCGGTGCGCTTCTCGAGCAGCAGGTCGATAAAGTGCTGCTTGCGGTCGATGAGGGCGTCGATGCGGGCGATTTCCGAGTCGAGAAACCCTACAACGGAGTCTTGCTCCGCAGGGGCGGGCACGGGGGACAGCATGCCCCTGAAGTGTTCGGCTCGGAGACTGTTCATGTCGTCACAGAGTCCGTACGAGAAACGGCCCGACTCGCAGAGAAACGCCGGAGTCCGGTAGAGGTACTCGTAGTACCGGCTGTTCGTGCCCGGTCTCGGCTCCATCACCACGTAGGCCGTGCTCACGATACCCTCTGCTGGTGCAACGCCCACCGCACCCTGCCACATGCGCATCTTGTTGTAGACAAGATCGCCAGCAAGCACTCGGCTATAGCCGGTCCGGTCATCCGAAGGGGCCGTGACTCGACTCTCCAAGGAGGCCTGCGGAACGACACCTCTCGATTGGGTCACAGAGAGCATCTCTAGATCCGGATGATTCTTGTCTCGGCGCTCTCTGAACAGCCCGGAGTTGCGGCGCATCTCCCAAGATGCTGGGATAGCTGTCACAGTACCCAGACCGGAGGGCTTCATGGGGACCATCAGTCCGTCACCTGCTTGAGCAGCTCTAGAATCTCGTTCTCAACGGCCCTCAGGTCCGCCTCAATCTCGTCCAGCGGGCGCGGCGGCACGTACTTGTAGAAGTAGCGGTTGAAGTTGATCTCGTAACCGACCTTGCCGATCTCGCCATCCTTGGGGTCCCGAACGGTCTCGTTCACCCAAGCGTCCGGCACGTAGGGCAGCACCTCGCGGGCGAAGTAGTCGCCGATCGACTCGGAGAGTGGCACATTCTCGGTGTCGCGCAGTTCAGGATCGGCCTCCGTCGCACCCTTCGAGTCGGTGCAGACGTCCGCACTCTCGTCACGCTTCGACAGCGCGGAGAGGACGGCCTTCCGCGTCGCGGCGTCCAGTTTGGTTCCCGTGGTCCGCTCAGCGGTCTTGAGCGCATCGATGAACTGCTCGCGGTTGGTGAAGAGCGTGCCTGGCAAGGTGGAGAGCATCGCCTTGATGGCTTCCTGCGTCTTCCGGCCCGCTTCCGCTTCGGCGAGTTTCGCCGCAGGGTCCTTCTTCTTGGACTCAGCAAGCTTGATGAACGCCTTCTCGCTGTTCAGCCGTGCAATGCGTTCGGGGGACGCCTGGAAGTTGAGCTTTAAGGGGCGCTCGACGGTGATCTTGCGGTAACCGAAGTCGGTAGTCGAGAAGACTCGGCAGTACTCGCCATCCTCGAAGGCTTCTAGCAGACGCAGGATATCGCCGACCTTGTCAGCAGGGATCTCACGGCGCTTGTCACCGAGGCTCTTGCGCATGGACGTCCAGAACGAGGTTGCGTCGACCAGCAGGACCTTACCGGTGCGCTCAGGCGCCTTGCGATTGGTGATCACCCACACGTACGTCGGAATGCCAGTGTTGTAGAAGAGGTGAGTCGGCAGAGCCACGATGACCTCGAGCAGGTCGTTCTCAAGGATCCAGCGACGGATCTCCGACGGGCCTGAGCCGGCATCTCCGGTGAAGAGCGGCGAGCCGTTCATGATGATCGACATTCGCGAACCGCCATCAGCCGGCTTCTGCATGTGCGCGATCATGTGCTCAAGGAAGAGCATCTGGCCGTCGGAGATCGACGGTAGGCCGGGTCCGAAGCGGCCGGCGAATCCGCGATCGTACTCGGCTTTCACCGCAGCCTCGTCCCGCTTCCAGTCCTTGCCGTACGGGGGATTGGCGATGACGTAGTCGAAGTGCTGACCGGCGTGCCGGTCGTCCCCCAGTACTGTGCCGAACGCGATGTTGTCGGCGTCGCGTCCGGCCGGGTCGTTCAGATACATGTCGGACTTGGCCACCGCGAACGTCTCGGGGTTCACCTCCTGGCCGAAGAGCATCACTCGCACGTCCGGACTGATCGTGTCACGGATGTGCTCCTTGGTGATGGTGAGGAGCCCCCCGGATCCGCAGCACGGGTCGTAGACGGTGACTGCACGGCCCGGCTCAAGCAGCGTGTCCTTCTCGCCTGCCAGCATTAGCTCGACCATCAGGTGGACGACATCGCGCGGCGTGAAGTGCTCGCCAGGGTTCTCGTTCAGGGCCTCGTTGAACTTGCGGATGAGCTCCTCGAAGACGGTGCCCATAGCGTGGTTGTCGATCGACGCTGGAGAAAGGTCCACATTCTTGAAGCGCTCGACCACAAGGTAAAGCAGGTCGGCCTCCACGAGTTTGTTGATCGTGTTGTCGAAGTCGAACTTCTCGATGACCTCGCGCATGTTGGGGCTGAAGCCCGCGATGTAGTTGCGGAGGTTGGCTGCGAGGTTCGGCGGATCGGCCACCAGGCGCTCAAAGTCGAAGCGGCTCGTGTTGTAGAAGGCGTAGCCAGAGGCCGCTCGGAGGATCTGGTCGGGGTTGTCGAGCTCGCGCTTGTACTTGTTGTACGCCTCGAGGACCTTCTCTTTGGTGGGCGCAAGCACGCTGTCGATGCGCCGCAGAACCGTGAGAGGAAGGATCACATCCTGGTACTTGCCCCGCTTGAAGCTGTCGCGAAGAAGGTCGGCTGTTCCCCAGATGAAGCTAACGGCCTCGCTGTGATTCAAGAGTCCTCCCGAGGGGTCGGAAAAGACGGGCTATTTCAATTGTAGCCCAGGGGAGTGGCATAGGGCGGAAGAGCGTGCTCAATCCATGGCCGCGCTCAGTACGCAGTAGTGCCCCGGCCGCGAGTTGCGACCGGGGCACTACCAGCTGGAGCTGCTGACTCTAGTACGCGCGACGAGCACGACCACGAGCACCACCTCCTGCCAGGGACAGAGCGACGAACCCAAACAGCATGAGCTGCAGCTTGGGTTCGGCAGCGACTGCATCCCACATGGCCACCGCCATCACTCGCCACACCTCAACAACCTGCTGAACCATGGCCTCAATCGTCAGACCGAACATCGTTTCACCCCCCTCCAATATCGAGATCGATCACCAGCGCCACTGCCGCGACCACGTCCTCAAGATCGTCGGAGCTCAGCACGCCGATACGCTTTGTGAACCGCTCAAACGCTATCCCGCGCAACTGCAAGGCGTCGACACAACCGTCCTTTGTCAGGCCGTTGGCGCGAGTCGGGCGCACTTGAACGAGCCATGGCTGGCTCGCCCTGCTTGGCGGTCTGCCTGTGATAGGCGCAACGAGCTTGATTGCGAGAGCGCCCACATTGTCAGAGCTCAAGACCACAACGGGGCGCTTCTTGTTGATCTCCTGGCCCGGGTCGGCTCAAGGTCGGCCCACCAGATCTCGCCACGCATCGGGCTATTCATGTTCCTGGTCCCATTCGCCCATACCGGCGTCGAGCCACTCGCGATCGATCATCGCGTTGTACTCGGCGGCGTGAGCCTCGGCCTGTGCCTTCATAAAGGCCCTGCGTTCGGCCAGCGGCAGCTTCAGAAGCGCACGGCGATCCATGTCTTCGGGCACAGTCCTGTTGCTGATGGTCGGAATGTAGTCAACCAACGTCTCTCGTGCGATCAGCCCCTCGGCAGCCGCACGGTGTGCGTAGGTCTCGACCCATGTGGAGTGCTCGCGGGGCTCGTCGCCCGGTTCGTCAGTGCGCCAGCCCGCGCGGTTGATGTACATACACCACCACTTGTAGCTCGTCTCATCAATCACTTCGAGATCGCGAAGCCGGCGCACAATGCCCTGAATGCTCATGCCCCATCGCCTCTTAGCGGCGAGAAGCTCATCTGTGGTGACTCGAGTGCGGTGAGCCCCGAACTCCGCGCGAACCGCATCCGCCGGGTAAAGGAAGGCGCCCGCGAATAGCCGCGCGGCGGCCTCCTCATCAACGCCCTCTGAAGCGCGCATCGAGAGATGCCCGACTTCGTGCGCATGGCTCATCCGCTGACGCGCACGTGACACCTCGAGACGTGCGGCAATGCCACACGCGACTTGCTCGCCGTGTTCATCCGTGGCGATGACCGCGAGACCGTCGAACTTCCTCTCAGTATCAACGTCGATCAAGTGCACTCCGTTGGACTCTAGTGTGTCTACAACGCTCGCGATCGGGCCGCCACCAAGATTCCACGCGCGGCGCAACTCCCCGGCAGCATACTCGGCAGCACTGACATCACTGAGCGTCGCAGCGCCCTTGAATGGGTAGCCGTGCGCTATCCCGAGCTTATCCATCAGCGTCAGCCGACGTTCCAGCTCGAGCTGGACGGTGCTCTCGATCGTCTCCTGCTCCTTCTTGGGTAGTGAGGCGAGCGCACGGTACGCAACGAGCTGGAAATGATACTCGGGTTCGGCAATCAGGCGCGACGCGTTGATGTCGAGCGCGCGAGCGAGCGCCAGCAGCACGGTAGTCCGCGGCATGGCCCGATCGTGCTCGTACTTGGACAGCGCCTGCTTGGTGACAACACCGCCCATGCGCTCGACGAGCTCGTCGAGCGTGTAGCTACGTGCAGTTCTGTATTGGCGCAGGCGCGCACCAAGCGACATGTGATCCTCCCTTTGGTTGACGTGCAGATAGACTATACTCTATTCTGTCTACCAAACACACGTTCGTACCCAAAGGAGGTGAACACGATGGCGAAGTCGCTCAAGCCCGGCCAGGCAACCCCCGCATCAGGCCAGTACGAGGAGATCGGGCCGAGAGGTGGTCGCACCGGGCACGAGGTCACATCAACGAAGGGTAACCCGCTGCCCCCGACCAGCAAGACGGGCAACGGTTACGTCCTCGTCGACAAGACCAAGCACTAAGAGGAGTGAGCATGGACAGGGGGGGTTCAGGTTCCGCTGGCTGACAGTCAGCGGAACCTGCTGCATGATCGAGTCCCACGTGCGTGGCGTGTCGAGCGTGACGTCGGAGCGCCCTCCGGGCCCGGATTCTGACGCCTACTGAATCGCCTCATCAAGCGCGGCCTTGAGCGCTCCCCGCCGCACTGCCGGATCCTCGACCTGAAGGTACTCGACCTGGGCGAGATCATCGCCGCGCTTGCGGTTCTGACGTGGTTCGACTGCCTCAACGAGGATCGCCTCAAGCGCCGGACCAAGCTTCGACGAGTCAAACGTTGCCGGCATGCTCTGCAGCATGCCGTCCTCACCGACCGGCAGGAAGCCGAACCAGGAGAACCGATCCCAGCGCGACGCAAGCCGATTCCAGGTGTGCTCGTACAGCCGGACGCCGAGCCCGCGCTCAGTCGCCCTGCCCACGTAGATGACCTCGCGACCGTCATACAGCAAGTACACGCCGACCTGATCGCAGAAGTCGACCTGCGTTGAGCCCCCGTACTGCTGGCCAAGGATCCGCGGCGAACGGACCCACTCAACCGCGTCACGGCTCCAGTACATGCCAAACGAGGACACGACCTCGTACTGCTCCTCCTGATCGCGCTCCTCAGGCTCAACGTCACCCGTTGGGGAGGCTACGCTCGACGTTCCACCGTGAGCTGGGCCGGCCGCTCCATACGTGCCCCTGCCGATCCGGACCCACGGAGCGCGGTTTCCTTCTCGCTTAATCGCAGTGCTCAGCACGGATGCGACCGTAGCAGCGGGCGTCGCCCCAAGGCTCTTGCGAAGCTCGCCAGCGACGATCCGATCCGTGATTTCGATGTAGTGGAGAGGCCCGTCCGCGTCCTCGAGAACCCGCGAAATGGCCTGCTCCCATGTCATCTGCCTCGCCATGGCACTCCCTTTCAGGATTGAACCGCTGATAGTCGGAGGTCGCGGAGCGAATCGAGGACGGACTCCCCAAGACGGCGCACAAGCGGCAGTACAGCACCGACCTGCGACGCCTCGATCGTGATTTTCCGACCCACCCTCGCGTGAGGGTCTGACGTGGCGGTCACGTACGCCTCATCCACAACACCCATCTTGTGCGCAATCAAGTGCCGCTTTTGGAACGCGCGCTCAAGATCGCGCCACTCGCTTTCGTTGAACGACGCAGAGAGGTCGAACTCGAACAGGGCGGCAACGCGCTTCGTTAGACCCTTGAGATTCTGGCACGAGATTGCTGCGGCCTTGGCGGGATCAGTAGCAATGTCTGCATTCACACGGAAGAGCTCTCTCCCAAACGCATCAAATGCGGAGACTGCGTTCTCAAGAGCGTCCGAAACGAGCTGCCCGGAGAGTGGCCCCTGGACCGAAGCCGCCAGTTCCAGTTCCTTGGCTGCGAGGTCGAGATTGGCTTCTAGAATCTGAAGCGAGTTGTGGGAGCCACAGTCAGGGCAGAAGGCGAACACCCCGTACACTGCGTAGCGCAGCCCGCACTTGTCGCATACGAGCATGGTCTCAAGCTGCTTCTCCTGGTACTGGTGCAGTGGGATCGGCCTGCCGGGCTTGACCTCCCACGAAAGGCTGATGAACTCGTTCCGCCGGGGGCGGCGAGTCGAAAACGCGTTCTTGAGCATCCCCTCGACCAGTTCCTGGACCTTGCGTGTCGCGAGTGACTCTGCGTAGGCAAGCTGGTCTTGCGTCCAGAAGTGATCGTGGTCCGCCGTGTGGCCGCAGTACGGGCAGTGACAAGGCAGGTCGTCACCCTGAAGGCCGGTGCCAAGCTCAATCTTGAAGTATCCAAGACACTCCTCACTCGGACACTCGCGTCCGAAGAAGCCCTCATCGTCATTATCCATGGGGATAGTGCACGCTATCGTATCGGACACGCTGCCCCCCTTGGCCGCCGACCAGACGCGCCATTAGTGGTTCGAACGTCTTTGCGGATAACCCGCGAGCGAGGCGAGTCGGGCTGATCCGCAGGTTAGAGCTCTGCCGTGACGTAGCCAACGAAGAGACCTGCCATTGCCTCACGGAAAGCCAGAGGCACGTCGGGCCACGTCGACCAGCCTTCCGCCTCCTTGAATGCTTGCAGTGGCTTGTCTGAGCCAGGAGCAGGGTATCCGAGGGCGTCTTCAAGACACTCCTGGAGGACTACGACTCTTGCTGGGTCTCCTACTGCATCCTGAATTGGCTGGTTGAACACTTCTGCACCGGCGGTACCGCCGTCCCTGTCGTGGAGCACCCGGAAGCTGATGCCAAGCGCATTCAGGTACTTGGCCAGCCCGATGATTGAGGCCTTGCCGCGAGCCTTGATGATCTCAAAATCGGCGCGGATGCGAAGCCGGGTTTCGACCGGAAGAAGTGCAAGGGCCTCGCGAAGCGTGATGTCTTCCGAGTCTCCCTCGACGACGACAACGGTCTTGGTGAAGAAGGCGCGCGCCACGTAGTCGTCGATCTTGAGGACCATCTTGACGTAGTCCTTGTCCGTATTCTCAAGCTTCAGGTACTCGTCGGTGACGCTGAAAGCGAGCACTTCCGCACAGTGATCGTCACAACGGAAACGGTTAAGCACCTGTCGCGGCTTTCGCGACAAATCGATCATGTAGGGAGAGTGCGTCGTTGCGACAATCTGGGAGGCGCCGGTCGACAGCTCATAGATGGTGTCTCTCATCTGATTGGCTGCGCTCGGGTGGAGGTAGATCTCCGGTTCCTCGAACCCGATGATTAGACTCTGCTCTGGTCCTTGCTCTCTCTTGGCCAGCCAGCTCTGGCGGAATCGGAGCATTCCGAACACTGCGGCCCTCACCATCCCGGTCCCCTGGTGCGCCACTGCCGTGCGAACGTTGCTCGTCATTTCAATCTTGAACTCAGGAGTCAGCACTTTGCTCGGGTCACTCAGATCGGCGCTAGCGTGGACCTGCGAGTCGGGGAACACGCCACCAAGAACCTTGTTGAGTTCAGTCATCATCTTGCCGAATTCGGAAGCTGCGTCCTCCGGGTCAAGTTCCTTCGCCAATGCGTCGAGCGACTTCTGAGCGTCCTTGAAGTTCTCCGACTCCGAGCGCACGTCCTCGAACAGCTCGTTGAGGGTCTTGCCGAGAACGCCCTTCTTCGGATCATCGAGCTCGTGTCCGGATGCGTCTGCTGGAATGCGGAGGAACCGCGGCAGACGGCTTAGTACGTTTCCCGGGATGCCCCCGGGGTTCTCGAACCACTCCTCTTCGTCCTGGAGGTCGATGAAAGCATCGTCCAACAAAACGACTGCCTTCTCCTTGGGCGAGAGGTTCTTCGTCAGGTCGGTGACGTGCTCGTTCACCAATTCGGGGCTTGCGCCTGCGTCAATCAACTCCTGCCCCGTCTTGCATTCCTTGTACTCCGCTTTGAGGGCGCGCGTCTTCGACTTGATCTCGATGACGACGTCCTTGCCGAGTCCGTATGTCTTGCGGTAGTGAATGCACTTGCCCGTGGTTCCATCGGGCTCCGTGTAGTCGAAGACCCTGCCTTTGAACCCACGCCAAGTGTCCGCGTCGGCGGGGAGGCCGCGGAATTCCGCTTCGAGAACAACGACGTCGACAACTGTCTTGGTCTCTCCGGTTTCAGCATCGATTTCCGAGTAGAACTCACACTCGGGAATCCGCTTGTCACCGGAGAGCAGCTTCTCGATTGCGCACAAGAGTGAGCTCTTGCCGGCGTTGTTCGGACCGATGCAGAACGTCGCATCGCCGAAATGCACCGTCGCATTCTGCAAACGGCGAAACCCCTCTACGTGCAGTGTGTGAAGCCTCACGTAATCCCCCCAGAGTAGCTCTAACGTCTTTGCGCATCAGCCGCGGCCGAGCGCCTCACTTCGTAGAGTACCGCTATCGACGTCGGCTGGATGCGATGGTTAGGTGACCGTCGGGCCAGCATAATTCCGTGCGTCAGGCGATAGGTCAGCCGCGGCATCGACGATGGAAGCGACGCAGTCAAGAGGAAGTGCGGGAGCGACTTCCGGCCTCTGAGCGCGTCCAATCGCAGCTTGGAGGAAGCCCATTTGCACAGCAACCGCGCTCTGGAAGTCAACCCTGGCCGAAGTCGGGAGCTTCGTGATGATGGAACGGCTGAAGAGTATCTCACGCACATGTTCGCAGGCTGGCGAGTCGCCGAGGGACGACAGCGTTAGGGAATGGGCGAACGCGTTGCGGATCTTACGGATCCTGTGTAGGTCCTTGGTCGAAGTTGCATCGAGTAGCCCAAGGGCGTGAGCCAGGTCAATCTTGGCTCGAAGCGAGCCCAGCGGCCCATAGGCCGTGAAGATGTCAGGATTGACTTCTTGAATCATTGAATCTCGCAGGAGTCGTTCAAGCAGCGACTCGATTATCGATGCTCCTACGATGGCACAGCCACGGTCGCTCTGCGACAAAAGCTCATCGAGCGCTGCGTCGCGCGCTTCCTTGTCAGTCGGATCCATCGACTCCCCCTTGGGCGTAAGTGTCACCTAACCCCGACTTCGACAGTCTGCATAGCACCATAACGCACAACTCTGACACGCTCATCAACGCCGCCTGGGGCCCCACGCGCCTCGGCCGCACTACACCCGCAGCCACTCCCGCTCGGCCACGCCTTCTGCGACCCTCACGCAGTCGAGCAGAAGTCCACCGCCGGGCCTGTTGGCGGTGATCGCGTAGCCGACCGTCTCCGGGTACAGCTTCGTGAACGCTTGGAGCCACTCGACATCCGGCTCGCAAACCGTCGGCAAGTCGAACTTCCACTCGAGGATCGCCGCCGGGGGAACCGTTGGCCTCCCCTCCTCGTCCCAGCACGTCATTGCAGGGTGCGACCAGATCACGAGGTCCTTGCACACCTGGCTCTTAGCCGACACTGCTGCACCGTCACGTCCGGTGATTTGCGGTACCGGGAACTCAATCGTGATTTGCGCCGGATCGTACAGTGCCGTTCCGGCAAGCACCTCGTGCAGCAGATGCCCGAATGCGAACAGGCTCACTGCCTCGCGCTCCCGACGCCCGCGCCAGTCGCCTGCGAGCGCCTCACGCGCGAAGGACGTCAGCGCGCTTCGGAGAACGTCGTCCATACTGTCGGTCTGCACTCCGCTCATGCCTCGTCCAGGTTGAATCCGTACCTGCACCCAGTCTTTGAGAAGTTCTCGCAGCCAAGGAATGGCTTTCCGGCTCGGCTGCCAGTTCGCGCCGTCCTGCGAACGAGCCTGCCACCGCACTGCGGACAGACCTCCGGAATCTCCGCGTGCGCACTGGGTTGCACCTGCGCGGACTCATCCGGCTGAACGGACACCGCCTCGGTCCGCTGCCTCAGGCGCGCGTCGCGAGCCGCATAGCGCGCGGCCTTCGAGAGCTCGCCAAACGCATCGAACTCGGTCCTGAATGCAGCCTGCGTGTCTGCAGGCAGCTGCGCGAAGAGCACACGGGCGATGCGTCCGGCCTTCTCCTGATCGATTGCAGCTTCGGAGTGCGTCTGCACCTCTTGATGAAGGAGTCTCAGCGGGATCGTCCGCACGGCGCCCTCGCGAAGGCGCTCCGTGCGTGCCTCTGGCTGCGTGTATGCGACGATGGGCACCACGAAGAGTCCGTCCAGACCACCCGCAGACCAGCGGACAAGCCCCTGCTTGAGCTCGAGCGCGTTACGCTGAGTCTGCTTGACGTTGTGGCGCGTGAACCGGTTCTTTTCGGCGCTCTGTACGACTCGATGCCCGTAGTTCTTCGCGTCGATGACGAACACACCCGTTGGCCCGACAACGATGTAATCGATGTTCCACTTCGCCGGCTGCTCGGTGGCCCGGTTGATCGGATGGAAGTCATGGAAGACGATGAACTCATCAGGTAGGGACTTGAGTGTCTGGTGAACCGCGAACTCGCCTCGTGCGCCTTTGAGGAAGTTGCCACCCTCGCCGATCATCCCGATCATGTCCGCCGCATCGCGACGAATCCAGAGCGCGTAGCCAATCAGGACCGGCAGTATCAGGATTGCACCGATGCACCCGCCCCTTTCGGCGGAGAATACGTACGCCCACGTGAACAGGCCGCCAATCAGCAAGAGCGCCACCACAGGGAGAATGATGAACAGCAAACCGCGCGATGCGGCGCTCTCTCCTGGTGTGCCGATGATCCGTGCCACTCAGTCTCCTTCGATGCACGGCAGCTTATGGCAGTGTAACCCAGATGCTGGACGTGTCTGAATCGGAACACACAGGGGCACTCCAGGTCCACTGGCACTCCCCATGAGTGCCCGAGAACCTACCCCTCGTCTCGCAGGAGCGGGAGCACTCGGACGAGCAGCGCCTGAGCCGTGCCCTGGATGCCCGGACTCTCGCTTTCACGAGGGCCGGCTATGTTCAGCACGGCGAAGTCACCGAGATCGGCCGTGATGAGTTCAGCCACTTCGTCGGCATCGTGCAGCACGTCAAGGGGCACGATGAGGCACGGTTTGTCCAACTCATGAGCCGTATCGACGGTGAGCAGAGTTCCCGGCGGCAAGGGGTCGGCCGCGCTGTGTACCAGGATGAGCGTGGCGTCGCTGTCCCTGACGTTCCAGACCGTCCGCTGAGCGGGGTCAGACGATGGTGTCTCCCGGAGCATCGGGTACAGCCGGAGCAGTCCCGGAGGTTCGGGAAGATCCTCCGCCTATCCCCCCGCGGGACACCAGCCTGCGTACGGAAGACGCACGGCGAGGGCGGCCTCAAGGGCCGCTCGATCGACCCCGGTCTGCCCGCCGGACCGTATCTCCTTGAGCATCACAGGCTAAGACTCCTCAATTGCGCAGCGCTGTGTTCGCTACTCTAAAAGTTGACCACCTGGAGGCCTTTCGATCATCGAAAAGTTGACCACCCCACCGACGCCTGTACCGTCGTGGTGATCCCGGAACCGGGACCCTCGACAGTGACAGGAGGAAGGCAGTTGCTCGGGATGGTCGACGTCGAGATGATCAGACAGATGAACAGGCACCACTCGATCCGGGAGATAGCCCGGAGGACGGGCTGGTCGCGCCAGACGGTGCGAAAACACCTTGCGGGGGCGGCTGAACCACCGGTCTACCGTGCTGCGGGCCCGCGCCCCCGCCCGGTGATGGATCCCTTCACCAGTATCGTCGAGCAATGGCTGACCGACGACCTCACCGCTCCCCGCAAGCAGCGCCACACGGCCAAGCGGGTGTTCGACCGCCTCGTCGACGAGTACGGCTTCACCGGCTCGGAGGTCACGGTACGCCGCGCCGTGGCCAGGATCCGCGGCAAGCGGATCGAGGCTTTCGTCCCGCTCGAGGCCCCGTGGGGACATATAGCCCAAGCGGACTTCGGCACGGCGGTGGTGACGATAGGGCACGAACGTCGCGAGGTCGCGCTCTTCTGCATGCGTGCCAAGGCGTCCAAGGTGCCCTTCGTGATCGCGCTGCCCACCGAGAGGCTCGAGGCCTTGCTCGCAGGCCACGTCGCAGCCTTCGAGTTCTTCGGCGGAGTGTTCGATGAGGTCTGGTACGACAACCCCAAGACCGCCGTCACCAAGATCCTCTCCGGTCCACATCGCATCGAACATGAGCGGCTGAGCGCACTGCGTGCCTGCTACCTGTTCGATTCGAGCTTCTGCACGCCGGCGTGCGGCAACGAGAAAGGGTCTGTGGAGAACCTCGTGGGCTACGTGCGCAGGAACGCGCTCGTGCCGCACACACGCTCGTTTCTCTCGCTCGATGCGCTCAACGTGCACCTGCGCGGGTGGTGCGAGCGCGAGCGCTCACGTCACGGTGCCGAGTGGGCGATCGAGTCGGCCGCCCTCTCGGGCCTGCCGGTCCATCCGTTCTCTCCGTCGGTGAGCCGGCCGGTCGTGGTTACCAAGACCTCCATGGTCACCGTCGACCGGGTGCGCTACTCCGTGCCGGTGACCTATGTGGGACGCACGCTTCGCGCCGAGAGCTTCGTCGATTCGCTCGAGGTGTTCGACGGCTCATCGCGCGTCGCGATCCACGCACGCAGCTACAACCGCAAAGACACGGTCCTTGATCTGGCCCACTACCTCGATGCTTTCGAGCGCAAGCCACGTGCCGCGCTCTCGTGTGCCGCGCTCGGGAGCGCCGATCCGGTGTTCACGACCGTACGCGACATGGCGCTTCACACCCCAGACGGTCACCACACGTTCGCACGAGTCCTGCTGCTCGCTCGTGAGCTCGGGCTCGAGCGCCTCGCCGGCGCGCTGCGCTCCGCGATCGGCACAGGTCCCGTGACGCCGGAGCGTGTGCGCCAGATCGCCTTGAACGCGGCACACACGACCCCCGGACCGGTCCGCGTGCCGGACTCGCTTGTGATCGCACTGCCTGCAGCCGACCTCGCCTGCTACGACCGCCTGGCGGTGCGTGCCTCATGAACAACGACGTGCTCACCGCCCAGATACTGCTCTACGCGCGCGAGCTCAAGATGCCGGGGCTCGCCGGCGCCTTCGAGGAAGTGGCCCGGGACGCGGCCAAAGCCGGCAGAGGACATCTCGAGGCACTCGCCGCGTGTCTGGCCGCCGAGATCGAGTCAAGAGCCGAACACAGGCTCGCATCGCGCATCAAAGGTGCCAGGTTCCCCGCGATCAAGACCTTCGAGACCTTCGACTTCTCGCTTCTCCCCTCGCTCAGGAAAAACGGCGTGCTCGGTCTGGGCTCCGGTGAGTTCACCAAGCAGCGGGAGAACGTGGTGTGTCTGGGCGCATCCGGCACCGGCAAGACACACGTGGCCTCTGCGATCGGCCTGTCTGCGATCTACGCAGGTGCTCGAGTGCGCTTCACGACCGCCGTCACGCTGTCCCAGGAGCTGCTGGCTGCGGCCGACGATCACCGGCTGCCGCGTTACCTCAAGAGCTGGAGGAGCGCCGACCTCGTTATCGTCGACGAGCTCGGCTACCTGCCGCTCGGGCCGGGTGCACCGCTGATGTTCCAGTTCTTCGCGGAGCGCTACGAGGCCGGATCGGTGATGGTGACGACGAACCTGGAGTTCAGCCGCTGGACCGAGGTGTTCGGTGACGCGACGCTCACCGCAGCGCTGCTCGACCGCCTGACGCACCACAGTCATGTGCTCGTGTTCGAAGGAGAGTCCTACCGGTTCCGCGAGAGTGCGGGCCGGCTCACGAAACCGCGGAAGTAGACAAGCTTGGGGTGGTCAACTTTTCGGTGATCGAAGTGGTCAACTTTTCGATGGACAAACACAAGCGCTACTCCGCCCAGTGCCGCTGTGCCGGCAACCACTGCCCTGTGGTGCACCCGCGCAGCACCGGCAGCAAGAACGCATCCAGCAGCAGCGAGGCGCGGTCGATGTCCTCGGCAGTCGCGCCAACATCCCTTCTCATCCGCTGGTACTCGGCTCGCCATGCGGCTGGAGGCTCAGGCAGCTTCTGGGGAACGGCATGGGTCTGGGCCTCGAAGGTTGCGCGTATCGCAGCGTCAAGCGCTGCTGCCTCAAAGGAGTACTGCTCCGCCAGCACTACGAGGTCCACCAGGTCCTTGACGCGGCTGTTGTCGCGGTTTCCGCGTGATCGGGTGACGGCGTGAACCTTCTCGGCAACGTGTTGTACCAGCGGGTAGCACGGCACGACCGTGGGCTCGATGCCCGCGAATGCAAGGAGCGGCGTGACCATCAGCTGGTCTGGTGCGGCGGTCACGGGATCCCCGATGCCCACATCAACGTGGAACGTCTCAAAGCTACGGCCATCAAGCAGTGTGCGGACGGACATGCGCACACCGCCGTGCATGGGCACTCTGGATGGATCCGCCACCTCGAACTCGAACCAGTCGCCAAGGTCTGCGTGTGCTGCCGCTGTGAGCACGGCACGACTGCTTTCGGTCGTCTCGAGCAGCAGAAGATCGATGTCTTTCGTTGTCCGAGCCCGGTCTTCAAGCCGCACCTGCAGCGCGAAGCCGCCTTTGAGGAGCCAGGCATCGGGGCTGGAGGCGACCATCCTCGCTAGCAGCCGATCGAAGGCGACGGTCTTCCGGAGTCTGCTCAGCGGCAGACCCGTCGAGAGGGATTCCTCCCTGAGCCGGTCCTCCAGCGCCATTCGAAACGCCGCGCCTGTTGCGTACCTCATCGGCCCGTCCGCTCTGCCAGCGCTGCGGATATCACCTGCGCCACCCGCCCCCCTCGTGCCGCCGCCTGAGCCTGCAGTTCCTCCTCGGTCACCATGCCCCGCGTGAGCGCTTCATCGATTGCCTGGCCGACGTGCTCGGCCGACGTTCCAGCGCGGATCACGTCCACGATCGTGCGCGCCACCGTGGTGATCGGCAGGCCGTCGCGCGATGTGACCTCCGCGGGGTCGAGAGAGGTCGTGTGCATTCGGATGCCCGTCCGCCGGCGCGAGCTCGTCCTCGGCAGGGTGAGATGGATCTCAGATGGCATAACGTCCGAGAGGCCGTAGACATCGAGCGCGCTGTCGTGTGACACCACGGCATCGGGACCCGCCCTAAGCCAGGCGATGTAGAGGTCTTCGCGCGGGGTGCCCGGATACCGGGCCACGCGGTACACACCCTGGCTCACGCGCTTGAAGTTGCCTGCAGCGGCATGGTGTGCAACAAGCTGGCGCGAGTAACCCGCTCCGCCCGCTTGTGCCGTGGTGAAGTAGCCGGCCTGCCCCTCGGCGATGGCGAAGAGCGCATCAGCTTGTGGAGCGGTTGCTGGGATGGCAGAGTGTGCAGTATGTCGTGTTTTCTTTGACATACTGCACACCATGACCCTGCGTCATCGATCTGTCAATGCTTGCGCGGCATCCGCTCCCTGCCTCGCCCGCTCCAGCAGCTCCTCCCGAGCCCTCCCACGTGGATCGCTCATAGAGCACGAGGCTCTCGCCGTCGACGGCAGTGGTGCCAACCCGGCGGAAACCGAGCGACTCGTAGTAGCGTCGTAGCCCCGTGGCGGACTCACCACAGTCGAGCCGGAGCAGCCCGATGCCTGCTGCGGCGAGCTCGCAGCCGAGCATATCGAGCGTCCGCGCACCGATGCCGCGCCCGGCGCATGAGCGGTCAACAGTGAGGGAGTGCACGTAGCCCGCGGGTCCGGCGTCCTCGCCCCAGAAGAGCGGGTCGGAACCCTGGACCCGTACGCAGCCGATGACCTGGCCATCGGACTCCAGAACGCGGAACTCCCCCGCCGCCAGTCCGTCGTCGACCCAGCGGACATGATGAGCGGGAGGCTCGAGCCAGTTCTGCCAGTAGTCGATGTTGCGCTCGCGCAGCCACACCGCGGCCGACTCCAGGAGCCCGAAGACAGCGCTGCGGTCCGACACGTCAGCCACTCGAAGTTCGAACTCGATGATGACCCCCGTCTGTATCGCTCACGCTGCTGGACGCCGCCCCGCAGCGCCCACGCCCGCTCCCTGCAAGAATTTATCGCGCGCGGGCGCGCTTTCTGCCCGATACCCGGGTTAGCCAGTGGGTCCGAGCTGGCGGCCCAGCCCCGACCACGGCTTGATGCTCTTGAGCGTGTCCCGAAGCTGGTCCTGCGCGACCTCGGTGTCGTAGGCGGCCTGCGCGCGCAACCAGTACCCGTCCGAGAGCCCGAAGAACTTACAGAGGCGCAGATCGGTGTCAGCTGTGATGGCACGCTTTCCCGCGACGATCGCGCCGATGCGCTGGGCGGGAACGCCGATCTCCTTGGCGAGACGGTACTGCGAGATGCCCATGGGCTTGAGGAACTCCTCCAAGAGGAGCTCGCCCGGGCTGACTGGCTTGAGCTTGGTCATCGTCATCACGTCCTAGTGGTAGTCCACGATCTCAACGTCTTCCGGGCCCGCTTGCGTCCAGCGGAAGCAGAGGCGGAACTGGTCGTTCACCCGGATACTGTGCTGGCCGGCTCGATCACCCTTGAGCGCCTCGAGCCTGTTGCCCGGCGGCACCCGCAAGTCGTCGAGCACGCCCGCGATCTCGAGCTGCCGGAGCTTGCGCCTGGCCACAGACTCGATGTTGACGAACCGGCGCACGCGGGTGCCGTGCACCAGCCGTTGGGTGTCAGCATCCTTGAATGAGACGATCATGGGTTGATAGTAACGCGACGCGTGCATAACGTCAAGCGTTACTAGTGAGATGCACGACTGCGAGCACGAGACTGACGTTCACACCGGCCTAACGTCTCTTGAGATGAGCGGCAACGCGAAGCGTTGTCCGCTCGATCTCATTGTTAGACGGATGACGCTACTAGAGCGAGACCGAGGCATCACCTGGCAACACTCGCTGCACGACAGCATCAGCGGGCAAGATGTCTGGGTTCAGAGGCACGGCGGCAAAGGGATTGTGATAAACACGCAACCGGAGCCGTCCGTCGTGACGCTCCAGAGCCGCGAGAGCGCTGACGGAAGTATTGTGAACAGGCGTGAGCCCACGGTTGCCACCGAAGCGCGGTTCGCCCGCGACTGGCTTAGAGGCAGAGCCTTCTACGAACTGGATCGGGTAACCGATGTCGCCGAACATCGCTTGCAGCACGGTCTCGTGATCGAGATCCGTTCCGAAAGGACCGTTGTCGTAGACAACAAGGATCGTGGGCGTACCGCAACCGGCCTCCGCCTTCAGTTGCGGCGAGATCTTCTTGAGTTTCTGCCTCAGCCGATTACCCGGGAAGTACGCGGCCGCCGACCCGGTGCTGAAGGCCTCCTGCAATGCGGCCTTCTCGCGCTGACTCTGTTGCAGCTGCTTCACCTCGCAGACGACTCTCGTGCCACTGCAGGTTACGGAGTAGTCCGGCGTGCGATGAGAGGCGCACGGAATGGGCACGCATACAAGCCCGCTCTCGTCACAGAACTGGCGAAAGAGCCGCTCGGACTCGGTCTCCACGCCGCCCCCATTCCGTCTAACCCGCACTTCTCCAGTCCGCATAACACCATACCGTACCGCCCTGACACCCCGCGACTAGCAGTGCATCTTCATCGTGAGCTCATCATTCGCGCTAAGCACCACGACCGATCGCTTCTTGTTGATCTCATGGCCCCGTGTCGGCTCGAGGTCTGCCCACCGGATCTCTCCACTCACTGGGCTATTCATGCTCGTGGTCCCATTCGCCCAGGTCGGCGCCCAGCCACGCGCGATGAGCCCTTCGGCGGCTGCCCGATGCGCGTGCGTCTCCACCCACGTGGAGTACTCCCTCGGCTCCTCGCCTGGCTCCTCTGTACGCCAGCCCGCGCGGTTCACGAACATGCACCACCACTTGTAGGTGGTCTCGTCGATCACCTGAAGGTCGCGGAGACGGCGAAGCACACCCTGAACGCTCATCCCCCAGCGCTTCCTGGCCGCCAGAAGCTCGTCCACAGTGACCCGTTTGCGGTGTGCGCCGAACTCAACGCGCACCGCGTCTGCCGGGTAGAGGAACGCCCCCGCGAACAGCCGGGCGGCCGCCTGTTCATCAAGCCCGTCGGCGACACGCATGGAAAGGTGTCCGAGCTCGCGCGCACGCCTATGGCCTATCCGACCGGTCGAGTCTCCCTACACTTCGGGTAGTTCGGACACCCGTAGAACTGCCGGCCAGCCTGCTCGCCCTTTGATGCAGTCCGTAGAACCATTGGCACGCCGCACTTCGGACAGCCAGGAGCGGCACCACCGGAACTCGCGGCTTGAGATGCGGGGGCCGTAACAGGCGCTGGTGCAGCCGCCACGGCACCCGGCAGATGGGCCGCAAGCTTGAGAGCGAGATCGGCCGGGCTGTAGCTGGCAGCAGCCGGGACACGGACAAGCGGCAGTCCTGCAGCGGCGAACACCCCGTCAACCAGCGCGTCTCGTTCTTGACGATCCGCTCGTGAATGGCTGGAGTCGTCAAGTTCGATGCCGACGAGCGGCTTCATCGACTGCGGGTGACACAGTAGGTAATCGACGTGCTTTTGCGATATCCGCCCGCGCGCGCTCATGTTCTCGTTGGGCTTCACCACGAAGAAGACATCGGCCAGGTTCACCTTGGGGCAGATGTGAACCTGCGCGCCTACCGCGGCGCTGAGGGCCCGGTAGAAGGACAATTCCGCGGGAGACAGGAAGTCGTCACGCGTGCGGTATGGAAGCGACTCGTCAGACGGAGGCGCCACGGGTCGGATCCCGAAGAGTCCCAGGATCGATCCCAGACAACCGGGATTCTCGCTCGCATTCGCCCCCATGCATTCTCCCTAGTGCCGTGGCGGCAGTCGCCTAGGCGTCCGTGCGCGTGGTCTGCGCAAAGAGCCCACGTGCTTGCGCGCATCAGCTTGACGCACCAGCCAAATCGTCCGCGCGTTCACCGAGCATCCTCTGCTTCAGTCTCTCTGCTATGTCTGTTGCACTGGGCTCGGCATCAGGATCGGCGGAGAAGATCTCCGCCAGAACCGCTATGTATGCCTCTCCGAGTCCAACGGTGATCGTGCTCGCAGTTGCGGCGGAAATCGCACCGCCGGCAACCGTTCCGGCGCCGGGGATAAGCTTCATGGCGTTGACCACAATCGTCCTCCCCATCAATGTGGCCCCGCCGACGCCGAGTGCAGAGGTCACCAGAGTACTGAGTGTCCCTGTAGAGAGCTCAAGCCCGAAGACAGAGGTGATTCCCGCAATCATGCCAACCTGAATTGGCGCAAGTATCGCGGCATCTGAGAACGGGATCGGACTCGCGCCAGCCGCAGCAGCCGCTGTTGCTGCGCCCGCCACGATCTTGTGCGCCTGCGACTTCGTGTAGTTGAGATTCGCCTTCTGAGCTGCGGCTAGAGCTCTGCGTTGCCCTTCTGGAATCACCTCAGATGTCAACTCTATGAGGCTATCAAGGCCCATCGGATTCAGCGGATGGCCATCATCAAGCTCCTCGTGAATCGCGCGTACTCGAATCACGTTTCTGGATTCCGGCAATAGCCTGAGCACTTCGGCCCTGAACCCGTTGTCGCTCCTGGCCTTCGTGATGACGGTGATTACGGGCACATGCTTCGACAGCATGTTGTGCAGTTCGACCTCTGCGTCTTCCACCCGCCGGCCGTCTTCGTGAATGCAAAGCCAAGCGACATGAACGTGCCTGCTGGAGTCCCTGTCGCGACCTCGTTCAGTGATCAACTTCTCGAGTTCGGACAGCGTCTCATCGAACTGGGAGACTTCCAATCCGCGCGTGTCGAATATCGTGATCGGGACTCCGTCCCTGGTAATCTCACGCGTGTTCTGCGTAACGGGGCGCCCGTGACCCGTCTCTGCGAGATTCCGCTGGAAGACCGCGTTGATCAACGTGCTCTTCCCGACACCAGTCCGGCCCGCTATCAGGATGTTGATGTGTCCGCGCTCTGCTTAGGCTCCTTGGATAGCCCCGTTTATGAGTTCGTCGAGATCCTGCACCTTCGTATCCTCTCTCGTGATGCGGTGGGGACAGATGTCTCCCCTATGTCGCGGCGGTCACGGACTCGCATGCCGCCCTCCGCCCCTATGAACGCACTTCTTCAAACCACATAACACCATACTGCACCGCCCCGACATGCCCTACCCCCGCCGCACGCTGTCCCTTGCCGTGCGAGCAGTCTTTTTGCCCGGCCGCATCCACGCGGCCCACGGCACCACAGCCTGACCGTCCCGCACCGCGCAGTACGTCCGGCCGCACGCCCTGCGGTTTCGCTACACCCGCAGCCACTCCCGCTCGGCCACGCCTTCTGCAACCCTCACGCACTCAAGCAGCAACCCACCGCCGGGTCTGTTGGCGGTGATTGCGTAGCCGACGGTCTCCGGGTACAGCTTCGTGAACGCTTGGAGCCACTCGACATCCGGCTCGTACACCGTCGGCAAGCCGAACTTCCACTCGAGGATCGCCGCCGGAGGAACGGTTGGCTTCCCCGCCTCGTCCCAGCAGGTCATTCCAGGATGCGACCAGATCACGAGGTCCTTGCACACCTGGCTCTTGGTCGACGCAGGCACACCGTCGCGCCCCGTGACCTGGGGCACCGGGAACTCGATCGTAATCTGCGCAGGGTCGTACAGGGCCCCCTCGGCACGCACTTCGCGCAGCAGGTGCCCGAACGCGAACAGGCTCACCGCCTCGCGCTCCCGGCGCCCGCGCCAATCACTCGCCAGGGCCTCCGCGGCGAAGGACGTCAGCGAGCGACGAATGATGTCGTCCATGCTGACGGCCTGCATCTGACTGCTCACACCTCCACCACGATCGGGCAGTGGTCGCTCCTGCCCCACCAGACATCGTCATCCAGCACCATGAGCCGTGGGTTGGCGCGCAGGGCATCCGACGCGAAGCAGTAGTCGAGGTGGAACGGTTGCTCGGCGCGGTTGTGATGCCGGTACGTGGGCACCAGTTCCTCACCGTGCGCCTCGCCAGACTGCTCGTGGTAGAGGCTGCGCAGTCCCAACTCCTTGGCACGCTGCACGAACAGCGGGTGCGAGCGCTTCTGCGATGTCACGCGCGCACTCGAGTTGAGGTCGCCGATGAGCATCGCCGGACCGGCACCCAAGAACTCCGCGTACCGATCGAGCGCACCCATGAGCACCTGGTGATAAGTGACGCCGCCGGGATACTGCACCGGCCACGCCGCGAGAAGGCGCAGGTCCTGCGGCCCCCGCACCGCAAAGCCAGCTGTAAGGGGAGGCGAGCCGTCATTCAGTGGGTGCGGATCGAGCCCGTACTCGCCGAACGCGACCACTGCCAGGCCAGGCGCCGCAGCGCCGATCCAAGAGACCTGTGGCCCGACGGGCACACTCG
Organism: Actinomycetes bacterium; assembly: GCA_022839745.1. GTDB lineage: Bacteria > Actinomycetota > Coriobacteriia > Anaerosomatales > Anaerosomataceae > Anaerosoma. The sequence continues at coordinate 77,432 of JALHJB010000003.1, forward strand.
GGGGCGCGGTCTCGCAGAGCACCACGATGTCCGCTCGCAGCGACTCGAGCATCTTAAGCGCAGCGTCGAACGACCAATGTCGCCCGTTGTAGTTGGCGTTCCAGGAGATGATGCGCATCCGCGATCCTCTCGGCGAGCGGGTGGCCTTACAGGGAGTGTAGCGCAGGGGGTAAGACGCGGTTCGGGCCCTGGTGACATCCCGGTAAGACCATCGTGCCAAACTTGGCCTGTGAGCACGCGAGCCCTTGCAGGTGGGACCGCAACCAGGTAGTGTCTGAATCAGCAAACCCGCCAAGCCTCTGCCTAGCATGCTCACTGTGGCGGGTCTTCCTTTGCCCGGAGGGATCATGTGGAGTACACGAAGCCACCGCTCACGTTCGAGGAGCAAGCCGACCTGCTCCTGCATCGAGGCTTGATAGCTGATCGCGGAATCCTCCTGGCACGCCTCAGAAGCGTGAGTTACTACAGGCTCAGTGGATACACGTTTCCGTTCCGGGACGGTGCCGACACCTTCAGGAGCGGCACCACTCTGGACGAGGTGTGGGCACGCTACACCTTCGACAGACGATTGCGCTTGATGGTCATGGATGCCATCGAGCGCGTCGAAGTCTGCGTCCGCACGGAGCTCGTATACTGCCTTGCCCACGACCAGGGGGCCTTCGGCTACCTGGACGCTGACAACCTGCCGGGAATGACTGCCGACATGCATGAACGGTTTCTGGACGAACTGCGCAAGGAGTACAAGCGCAGCAGCGAGACCTTCATCAAGCATTTTCGAGACAGCTACGGAGAGCCGCACGAGCTCCCACCCTACTGGATGATCACCGAGCTCATGACGTTCGGGACGCTGCTCACTCTGTTCCGGGGAAGCCCGGCCACCGTGAAGCGACGCATCGCGGCAAGGTTCGGCGTCGCCGACAAAGTTCTGGAGTCGTGGCTGGGTGCCCTCAACGTAGTGAGGAACATCTGCGCCCACCACGCTCGACTTTGGAACCGAGAACTCGGCTTCAAGCCAATGATCCCGAAGAAGGATCCCCGCTGGCACGACCCGGTTGAGATTCCAGATGATCGCATCTTCGGCATCCTGACGATTCTGAAGTACTTACTCGATGACATCGCTCCACAGAGCGAGTGGCCGAACCGGTTGGCGGACCTTCAGACGTGCTACCCCTCGATCCCCATGCGCTCGATGGGCTATCCCGACGCGTGGGAATCATGCCCTGTGTGGGCGCCGGTACAGGCTGACGGCTAGGAGTCGACAACCCCCGCCGCACCGCTTCCTCATGCCGCGCAAGCAACTCCCACCTCGCCCGCATGTCGCCACCCCCGCACCCTCCCCCGATGTCCGACCGGTATGCTAGGTTGCTCGTCGACCCCGCATCTCGAAGCGACCGGAGGAGCAGCCCTGCAATTCACATGGACAACCGATGCAGTGAGCCCGGAAGCGCTCGAGGGCCTCGGCTACGAGGTGCTGTCACTCCGCACGCTGCAGCGGTCGCTCATCAAGCAGGCCAAGCTGGCCGGCCCGCACCGCACTGGCGTGCGCAACGCGTCGCATCGTGTGCTGGAGCTCATGACCGGTGCCAGGCCCCTCGCCGTCGTCGATGTCGATCTGTCCGACCCCGCATCCCTCTCGGACCTGTACAACTACTGCGTCGTTCCCTGTTACCACGGGAAGCGGGACCTCCTCGTACAGGCGCGGGAGGAGCTCCTCGAGCTGTCGCCGGACGCGTTTCTCGAGCAAGAGATCGGGTACGCCTGGACCCTGCAGCGCCTGCGGTACCTGTTCGACAGCGCCACGCACAAGCGCGACAACTTGGTTGCCGGAAACCTTGGCCGACCCGCCTCAGCCGATACCGGGCTCGACCAGTATCAGCGGGCCGCGGTCGCGGCAGGTATGGGCGTGACGCAGATCATCGCGCCCGCTGGCAGCGGCAAGACGCTGACACTGATCGCGCGTGTGCGGGAGCTGCTCGCCCGCGGTGTCGAGCAGGACAGGATCCTCGTCACCACATTCAACGCCGCAACCGCCCGGGAATTGAAGGGCAAGCTCGGCAGTTCGGGCATCGACCGAACCGCGGTTCACACCTTCCACGCCCTCGGCCGTCGGATCCTCTCGGAGGAGAAGCTCCTGCGCGGCGAGATCGGCGACATCGGCTACCGCATGTGGCGTCTGCTCTGCGTGAAGGCGAAGCAGCAGACCGGCGAGTGGATCGAACCGGCCGACGCCAAAGCCGCGATCGAGGACCTCAAGCTTCGGCGCAAGGGCCCACACGACATCTCGTCTGAAGAGGGCGACACGGCCGAGACGCTTCGCACGCTCTTCCGCCTCTACGAAGCTGAGCTGGAACGACAGAGCCGCGACGACCATGCGGACCTGATCCTCAAAGCGCTCGACCTGCTCGAGCGCAGCGCGACGGCCCGCGAGCGGTGGCAGGCACGGTGGGAGTGCGTTCTGGTGGACGAGTACCAGGACATCGAGCCGATCCAGGAGCAGCTGATCCGCATCCTTGCGGCTCCGCAGGACTGCCTGTTCGTCGTGGGCGACGAAGACCAGTGCATCTACTCCTGGCGGCGGGCCGACCCCACGCGCATCGTCCAGCTCGACCAGGTGTATCCGGCACTCGAGCGGCACGTGCTGCAGGTGAGCTACCGGTGCCCAGAGCGCGTGGTCTCGGCATCCAGCGCGCTCATCACACACAATCGCAGCCGCTTCCCCAAGCCGATCACCTCCGATCCCGCGCGCAGTGACGAAGGCCGGGTGCTGGTCAACGGGTATGCGTCGCAACAGGACATGTGCGCCGGCATCGTCGGGCCGCTGGCACAGAGCACCAGCTATGCCCGGGCCGCCATCCTCACCCGCACGCGACGGCTCCTGAAGGTCGCCGCCGTAGCGCTCCACGATGCGGGTGTCCCGTTCACGACCAGGGAGGGCATGCTCTCGCCCACTCCCGCCGAGAAGACGGTGCTCGCCTACACACGACTGGTCTCTGCCTCGGCTTCGGCCACCCCGGAGGACGTTGAGCGGGTCTTTGAGATACCGCCGACCGGCCTGCCCGACGGCGCCGAAGCCACGATCGCCCGCGCTCTGCGGGAGGGGACATCGTTCCGCAGCGCAGTCTCGAAGCTCCGGCTCGCCGACTGGCAGACCGCGAAAGTTGCCGCACGTGCTGAGATCCTGGATTCGCTGAGTCATGAGACGTCAGCTGGCAGGGTGATGGCTCGCCTCCTCAAGGACGGCGGTCTTGAAGCGTACTACCGGGATGCGGAGAAGATGAGCCCCGCCAACATGGATGCCGTGGAGACGCTCAACCAACTCGCGCTCGAGTCCTCGGAAAGCGCCTCACTGGAGCAGTTCGTGACGAGCTTTGCGGCGCGGCTTGCGTTCTTTGAATCCGGCGGCGATGACGCTGGCTATGCGATCGACACGATCCACGGTGCCAAGGGCCGCGAATGGGACACCGTCGTGCTCTTCGCCTGCGATGACGACCAGATGCCGCACGCTCGAGCGCTCAAGGAGACCGCGGGTCGATCGAAGACGGAGATCCTCGAGGAGGAGCGCCGCCTCGCCTACGTGGCATTCACCCGCGCAAAGCGAACCTTGGTGATCGCGCACACGAGTGACAACCCGAGCCGGTTCCTGTACGAGGCGGGCTTGCTCGAGCGGCCGCGGCCCGCGATGCGACCGCAGCCAAAGCCTGTGCCGAAGCCCCGGCCGGGAGCGCGACACTGCGCCACGCGGAGCGACCGCGGAGTACGAACGGCGCATGTCGGCAAGGTGCACGCGAACCGGATCTCCGGTCGGCTGTGCGGCGTGTGTGGCAGCGCGATCCCGCTCGAGGGGCTCATGGCTCGCGTGACGGTGGATGACTGCGACACGTGGGCTCACATCGCGTGCGCGTCGGGGTTAGAATCCCGGTGACATTCCGGTAAGCCCCTCGTGCGAGACTGCGCCTGTCAGCACACTCAGCGCCGCTTGACAGGAACCGCGAGCCGATGGAGTATCTAGGCATCTTTTCCCCGCTGGATCAGCGTTCGCGCCCCTGGCGGGGTCAGTCTCTTCTGGGGGCGGAACGCGCAAGTGCGCCTCGCGCACCGGGCGCCCCTTGTGCCCATGTCTTCGTCGATGGCCAGAACCTCTTCAGGTCCGCGAAGGCTGCGTCTGGCTACTACGACCCAAGCCCCACCCGCTCCAGCAGCTCCCACGCGCGCTCCACACGCTGCCGCGACACCTCGAACCTCAGCTGGCGCACGTCGAGCTCATCGCTCCCAAGCCGCACACGGTCGAGTCCGTCGGCGTCCTTGAGCACGCGGAACACGGCAAGCGCACCCTCGCGGTCCGGCAGCCACATGGCCGCCCGCTCCCCGTGCTCCTCGCTGCCGCAGTGGTGCGTGATCGCGTAGAGAGCGGCGTCGCGCGACTGTGGCTCCACTCCGGTGTGCAGCCCGAGCCCCTGCACCTTCCCAGCGCTCTTCGCGCCGTGGTAGTAGTCGGCGCCGTCGTTTGTGCGGCCGATGTCATGCCACAGCGCCGCGAAGTGGAGCGCCTCGCGCTGCCACTCGGCCAGCCCGAGCGCCTCGGCGATCTCCTGCGCGTGGATCCACACCCGGAGCGTGTGCCCGATGCCGTGGATGCCGTACGCGCCAGACGAGCCGTCGGGCCGTTCGAACCACGACGCGGGCACCCCGGGCAGGTGTCTTGTGGTCATCGGCTGGGTCATCTCGCCGGTCATCCCACCAAGTCCTCCCCATCTGGTTAGCTCGTTCCCTGACCCGTCGCAGTCGATCTCTCTACCGCACACAGGCGAGCTTTCTGCTCGACGCCCGGCTTAGGCGACACTCAACCTCTTGATCTTCGTGCCCTTGCGCTTGAGTTCCTGCGCAGCGTCCCAGAGGTCGACCGCGCGCTGGGCGTTCAGCCAGAACTCCGGTGAGTTGCCGAACAGCTGGGAGAGCCGAAGGGCCATCTCGGGGCTCAGCGCGCGGCGCTCGCGTAGCAGCTCGTTCACGGTCTGGCGCGAGACGCCGAGTGCGTCTGCCATACCCGCGACCGTAAGGTCGTAGTCCGGCATGAAGTCCTCGCGCAGCATCTCACCCGGATGGGTGGGGCGGACGGTGCGCTCTCCAGTGTTGGGGATTGCCATGGTCACACCTTCTCTCAGTGGTAGTCGCAGATCTCGACGTCGTAGGCGTCCCCGTCTTCGAAGCGAAAGCAAACGCGCCATTGCTCATTCACGGAGATGGAGTACTGGCCCTTGCGGTCGCCGCCGATCGCATGCAGCCGGTTGCTTCGGGGCTCGTGGAGGTCCTCGATGCGTGTCGCGAGGTCGACGTACTCCAGGCGACGACGAGCACGCCGCGCGAGGTCCGGCGCGAAGCGTTTCGCGCTTCCGGTGGCGTAGATCTCCTGGGTACGCTTGTCAGCGAACGTCTTGATCATGTGGATCATGATAACGCGTCACGTGACACGCGTCAACTGGCCGATCGGAGATGCTGGTGCTCGCCCAACGTCTGTGAGTTGAGCCGCGAGCCGCGGATCGCGCCCCTGGAAGCGATAGCCTGAGCGGTGCGTCGGAGCATGCCTACCCTGTGAGTGCCCGCACCCTGTCGGCTATCGCAACCACGGCCCGATGCAGCACGTCCGGCCCTCGCTCCACCCATGGCCGCAGGTCGCCCAGTTCGACCTCGAGCCCCTCGGCACGCAGCCCCGACTCATGCTGCACAAGCGCCTGGTACAGCCGCATCCATCGCGCATCCTCGCTCAGGTCCGCCGGGCGCAGGCTCTGGAGCACTCCCACCAGCGCCGGCCATGCCGTCACCCAGTCGACATAGCGAGGCGGAGTGCCTGCCGCGTCTCGCAACCCTCGCGCGAGCCTATAGAGCGCGCGACGGCCGTCGGCGCGACGCTCGGCCCACCCCCACTCGGCGAGACTCGCAAGGTAGTCGGCTACAGGTGCCTGCCCATATGCCGCCCGGACAGCGATTTCCCGGCCATGAGACCACTCGTGAGTCCAGAGATAGGTCAGCACTTCAGCCCTCGGCCCGATTCCCACGAGCGCCCGCGCCCTGAACCGCAGGCACGCCGGGATCGAACCATCCGGGTGTTGCGACATCCCCCGCAACTCCAGCGGACCGCGCGCGTATCCCACGCTCGCGAAAACGGGATCTGGATGTGCTCCCGTCAGCAGGGGGCGCCCGTCCTCGCTGGTGAACAAGTCTCGCGCCCCGTACCCCGCATGCGACTCGCGAGCGATGAACTCCTCGTCGGGGAGCCGCGTGAGCGTCGGGCTGGCGCCATGCAGCCCTGCGATCCGCGCCGCCGCCCCCAGCAGCCGACGCTGATCACCGGTGCCAGCCTTCGCCATCCTTTTCAGGCGTGATACATCCACAACCGCATGGTTCCTCGACAGCCAGTCGAGCATCTCGTCGAAGAGCCTCGGATCGGTTCGCGCGATCTCGAAGGTGGCCAGCGTGAGCGCCTCGGGGTCGACAAGCGTTTCCTGGCTCGCGCGGATGCCGGCCAGCCCGATGGCCGTCCACTGTTGCCATGCCACCTCGAGAAGCGCATCGAGTAGCGATGAGTACAGTTCCCTAGGGTTCACAGGCCAGGTCCCCTTCCTCGAGCTCGCACCCGAAGTACTTCAGGAGCGCGGTCAGCATAGATGCGAACCCCTCCGATGGGTCCTGGCTCCGGGCCCACCTCACACCCGCGATCAGTTCATCACGCGTAGGTTTGAGCGCTCGGAGGTCCTCCGTATGACGCCCCGGGCCGAGATCGGCTGCAGCGTAGACTTTCAAGCAGATCAAATCCTCTCTGGCGGGCAGCAACACCGTCAGCCGGGACCCGTACTCTCGCGCGCTCAGGCGAGATTCGAACCCCGACGGCAGCCCCCAGTCCAGTAGCTTCGCGGGGCCGGCGTTGAGCCAGTCCGGCTCCAGCCGCAGCACCTCGGCGACTGTGGCCACCGCCGATGCGAGGGACGGCGGCAGCTCCTCGCACTTGACGAGCGTCGTCCCGTTGCCAAGGCGGCCCTCTGCGATGGCCAGCACATCGACGTCTTTCGTGGGTCGAATGCGTATGTCGAGCACGTTCAGTGCTGCGCCGCCGATGACGACCAGCTCCAGGGGCCACGCATCGTTCGCCTCCAGCGTTACCGCCAGGAGCGAAAGGGCTCGATCGATTCCATCCTTGCCTTGAAGGTCCACGACGTGCTCCAACCGCACTTCACCATCTATGACCATTCTATACGGTCATATTGAACGGTTCATGCGGTCATTACAAGTCTGGCAAGAACGTGCCGACACGCGCCCATGGCGACGATCTCCTAGCCCGCGCCCCTACTCCCCCAGCCCCGGCGGTTCGGGCAGCTCCCCGCTGTAGGTGCCGACGATGACGAGCGTCCCGGCAGTGGCCTGCACCGGATAGGACTCGGCCACCGGCCCCTCGAACCACGCTTCCACCACCGTGCCCACGGCGATCTCCTCGATCTCGGCGTCGGCGACCGAGCCGTCAGCCGCACGCGAGAGCAGCTCGGTGTCGTCGTTCACCGCCACCTGCGCGGCATCGTAGCCCGTCTGCGCGCCGATGACCGCGTCCTCGGTCCACACCACGCGGAGCGACGCGGAGCTTCCACCCGCGCTCGACACGTCTGTCACCACCCCGCGGATGTCCGGCTCGGTGTCAGGCGCGCTCGGAGCGCCTGCCGCACATCCCGTAAGCGCGAGACACGCCGCTGCCACCACGATGAACAGCCCGATGCGCTTCATGTCGTCCTCCGCCCGCTCGCGTGCGATGCCGCTCGTATGACGATACCCACAGGGCGTGCGTTCGCGCGGAGCGAGTGTGCGCTTGCGTGGCGGTCCGCGGTTGGCGAGGCCGTGATCGTCCTCCGCATCCTGCACCTTCGGCGCGACTTCCTCGGCGAGCTGCTGGGGTAGATCGATATCTGAATGTCAGACATTCCGCTATACTGACATCGACCCGAAAGGCGGTGTCGCATGGCTGACTACATCCGCATCGGCAAGCGTGGCACGGTGGTGATCCCGGCCGACGCCCGCCGACGCTACGGTCTGGAAGAGGGCGAGGTGCTCGTGATGGAGGAGTCCGCCGCCGGGCTGCTCCTCAAGCCGGTCCGCGCCTACGAGGTGGAGGTCTACACTCCCGAGCGTCAGGCCGAGTTCCTGCTCAACAACGCCATCACCGGCGCCGAGTACGACGATGCACTGGCCGAGGTCCGCGCGCTCGGCATCGATCCGGATGCCGTCCCGCACCAGCGGCGTCCAGAGTAAGCGGTGAAGCGGGTCTTCCTCGACGCCAACGTGCTGATGTCCGCCGCCCTCAAGCCCGACTCGCGGATCGCGTCGCTATGGACGCTGCCCGAGGTGCGGCTGCTCGCCTCGCTGCATGTGCTGGACGAGGCCCGTCGCAACGTACCCGTACCGGAGGCGACGGCACGCTTGGAGGCGCTCATCGAGGTGCTCGCCGTCCTGCCCGCCGAGCCGGCCGACTTCCCCATCGAGGGTGACCCCGGTCTGCCTCCCAAGGACCGCCCGGTGCTCCTCGCGGCGATCGTGAGCGGCGCTGACGTGCTGCTCACCGGCGACATCACGCACTTCGGCGGATGCCTTGGCACGGCCGTGCACGGCGTGCGGGTGCTGCTCCCCGGCGAGTATCTGCGGGGGCCCTGAGCCTCAGTCCCTACTCCCCGCTCGTCAGTCCCGACAGCGCGTTACGGAACTCGTTGGGCTTCGCGAGTGTCTTGACGAAGTGGTTGTCGGTGGCGTCCGCCGTGGCGGTGGTCACTTCGATGTCGCCGTAGTTGAGCATCCTGCCGAGCACGCCTTGCGTCACGTTGACGTTGTTCACCTTGTCGAGCGGCGTGGTCTTGACCTCTACCTTGAAGATGCCGGACTTGGAGGTCACGCGGCGGTCGGTGATCGCGATCTCTGTGCTCAGGATCCGCACCATAAGCGGCACGATCATGACGATCCATGCCAGGAGCACAAGCGGGACGACGATCACCCAGAGAACCAGCGCAGTCATCCACTGACCCAGCACGAGGACCACGATCACCACCGCGAGCACGGCGATCGAGAGCGCGGTACGTGCAATGACGCTCCACCAGCTCGGCCGACTCAGCTTGATGAGCTTCTCGCCATCGTCAAGTTCTCGCTCGATGTAGGCCATCTCGCACCCCGTCTCTGTTGCACGCATCCCTGCGCGGAGTAGCTGCTGAAAGGGTTGTACCCGCTGAGGGGTCGCGCGACCGCCCCTACCCTTCCCAGTCCCAGACGATCTCCAGCACGCCGCGGCCGCCGCCCTCGTAGAAGGCCATGACGATGTGGTACTGGCCGTCGGTCCATGTGATCATCCGCGCGTCCGTATTGAGCGCGAACTCGGGCTTGTCCCCGTAGCGCTCCTGATAGTAGGCGTACACGTCCTCGAGCGAGAGGTCGGGCCCGTTCTGGCCGTCCCGGTCGGCGATGTCGAACTGCCGCCAGTACGCCATGTCCGTGTTTCGGTACAGATACTCGTAGTACTTGTCCTCGAAGAAGACGAACTCGTCCGGCACCTCCACCAGGCCCGCCGGATAGTCAGCGTAGAACGGGTTGGACTCGGTCACCTCGGCCTTGGGCAGGTCCACGCTCATGTAGACCGCGTTATAGCTGCTCTCCTCGGTGGTGTTGATCCACACCGTGTGCTTGCCGATCGTACCCTCGATGGTGCCATCGGAGGGGTCGGCGTCTTTCTTCTCACCCATGAGGCCGAGGTAGTGCTCGAGCACCTCGGCAGTCGGCGCGGCGGTGTGGTAGACCACGTGGTGGATGTTGCGGAGCCCTCCCTCAACGGATCTCCACTGCGGATCATCGCGCACCGAGTAAGAGGCGGTATCGAGCAGGTCCGACTTGTACAGCGGCACGGTGTCGTCCGGAAAGCCATCGAGCAACTGGACCGTCCACTCGGCGGGAGCCTCGGGCGCCTCAGCGGGAGCCTCGGCGGCCGGAGCGTCCGGCCCGGGCGCGGGCTCCTCGGCAGGCGAGCATCCAACAACCACGAGCGCGAGCAGCAGAGCGAGAGCGAACGGCAGGATGCGGTTCATGCGACGTCCCCCTTCGTGTGGCCGACGACTCCATTGTGGCACGGCGCCGGCCTCCACGGGATACCGCCCGTGGTGTCTCCCTAGCGCACCACAGCGTCGACCGCAGCCTTGACCGCGCAGCTCACGGCGCCGTCGCCGCCGAGGTAGCGAAGCGAGCGGACGTCGCCGCACTCGGCGGCGAGCCTGTCGCGCACAGGCGCCACGAGCACGGTGCCGCGCGTGAGCAGCAGCACCGAGCCAGCGCGGCCCTGCAGCACGCCCCCGGCGAGCGCATCGGGAAAGTCGAGACCGGTGGCGATCGCCGCGCCGTCCCAGCACAGGCCCTGCGCCACGGCATAGTCTGCCACCGCCGCAGCGGTGTCGTACCGGTCGGCACCCGAGATGCGATCGACCGCGCCCTCCCCGAGCCGCGCTCGTAGCGTGCGCTCCACGTTCTCGCCCACCACGCCGGTGCCGCCGAGCACGACCGCCCTCGAAACACCGATCTCCTCCATCGTGGCAAGCGCGGAGGCCCTGAGCTCGCCCGGCTCGGTGAGCAGAAGCGGCCAGCCCTGCGCAGCGGCAAGCGGTGAGGCCGCAAGCGAGTCGGGGAAGCTCTCGCCGGTGGCCACGAAGCACGTCCCGTTGTAGCGTTCGCCGAGCGCCTCGCGCGCCGCACGGGCCACCCGCTCGGCGGTCTCGTACCGGGTCGCTCCGCCGATGCGCGTCACGGCGTTCTCGCCAAGCTCGTCGGCAAGCGCCTTCTCCACGGCCGCCGATACCGCGCCTTCCCCGCCGAGGATGATCGCCTCGCTCGCACCCAAACGGCGGATCTCAGCGAGCACCACCGGCGGCAGCGAGGCCGCGCGCGTGAGCAGGATCGGGCCGCCCTTGGCGCCGGCAAGCGCGGCACCGCCGAGGGCGTCGGGCCAGTTCTCGCCAGTGGCGATCACCACCGTGGCCGCCGAGTCGAACCCGGCCTGGCTCGTCTTCACCGTGGTGTCGAACCGGTCCGCACCCGCGATCGTGGTGAGCGCCACATGTGGATCCTCGGCCTCGAAGTCGATGGTGAACGCGACCGTCTTGGTGGACGTGTTGCCGGAGGTGTCGACCGCGGTCACCGCTAGCGTGTGCGTGCCCTCATCGGCGATCGTGGAGCAGGTGGCGAACGAGGCGCCGTTGAGCGTGGCGGTCACCGACTTGAGCGCGACGTCCGCCGCCGAGAACGAGGGTGTCACGGGCCCTGCGTACGTGGCGCCGTCCTCCACGCATGCGAGCGTGATGACCGGCGCGGTGGTGTCGGGTCCGGGCGCATCGCAGAAGTGGATGTAGCCGGTGGGACGCGCGCGTGTGTCGGAAAGCGAGATGGTGCGACGCGTGTAGCCGAGCGGCACGGTGTAGTTGTAGTCCTCGACCACGATCGTGCCGTCGGCGTTGACCGCCTCGACATACCCCACGTGGCCGAGCGTGCTGATGGTGCCGTACCCCCACCAGGCGATGGCTCCCACCGCGGGGGTGGTGTTCACCGGGATGCCGATCTTCTGAGCGTTCGCGCCCCAGTTGCCCGCATCGCCGAAGTGCCCGCCGTCCATGAAGTTGGTGAAGCTGCCCATGCCGGCGTTGCGGTTCATCCGCCAGGCGGCGAACGACGTGCAGTAGCCCTTGTAGAAGCCCCAGGGGTCAACGCCGCTCTGGCCCTTGTACGGGTAGTCGTCAGCGGCCATCGCGGTCGACGGACCAGCGAGACTCGCGATGAGCAGGGCGGCTGTGAGGAGTGCTGCGATGACTGGCCGCGTGCGACCGAACTGCGACGGACCTCTGATGCCTACCACCGTCCCGGTAGGTGAACAGTACGAAGCCATTGTACGGATGCGCGCACGCCGCGCAAACCTTGGCGGCGCATCGGGCCTCTGAGCGCACCGGCCGCTCCCGCTCCGGGCGCACCCATCCACCCCGCCCCCGCGCCGCCGACTACAGACACCGCCCGCCGCGCATAGTACGATTCGCGAAAGGTCCGGGGGGCAAGGGGGAGGTGCTATGCTCACGAACGGCGAGACGATCGCGGTCACCGGCGGTAGCAACGGCATCGGCCGCGAACTCACGCTGCAACTCCTGGCCAGGGGCGCGCGGGTCGCGGCACTCGACATCAGCGAATCGGGGCTCGCGGAGACGGCTTCCCTCGCCGGCGACGCGGCTGAACGCCTGTCCACGCACACCGTCAACATCGCCGATCGCGCCGCGGTCGAGGCGCTGCCCTCGGCGATCATCGGTGCTATGGAGGCCGACAAGCTCCGCGCCACCATCGGCAAGGACGCCGCTATGATGGACACGCTGTCGCGACTGATGCCCGAGCGCGCCGCCGCACTCATCTACAAGCAGATGAAGAGTCTGCTGGCAGGGTAGCCGAACGCGCACGCCGCACGACCGAGCACGTCATGGGCGACCGAACGGCACGACCACCGCACGACGGGCCGCACGACCAAACGAACGGCAACCGCATCACCACCGCACGATCGAACGAACGGCCAGCCCGCACGACCAACAGCAACGAGGGAGTGACACGTGAAGAGGACCCACACACTGATAGCACTCACACTGGTGCTCGCACTGAGCGTGGCGCCGATCGCCGGATGCGCGGGTGACGAGCCCGCAGAAACCGGCTCCAGCGACGCCGCCGCAACCACGAGCGACACCTTCAAGTTCGCGCAGGGCGCTGACCCGCGCGGCCTGGACCCGGCCCGCATCGACGATCTCGAGTCGGCCAAGCCCATCGGCAACATCTACGAGGGGCTGACCAAGTACGCCGCTGACTCCACCAAGATCGAGCCGTGCCTGGCCGAGAGCTGGGAGATCAGTGACGACGGCCTGAGCTACACGTTCAAGCTCCGCGAGGACGTGAAGTTCCACGACGGCACCGACTTCAACGCAGAGGCCGTGAAGTTCAACATCGACCGTCAACTGCCGCCGCTGGTCGACGACGACATGCCGTACGCCTCGTTCACCTTCGGCACCGTGAAGGAGGTCGTGGTCGAGGACGAGTACACCGTGCGCATCGACCTCACCCAGAAGAACACGGCGTTCCTCGCGAACCTCGCCATGAGCATGGCGGCTCCGATGGTGAGCCCGGCGGCCCTTGAGGCCGGCAACAACTCGGTGATGGACGCGCCTGTAGGCACCGGTCCATACCGGTTCGTCGAGTGGAACAAGGGCGAGGACCTGGTGCTCGTGCGCAACGACGACTACTGGGGCGAGCCCGCCAAGACCAAGAACATCGTGTTCCGGTTCATCACCGACAACTCGGCCCGCGTGCTCGCGCTCAATAACGGCGAGGTCGACATGATCGACGGCATCGACGCCACCGTGGTGGACACGATCACCGATGCCGGCAACGAGCTCTTCGAGGCGCCGGGCATGAACGTGAACTACATGGCGTTCAACACGACACGGCCGATGTTCGCCGATGCCGCCGCGCGCAAGGCTTTCTCGCAGGCTGTGAACGTGGACGAACTCGTGCAGAGCCTCTACCAGGGTTACTCCGAGACCGCCACCACCATCCTGCCGACGTTCATGCCAGGGTATGACCCCACCGTCGAGCAGGCGGTCTACGATGCCGAGGCTGCCAAGGCCGGTCTTGCCGCCGCTGGCATCACCAAGGTCCACATGATCACGTACTCCAACCCGCGCCCGTACAACGCGGCCACCGGCTCGGCGCTCGCGGCCGCGGTGCAGGGCTACCTGCAGAAGGTGGGTGTTGAATGCACTATCGACACGTTCGACTGGACCACGTACAAGGAGAAGGTGAAGGCAGGCGACTACGATGTGGCCTTCTACGGTTGGATCGGCGACAACGGAGACCCGGACAACTTCCTCAACCTGCTCGCCGACAGCGATCCGAACCTCAACCTCGCTCGCTGGGATGACGCGACGTACCAGCAGATGATCAAGGATGCGCTCGCACTGCCGAACGGCCCCGAGCGCAACGCTGCATACGCCGCATGCGAGAAGTACGTGGCCGAGCGGTCGGTGTGGCTGGTGTTCTCCCACGCCAAGCAGCAGGCCGGTTATCGCCCGGGCGTGCAGGACTTCGTGTACCACGCCACCGGCAACCTGTACCTCTCGAACGTCGTGGTCGAGAAGTAGCAGCGCTTCCCCGCGTGACTTCGAAGGCCGGGCGGACACCATCCGCTCGGCCTTTCGCTTGCCGGCCCGATCGCCAACCTCACCCCTTCTCCGGTGCCCCATCGGTCCGTGGCACGACACGCATCTCAAGCTCGCACCCTATCGCACGCGCATACCTGCGCACCGTGGCGAGTGAGGGCGAGAGACCTCGCGCATGCTCCAGCCGTGAGATGGCACTATCGGTGGTCCCCATCGCCCACGCTACCTCCAGCTGCGTCAGCCCTGAGTCCCGCCGACGACGAACGCATTCCCTGGCAATCAGGTACTCGTCTGCGAGCGATTCGAGCGCCAGGCAGAAGCCCGGCTTGCCGCGCGCCGCGCACGTGAACGCCGCCTGATCATGCGCGACCGGGTGATAGCCAGACCGCGGCAGATGATAGGTTCTCATGCGCCTCGAGGCCATGCGCTCCAGTTCGGCATATCCACCGCCACATCCCGCTTGTTCGGAATGAGCTAGGACCACCAACACCCGCCCGGGCTCCGGTGCGCACAGGAACACCTGAGCTGACACTCCATCGCCCGACAGCCGCGCCCTCGTGACCCCCCAGGTTGCACGCCGCAGACGCGGGATCCACGGTTCGATGCCGAAGCGCGTCACGGCGTCGATGACCCACGCGTAGTCCGCGAGCACATCCCCGGGCCAGGACCAGATCTCGTCTCGAACTCGCGCGTTGAAGTAGTGGGTAGTGTTGTGTTCCATAGCGGGAAGACTAGCTGTCAACGCCAACCGGACGGTCAACCGGGGCTAACCCTCTGTGCACGTCGAGCGCTCACACTGCGGCTCTGCCGGGAGTCACCCCGCCACAGACCCTCAGCGGACTTACCCGATATGCTAAGTCCGCTGAGGGCTCCGGGCAGTGGCAGCCGAAGCGCCCCCCCAGGAACAGGAATCGATGGTGTACGCACCAGGACGGGGCGGATCGGTCTTCACAGGGCGATCGAGCATGAAGGTGCCCGCATGGGGACGGAGCAGATGAGTCTTTGGGCAAGCGTGGAACGGTATGGGACCCACAGGATGCGACCCACGAGGCAGCACTCGCCTGCCTCGGCGGCTGAGCATGCGTTGGAAAGTGCGGGCCGGAGGCGGGCGGTGCGGCGGCTACCGCGCTCCCGGATGCAGGTAGCACGCCACAAAGTGGCCGGGCGATACCTCCACGAGCGGCGGCATCTCATCGTCACACGCGCATCCCACGCACTCGCCCTTGGCATAGCAGCGGCCGGCGAATCGGCAGCCAGGCTTGGGGTCGATCGGACTCGTCACGTCACCCTCGAGCAGGATCCGCTTTGTGCGGAGCGCCGGGTTCGTCACCGGGATCGCCGAGAGGAGTGCCTTCGTATACGGGTGCAGCGGGTTTCGATACAGCTCCCGCTTCGGCGCAACCTCGACGAGCTTGCCCAGGTACATCACACCCACCCGATCGCTGATGTGCTTGACCACGTTGAGCCCGTGAGCGATGAACAAGTACGTCAGCCCGAACTCCTCGGACAGGTCGTCGAGGAGGTTCAGCACCTGCGCCTGGATGGACACGTCGAGCGCCGAGACGGGCTCGTCGCACACGATGAGCTTTGGCTCCATTGCCAGCGCGCGAGCGATGCCCACACGCTGGCGCTGACCGCCGCTGAACTCATGCGGAAACCGGTTACGATAGTTGGCCGAGAGGCCTACGGCGTTCAGCAGGTACCCCACACGATCATCGATCTTCTCGACCGGTTGCAGCCTGTTCACGCGAATCGGCTCGGCGATGATGTCGCCCACTGTCATTCGTGGATTCAGCGACGCATATGGGTCCTGGAAGATCAACTGGATGTCGCGGCAGTAGCGACGCCGCTCCTTCGCGGACACCTTCGCCAGATCGACCCCGTTGTAGACGATCTCGCCGGCGGTGGGCTCGTACAGGTCCACCAGCAACTTGCCCACGGTGGTCTTCCCACACCCGGATTCCCCGACCAAACCGAACGTCTCACCCGGGTAGATGTCGAGCGAAAGGTCGTCCACTGCCTTGAGCACAGACGTGGTGCGTCCCAGCAGGTCACGGTCCATCGTGAAGTGCTTGGAGACGTTCCGAAGGCTGATCAGCGGTTCGGTCACGCGCGCACCTCCCCGGAAGCGGGGCCGGCCGGGCTGGGGCCGGCTGGGGTGGGGCCGGCTGGCGCGGACTCGGCGGGCGCGCACGCGGGCGCAGCGGGCTCTACGGCCGTCACGTCGACGAAGCACCGAAGCTTGCGCCCGTCCTCGAGCTCCACCAGCGGCGGCATGTCGCTCGCACAGCGGTCGATCGCCCAGCTGCAGCGCGGAGCGAACGCGCAGCCCTTCGGCAGGTTGAGCGGATTAGGCACCATACCCGGGATCATGTACAGCTGTCCGTCGTCCTCGGTGTCTTCCATGCCGGGGATGGATTCGAGCAACCCGAGCGTGTACGGGTGCAGCGGCCGTTCGAACAGCGCCTGCGCCGTGGCCTCCTCCACCACCTGGCCGCAGTACATGACCACCACTCGGTCGGCTGATTCGGCGACCACCCCGAGGTCGTGCGTGATAAGGATGACCGCCATCCCGATCTTCTCGCGCAGATCGGCGAGCAACGCCAGTATCTGGGCCTGGATAGTCACGTCGAGCGCGGTGGTGGGCTCGTCGGCGATCAGCAGATCCGGATCGCACGACAATGCCATGGCGGTCATCACGCGCTGACGCATGCCACCCGACATCTGATGCGGGTACTCCTTGATGCGCTGCTCCGGGCTGGGGATCCCCACCAGGCGCAGCATCTCGATCGCGCGCTCGGTGGCCGCCTTCTTGTCGAGCTTCATGTGCGTGCGGATGCTCTCAGTGAGCTGGTCCTCGATCGTGAACACCGGATTGAGGCTCGTCATCGGCTCCTGGAAGATCATCGAGATCTTGTTGCCGCGCACATCGCGCATCTCACGCTTCGACAGCAACAGCAGGTCCTGGCCCCGGTAGCGCACCTCGCCAGCCACCACACGCCCCGGCGGCTGCAGCAACTGCAGGATCGACAGCGACGCCACGCTCTTGCCCGAGCCCGATTCACCCACGATCGCCAACACCTCGCCGGCGTGCACGCTGAAGCTCACATCGCGCACCGCCTGGACCGTGCCGCGCTTCATCACGAAGTCGGTGGAGAGGCCCTTCACATCGAGGATGATGGGGCACTCGGAAGTTGTCGTGGTGTCTGACGTGGTCATCGCCGGCCCTTACTTGATCCGTGCGCGGGGGTCGAGCGCATCGCGCAGACCGTCGCCGAGCAGGTTGAACGCGAGCACCGTGGCCGTGATGGCCATGCCCGGATACAGCAGCGTGTGCGGGGCCTGGAAGATGAATCCGCGCGCCCGGCCCAGCATGTCGCCCCACTCGGGCTGCGGCGGCTGAACGCCCAGGCCGAGGAAGCCGAGCGCCGCGGTATCGAGGATCGCACTCGAGATGCCGAGCGTGGCACGCACGATGATCACCGAGAGCGCATTTGGCAACACGTGCCTGAAGATGATGCGCGCGTCCGAGAGTCCCACCACGTGCGCCGCCGCGATGTAGTCGTTCTCTTTGATCGACAGGATGTTGCCCCGCACGATCCGCGCGTACTCGGGGATCGACACCAGGCCGATGGCGATCACCGCTTTGTCGATGCCCTTGCCGAGGGCCGCCATCAGGGTGATGGCGAGCAGGATCGAGGGGATGGCGAGCATCATGTCCATCACGCGCATGATGACGGTGTCCACCCAGCCACCCGCGTAGCCGGCGATCGCACCGAGGACGATGCCGGTGGTCAACGCGATGGAGACGGCGAGCAGACCGACGGTGAGCGAAACGCGGGTCCCGGCGATCACCCTGCTGAAGATGTCCATGCCGAGCTGGTCGGTACCGAACCAGTGCTCCGCGCTCGGCGGCTTGAGTGCGTTGGACATCTCGGTCTCGATGGGATTGTACGGCGTGATGTACGGCCCTATCACGGCGATCACAACGAGCGCCAGGACGAAGACGAGGCTCACGAGCGCCGCGCGGTTGGCCCGCAGGCTCCGCCACATCTCGAGCCACTGGTTCTCGGGCTTCTCGTGGAACGTCTCGTCGTGGTCGTACACGGGGATCTGGCCATCGGGCAGCGCGATGCCCATCGCGAACGTCTCGTCGGCCTTCTGGCTCTCGCTCCCCCTGCTGGGGACCTCGTTGACGGAGGATTGGTTCCACTCGCTCATGGCTACCGCTCCTTCTTCGACGAGTACTTGATGCGCGGGTCGAGTGTTGCGTACGCCAGATCGGCCACGAGGTTGATGGTCGCGAAGATGACCGCAACCAGGAGCACGATGCCCTGGACCACAGGGAAGTCCGATTTCAGGATGCAGTCGACCGTGAACTTGCCGATGCCCGGCCACGAGAACACGCTCTCGGTGAGAAGCGCGCCGCCGAGGAGCGAGCCGAACTGCAGGCCAATGACGGTCGTCACCGGGATGAGCGAGGGGCGCAACGCGTGCTTGCCGATGACCTTCCCCTCGCTGATGCCCTTGGCGCGCGCGGTCCGGATGTAGTCCTGGCCGAGCGTCTCGAGCATCGATGAACGCGTCATCCGGGTGATGATCGCCATGGAGTACATGCCGAGCGCGAGCGCCGGCAGGATGATGTGCTGGAGCGCGTTACCAAATGCCTCCCAGTTGCCTTCGAGGAGCGCATCGATCATGTAGAAGCCGGTGACTTCGGCGGGCTTGAGAAGCACGTCGATCCGGCCGCCCGAGGGCAGCAGGTGCAGATAACCGCTGAAGAACATGATGAGCAGGATACCGAGCCAGAAGATGGGGATCGAGACGCCCACCAGCGCGAACAACGAGCCGGCGGCGTCGAAGATCGAGTTCTTCTTCACTGCGGCGACCACGCCGAGCAGGATGCCCACGATCGAGGCGAACACGATCGCCGCGATGGCAAGCTCGATGGTGGCCGGGAACCGGGCGAAGATCTCCTCGGTCACCGGCGTCTTGGTGTAGTAGGAGGTGCCGAGATCGCCCTTGAACGCGCCCGTCAGGTACTTGAAGTACTGGGTGACGACCGGGTCGTTGAGCCCGTTGGCGTCGCGCCACGCCTCGATCGTCTCGATGGTCGCATGCTGACCGAGCACGATAGGCGCCGGATCGGGCGAGAACACCCGCATGAGCGCGAACACGATGATGGAAACCCCGATCATGACCGGGATGACCATCAGCACTCGCTTGATGACGTACTTCAGCATGTGTGGATGCTCTCAGGGGAGTCTGCGAGCGCGCAGCCGGGAGTCGCGAGGTGCGACCCCCGGCTGCGCTCGCAGGTGGGTGGTCCGAGCTATTCGGCGGCCACGACCACGTCTTTGAGGAACACGTTACCGGTCACGTGATACACGAAACCGGAGACCTGCGGTCGGAAGGCGGCAAGCGTCTTCGCGTGCGAGATCGGCAGCCAGATCGCGCGCTCGGCCACGTACTTCTCCATCTCACCGTAGGCGGCGTTACGCTCGTCGCCGTTGGGGAGCGCCAGCGCGTCTTTGACCATCTGCTGGTAGGTCGGGTCCTGCCAACGGGCCACGTTCATCGTGGGATCCGGGTCGGACAGCAGGTTCATGAAGTTGTCCGGGTCGCCGTTGTCGCCGATCCAGCCGTAGAAGCAGATGTCGTAGTCGCCCGCGCGGACCTTCTCCTTGTAGGTGGTCCAGTCGAACGTGTCGATCGTGCACTCCACGCCCACCTTCTGCAGGTAGCCCTGGATCGCGGTGGCCAGCGCAACACCGGTGGCGGCGTTGTACGGGCGCGGGTTGGTGTAGGTGATCATGTGGACCTTGGTGATGCCAGCGGCGGCAAGACCGGCCTTGGCAGCCTCAGGGTCGTACTCGACCTGCTTGACCGTGGCATCGAAGCCCGGCACAAAGGTCGGCAGGATCGTGTCGGCCACGTCGGAGTAGCCCTGGTACAGGCTCGTCACGAGCTCTTCGCGATCGATCGCCTGCGAGAAAGCCACGCGCGCGGCCTGGTCCTTGAACAGCGGGGTCGTGGTGTTGTAGGCCATGTAGTTGATGTTCATGCCCTCGGCCTCGAAGAGCTCGTCGCCCGCCGAGGTGATCTGCTCGACCACGGTGGCGTCGATGCCATCGATCATGTCGACTTCACCGTTGTTGAGCGCAAGCACGCGTGCCGAGTTGTCGGCGATGAAGCGGAAGATGACGTTCTTGGTCTTGGCGGGCTCGCCCCAGTAGTCGTCGTTGCGCACGAGGACGATGTTCTCGCCCTTGTTCCACTCGACGAACTTGTAAGGGCCGGTGCCCACCGGAGTCTCCATGACGGAGTTGTTGCCGGCCTCGAGCGCGGCCGGGCTGACGATCGGAGCGGCCATGCTCATCGCCAGATTGGCGAGGAACGCGGTGTTGGGTGCGGTGAGGTTGATGGTGACGGTGTACTCATCGTCGACCACGACGTCCTTGACCGAGCCGAACACGAAACCGGCGTAGCCCATCTCCTCGGTGACCTTCGGCGGGAGCTGGCGGTCGATGTTGAACTTCACCGCCTCAGCGTTGAAGTCCGTGCCGTCGTGGAACTTGACGCCCTCGCGGAGCTTGAAGGTGTAGGCGAGTCCGTCGTCGCTGATGGTCCATGATTCGGCCAGCGAAGGCTCCACCTCGGTGGACTCGGAGTTGTACTTCAGCAGGCCCTCGTAGATGTTGACGATGACCTTGGAGGACTCACCATCGTCGACGAGCGCCGGATCGAGTCCACGGGGGTCAGCGCCCTGTGCATACGTGAACGTATCCACAGTGGCTGCCTCGGCGGGCTCTTCCGCTGCGGGCTCTTCCTCAGACTCGGCGGCGCAGCCAGCGAGCGCTGTGACGACGAGAGCGAGGGCGAGCACGAGCGACAGTAGCCGTGCAGACTTCTTCATGCCCTTTCCTTCCTCTTCCTTCGACTCTGGATGGAGACTCGCCGTCGCATGTGCGGCGGATGAACGAAGTGTAGCGCAGGAAAACCATGTGTGAAATGACGTTAACACGGCCGGGGAGCCGCCGGTTCGTCAGCGGCGTTTGCGCGGGTAGAGAGGGCGCTCAGCGGCGCATGCCACACGCGCATACGCCTCGGCCTGTGGGTCCTCGAGAGCGGCGTCTCCCTGTGCGATAGCGATGACCACCGCGGGCGCTGCCGAGCACGTGCAGCGCCACAGGAAGTACAGCGGCACACCACCCGCCTCGAGCGCGAACGCGATGCGGTCGAACAGCAGGTGCGAGTACGGCTGCAGCAACGCGTCTTCCATGGGAAGCCCTACGAGCAGGCACTATCGGGTTTCCTCGCGGCGCACTTGATGTGATGAGAGGGTCCGGGGTTCCCACTCACACACGCTTGGGGTATA
Organism: Actinomycetes bacterium; assembly: GCA_022839745.1. Lineage (GTDB taxonomy): Bacteria > Actinomycetota > Coriobacteriia > Anaerosomatales > Anaerosomataceae > Anaerosoma. The sequence goes on from JALHJB010000003.1 coordinate 99,047, forward strand.
CCAGGCTACGGCGCACCGGGTACGACCGATACGCCATACGCGTGTCGCGGACCAAAGGGGGAACGCATGACATCAGCGGCGAACGCGCCCGTGCTCGAGATCCGGGGACTCACCAAACGGTACGGGGAGCTCGAGGCGGTCCGCGGGATCGACTTCCACGTGCAACCGGGTGAGGTCTTCGCCCTTATCGGCCCCAACGGCGCCGGCAAGACCACCACGCTGCGCATGGTGGCCACCATCCTGCGGCCCACCGCCGGGACCATCACCATGAACGGCATCGACGTGGTGAAGGAGCCCGACCGGGCACGTCAGCTGATCTCGTACCTGCCCGAAGAGGCCGGAGCGTACAAGAACCTCAAGGCGATCGAGTATCTCAAGTTCGTTGCCGAGGTCTTCTTCGATGACCGCGAGCGTGCCGCGGAGGCCGTGCGGATGGGGCGCGAGGTCTCCGGCCTGGGCGACCGCCTGGATGACAAGCTCGGCAGCTACTCCAAGGGCATGACGCGCAAGCTCCTCCTCGCCCGCACCGTGATGACTCAGCCCGCACTCGCCATTCTCGACGAGCCCACCAGCGGCCTCGACGTGATCAACGCGCTCGAACTCCGCGAGCGCATCAAGCAGATGGCCGCCGAGGGCATGTCGGTGCTGCTCTCCAGCCACAACATGCTTGAGATCGAGTTCCTCTCCGACCGCGTGTCGATGATCGCCGAGGGCAGGATCCATGCCACCGGTTCACCCGCCGAACTCAAGGAGCGCTACAGCGCCGAGAACCTCGAGCAGGTGTTCGCGCGCGTGGCCCGCGACGGACGGGAGGTGGCCTGATGCGGCGCTTCCTAGTGCTCCTCAAGAAGGAGCTCCGCGAGCTGCTCACGCTGCAGACGCTGCTGCCGTTCGTGATCGTGATCGCGGTGTTCGGGGTCCTCGGCCAGACGCTCTCGGCGGTGAGCGCCGAGCAGTCCGCGGCCGCCCCGCTCGCCGTGGCCGATGAGGACGGCGGTCCATATGCGCAGGTAGTGCTTGAAGCGCTCGAGCTAGCCGGCTTCGAGACCGTGACAGTAGACGGGCCGCTCACCGAGGACACCGCGCAGGACCTGCTCGACTCGGCCGAGGCCAACATCGTGATCGGCATCCCCGCTGGCTTCTCCAAGGCGATCGCCGCGGGCCAGACGCAACGGCTCCCCAGCTGGACGCGCGTACGCAACTTCTCCTTCATCGGGAATACCGACATCGCGTCGTTCGATGGCGCCATGAGCGTGGTGAACTCGGCTGTCGCGGCCTCCGTTGCGGCCGAGGCGGCACCCAGTGTGCCGCCGGCGATGCTGCAGCAGCCCGTGGCCCCCGCCGAGCACGTGATCATCGGCGACCGCTCCGCCGAGACGCCCGCGATCGCCGTGATGTCGTTCGTGAGCCAGCAGACCACCTTCATCCCGATCGTGCTGTTCCTGGTGATCGTGTTCGCCGCCCAGATGATCGCCACCGCTGTCGCCACCGAGAAAGAGAACAAGACGCTTGAGACGCTGCTCTCCTACCCGGTCACGCGCACGGCGATCGTCACTTCCAAGATGGTGGCCGCCGGCCTCGTGGCGCTGCTGTCCGCCGCCGCGTACATGCTCGGCATGCAGCAGTACATGAGCGGGATGGAGGCGAGCATGGGCGGTGGCACCGAAAGCGCAGCAGCGGCGTCGGCCGCCGCCATGCAGCAGCTCGGCCTCACGTATGGACCCACCGACTACCTGATGCTCGGGCTCACGCTCTTCGCGAGCATCCTGGTGGCGCTCTCGATCGCCATCATCCTCGGCGCGTTCGCTGAGAGCGTGAAGTCGGTGGGCTCGCTCATCACGCCGCTGATGGTGCTGATCCTGGTGCCATACCTGCTCACGCTCATCGTGGACCTGTCCGTCATGCCCGACGCGGTCCGCTACGCGGTGATGGCGATCCCGTTCACGTACCCGTTCGTCACCGGACCGGCGTTGTTCCTCGGCAACTACGGCCTCGTGTGGTGGGGCATCGCGTACCAGTTGGTGTGGTTCGCGGTGTTCGCCGCCATCGCGGCGCGCGTGTTCTCGAGCGACCGGATCCTCACCATGAAGCTGTCGTTCGGACGGAAGAAGCGCTGAGAGCGAGCGCTACTGGCGCCGCCTGCTGCGATAGTGCGCGCTGATGATCGACCAGAAGAACCAGACCGTCACGCCAAACGCGAGGACCAGGCCCACCTGTCCGATCGTGGTGAGCCATCCCGGCACGCCGCTCGCGCTCAAGAGCGTGGACGCGCCGACGATGAGCGCCGACACCACGAGCGCGAAGGCGAGCCTGTTCACCATCTCGGCGAGTTGATCGAGCGGGCCCTGGAAGTCGCGCGGCACCACGGCGATGCGGATCTCGCCCTTTGAGACGCGCCGCAGCGTGCGGTCGATCGTGGACGGCAGCGTCTCGACCAGCCTGCCGCTGCGACGCCACGCGCGCACCAGCCGGTCGAGCATCTGCTCCGGGCGATGCCGCTGTCGCATAGCCTGCTCGAAGAACGGGCCGGCGGCCTTGGCGAAGTCGAACGCAGGATCAAGCGCCGTGCCCACGCCCTGGAGGAGGCCGAGGGTGGCGATGGCGAGCGCGAAGTCGCTCGACACGCCGAGCCTGAAGTCGCGGAACAGCCGCAGCACCTCACCGAAGAGCTCGGACGGGTTGATGAGCCCGAGCTCACGGTCGTGATACTTGCCGATGAGCCGCGTGACCTCCTTCTGAAGGCCGGCCTCGTCGATGTTGGGTGCCGAGGCGAGCGCCAGGAAGGTGTCGGCGGCAAGCTCGTAGTCGTAGTTCACGGCAGCCCAGAGCAGATCCGTGAACCGCTCGCGAGACGACTCGGTCATCGTGCCCACCCGGCCGAAGTCGGTGAACCCCACGCGGTCGCCGGGAAGCGCGAGGAAGTTGCCGGGGTGCGGATCGGCCTGGAAGAAGCCGAGGTCGAAGATCTGCCTGAGGTAGGCGTCGATACCTCGCGACGCGAGGAGCGCACGATCGAATCCCGCCTCGTCGAGCAGGTCGGGGCGATTCATCGGCACGCCCTCGAGGAGCTCCAGCGTGAGCACGCGGGACGTGGTGTGACTCCAGTAGACGCGCGGGAACACCACGGTGGGATCGTCTTTGAAGGCACGCCACAGCCGCTCGGCGTTGCGCGCCTCGTTCACATAGTCGAGCTCGCCCCGAAGCGCATCAGCGAACTCCATGGTGATCCCCATGGCATCGATGTCGGAAAGCTCGAAGACGTGCTCGGAGACCCACGCTGCTTGCGTGAGCGTGATGTCGAGGTCGACCTCCACCTGGGCCCGCACGCCCGGGCGCTGCACCTTCACCGCCACCGGCGTGCCGTCCGGGAGCTCCGCGCGGTAGACCTGCCCGATCGAAGCGGCGGCTACGGGTTCGGACGCGAACGACGCGAACGCCTCCTCGAGCGGCTGTTCCAGCTCGGCCTCGATCACCGAGCGGATCGTCTCGAACGGTTCGGGCGTCACCGCGTCCTGGAGCTTGCGCAGCTCGGCGGCGAGCGCGGGCGGCACGATGTCGGTGCGCGTGGACATCGCCTGGCCGCCCTTGATGAAGGTCACGCCCAGCCGCTCGATCGCGCGGCGCACGTGTTGTTCGGTGGTGAGCGCATCCGAGACACCGTGCGCACGCGAACGCCGCGGCGCGAGATGGCCGAGCCCGACCGCGCTGATGAGAGCGCTCAGCCCTTCATCGGCGAGCACCTCGACGATCTGCCGGTAGCGTTCGAGATGGTTCGCCGGGAGCGCTGGTCCTCGGCGAAGGAGCCGCTTCACGACTCCTCGGATCCGCCGATCGGACGGAGCGAGGCGATGAGCGCCTTGATCTCGGTGAGCTCCGAGCGCACGTCGCTCAGGTCCTTTGCCGAGGCGAGACCCATGCCGCTGACAGCACGCTCGACCTCGCGGGCAACGGTGCTCTGCACCGACTTGCTCGTTGAGTCGGCCTGGGTGACCAGCCGGTTGACGAAGGTGTCCGACTGGTCGCTCGTGAGCTTGCCGCGCTGCACGAGTTCATCGGCAAGCTCCTCCACCTTGTCTTTGGCGAGCATCGCGGCCCCGACCCCCATCAGGAACGCCCGTTCGATCAGCCCGAGGTCCTCGTTCATGGCTGTCTTCTCGTCGGCCATGTCATGCCACCTCCGTCGGTCGTGTGGATGCATCCCTGTTGAATGTACCCCGACCGGCGGGCACCAGCCATCGATCGTATCGATGCTATCGCAGCGCCGCCACGATACGATCGACGGCCTCGTCGAGCACCGCGCGCGTTGTCGCGAAGTTGAGGCGCACGAACCCCTGCCCGTGCTCCCCGAAGTCCGGTCCGGGATTGAGCGCCACCCGCGCGTGCTCGAGCAGCCAGGCGGCGGGGTCGTCGCCAAGATCGTAGGCGCGCATATCGAGCCATGCGAGATACGTGCCCTCGGGCAGGGCCATGCGGACACCCGGGAGCTCAGCGGTCACCCGGGCGGCGAGGTGGTCACGCTGATCGCCGAGGAACGCCACGATCTCGGCGAGCCACGGCTCGCCCAGCGTGAGCGCCGCGAGCGTGGCTGCCGCCCCCGGAGTGCTCACGGCACCGAGCATATGGCCGGGGAGGGCCGCCAGCGCAGCCTCGGCCACCGGATCGGCGATGTGCCCGGCGGCACACCGCAGGCCCGCGATGTTGAACGCCTTGCTCGCCGCGAACGCGGTCACCACACGCACGCCCTCGGCCGCTGGCAGCGACTCGAACGGGATGTGCCGCGCGCCCCGGTACACCACGTCGGCCCAGATCTCGTCGCTCACCACCAGCAGGTCGTGCCTGCGCGCGACCTCGGCCACTGCAGTGAGCTCGTCGGCGGCAAACGCCCTGCCCGTGGGGTTATGAGGATTGCATATGAGGATCGCCGAGACACGCCCGCCGCCCTCCAGGCCACCGGTCACCGCCGCCTCGAGCCGCTCGGCATCCAGCCGCCAGGTGCCGGGCTCCAGCGGGCAGCTCACCACGCGCCGCCCAGCGCTCGTGATGCACCCGAAGAACGGCGGGTACACGGGGGTGAGGAGCACCACGCCGTCACCCGGTTCGGTACCCGCCCATAACGCGAGCTCAACCACTTGCAGCACGTCGGTGAACAGCCGGATGCCCTCGGCGCCCGGGCTCCACCCGTGGCGCCGCGAGAGCCACTCGTGCCACGCCTGCGGCAGCGCGGCCATGGCCGCGAACGAGTACCCGAAGTCGCATCGGTCGGCGAGCGCGCGCACCGCTTCGGCCACCGCCGGAGCGGTGGGAAGGTCCATGTCGGCCACCCAGCACGCGAGCACATCGTCCGGATAACGCGACCACTTGATGCCATCGAGTCCGCGCAGCCGTGCAAGATCATCGTCCAGTGAGATGTTCGTAACGCCGTCGCTCATCACAGCACCTCGTCATCGGTAGAAGCTTCGTCTTCGCGTGTCGTCTCGATCAGGTCCGCGGCGTCAGCGAGCGAACCGCCCGCTATCGCACTCCCGCCATCGTCGCGGAACTGGGTGCGATACAGCTCAGCATACAGGCCGCCCGCTTCGAGCAGCTCCTCGTGACAGCCCGACTCCACGATACTCCCGCCGCTCACCACCAGGATGCGGTCGGCGTCGCGAACCGTTGAGAGACGGTGCGCGATCACGATCGAGGTGCGGCCGGCAAGCACGGTGGCAAGCGCGCGCTGCACGGCGAGCTCGGATTCGGAGTCGAGGTGCGCGGTCGCCTCATCGAGCACCACCACGTCGGGCGCCTTGAGGAGCAAGCGCGCGATCGCAAGCCGCTGCTTCTCGCCGCCAGAAAGCCGATAGCCACGCTCGCCTACCAGGGTGTCGAGGCCCTCGGGAAGCGAGTCCACGAGCTCGAGGATCTGCGCGCCGGCGAGCGCTTCGCGAAGCTCGGCGTCAGTCGCGCCGGGCTGAGCGTAGAGCAGGTTGGCGCGGATGGTGTCGTGGAACATATGCGGGTCCTGCGTGACCATGCTGACCACGTTGCGCAGCGATCCGAGCGTCACGTCACGCAGGTCGGTGCCGTTGATCCGCACTGCGCCTTCGGTTGGGTCATACAGACGCGGAATCAGGTAGCTCATGGTCGTCTTACCGGAACCGGACGGACCCACCAGCGCCACAAGCTGGCCGGGCTCCACCGTGAAGCTGATGTCGTTGAGCACGATCTGCGCCTGAGCCGGTTCGGGAGCGGCAACACCGGCCAGCGATCCCTGCACGACCTCGGAGTTCGCCGGATACGAGAAGCAGACATGGTCGAACTCGAGCCGGGCGGGCCCGCGTTCAAGGTCGATGGCGCCGTCCTTCTCGGGCACCTGCGGTGGCTGGTCGAGCACCTCGAACACCCGCTCGAACGACACGAGCGCCGTCATGATGTCCACCTGCATGTTGGAGAGCGATGTGAGCGGCCCATATAGGCGGTTGAGGTACGCGGTGAGCGCCACCACGGTACCCACATCCAGCACCTCGCGCACCGCGAGCACGCCACCCCAGCCGTACACGAGCGCCGTGGCGACAGACGCGGTCAGCGTGAGCGCCACGAAGAAGATGCGGCCATACACGCCGCGTGTGATCGCGATATCCCGCACGCGCCCCGCACGCTCGGCGAACACCGCGTCCTCCTCAGCGGCGCGACCGAAGAGCTTCACCAGGAGCGCACCCGAGACGTTGAACCGCTCCACCATGGTGGCGTTCATCTCGGCGTTGAGCTCGTAGCGCTCGCGCGTGATGCGCTGGATGCGCTGTCCGAGCCAGCGCGCCGGCAGCAGGAAGAGCGGCACCACGAGGAGCGCCACGAGCGTGAGCTGCCAGGAGAGCGCGAACATCGCCACGAGCACGAGCCCCACCCGGAGCAGGTTGCCCACCACGGTGGAAAGCACGTCGGAGAGCGCCTGCTGCGCGCCCTGGACGTCATCGTTCAGGCGGTTGACCAGCGCACCGGTCTGCGTGCGCACGAAAAACGCGATGCCCATGCGCTGCACGTGCGCGAACACGCGGGTGCGCATGTCGTACATCAAGCCCTCGCCGATACGGAGCGACACCCACCGCTGCACGAGGAGGATGACAGCATCGATGATGGCGAGTGCCGCAACGAGCAGCGCGAGCCGCACCACGAGCGCGGCGTCGCCGCCGAGGATGCCGCCGTTGATGATCTCACGGTAGATGAGCGGGTCGAGCACACTGATGAACGCCTCGACCGTGACAAGCGCCAGGAAGACGGCCAACCGGCCACGATATGGCTTCAGCAGGCCGAACACCCGCCGGGCGGTTCCCGGGGCGACCTGCTGGCCCTTCACCGAGGGGTCGCGCTGCAGGGACTGGAGGACGCTATGCCCTCCCATCCCGGGGCTGACGCCCATCAGGTGCCCTCGCTCCTGCCCCACTCGAACGCCATCGCATCGATGCGATCGATCAGCTCATCGGTCGCGAGCGGGCCATCCGCCGCCAACTGCTCGCGGATGATCTGCTCGGCATCGGACAGCGAGCTGCCCTCGGCGCTTGCCGTGTGGAACACGAGCTGCGCGAGGCCGGCCATACCGGCCGCGATGAGCTGCAGCATCGACATCAACGTGCGGTTGCCGCCGAATGCGCCACAGCCCCAGAAGCCGGTGTGGACGACCACAGGAGCTCCAGGCGCGATGCGCGCCGACTCGGCGACTGCGGCGGCGAACCCGGTGTACGCGGTCACGAGGATGCGTTCGATCATGGCGCGCTCGTAGCGGCCGCTGCGGTACGTGGGCGCCGCCATGGCGATGAGGTTGGTGATGGTGGGCGGCTCGATGCGCTTGGTGGCGCGGGCGACCGCCTCAGGCGTGGCCACGGCGAACTCGTTGCCGTACAGTCCGCGCGGGCGTCCCTTGGCGGCGTTCATGTTGGTTGCCACCCGGCACCGGCGCTCCACGCCGGTGACAAGCACAGGCGTGGGACCATCGGCGGTCTCGGTCACCGAGCGGTGACCGTCTGCCCGGAGCGCCTCCACCAGCGAACCGAGCGCGGGATGCTCGGCGCACTGCATCTCGTCCTGCGCGAACAGCCCCGAACCGTAGGCGAAGAACAGCATCGGATCGGCAAAGTTCACGTGCCACTCGATGGCATCCGGGATATCCGCCACCGGCTCGTAGTCCATGATCCCGCACTGGCTCTCGAGAATCGCCAGGCCCGCCGAGGGGTCCACCTGCGCGGGCAGCTCGAACGCTGGCCAGCGGGTGTAGCCGATCTGGCCGCCGCAAGTGTCGCCCTCGCGGCAGGCGATCTCGTAGACCACGCGCTTGTTGGGGTGACGCAACAGCGGCGGATGCTCTTTCACCAGCCGTGCGGTGTCGAATGTCATGCGTTCCAGCGGCTCGGGCAGCGACATCGTCATCGTCCTTTCGGGTGATGCGGCCGTGCGGGCGGGCATGCCTGCATACTAGCATGCGTGGGGCCCCGGAGATGGGCCGGGGCCCCGCTCTTACATGCATGACACACACGTCATCCGTGCCGCGCCACGACCCGCCGCACAGCATCAGCGCCGGTGGCGCGCACGCGCGTTCACTCGGCTAGCGGAACGGTCACACGGACGCCCATGTACGATCCACCGTCACCGGAGACCGTGGTGCCGAGAACCTGGATCCTGGTGCCTGTGACCGGCGTGATCACACTCGCCGTTGGATTCTTCGTGCTGTAGTACGAGTTGGCGTCGTCAAACGCCGGCACCGCCGGCAGGCTCGGGATGGGGAACGCCCGGCTGTTGTAGTAGAGCGTGATCGCATCGGTGGGCTCAAGCCCGAACGGCGAGTCGAAGCTCTGGATGCGGTTGCGCCACAGCTTCTTGCCTGGCCGCGTGAGCGGCACCGGATGCGCGTCCACCGGCAGCGCGAAGCCTGAGCCGGGATGCACGCTCGTGTTGTTGTCGGGCTGCGAGGTGTCGCAGTACCACACGAGCAGGCCGTCCTGATACGGGAAGCGCTCGGCCCAGTTCACCGCCGCGTCCTTGCCCTTCAGGAAGCCGAAGTTGTACGCGTTCCTGAGCGCCACGTCGTAGCCCCAGTACTGCCGGTACTCGGCAAGGTAGTAGTTCCAGTAGGAGCCGCCCTCGATACCGGTGCTCGTACGGAAGCCGTCGAACGTCCATCCGGCATCGGCCTCGGCGCCGTCTACGGGAGAGCCGGTGACGGCGATCTCATCGACCATGAAGCCGACTTCGGCTACTCCCCCATCGGTCACGTACTGGAAGCCGAGAAGCACGTCTCCCGCGTATGCGGAGAGATCGGCCACGAGCGGCACCCAGCCGCCCGAGAAGCCGTCGATCCCGCCGGCCTCCACGCTCGAGTTGGAGAGGCTCGTTGGCACGGTCTCCCACGTGGCCCCGCCATCGCGCGAGGCGATAAGCGCCGCGTAGTCGTAGCCCTCCTCGATGCCGTAGTTCACCTGCGCGGTGAGCGACGCGCCCTCAGGCAGCGTGAACGGCTTGATCATGCTGTTCCGGAGGTTGTCGCCCTGGCCGCTGTAGTAGAACGCCTCACCGGCGTACGGCGCCGCGATCGTCCACCACAGCTCCTTCTCCGGCAGGTTCACCAGCAACGCTTGCGGGTTGGTCGAGTTGAACTCCACCGGACCAAGGGTGAGTTCCGTCGTAGCGCCTGCGGGTGCCTCGGCGTAGTCGAGCCAGCCGAGCATCAGCTTCTCCCATGGGCCCAGGTGCCCCGGTGCGGAGCCGAGGTCATAGTCGACCTCGGAGAGCCACGAACCGCTGCTCATGAGCGTCCAGAAACCGGTGCTGTTCTCGCCGGCGTACGTGTCGTAGAGGTCGGGTATGCCGAGGTCATGCGTGTACTCATGCACGAACACGCCCACGCCGCCGTTCTCTGGCTGGATCGTGTAGTCGCCCACCCAGTAGGCGCTCTCGCCGATCTGTACACCGCCGAGGAGGTACTCCGCCGACGGCCCCGCCTGGCCGATGAGGTCGTAGTACGCGTACCAGCTGTGGCTCCAGATCGCCTCATCGCCGAGGATGCCACCGCCACCCTCCTCGCCGTCTCCTGAGTGGAGCGACTGGAAGTGGTCGATGTACCCGTCGGGCTCATCGAAGACGCCGTCGCCATCCCAGTCGTACCGGTCGTGCGTGTCGAACGCCGACAGGTACGCGTCGATCTGCTCGGGTGTCTTCTCCGCCGCGACCTGCATGTCGTACCAGCCGTCGAGCGAGTCCTGCAGGAACAGCCACACGTTGCGGGAGGTGTCGTTGTCGGCGGTGCCGTCGTCGTACACGGTGTGATCGCCGGGAACCGGGACCCACGCCGCGCAGTCACCGTCCACGGTGTACCGCCCACTCGACTGCTCGAGGAAGTACTCGGCCATCGAGTTCACCGCGCTGCCCCGGGCGTACAGCATCTCGTCGTAGTACGCCTCGCTGAAGTCGGGCTCCCAGATGGTGGAGTTGTCCACCGTGCGGTCCGGCTCCGGGATGCTGTTGTGCGGGAGGTCCGCAAACTCCCCGGGCACCGTCCAGACCATGTCGGTGCCGGCAAGCTCCAACTCCACGAACTCGCCGGGAGTGACTTCGTACACGCCGCCGCCCTTTTCCTTGCCGCTGCCGCCCCGGACCTTGTCCTCAAGGGCGCGCGCCTTGAGCGCGTCGTGTTTCTTGCCGAGCGGGTGCTCTCGTTTGTCGTGCCGACGGCCGTGCGCGTCCGGGCGCTCGACCGTGTCTCTGGACACCACTGCCACCGCCGGTGACACCGCCGACAGGATCAGCGTGAACACCACCAGTGCCGCGACCATACGGAAATCGATCTTTCGCATCGCTCTCTCCTAGCCCCTGATCGGATCGTGCGCGTGGAAAGCGATGACCGTCACGGTGCCCGGCAATGCCCCATCTCCGCCCCCCGGCGTGGTGTGAAGACACCCGTTCTCGGGTGTGATGTGTAGAGTTCTGCCCGAAAACCGGCACGCGGCACACGCCGTTCGTCGGATTGGCGATGCTGAAGCCGACGATCGCCGACGCCTTCGGCACTGGTGAGACCGGCCCTGTGCGGCTGGTCTCTTGCGTTCGGGAACTCGCGCAAGGACTTCTTCATGACCGGCCCGCGCCAGAGCGCCGGTCCGCACGCAAGGGCAGAAGAAGGAGGGGACGTGCGACACACTACGATGGCGCCTGGCCATAGGCGGACTGCTGACGGTGGTGATGGTCCTCGGCCTGGCTGCGCCGGCCGTAGCCGCGATCACCGACGTGTTCTACGGGATCCGGGGTGACGGTTGGATCGACACCTACGACCCGGTGACGGGAACCGTGACCCCGTTGATCGACGTCGCGCCGCCTCTCCCGGCCACAGGCGTCGGACCGAACGCGCTCGTGGACGACGCGAACGCGTTCCTGCTCGCGCATCCGGAGACCCTGGCCGATGACGCGAGTCGCGTGGAGGCCGAAGCGTACAAGAACCTCTTCGACGCGCTCAACAACAACTGCCAGATGCTGATCCCCTACGATCCGTGTCCGGTGCCGACCTGGTAGGAGCCGGGCAGCGGAGGGGCGATGAGGGGCCTGCACATCGGGCCCCTCCCTCTGCTCCGATGACCGCACCACCCGGAGTATTGGGGGACAGTGATGGATCGGGGCAAGCGCACCCGGGCGCGGACCGCCGTGACGGGCATCATCGTCAGCCTCGGCGTGGCGTTGCTGTTCGGCGTGAGCACGCGCGGTGATGGGACCCAGAGCGACCCCGTGGTGCGTGATGCTGAGAGCGGGGCGCACGTCACAGAGCAGGTCGCCGCGCAGACCTCCGATGCCGCCGGAGTTCGTCCGTGCGCACGCTGCGTGGCTGGAGGGCATCGAATCGTACGACTGGGCCGCGGAGAACCCGGCGATCGCGTTCGTGGGCCCGGACGAGACACTGATGCGCGAGTGCTTCGATCATATCGAGACCGCCTCGGCGAGATTCGAGTCTGCTGCCGCGTCGCTGGCTGAGGCCGATACGCCCTGATCCAGTGGTACCCACGATCCGCGTGGTGACACGTTAACCCTCGTCGGCCCACAGACCGCGGCCGGCACGGCGTGCCTCGGCCTGCAGGTCCTTGAGAGTCTCGGTGTACTTCACGTTCGGCGGATACGTGTACGCGCTGGCGAACCCGTCGAGCACGATCCGCGCGTTCAGCATCAGCTCCCGCACTTCGGCGTCGTCCCCGCTCTGCGGCTCGACGAGCCACACGTAGGCGAGCAGTCGGCCGTGCCTGTCGCGCAGCTCGGCGTCGGTCTCCAGCCAGACGGTCGTGCCCACCGGAATGGCTTCGGCGGTGTACGCTGCCGCTTCTTCCCCGTACGGCTCAGCGCGCTCGCCGACCTCCGGCGTGTCGATACCGATGAACCGCACCTTCTCCTCGGCGCCGCCCTGGAGGCGGAAGTGCGCGGTGTCGCCGTCGGTGTGGCGGATCACCTCGGCACGGGTGACCTCGGGCGCTCCGGCGGGGCGCCCGGAGTCCGGCGCGGGGAGCGGGGTGCAGCCCCACGCCACGAGCGCGGTGATGAGCAGGACCGCGGCGGCGGAGAGCACGGTTGCGAGGGGTCGGGTACGTGGTGACATGCGGCGATTCTAGCGCAGCGGGTACAGGAAACCATCGGTTCCGATGACCGGAGGACCCATGGGGACGACCGCTCTCAGGCGTTCGCTCGCACTGCTCTCCTGCCTGGCGTGCGTGGTGATGCTGGCGGGCTGCCTGCCGGACGCGGCAACGGAGGGCACCGCCCCCGAGGTCGTCACCTCAACGCCCCTGCCTGAGACGGCGCCCGTAGGCGAGGGCGTGCCGCTCGACCAGATGACGATCGGCCTGGAGCCGGTTCTCGACGGTTTCGAGCAGCCGCTGTACGTGACCGGCGCGGGCGATGGCTCCGGGCGGCTGTTCGTTCTGGAGAAGACGGGGCGCGTCTGGGTGGTCGCCGACGGCGAACGCGCCGGGGTGTTCCTCGCCCTCTCGGAGAAGGTGAGCACCGAAAGCGAACAGGGGCTGCTCGGCATGGCGTTCTCGCCGGGGTTCGCCGAGGACGGCCTGGTGTTCGTGAGCTACACCGAGCTGGATGGCTCCTCCGTGCTCTCCCGGTTCACCGTCACCGGAGACGCGGTCGACCCGGCAAGCGAGAAGAAGCTCCTGCGCGTGAACCACCCGTACGCCAACCACAACGGCGGGATGATCGCATTCGCCCTGACGGCTACCTCTACTACGGGCTCGGTGACGGCGGCGGCGCGGGCGACCCGTGGATCGGCGACGTGGGCCAGAATGCCTGGGAAGAGATCGACTTCCAGCCCGCGGATTCGGCGGGTGGCGAGAACTACGGGTGGAACATCCTCGAAGGCACGCGTCCGTATCCCGATGAGTCGGCGCAGCCCGATCTCTCAAGCTTCACGATGCCGGTCGTGGAGTACGGGCGCGACGCGGGGACCTCGGTCACCGGCGGCTACGTGTACCGCGGCACCGCGGAGCCCGAACTCTATGGGACCTACTTCTACGCCGACTTCTCCGTGGGGCGCATCTGGGGACTGCAGGCTGGTAGCAGCGGAGTTGAGACCCGCGAGTTGCTCGACACCGACCTGATGATCGCGAGCTTCGGTGAGGACGATAGCGGCGAGCTGTACGTGGTGGACCTCAACGGCGGCGTCTACCGCATGGTGGCGGAGTAGCGGCGGAAACGGGCGGCTTGCGCACCGCGCGCTGTCAGCCGATGAACCGCTTCTCCACGTACGGCGAGGTGAACGCCGCGAGGGTGGCGGAGTAGCCAGGCACGAACTCGATCGGCTCGCCGAGGCGTGGCGGCTCGGGCAGGTCATGCACATCGAGCACGAGATGGTCGCTCGATGCGCCGAGGACCTGCACGCGCGGGTCACGCGGCACGATGCCGTGGGGCACGATGTCCTGCCGGCCGATCGCGAGGATGGCACGACGCCGCTCGCCGCGGTCTTCGAACGTCGGCCGTCCGCCGAACGCGTCCTGCGCGCTCGTGCCGCGCGGCTTGCTGGGCTTCACGAGACACTCGATCACCGGCGCGCTCACCGTGATCGCATCGGTATGCAGGCCGAGGATCGGCTCCCGTGTCACGGTGGAGACGCCGAGCAGGATGGATTCACCGATACGCAGACTGTCTATCCGCTCGGGCAGGATGCCACCCACGAGCGCGTCGAGCGAGCTCGACATGCCACCGCTCACATGCAGCCTCCTGCCGAGGCGCGCTTCTGCGGTCTGCGTAAGCGCAACGAGCTCGCCGAGGTTCCGCTCATCCGGCACGATCGCCCCATAGCAGGTGAGGCTCGCGCCGATCCCGTGGACCTCGATGTTCGGCAACGCGTCGGCTGCCTCCACGAACGCCGGAAGGTCGGCGGGCATCATGCCCTCGCGGAGGTCGCCCAGGTCCACCATCGCGATGATGCGGTGACGCTTGCCAAGCGACCGGGCGGCCGCATCCAGTGCCCGGACCGTTTCGAGCTCGCTTTCGAGCGAGACTTCGACCAACCGCACGGCCTCGTCGGCCAGAGCCGGCGCAGGCGCACGGAGCGACCAGAACTCGGCGGCGATGCCCGCCTCACGCATGCGCGCGACGTTCTCGAGCCGTGAGTCCGCGATGCCGGCTGCGCCGCCGGCGAGCATCGCGCGCGCCACCTCGGGCGCGCCACACGTCACCTTCGTGACGCCGTAGACGCCCCGGCCGCCGAGCGCTTCCACTACACGACGCGTGTTCTCGATGACCTTGGCGAGGTCGACGGTGACGGTGGCCCGTGCGGTCATGAAGGCTCCTCAGGGACGGTGGCGCTACACGGCCATGGTACGACAGCCGGGGCGAACGGTCGCGGATCAGTCGGCGCGGAAAGGGGCCCCGGAAGACGGGGCCCCTCGCATGCTTCCGTGCTGACGAGCGTCACCCCTCGATCGAGAGCAGCACCAACAGCTCCCGCAGCGACCAGTAGACGCGGCGCTGTGCGGCCGGATCGGTGACCCAGTCGTCACGCTCCACCGCGCCGCCTGTGACCACGCCGTCCACCTTCGGCAGCAGATCGCTCTCGATCTTGTCGGCGGCGCCTTCAGTGGCACCGTTCTCAACCTGGCGCGCGAGCACGTCGAGCTTGTTCGCATACGCCGTGCCCATGTTCTTGCCGCGGAGGTCCTCACGCTCGAGCGAGAGCACGAACTCCCGCAGGTCGGCGGCCTTCTCGAGCACGGTCGGCGTAGGGTCGATCGCACCGTAGATCACGATCTTGCCGTCGCGCACGTACTCCCAGCCAGCCTCAAGCGTGTCGATGTCGGTCGTTCCCTCCGGAAGCGGCTCGACCTTGATCACGGTCACGCACTTGGACGAGAAGCCCGCGTTGTGGTCGGTGTAGAGCTCCGGCCCGTCGAACGGCCAGATCACGTCCTGGATCGCCGAGGTCGACGACTGGTCCGGGGCCCCGGGCGTGTGCTGCGGCGGCACCACGCGGAACGGGCCTTCGCCATCGAGCTTGCCGGCGGCGTTGAGCGAACCCGGCACCAGATACTGCCCCTCGTACTGGTACGCCAGCAGCAGCTTCGCGCCGCCCTCCACCACGATCGGGTCGCCGTTCTCGCGCCCGGCAACCGAAGCCGCGCTGTAGTCACACCAACCGTACAAAGGGTTCGTGGCTCGGTCGGCCTCTGCGTCCCAGTAGAAGGTCGACTGCGGGTAGGTTCCACGCACGTGGTAGTAGCCTGTGGCGGGATCGAGTGGGTGCGTATTGGCGAACCCGTCGGCCGCAATAGCCCGGATCCCCGTCGCCCATGGCAGCATGCCAGCGTCGGCCAACACGTCTTCCATCGGCGCACCCGTGTACTCGCAGTAGTAGTCGCCCGACTTGTGCGTATTCATAAGCTGGAACTGCGTATGCGACGGCATCGCCTCGATCTCGGCGAGCGTGTAGACACGATACGGCGCTTCGACCTTCGTGGGGTCGTCATCGGCATCACCCGGATACCGGATAGCGGCGATCTCGTCGACGTTGGTGTAGCCGTCGCCGTCGGAGTCGAGCTCGTCGATCGCGGTCACGGCCGCCGGATCGCTACCGGCCTCGTGGTAGTCCAGACCGTACGGGTTGAGCGTCGTCATGATGTCGCCATGTGCGTCGTACCCATACGAATAGTGACACCACTCGCACGCGCCAAGCGTGGCCTTCCCCACGCTCCCGCCCCGATGACACAAGGTGCAGGAGTCGAGCTTGGTGCCGGCGGCCTCCGGATACACCTGCAGGAAGTAGTCGGAGTCCATCTCCCCCATGTGGTGGTAGGCCGCGTTGGCCTGTGGCGTGGCGGTAGCAGCCAGAACCCCCAGGACCGCTAGCACGAGCATGCCGAACACAACCGATCGTCGTTGCATGGTGCTGCCCCTTTCCCCTCGACCGACCAGGGTCGGCCTCGCTGCCTCCTCTACGGAGGGTCCCCTGATGAGCGCCGCACGCACGGGTGGAGGGCGGTTGCACAGCCGACGCGGAAAGGGGCCCCGACGAACCGGGGCCCCTTCGGCGCGGCGGCGTGGACCCGGCCGTCCTGCCACCGCAGGGAGCGGGGTGGCGCGATCCGTGTGGGCGGATCGAGACCACCACATCTCCCGGGCGATGCCGATGATCCCGGTTGGGGAAAGCAGAAGCCTTCCCCGCGGCGGGAAAGGCAGACCAGAGCGCCGTAGCGCCCTCCGGATCTCCTTTCCAGGCGGGAGGCCAGCCGGTTTCCCTGCTGACCCTATCGGCCCTGCGACCGTTGGACTGGTAAGGGCCCGGTAGGTCGCAACGCTCGGAGACGATATCTACATTAGAGACTTCCTTAGTGTGGGTCAAGACCGGAAACCGCTCATCGGACAGGCGGTCAGGATGTGACAGCCGACGGACCGGCTGGGTATCTCGTGAGTAGCGGCGCTCGACCCCGGCCGGCCGGCGCGTCTCCTGTTGCTCCGCGCCGCCGCGCGGGCCCTCCGCCGCTGCTTTCGAAACGCTGCTCACACCCTCGCATCAACATGCGCGGACTGCGGGAACGAATGTAGCCTATGCGGAAAGGAGTCGCTGTGAACGGCAACTGGGGTGTGGCTTTGATGGTGGACCTGGGCACGGGTGAGGTGACCCGCCGACAGATCCCCGGCGAGTGGTTCGCCGACTACATCGGCGGTGAAGGTGTGGCGATGCGTCTGTTCGCGGAGCTCGTGGACTTCGACGGGCTGCCACTTGAGGCTTCGCAGCCGCTGATCGCGGCCGTCGGTCCGCTCACCGGCACGGCAGCGCCGTCCTCGGGTCGCACGTGCTTCGTGTTCCGCTCCCCCGCCTCCGGCGCGATCGGCGCCTCCAACGTTGGCGGTCACCTGTCGCCGGCGATCAAGAAGGCCGGGTACGATCTGATCGTCTTCACGGGCGAGGCAGACAACCCCGTATACGTGGTGATCGATGACGACACAGTGGAGATCCGCGACGCGATGGATCTCTGGGGAATGGGCGTCCATGACACCGAGGCCGCCATCCGCACGGCGCTCGACGGAAAGGGCTGGCAGCTCGCCACGATCGGCCCCGCGGGCGAGAACGGCGTGCTGTATGCGGCGATCATGACCGACGGCGAACGCGCGGCCGGCCGCGGGGGCGGCGGCGCGGCGATGGGCGCCAAGGGCCTCAAGGCGTTCGCGGTGCGCGGCACCAAGCCGCTGCCCATAGCCGACCCCGACGCGCTCAAGGCCGCGGCGCGGCAGGCGCGCGAGGAGTTCCTGGCGGAAGCGTTCGTGAAAGACGAGCTCAAGCCCTATGGCACGCCGAGCTTCTACGACTCGATCAACGCCCTCGGCGTGCTTCCCACGCAGAACTGGCGCCGCACCACCTTCGACGAGTCGATCGACACGCTCGGCATGAAGGCGTACCACGAGGGCCTGGACGTGAAGCCGTATGCCTGCTCGGGCTGCCCGGTGGCATGTGGGCGTGTGACCACGATCAAGAGCGGGCCGTATGCGGGTGAGACCGGCGGCGGACCTGAGTACGAGACGCTCGGCGCGTTCGGCTCCAAGTGCCTGGTAAACGATATCAACGCCGTGGCCCATGCCGGGCACCTCTGCAACGACCTCGGCCTTGACACGATCGCGACGGGACAGACGATCGCGGTGGCGATGGAGTGGTACGAGAAAGGCCTCCTCACACCCGAATCGACCGGCGGGCTCGACCTCACGTGGGGCAATGGCGAGGTGTTCCCCGAGCTGCTCGAGAAGATAGCCCATCGGGCCGAGGGTATCGGCAACCTGCTCGCCGATGGGACGAAGCGTGCCGCTCTGGCACTCGGCGGAGATGCTGGCGACTACACCTTCGAAGTGAAGGGCGTGGAGCTCGCCAGCTGCGGCGTACGGGCGAGCAAGGGCGAAGGCGTGAGCCACGCGGTCTCGCCGCGCGGCGCCGACCACCTGAGGCCGTATGCAACCACGATCGACGCGTTCGGCTACCGGAGCGAGGAGCTCGGCATCACGCGTGACGTGGACTATCTCGCCGACGCTCCGCAGGAGTGGGTCAAGCCGCTCATGGAGTTCTCGATGGCTACCAACCTGATGGGCGTATGCCTGTTCTCGGTGATCACGCTCGCGGTGCAGCCCTCCACCTGGGCCTCGGTGCTCTCGGCCGCCACCGGCGAGACCTGGACCAAGGAGGACATGCTCAAGGCTGCCGAGCGCGTGATCAACCTCGAGCGGCTCGTGAACGCGCGCTTCGGGTTCGATCGAGCCGACGACACGCTGCCGAAGCGGATCACGAGCGAGCCGGCGCCCGACGGCCGCGGCGCGGGCCAGGTGGCCAACGTGGCGGCGGCCCTCGACAGCTTCTACGAGTCGATGGGGTGGGACCTGGCAAGCGGCCTGCCCACCGCGGAGACCGTGGAGAAGCTGGGGTTGGCGGGAGTGGTGTGACGGGCTCCCGTTACACGCCGAGGCTCGCGCGCATGAGCGCGACCACGGCATCGGCGGGAAAACGCGTGGAGAGCGCGCCACACGCGGCAAGCACGTAGTCGCGATCGAGCGCGACCCGGGCATCGGCGGGCGGCAACAGCCGCTCGCCGCCCGCGGTCGACGCGCGCACGCTCGCGAGCATCTCCTCGCCGCCGGGAAGACGCGTGAGCGCGCCGCCGGTGCCTACCAGCAGCCGGCACGCGGTGAGGTCCCGCCCACGCGCGACCGTCTGCCGGCCCTTGGGCGTGTAGAGGTGCGCAAGCTGGCCCGCGTGGCGCTCAACGCCCACGCGGGCGGCCGTGCCTGCGAGCAGCACGGCGGCGGCGGTCTCCCCGGCTGTTGACGGCACAGCCGGCGGTAGCGGGTCGGGCCGCTCGGCCTCGGGGATCAGCTCGGCCACATGCGCGGCGCTCACGTACGTGCCGAGGTCGCCCTCCACGGTGCGCTTCGCGTGTGGTTGCGGGTCGGTCGCGATAGCCGCCATCTCGGGGCTGCCGTCGGTCACGGAGTGCACGTCGGTCGTGGCGCCGCCCACGTCGATCACCACCAGGTCACCGAGCGCGTCGGCCAGCAGCTCGGCGGCGATCAGCACCGCGCCGGGAGTGGGCAGTATGCCGCCGTTCACGAACTCGGCGATACGCTCCATCCCGGGTGCGTGGATGATGTGCTCCTCGAACGCGTCGTGGATCACATGACGCGCAGGAACGATGTCGAGTTCGTCGACCGCGGGATACACGTTGCTGGTCACGCGGACCCCGAAGCCCTCCGCCTCGAGTATCGCGCGCGCCTCGCCAGAGACCGCCGAGTTGCCCGCGTACACCACGATCGGCCGCACCTTCAGCCTCGCGAGTTGCGCCGCGTTGAAGAGCACGACCTCCGTGTCGCCGCCCTCCACGCCCCCGGCCAGCAGGATCAGTCCGGGCATCGCACGCTCGATCGCCTCGAGTTCGCTCTCCCGCAACCGCCCCGAGGTGGTGAGCTCGACCACCCCGCCCGCACCGAGTGCCGCTTCGCGCGCAGCCATCGCGGTCATCTTCTGCGTGAGGCCGTGCACGGTCATTCGCAGACCCCCGGCCGCCGAGGACGTTGCGAGCGTGACCGCCGGGTCGAGCGGCCCCACCGCCGCCTCGAGCGACGCCTGTGCCGCCTCCATCCCGATGCCCACGTCCCCCGCGGCCACGCTCGTGGGAGCGAAGCCCTGTCCGAGCAGCTGTGGCGGCGCGGACGAGCCCTCGGCGATCCCATCGAACGCCGAGACGACGGTTGTCGTGGAGCCGATCTCGGCAACCAGCGCATCTACCGGGCGTGCGGTGCTCATCGGTCATCCTCCCTACCGGGCAGCCAGCACAACGCCGCTGCGATCGGCGAGGTCGATCCGGCGGGCGCGCGGGTGTTACTCCTCGACCACGCCGCCATCAACAGGCGCTTCGAACCCGATGTCCTCCGGCGCACCGAGGAGGTCCGTGTACACCCCGCCGCACCGTTCCTCGATCTCAGCGGCCACGGCCTCCGCGGCACGTCGCCCCTGCTCCCCGTGACCCGCCTCGCGGGCTTGCGCGATGGCCTCGGTCAACCGGGCCCTCACGTCTTCGACCGTGGCGCCGTTCCGCGCCATCACGTAGGCCGCCCGGACCCGCGCGCCGGTGACACCCTGCTGGTCGCCGTCCAGGAGGGAGAGCGTCTCAGCCGTGGTCAGTTCGGTGACCGCATCGGTCATGTCCCCGGTGTCCGCGAGCATCTGCGCATGCAGTGCGCGTGCCCGCGACTCGATCATCGGGTTCGGTGTTGCCGCCACCGCGTCGAGCGCCTCCTGCGCGTGCTTGCGCGCCTGAGTGTCAAGGTGGCGCTCCCAGCACCACTGAGCGTGCGCGAGATAGACGGCGGACAGACGATCGAGCACCCCCGCTGTGCGGAACGCCACAGCGGCCTCCGTGAACTGGAAGTCGGGCGCAAAGTTCGACTGCTGCCCGCTCACCGCGACCGCCTGCTCGAGCAGACACTCACCGAGGGCAGCCTGGTCGTCGATCTCACGCAGGAGCGGTTCGGCCTCGCGCCACACCTCAAGCGCCTGGTCGACGAGCCCGAGCGTCTGCATGGCCCGCCCCTGCCGCACCAGTGCCCCAGCAAGACGCTGGTGATCCTCCAGATGGCGGAACGCCCGCGCGGCCTCGCCAAAGCAGTCAGCGGCCTTCGCATGGTCCCCCGCTCGCGTGTACGCGTAGCCGAGCGTCATCGTGACGGCGCCCACGAGATCCGCATCCTCCGCCTCGGAGGCGATGTCGAATGCCTTCCAGTACAGCTCGAGCGCCTCTTCGCCCTCACCGGCCCGCTCGCGCATGGCCCCCTGGGCTATGTGCACGCGCACGAGCACCTGATCAAGGTCGGCATCAACGGCGACGCGCTCCGCCTCGTCAAGCTGCTCCGAGGCCTCATCTGCCCGGCCCAGGCCCTCGAGCGCGACGCTCCAATTGAGTCGGGAGTCGATCTCCTCCTCCGCATCGCCCTCAAGCAGCGGGATGTACTCCTCATAGACAGCGGCAGCCTCTTCATAGCGCCGCTCTGCGGTGTACGCGATGCCGAGGTTGCCGAGCGCGATCACGAGCCTGCGCGCGTCGTCTGCCTCGCGCGCGAGATCGGCACCTTCAACGTACGCGTCGATCGACAGCGCGGTGTCGCCGCTCAGTGCGAGCGCCCAGCCGCGGTTGATGGCCGCACCGGCAGCAAGCGCCGTGAGACCCGCGCTGGTAGCCAGCCTGCCCGCCTCTTCGAAGGAGCTCATTCCCACGGCGTGCTCACCCGCGCGTACCTGGGTGATGCCGCGCTGCAACATCTCCTGGACGTGGACGGCGGTGTCTCCGGCGGCGTGCTCCGGCGTGGTGCTCATGTATGCCTCCATGTGTTCGGTACTGTGTGTGGATATGGATGAGCAGGGGCGCGCTTCACGCGCGACCGCGCTGTGCGTATGGTAGCAGTCCGAGGACTACAAGCCCCGTGTCTGCATCTCCCTCACCACGAAGCTCGCCACGTCGATACCCTTGGTCCTTCGCCCGAAGCCGGCGTCCATACCGCTCTCGCGGGCGATCTCGTCGGTCACCTGCGTGCCACCGCTGATGAGCAACAGCTTCTCACGCACGCCCTTCTCCTCGGCCAGGTCGGCGAGCTTGCCCATCATCTCGCGGTGCACGTCGGCGTGCGTGATGATCGTGGAGATGAGCACCACGCTCGCGGCGTGCTCGATGGCGGCGTCCAGCACCTTCTCGATCGGCACGCTCGTGCCGAGGTAGGTCACACCAAAGCCCCACTTCTCGAGCCCGCCGTGTTTGATGTCGATGATCTCACGCATGCCCACCGAGTGCTCGTCGTTGCCCACGGTGGCGGCCACACACTTGAGGCCCCGCTCGTGCACGAAGTCGCGGATCTCCTCATCGGTGAGCACGTCGGGCGGCTCGGGGATCACGAGCGTTGCCGGATCGATCGCCACATCGAGGCGGCCCTTGAGCTCGATGAGCGTGCCCTCGGCGGGATGCATCACCCGCTTGTGGATGACCTCGCAGTCGGTGAGGTTCATCGCTCGGCCAAGCTCGAGCGCCGCGGCTTCGGCCACCGCCTCGGCGGCCGGCAGGAACATCGTGACGGCGACGATACCGTCGCCTGCCCACTCCACCTCCGGCTTGATGAGGCCCTTCTCGCGGAGTTCGGCGGTCTGCATAAGCCGCTGCGTGGCGTTGTCGGTGGGGTCGAGCTCATCGATGAACGGCACCTTGGCGTCATCACAGAAGGTACAGCCGCCGATCAGCGTGCACGCGGGCGATCCGGCCGGGGCGCCGTACGCCTCCAGCAGCTCAAGGTGGTTCTCGCCGAAATGGTGGCACACTGGCGCGAGGTAGTCGTCCGCGCGCGGTACGATCGAGCCTGCCGCCACACCGCCGGCGCCCTCGCGGGCGATGCCGTCATCGTGCGTCTCGGGATACTCGCCGCTGTCGACGAAGTACGCCTTCTCAACGCCCGCGAAGTACCCCCCGTCCTCCAGCATCGCCTCGAGGAAGAGCACCGCCCGCTCCTTGAGCTCGCGCACGCGATCCCTGAGCTCGGGATTGTCGCGGTCGATCTTCACCATCTCGCGCAGACCGTCCATGCCCACCAGCGACTGCTTGGCGGTATCCACGGCGGCGATGTTGTTGTAGTGCCACGGCACGTTCCGGCCCTCGTCCGGCGTTATCGTGGACTGGATATCCGCGGAGGTCAGCCTGGAGACCATGAGGTTCATCACGTGGCTCACCGTGGCGTCACGGCCGTCGGACTCCATATACCGGGTGTTCTGCTGCGCACGCATCTTGTAGCGGCCGAACAGATCGCGGAGCGCGACCGCGTACGGCAGGTCCATGCGCATGCACGGCGCCGGCGCCGCATCCGGCGGCACTGTCGAGAGCGCGATCAGCTCCGCGGGCATGCCCACAGCCTCGGAGAATGCGCAGTTGATGGCGTGCTGCACCAGCAGCTCAGGCATGACCTTCCAGGCCTTCACGGCCGTAGCGTTCGCGTTGTGGGCTCCGTCGATCTGCAAGATGCCGGCCGCCGCCATCACATGCTTGGCCACCGCGGCATCCACGAAGCTGCGGTACATGTTGATGTTGCGGTACAGCACGTTGTACTGCGGGTCCTGGTGCGCGCCGTTCACACCCTCCTCGGCGAACATCACGGCGATCTCAGGACCCGCCACGCCGCTCACGTAGCTGTGGAAGTTGATGGGCCGGCCGACCTCGTCCTCGATGAGGTCGAGCGCGCGGCGCGAGAGACGCACCTGCTTGCGGGTGACCGCAATGCCGCCCACGCCCTCCGGCGTACCCTCGATGAGGCCGTCCATGTGGCTTTGGCCGGCGGTGCGGATGACCATGATGTGGTCGGCCCCATGCCATGCCGCCATGCGCATGCGCCGAACATCGTCTTCCGGGCGACCCGAGGCGATCTCGGTGGTGATCACGCAGTCGGGCTGCGGGTCGATGTTCTCGAAGTAGTGCGCCGCGGGCAGCGGGACGCCGTTGGCGAGCGGCTCGGACGCCTCGTGGTAGGTGAACTCGTACGCCGTGAGTCCCGGCACGGCCCGGCGCCAGGTCCATCCGCTGCGCCGGGGGCGATAGTGCTCAAGACCATCAAGCAGCGCCTCGACATCGAGCTTGACACAGGGATCGATCGGCGGGTCGGCAGGCGGATGGCCGAGGCAGGGGCCGAGCGTCCGCTTGCCGGGTCCCGCACTATCGGATGGAGTCGCGGCGGACCGTGGCGCGTGCGCGTGTTCGCTCATCGCACGCCACCCCACGTACCTTCTGCTAGCTCCCACCCTTGTCCTTCGGCGAGGCGCCCGGCAGCCGTGGCGGCGTCAACGCCCCATTCCCGCATCGCATGCAGGACCACCTGTCCGGCTCCGTGCCCGAGAAGCCCCCGTACTTCGCACTCGGCCACGACCGCCTTGCATGTGACCGAGTCTACTCCCATCCGCATGAGAACGCTTCTCTCGATCGAGGGAGATGTATGCGTCCTCGCGAGTTCCACCATCGGATCGACGCACTGGCGGGCGAGTGTCCAGAAACGAGCCTCCAGCTCGGCGTCACTCAGCCCCTCAAGGTGCTTGCGCGCCTCGGCGAACGTGTCCTCGCGTGCCATGCAGGCTCCTCCCACTGCGTGTATGCAGTCCGGGTGCAAACTGATGCAAGCATAGCCGTCACGAGGCTACATTTGCTACCGCAAAAGGCCCTCGATCTTCACGCGCCACCCACGCTCAGTCTGCGGACCGTCAGGCATCCGCCCGCTCGAGGATGGACTTCACCTCTGCGAGCTTGGGCAGGCGCCCGGCAAGGCGCACTTCGCCGTTCACCACAAGGCCGGGTGTGGACATGAGGCCGTACTCCATGATGTCGGTGAGTTCCGTGACCTTCTCCACGGTGGCGTCGAGCCCCATCTCGTCCACGGCCGCGCGGACGGTCTTCTCCAGCTGCTTGCACTTGGCACACCCGGTGCCGAGGACCTTGATCTCCATATCGATACCAGCTTTCCGGCCACGAGGGCCGCTAGAGTCCTTCGATCGCGGCGGCAACGGCAGACAGCACGTCGCGCCGCACCGTGTAGTACACCCATGTGCCGTCCTTGCGGGATGTGACAACGCCGGCGCCCCTGAGCGCTGCCATGTGGTGCGAGATCGTGGACGGCGCGAGCCCGAACCGTTCGGATAGCTTGCACGCACACACCTCATCGGTGGCACAGCACGTCGTGCCGGCCTCGGGGGCACTCTCCACAAGGAAGCGGACGATCTCCCGCCGCTGCGCTGAGGCCAGGGCCTTGAGCGCGGCGTCGAGCTGCTCCTCGGTCAGCGTCTCAGCAACAGCCGCACGCATCGCCGGTTCCTTCCCGCACTGCACGGACGATCGCCTCCAGGTCGACCCCGCCATGGCAGACGACCCTCCCGTGGACGAGCACCATCGGGAACGACGCCTGCTCGGCGATCAGCACGTCCACAACGGCCGTGCGCTCACCACCCGGAAGCGAGTACACATCACAGTCTACGACCGGCAGACGAAAGCCCTCGGCAACAAGGGCGGCCTCGATGACGTGGGCACGCCACGTCGAGGGCATGTCTCAAGCCGAGCCTTCTGGCGCTGCGAACGCGACCTCCGAACCGGGGTCGCACATCAGGTCGCCGCCTCAACCGCAGCCAGGACCGGTCACGAGCGTGATCTCGGCCACAGCTGGCGCGCAGCAGGAGCGTGCGGAGCGGGCAGACCCCTCCTCGCTGTCCTCGCGCACAGACCGCGCTGCGGAGGCGTCGTCGGAGCCGACCCGCTCCGCTGCGCCGAGTCCAGCCGCAGCCATGATCGCGTCGAAGACCACATCGCGACCGACCGCCTCGGTGCGCACGCCGTCGACTTCGATCTCGCGGCAGCACACCGATTCACCGACCAGATCGCTGCACGACGGACAGTCGCTCATCACGCTCACGCCACCCAGCCACTCCTCGGCCGGACGTCCGTTCACGAGCACGCGGTTGGACTCCGCAAGTCGATCAGCGGTGAGCTCACGCTCAACGAACTCGAGCGCGGCAAGCGCTGAGGGCAGTGCCGCGCGGGCGTCGGCAACGGCGCTGCGCACGGCCTCACGGGTGTCCCCGCACCGGTCGCAGGTCTCACCATCTACGGTCAGATACTCGAACTCCACAAGCACGCGCGTCGGTGCGCTGCAGCAGTCGCCCACGTCGGTTCCCTTCGATTCAACAGTCATTGAAGCACTGTCCATACTTCGATACTCATCGAAGAATACGCTGTACACACGTCAGGCACAACCCGAAGCAGGACACGGATTGCCAGCGATCGCCAACGTGTCTGGCGGCTGTCGCTAGCGTCCGCCCGGTTCGTCCCTGGGCACGGCCACAACCGGACCCTCGGGAAGCTCGTCCACATCCGGCAGCGAGACATCCGCGCGCGTGCAGGGCGGATAGGGCTCCTCCCGAACGATGCGCGGCTTGGTCGCGCCGGTATCCCAGATCCTCTGCTCGCGATCGCGGTTCCACGGCGCCCTGTGGTTGAGCGGCATGTACGCATAGCCGTGCTTCTGCGCCTTCGCCATCTGCTCGATGGTGAGCACGTGCACACGGTCGCCACACCTGAGGCACTCGTAGAAGTAGTCCTTGTCGTCGCGCGCGAGCACCCATGCGTGCCCACCATGCGGCACCGCATCGCGGAATCGAGTGACCCCGCTCTCCTCCACCGTCGGCCTGTTCTTCGTACCCATCGTTGCACCGCCCTTTCCATCGGGCGGGGCGGCACAAGACGCAACGCGAGCCGACCCTCTGTCTGGGTCAGCTCGCCTGACCCACGCTTTAGCTGCACTTGTACCGCGCCCGCAAGCTGTAGCTTCAAATCGGCGCTTCTAGCTCTGACTCTCTGATGTCCTTCTGGTGCCCCTGCGATCACCTTTCACGTCCAGCGGCCCTGCTGTCCTGTCCGTGTTTCAACTGTGACACACTGGTCTGACATCGTCGGTCAGCCCCGTGTACTCCTACCTCGCTCGCAACTCCGCGATGATCTCCTCCACCGCCGAAGGTGTGGTGTTGGTGTCCTCGGCGAGGAACACCACATCTTCCGGCGTGGGGTCGTACCCGGCTGGCGCGTGCTGCAGCGCGTTGCGGATGTACGAGCGGCGGAGCCTCGTGAGGTCGATGTCGCGGGCCCGGATCTGCTCGGGCCGCTCGGGGATCACGATGGTCTTCCCCGGCGCGTTGTCCGCCGGGTCGCCCGCCCGGACCTCGATGCCCTGCGCCCTTGCGAACGCGAGTTGCGACCAGTGGTGCTTGCCAGCGCCGGTGTACTCGGTCTCCTGCACCACCACGGTCGCCTCAGTGGGCAGCTCCCGCGCGAGGGACATCGCGGCCGCCATCGCCGTGTTCCCGCTCGGCCCGCGCTCGAGGCCCTCGAGCTTGGAGAGCGCCTCGGTCACGTAGAAGACCTCGCCCTGCGTGACCGTGAGGTAGCGGTCCATGTACCTGAGCGACCGGGCGGCGTTGCGCGGCACGTCCGCACGGTCGGGCCACGTGGCGAACGGAACGCCGAACCCGGTGTGGCCGGTCGTGAAGCTCTTCCGGTTGAAGTCGGCGTCGCTTGCCATGTGGAGCCCTGAGAGGTCCACGCTCGCGCTCACGACCACGGTGTCGCGTGCGCCCATCCGCTCAAGCCCTCGCGCGGTGCCGGTGGTGTTACCGCCGCCGGCGTGGGTCACCACCACATGCGTGGGCGGCGCGCCCGTGAGCGCGATCATCTCCTCGGCAAGCTCGGCGCCCAGGCTCTCGATCCCCGATACGCCGAACGGCGAGTAGAGCGATGCCGAGAGGTACCCGGTCTCATCGAGCAGCTCGAGCATGTGGAAGAAGAGCTCGGGCCCTACCGTCATCTGCACGACCTCGGCGCCGAACGCCTCACAGATGCGCGACTTCTCCACGATCTCGGGCTGCCCCACATGCCGCGAGTCGAACGTCTCCTGACAGATGATGCACTTGAGTCCGGCGCGAGCGGCCTGGCTCGCCACCGCGGCGCCGTAGTTGCCCGACGTGGCCGCGATCACGCCGGCGTATCCCTTTTCGGCGGCAACGTGGATGCTCATGCTCGCCCGCCGGTCCTTGAACGAGCCCGCCATGTTGGCGGCTTCGTCCTTCACGAAGATCCGCGCACCGTGGCCGGGCTCGGCGTAGGAACGCACCAGGTCGGTGAGGTTGCGAAGCTCGAGCAGCGGGGTGAGCCCCACGCCCGCCGCGCGCTGGATCGAACGGATCTGCTCCAGCGTGTACCCGTGGGCCGACATCATGCCCTCGTAGTCGAATGCGATCGGACTACGCTCGAACCGCGCGTAGTCCATGCCAAGGGCGGCCTTCATGATCTCGCCCTTGCGGGCCATCACCTGTTCGTAGCGGGTCGCCATGCTACTCACCCGCCTTCGCCCGGTATGCCGACACGCGCGTCCTGAGGTCACGTCCGATGCCGACGATCTCAGCCGGCGGGGACCCGAATGTGTGCGTGTAGCCAGGTTCGATCTCCGAGAGATGCCCCCGCACCACGCGCCCGCTCATCGTCTCCACGCTCAGCTCGTCACCGATCATCGCCGAGCCAAGGGCGAACCCCTTCACCCAGGCCCGCAGCGGCTGCGCCGCAGTGTCCTCGGGGATGCCTGAGGCGCGGTCTTCAGCAGACAACAAGACGTACTGCACCTCCACCCAGTTGCCCACACTGCATCGGATCAGGTCGGTCATCGCTCGCTCCCTTGCTCGCACGCGCATGTCGGCCCCGCGAAGAGGGTGTACCCCTCCCGCAACGCTCTAATCCGTCGGCGCCCAGAATCGGGGCACCGGCAGGTCGGTCACGGTCAGGATGCCCGAAGGGGCGTCTACGATCAGCTGGATGTAGTTGCCGGTGGACGCGAATGTGCCCTTGCCGCCTGGCACTTCGGGGCTCGTGGACATGTGGATCTCAGGGTCTCCGATGATGGTGATGTAGTCGCCGGTCTCCACACCCTCGAGATGCGGATGGATCTGCTGAGGATGGACGAGCTCGATCTTCAGCTCACCGTTGCTATAGCCTCGCCCGATGTGACGGCATCCGCACACATCGCCCGGGGCGACCTTCACGTGCGGCGTCTCCCTCGGCACGGTGGTGATGATCGGTTCGCGTGTCTCCACGACCTCGTCGATCTCCCACCCGATCGCGTCGGCGATGAGCCCGATGGATTCCGGGAATCCGATGTGTCCCACGATCGTGCCCTCAGCCACCCCGCGCTCGAACTCCTCGACGGTGGTCCCCACACCCTGGCTCTGCATGACCGTGGGACCGAACGGCGAGAGATCGTTGATGCGCTGGGCTTCGATGCGGTCGATTTTCAGACAGACCGAGCTCCACGCCACGATCAGCGCATCGAGCATGAAGCCCGGATTGATGCCCGTGCCGAGGATGGAGACGTCGTATTCGACGGCCAGGTCCTCGAAGCGCTCGGCCCAGTCGGGATCGCTCGCCCACGGATAGGCGAGCGTCTCGGCGGTGCAAAGCACGTTCGCGCCCGCTCGGACCGCGGCCTCCACCTGATCGGCCACCTCGTCGAGGTTGCTGCGGGTGCAGATGCAGACGACCTCCGGTTCGCGCGCCAGCACGGCAGCCGCGTCCCCGGTCACGGGCAGGTCGCAGCGCCTGCCGAGCAGATCGCCTACGGTCGAGCCCTGTCGGGCAGGATCTGCGTCGATGACACCCACCAGCTCGATCTGCCCGGGTCGGTCAAGGATGTAGCCGAGCAGTCCCTGGCCCATCATGCCGGCGCCCCATACCGCAACCCTGATCATCGAGACTCCTCACGTGGTGTATGCAGACAGACCTAGCAGCTATGCAAACCATACCGCCTGGAGAGAGCGTGCGACAGACCCCGAACACGCGAACAGCGCCCGTGAAGGACGCTGTTCTTCTGGATTCGAAGCCGCACAGGCGTCTTACTCAGCCGAGGACGTGCTCTCCGTCGCGGGGGTCTCCGAGAGCTGGTCAGCCACCGGCTTCACCGGCACCGGAACCAGCAGTTCTTGCACCGGCACGATGTTGTCGACCGTGGGCACCGGGAACGGCGTTGCGGTCGGGTTCTCCGATGCCGGCACGAACAGGTGGCAGCTCGTGCAGTCCGCGATCGTGAAGTCGGGCCCAGGATGGCATCGCAGGCAGTACGAGTTCAACCACGGCCGCGATTCGTGCACGCCGATGTCCGGGTGCGTGAAGTGCAGCTCCGCCCACGTAGTGGGACGGTGGCAGTCGAGGCAGTTCGTCGGGCCCACGTGCGGGACATCGGCCAGGTGGCAGTCCTGACATGGCTTGGGCGCGTCGTCGATGAACTTCAGCGTCGGGTGGCAGAGCGTGCATGCGCGCTCCGTGTGCGCGGTGCCGAGCTTGATCTCGCCCGGATGCTCGGTGAGCAGGATGTCAGACCACGCCGTTGGCTTGTGGCACGCGGTGCAGTCGGTGATCCCGCTGCCGTGCGGCGAGGTATGGCACGCCGAGCACGCCGTTGAGCCGCCACCGATGTTCTGCGCGTACTTCTTCTGCGGATGACAGGAGCTGCAGGCCACGCTCGCGTGCGCCCCCACGAGCGGGAAGCGGCTCGCGTGGTTGAACGTCGAGGGCACGAAGCCCTTCGTTGTGTGGCAGCTCTGGCAGGCCGTCAGCCCGCCGTGCGCGGAACCATGGCATCCGGTGCACACGGTGGGGGTGCCGTCGTAGACCCCCTTCGGGTGGCACGCCAGGCAGTCCAGCTTGGTGTGCCCGCCTGTGATCGGGAAGTACTTGTCATGATCGAAGGTCGACGGCACGAAGCCATGCGGCGTATGGCACTGCTCGCACAGCGTGAGGTTCTTGTGCGCCACCGGGTGGCAGCCCTGACACACTGTGGGCGTACCGGCGAAGGTGTTGTTCTTGTGGCAGTCGGCGCAGTCGGCCAGCGTGTGCTTGCCCTCGAGCTTGAAGAAGAGCGAGTGGTCGAACCCGGGCAGGGGCTCCCATCCGCGCGACGGCTCATGGCAGCTCTCACAGTCGGTCAGGCCGCCGTGGTTGGGTCCGTGACAGTCCACGCAGCCGCGAGCGCCGCTTGCCGGGACCTCAACGCCAGCGGTGTGGCACTCGAAGCACGACAGCCCCGCGTGCCCTCCCTCAAGCGACAGGTGATCCTCGGGAATCGCACGCTGCATCGACCAGGCCAGGACCGTGTGACACGGCGCGCAGGCTACCGGCCCGACACCGTGCGGCGAGCGGGCAGCGTGGCAGGTCTCGCATGCCGCCGAGGGAAGCGGCTCGCCTTCGTCGTGACAACGCTCGCAGCCGATGATCGCGTGGAACGAGGTGTTGAACTCCGGGTTCTCATGCGTGTAGTGCGTTGCCAGCCACGACGACGTGGTATGGCAGGTCTCGCAATCGCCGAGGTAGGGCTCCTGATGCTTGTGGTCGTGGCACGATGCGCACGACTTGGAGCCGATCTCCGGATGCGCGGCCGCGGCGGCCCTGTCGGGCTGGTAGTAGCCGTACTGGGCAACGACGAGCCCGACGATGACGGCGATGACCGCCACGAGGATGGCCATCCCCACGATCTGCGACGTACGTGTACCTGTGCGTGCTGTCATCGGGCTGGTCGTCTTCCTTTGCCTGGCGCGGTCATGAGCGACGCGGGCAGGTCATCTGACCCGCTGATCGTAGATATGGTACGCGAAATCGCTGCTTATTGCAGGTCATTCGCGGAGCTTCCGGACAAGAGGTTACGCCACGCCGCCGGGCGTTCGCGAAATTCGTGATCATGCCCGGAATCAGACGCGCTACCCGTCGCGCGTTCATACCCCAAAACGGGCGCCCTACCCGCCGAGGTACGCCCGCTTCAACTCGGGGTTCTCGAGCAGCTCCACGGCGGTGCCCTCGGTGAAGAGCCTGCCGCCCTGCAGCACATATCCGCGGTCGGCGATCGAGAGCGCGGCGTTTGCGTTCTGCTCCACCACGAACACCGCTACACCCTGCTCGTTCACCTGCTGGATGAGCTCGAAGTTCTGATCCACGAGCGCCGGTGAGAGCCCCATAGACGGCTCGTCCATGCAGATGAGCTTCGGCTGGCTCATGAGCGCGCGTCCGAAGGCGACCATCTGCTGCTCGCCGCCCGAAAGCGTGCCGGCGCGCTGCTTGCGTCGCTCCGCCAGTTTGGGGAAGAACTCGTACACGCGCTCAAGGTCCTCCGCGATGGCGGCGCTGTCGGTGCGCGTGTAGGCCCCCATCTCGAGGTTCTCGAGCACGGTGAGGTTCGGGAAGAGGCGTCGGTTCTCCGGCACGGTCGCGATGCCGCGCTTGATGCGCTCGGCCGTCCGCAGGCCGTTGATGACCTCGCCTTCCCAGAGCACCTCGCCCTTCGCAGGCTTCACGATGCCGAGGATGGTCTTCATCGTGGTCGACTTGCCCGACGCGTTACCGCCGAGCAGGCACACGATCTCTCCCGGATACACCTTGTAGTCCACACCCTTGAGGATCTGGATCCGTCCGTAGTACGTTTGAACGTCCCGGAACTCAAGCAGTGGCGTCTGCTGCTCGCTTGCCAAGGTAGGCCTCCACAACCTGAGGGTCGTTGGCGACTTCGTCATACGTGCCTTCGGCGATCTTCACACCGTGATCCATGGCGATCACGCGGTCCGAGACGCCGCCCACCACGTGCATGTCATGCTCGATCATCAGGATCGTGTAGCCCTTCTCGCGGAGCATCCTGATCTGCTCCATGACCTCGTGCGACTCGGCCGGGTTCATGCCGGCCACCGGCTCGTCGAGCAACAGCAGCACGGGGTCCGAAGCGAGCGCACGGGCGATCTCGAGCCGGCGCCGGTTGGCGTAACTGAGCGAGAACGCCGGCTGATGCTGCCGCGGCCCGGAGAACCGTCCGGGGAACATACCGAGGATCTCCTGCGCCTTGTCGTACATCGCCTTCTCTTCGCGCCGCACACTCGGCAGGCGCAGCATCGAGGCGAACGGGCCCGCGCTCGTGACCGAGTGCATTCCCACGAGCACGTTCTCAAGCACGCTCATATTCGTAAAGAGCCGAAGCGACTGGAACGTACGCGAGATGCCCTTGTTGTGCACGAGGTCGGGGCGCAGCCCGGCCACGCTCTCGCCTTTGAGCAGGATATCGCCCGAGTGCGGTTCGTACAGACCGCTGATCAGGTTGAACGTGGTGGTCTTGCCCGAGCCATTGGGGCCGATGATCGAGACGATCTCGTTCTCGCGCACCGTGAACGAGAGGCTGTCCACGGCCTTGAGGCCGCCAAAGCTCATCGAGACGTCCTGGAGTTCGAGCACCGGTTCCATCGGCTACACCTCCAGGTCCTTCTCGCCCTCTTCGAGGTCGAAGAGCGACTGACGGGTCATTTCGAGTTCGCGCGGATCGACCTCATGGGCCTCGCGGCGGAAGATCTTGTCGGGCAGCAACCCCTCGGGCCGGACGATCACCATCACCACGATGAGGACACCGTAGATGAGCATCCGGTAGACCTCGAAGTCGCTGCGTGCGGCACCCGCCGCCTCACGGATGAGCTGCGGAAGCGCCTGGAGCGCGATGGCACCCAGCATCACACCGGGGATCGAGCCCATGCCGCCGAGCACCACCATGCAGACCACGATGACCGACTGCATGAACAGGAACGACTCCGGGCTGATCACGTTGGAGTAGTACGCGAAGAGCGAGCCGGCAAAGCCCGCGATGCCCGCCGAGAGCACCACGGAGAGCATCTTCGCGCGCACCGCGGTGATTCCCGAGGAGATGGCCGCGAGCTCGTCCTCACGAAGCGCGTTCCACGCACGACCGATGCGCGAGTTCTTGAGGTTGGTGAGCAGCACGGCGAGGACGACCACGCACACAAGGACGAGATAGTAGTACTCGAGCGGCTTGTCGATGATGAACCATGCCTCGATGCCCTCGAGCGCGGGCTTGGCGTCCGCAAACAACCGCGGCGGGTAGATGCCGGTGATCCCGTTGGGACCGTTGGTGAGCGGCACGAGATTGATGATGGTGAGGCGTACGATCTCGCCGAACGCGAGCGTCACGATCGCCAGGTAGTCGCCGCGCAGCCGCAGCGTGGGCAGGCTGATGAGGAATCCCGCAACCATCGCCACGAGCGTGCTCGCAACGATCACCGCCAGGAACGGCCAGTGGATCTCGAACTTGGGCGATGAGAGCAGCGCGGTGGTGTACGCGCCAAACGCGAAGAACGCGATGTAGCCGAGGTTCAGCAGACCGGTCTCTCCCATCACGATGTTCAGTCCGAGCGCGAGCAGCGCGAAGATCAGCGACACCACGCCAACGCGCAGCCACGCTGTCTCCACCACGCCGATCACGTTCAGCAGCGGGAAGCCCGCCGCGATCGCTATGCCCGCCAGCCACCACACCCACGCGGGCATCGCAGAGGCGATACGCCGCACGGCCGCTCCACGATGCGCGGTGGCCGTACCCCGACCCGATGAAGTCTCCATCCGTGTGGCCATGGCTACACCTTCTCCGTGACGGCTTCGCCGAGAATGCCCGACGGACGGAACATCAGGATCACCATGAGCACCACGAACGCGATGACCGGCTGCCACCGGGTGTCGATACGCGCGCTCGAGTTGATGAACATCACCGCGGCGAGCACCGCCAGGAAGATGTTGCCCGCCATCAGGCGCACCGCGTCAACCGCCGAGACCGACAGCAGCGCGTCGGTGCGCTCGGCAAGCAGCGTCTTGATGCCATGATATGGCGTGAGCCGGTACACGTTCATGATGCTGCGCTCGTACTCGGGCGTGCGCCGGTCGGCCGCGATGTGCGCAAGCCGGCGGTTCGGCACGCGCACCATCTGCACGTACAGGCCGAGCACGAGGCCCGCGACCACGAACCACGCGAGGAATCCGAGGTCCACGCTCACGCCGTAGGTCTCGGTCATGCCGAGCACGATCGCGCCCACCACGGCGCCGGGGATGTTGCCGATGCCGCCGAGGACCGCTGCGGTGAACGCCTTGAGGCCGTACAGGAACCCGGCGTCGTACTTGAGCGAACCGTAGTACATCACCACGAGCAGACCGCCGATGCCGGCAAGCGCCGAGCCCACGAGGAACGTGAACGCGATGGTGCGGTTGGTGTCGATGCCCATCATCTCGGCGGCTTCCATGTCCTGCGAGGTCGCGCGCATGGCCTTACCGATGCGTGTGGACTTCACCAAGTAGGTGAGCCCGATCATCAGCGCCGCGGAGACCGCGATGATCACCAGCGCCAACACGCGGACATTCACGCCGAGGAAGCTCACCGACGCCGAGCTCAGGGCGAGCGTTGGGATGGTCACCGGCTTGGGCCCGAAGATGATGATGATCAGCTGCTGCAGCACGATCGAGACGCCGATCGCCGACAGCAGCGGGATGATGCGCGACCTGCCGCGCAACGGGCGGTACGCGATGCGCTCGATCAGGAAGCCGAGCACCATCGGCACGGTGACCGCCGCCACCAGCGCGAGCGCGATCGCTCCGGCCACCTTCAGCCACGGCGTTGAGGCATCGATGCCCATCGCCAGCAGCGAGAAGGCCGCGACATACCCGCCCACGGTGAACACCTCGCCATGGGCGAAGTTGATGAACTTGAGAACGCCGTAGACCATCGTGTAGCCGAGCGCGATGAGGGCGTAGATCATACCCACCGTCAGGCCGCCGATGGTGACGCTCATGATGTGGTCGAAGCTCACGTGCCACTCCCCACCGGATGCGATACATCCGTTCGCCCGTTCAGTGCATTCCGCAGTACGGACAGGTCTCACGCATCAGCGCCGAACCGCGCACGGCGATGGCGGCCTGGTGCGCGAGGGGCGCGGGATGCGGTCCCGCGCCCCTGTGTGCAACAAGGCGCTGTGATCGGGTGGCTACTGGGCCGAGACCCAGGCGCCGTCCTTCAACACGTAGCGCGGTACGTTGGAGGGCGTCAGACCCTCAACGACGATGTCGCCCTTGGCCACGGCGCCGTCACTCTCCGTCGCGAACCCGAACGTGCCGGTCACGCCCTCGTAGCTGAGCGTCTGCAGCGCGGCGATGATCTCCTCGGTGTCCGTGGAGCCAGCCGCCTTGATGGCCGCGATCAGAGCGCCGAATGCGTCGTAGTTGTTCTGCGCGTACGGGCCGACCTCCTCGCCGTACTTCTCCTTGTACTTGGCGGCGAAGGCCGCGTAGCCTGGCTGCTGCTCCTCGGGGAAGCCGCCGAACGTGGCGTAGATACCCTCTGCGTTGGCGTTGCCGCCTGTCTGCGCAACGAGCTCCTCTGAGCGGATGCCATCGCCGCCCATGAAGATCACGTCACCCAAACCGGCCTCGACCATCTGCTTGCGCATGAGCCCCGCCTCGGGGTGGTACCCGGTGAAGATGATCGCATCAGGGCCGAACTCCTTGATGTTGGCCACCTGAGCCGAGAAGTCCTTGTCACCCGACTGGCAGTTCTGACGCAGCGTCTCCACGCCGCCAGCCTTGAGCGTGTCCTCGGCCACATCGGCAAGACCCACCGCGTACGCGCCGTTGTCGTCCATCAGTACGACCTTCTTGGCGCCGAGCTCCATCGCCCAGACGCCGAGCGCCTCGCCCTGGATGGCGTCGTTCCAGCACGTGCGGAAGAACGTGTCGGCACCGGTCTCGTTGGCTTTGGGGCCGGTCACCGAACCGCTGATCTGCGGGATGCGGTTCTCGTAGTAGATCGGGATGGCCGACAGCGTCGCGCCGGTGGTGAGGCTGCCGATCACGCCGACAACGCCCTCGTCGACCATGGTCTGTGCCACAACGGCGGCCTCGGTCGGCTCGGCCTTGTCGTCAAGGACGACAAGCTCGACCTCATAGGTGGTGCCGTTCATCTCGAACGTGCCGAAGTCCTCAAGCGCGAGCTCGACACCGTTCTTGGCCGCCAGACCGTAGTCTGGGAGCGGTCCTGTGAGCGCGGTCTGGACGCCGATCTTGATCGTCTCGACCTCGCCGGTCGCGCCGTTGCCCTCGCCACCGTCGCCACCGTCATCCGCCGCACAACCGCTCAGTCCGAACATGCTGAGCGCCAGCAGTGCCGCGAGTGCGAGTGCGAGGACCCTGCCTGTCCTCTTCTGCACCATGCCGTACCCCCTTACCTGTCCCGATAGCGTCGCTATCTGCTTGGTTGGGGGATTGTAACTTCTTGCGACGAGCCATTCCAGACAATAATCGCAAGCGGTGGACTGGTCTCCTCAAAGGGTAGCGAATGGCCGATGAACGGTCTTCTATGGCGCCACTCGGCGTGTCTGAGGTTCCGCACGCGCACGGACTGCGTGGTGAGCGGTGCCCCTACCGGGTCAGAGCGGTGGTCACGTCCTGACGCACGGCTGACGACAGCGCGCCGGTGCCGCCCAGGAACCGGATGGAGTCGATGATGCCCCGGTTCGAGAGAAGCTGCTCCCGGGTGATGTCAGGAAGCGAGTCGGCACGCGAGAAGAGCACAACGCTGCCCGAATGCCCCTGGAGCACTCCCCCCGCGAGTGCGTCCGGGAAGTCCTCGCCCGACGCCACAGCCAGCCCGTTCCACGCGAGCCCGACGTTGTCCACTCCGTACCGGGCGATCTCCACCGCCGTCTCGTACCGCGTGGCACCCGCGAGCCGCTTCACATTCGCCTGCCCCAGCACCTTGACGATATCGCTCTCCACTCGTGCGGGCACCGCACTGGTACCGCCGAGGATGAGGGCGGAGTCGACACCGTCGACCCGCATCCCGCCCACCATCGCAGGCCACTTCGCCGGACGCGGATCCACGAGATAGACCGGCCAGCCCATCGCGGTGGACAGCGGTGAGCCACCGAGCGCGTCCGGGAACGCCTCGCCCGTCACCACAAGCGCGCCGCCGTCCCATCCCGCGCCGAGTTCCTGCAGCGTGCGCTCGGCGATGACATCGGCGGTCTCGTATCGCGTCGCACCCGCCAGACGCTCGACCGTGGCCACTCCGGGCAGACCGTCGAGCTGCGCGAGCACCGCATCTGAGACCGCGCCGGTACCGCCCAGCATGATGACGTGAGTGGCTCCGAGGCGCGTGATCTCGGCCGCTACCGCCGCCGGAAGGGTGTCCTGCCGCGTCAGCAGTATGGGCGCGTCGAGCACTCCGGCAAGCGCGCTGCCGCCGAGCGCGTCGGGCCAGTTGTACGCGGTGGCGAGCAGCACGTATGAAGCGCCGCCGGGAGCAAACGCGAGCCGCGAGGCTGCGATGGCGGTGCCGATCCGGTCGGTGCCCACCTCGGCGGTACCCTGCACCGGGGTGACAGCGAGACATAGAGCTACGCGTGCCGCGTCCATATTGAACGCGCCCCACCCGTACCCCGTGTCGTATCCGGCGGGACCAAGGTCGCGCGCCGAGCGGAACAGTACCTGGGCAAGTTCGTCGTTGCTGAGCTCGGGGGCGAAGCGCCACAGCGCGGCGGCGGCGCCCGCCACCAGCGGCGTAGCCATGCTGGTGCCGTTCCACATCATGTAGCCGGGATACGCGATCGAGCCGGCGCCGTCCTGGTCGAAGTAGGGATCCACGAGACCCCAGATATCCTCGCCGGGCGCCAGGAGATCGAGCCCCGGCCCGTAGCTCGTGAACGCGGAGCGGCGGATGACGGGGGACGACTTGCGGTTGTCATCGATCCGGTAGGAGCCCACGCCGAGAACGTTGGCGCAGGCGGCGGGATACTGGACCGGGCTTGCGCCGGAGTTGCCCGTTGCCGCGACCACCAGCACACCGCGTGCGTGCGCGTAGTCCACCGCCTCCTGGAGCGCCGCCGACGCGTCGGGCCCGCCCAAGCTCATGCAGATGACCTTGCATCCGTCGTCGGTGGCCCGGTGGATGGCGTCGATCACCGCACTGTCCAGGATGATGGCCGAACCCGCCGTGAGATCCAACTCAGGGATTTCGTCCACGCAGACGCCCAGCACCTTGTAGACGCGCACGTGGGCGTCGTACCCCGCGCCCACGGTACCGATGCCGTTGTTCACGGCCGCGGCGATCTCGCCGGCCACGCACGTGCCGTGAGAGGCCTGGTAGACGTTGTTGTTTGGAGCGGTGGGTGGTGCCGGGGTCACGTCATCGTCGATCGTGATGACATCGGTGGCGTAGGTGTAGGTGCCGAAGCAGTCCTTCCCGGCGGTGATGTTCGGGCCTCTGTCCGGATGCGACATGTAGAAGCCGCTGTCGATTACCGCCACGGGGAATGCCGAGGCCGGGGCCTCCGCACCGAGCGGCTCGGCGGGTGCCGGGGCGAGATACGGCCACACCAGGTCAGCGCCGATGCTGCCGTTGCCCCTCAGATACCAGGAGCGGGTGTGGTCGAGGTAGGCCACGGACGAAAAGAGGGTGGTCCCGTCCCTGAAGTGCGGATCGTTCGGCATGGACGTGTAGTCGGTCGACAGCTCGCGGATATAGTTGGGCTCCGCCCACTCGACGGCAGGGTCAGCGCGGAGCTCGGCAAGCGTCCGCTCGATGTTCGTGCCGGCCGAGACCCGGTAGACACCGCTCCGACCCACACGCGTGGGCGCTGCTGACACGGCTGACAGCGACGCGGCCGTGCGGCCCGGTCTCGGCTTCACGAGGATGCCCACCGCGCGTATCTCGGGAGTGGCCTCGGCGGGCTCGACTCCGGACGCCGCAGCCGGCAGCACGAGCAGTACGACCAGTGCGGCGGAGATGATCCCCCGTGTGTGTCTCATGCGCGATCCTCGAGGTGGCGTCGCCAGGGGCCCGCTGGACTGGGACCACCGATGTCTGACGACAGTGCTGCGAGCACGCCTATCATCGCCCCGGTGACACCGGTCCGCAAGCCGGGGCGGGCGGATGGGGATGCTTATCCGGCCATGTCCTGGCTTGCCCCGAGACCGAAGAACCGCTCGAAGAACTCGCCAAGCTTCGCGAGCACACGCCGCTTCTTCTCGCCATGACTGCCATCAGGGCTGAAGCGAGAGGCGGGTGGCAGTACGCGGGTGATCGCCGTGCCTGTGGTGCGTATCGCGCCGTCGCGGAAGGCCGTCTCGATGAACGCGCGCGTCTCGTCGGGGCGCAGCCCCTCAGTCTCGATGATGGCAGCGAGCTCCGCCTCACGCCGGGCGAGGATGAACGCCTGCCACTCCTCGCCGATATCGCCGCTCACGGTGACCGAGTCCACGAACGCCTCGATGAGGTCCTTCTTGTTGCGCAGGCTCGGGCTCGCGTCGATCGCACGGCTGATGGAGGCGCGGATCTCGGTGTCGGTGCCGTCGCCGTGGGCAGCTCGCCACTTCTCCACCAGCA
The DNA here is from genome assembly GCA_022839745.1 of Actinomycetes bacterium. Taxonomy (GTDB): domain Bacteria; phylum Actinomycetota; class Coriobacteriia; order Anaerosomatales; family Anaerosomataceae; genus Anaerosoma. The sequence goes on from JALHJB010000003.1 coordinate 139,361, forward strand.
TGAGGATGTAGTCCACATTGATCTCGACCTGTTTGATGAGCTCGATCTCGAAGACGATGTCGTCGTTGATCGACTCCTTCTCGGTCCGCCCGCGATACTCCGCGTAGAGGTCGAGGTACACGCTCCGGTAGTCCTGCTCCTGGCGATCCGAGAGCAGTTCGCTCCCGGCGAAGTCATCGAACGCCGTCAGGATGTTCTGCAGACGCAGGACCGCGCCGAAGAGCGCGATGAACGCCTTTTGCTCCGACTCGCCGACGATCGGTGCGCCGAGCGGGAACTGCGCGAGCAGCTCGCTCACCTTGTCTGAGTACTCGGCGTAGTACTCGCCGTACGGCTTGAGCAGCACGATCCCGCAGGCGTCCCTGTTGCCGAAGAGCGCGATGGCGTCGTTGGTCTGCTGCTCGAGGTCGCGGAACGAGACGATGTTGCCGTAGGTCTTCACCGAGTTCAGGATGCGGTTGGTGCGCGAGTACGCCTGGATGAGCCCGTGC
>JALHJB010000088.1 GCA_022839745.1 Actinomycetes bacterium
CACGTCGGTGCCCACCCCCCGGCCGGAAACGTCGGAGACGCGGTCGGCCATGGAAAAGCCGGGCAGGAAGATGAGGTTCAGGCTCTGACGCTCGTCGAGGCTGTTGGCCTCTTCCGGCGTGATCAGCCCTTTCTCCACCGCCTTGGCACGGATCTTCTCGGGGTCCATGCCACGGCCGTCGTCGGCGACGATGATGACGATGTGATCCCCTTCCTGCTTGGCGGCCAGCGTCACCGTCCCCTGAGGCGGCTTGCCCACGGCAACGCGCTCATCGGGCATCTCGATGCCGTGATCGACTGCGTTGCGGATGAGGTGGATGAGCGGATCGGAGAGATCCTCGATCATGGTCTTGTCGATCTCGGTCTCTTCCCCCTGGATGACGAGCTCGACTTCCTTGCCCAACTGCCGTGCCAGGTCGCGCGCGATGCGGGGATATTTCTGAAAGAGGCGCCCGATGGGCTGCATGCGCGTCTTCATGACGGCGTTTTGCAGGTCGGAGACGAGAAGGTCGAGCTGGTTGACCGCCACGTCGAGCGCGTGCAACGTATCCGGATCGGTTTTGCCCGAGAGGATGTCGCTCCTGAGGGCCGTGAGGCGGTTCTTGGTGAGCCCGATCTCGCCGGCGAGATTGAGCACCTGGTCGAGCCGGGCGGTGTCGACCCGGATGGCGGTTTCGCGCTGCACCGTATCCTTGCGCGCAAGCGGCGCCATCGGACGCCGGGCTGCGGCCACGGGCACGCCAGCCCGTCCCCCCTCTTCGTCCGGCTTCCCTTTGGTCTCGTTGCTGGGCGGAGCAGTCGATCCCCCGGAACCCGACGGTGCCTTTGCAGAGGCTGCGCCCGCGCCGGTTACGGCGGCGTGCAGCGCGTCCCAGTCCGGTTCGGCCGCGTTCGGCTGCTGCGCGTTGGTTTGGGGTTGGGTCGCAGCCGTTGCGGCAGCCTCGGCGCCTTGTTCCAGCTTGCCGGAGATGGCGAGCCGCAGGCGTTCGAGCAACTGCGGATCGGCCGGTGGCGGCTGCACACTGCGCTCGAGATAACCGAACATTTCGCGCACCGCCGCCGTGGCTTCGAGGATGACGTCCATCAGCGCCGGGCTCAAATGCAGCTCGCCGTTGCGCAGCTTGTCGAAGAGGTTTTCGGTGAGATGGC
>JALHJB010000089.1 GCA_022839745.1 Actinomycetes bacterium
GGAGATACGGCACGACGTTGTCGGCGGTCGTCTGCCATCCGACCACTGGCCGGTGACCGCCCTGCTGCAGGTTGCCGATCGCGCCGACGGCTCGACGTGACGGGAGGTATGCTTCTGCCATGGCAATGCGACTACATGAGACGGGCGCGCCTGCGTGGGCAGCGCTCCTTGCGGCGACGGTCGTCGTGATGGCCGTTGGCCAGACACCGCCCGACGGGAGCGCGGTTATCCCGGATGACGCGCTGCTGACCACTCCCGTCGGCGGGCTGGAGCGAACCGCTGCGCGATCCGAGGTGATCGGCGTGAGCGGCATGCCCTTCTCGAAGGCGCTGCGCGTGACTATCAATCGGGACGCGCCAGACACCAACGCGACACAGTTGACGATCCTCAACTCCGCCCGGGTGGAGCGAGGCGACGTCATGCTTGCATCGTTCTACATCAGGGGGCGCTCGGCCTCGGGCAGGGATCCGGCTCAGGCCATGTTTCTGTTCGAGCGGGCAACCAGCCCGTGGACCAAGTCTGCCTCTCAGGGCGCATCGGCGCCCACAGAGTCTGGCAAGTGGCGAGCGGTTCACGTTCCGTTCCGCGCCGCAGAGAGCTATGCGCCCGGCGAGGCGATGGCGTCGCTCCGGTTCGCCTTCGGACCGCAGACCGTGGACATCGGCGGGCTCGAGGTGCGCAGTTTCGGCAAGTCGCGGTCGCTCGAGGAGGTCGTCGCCACGGCTTCCGCGCGGAGCCCCATCGGGAACGTCACCGTTACGCTCAAGCCGGAGCAGAAGGCCCAGAAGATGGTCGGGCTGGGCGGCAACTTCTGTCAGCCCCGCTACGGCGCTACCGAGCCGATGGATGCCGTCGGCCGCTGGAACCTGGACCATCTGAAGGTGGCTCATGCCCGCGTCGGCATCCCGCTGAACTGGTGGACGCCCGAGCCGAACGTCTACAAAGATGAGGCGCAGGCCCACGCCAGCTTCCTGCTCATGCAAGAGCTGAGCCGGCGGCGTATCCCCATCGTTGGATCGGTATGGGAAGGCCCCGAGTGGATGCTTGGGGGCAGGCGCGAGCAGATGGGCCGCACGCTGCCCCTCGACAAGTACGACCTCTGCATTGAAGCTATCGCCCGTTACCTTGTTACGGCGCGCGACAAGTAC
>JALHJB010000090.1 GCA_022839745.1 Actinomycetes bacterium
CAGAACCAGGAGGCCGCGTTCGTTCGGCTCAGAGAGAAGCTGCAGTCCCACTTCGACATCATCCCGCCGGGAGCGTCGCTTCCCATCATCAAACCCCGCTCCATAGATGACGTACCGATTCTGGCGGTCACGCTGCACAGCCGCCGGTACGGCGCCTACGACTTGAGGCAGATGGCCGCACGTGTCGAAGACCACATCAAGCAGGTGGACAACGTTTCCGAGACCATGATCATCGGAGGCCAGCGCCGTGAGGTGACGGTGACGCTCGATCGAACGCGGATGGCCTCGGCGGGCGTAACGCCGGATCAGGTCGCGGGGGCGCTCGGCAGCGCCAATCAGCGCGCCCATTCGGGCGAGTTCGCACGGGGCGGCGCCTCCATAGCCGTCAAGACCGGCGAGTTTCTGCGAACTGCGGCTGATGTCGGCTCGATCGTTGTCGGCGTTTCGGGCGGTAAGCCTGTGTTCCTCCGAGACATCGCGGACGTTCGCGACGGGGCCGGCGAAGCGCGAGACTATGTCCTATTCGGCAGAGGACCTGCCTATGCGCACGGCGAAGGGCGTCAGGCCCCGGAACGCGGCGGAGCAGAGTCGGATGGCGCCGGCGCCCTCACCACGGATTCCATCGAGCCTGCCGTAACCATCTCCGTGGCCAAACGTCAGGGGGCGAACGCCATATCCGTCGCGCACAGCGTACTCGCCAAGGTAGATGGACTCCGAGGATCGCTCATCCCGGGGGACGTCGAGATGACCGTCACCCGCAACTACGGCGAGACGGCGGCTGAGAAGTCCAACGAGCTCCTGTACCACATGATGATCGCGGTTGTCTCCGTGACCCTGCTGATCGCCATCACTCTGGGGCGCAAGGAGTCGCTGGTGGTGCTGGTCGCGATTCCGGTCACGCTGGCGCTGACGCTGCTTGTGTTCTATCTCTACGGCTACACGCTGAACCGCATCACGCTGTTCGCCTTGATCTTCTCGATCGGCATTCTCGTGGACGATGCCATCGTCGTCGTCGAGAACATAGTTCGGCACTACAGGATGCCCGGCAATGCGGGGCGCAACCTCGTCCAGACCACCATCGAGGCAGTGGACGAAGTGGGGAACCCCACCATTCTCGCGACCTTC
>JALHJB010000091.1 GCA_022839745.1 Actinomycetes bacterium
CGGAGATATTTTCAAGGGATAGGGAACCCCGAAGAGCCAGACCCGATCCGGAGGTTCACGGCGCAAGCGCGATCGCTGTTTTTGCACCCAGGCCGATTTTCCTCGTATCCAGGCCGATACCGCGTCCCCATCGGCATGCAGGGGAATGGACACGCGCAGACGCCCGTCGGGTGGCATGACACGAAGATGCCAGTGGCGGATGGGCTTACGCCGCACTTCCACGACTTCCCCGTCGACCTCCAAGAATCCGGTTTCGGCTTTCATGGCCAGCGATGCTACCATAGCCCTCACTCATGCCACCCTGCGAGGATGCCATCATGCTCTTCACCGAAGCCCTGCGCATCGAGATCCAACGCAACGTCGCCCAGGCGCTCGCCGAAGACGTCGGCACGGGCGATCTCACCGCCCGCCTGATCGACGCCGATGTCCGCACACGCGCCCGCGTCATCAGCCGCGAAGCGGCGATCCTGTGCGGCCAACCCTGGTTCGAGGCGACGCTGCGCGTGCTCGACCCTGCGGCGAGTTTCACCTGGCACGCCGCCGAGGGGGCGGAAGTCGCACCCGAGCAAACGCTGTGTGAAGTGGAGGCGAACGCCCGGGCGCTGCTCACCGCCGAGCGCACGGCGCTCAACTTCCTGCAGCTGCTCTCCGGTACGGCCAGCACCACGCGCGCCTACGTGCGCGCGGTCGAGGGAACACGCGCCCGCATCGTCGACACGCGCAAGACGGTGCCGGGGCTGCGCCTGGCGCAGAAATACGCCGTGCACGTGGGCGGCGGCACCAACCACCGGCTGGGACTCTACGACGGAATCCTCATCAAGGAGAACCACATCATCGCCGCTGGCGGCATCCGCCAGGCGCTCGCGCGGGCGCAGGCGCTAGGGGCGGCGCACGCCTTCATCCAGGTGGAGGTGGAGACGCTCGACGAACTCGCCGAAGCGCTGGAAGCCGGGGCGCAGATGATCCTGCTCGACAACATGACGCTCGAGCAGATGAAGGAAGCCGTGTGGATCAACGCCGGCCGCGCCGAGCTCGAAGTCTCCGGCGGCGTCGAGCTCGAGCGGGTGCGGGCGATCGCCGAGACGGGGGTCGACCGCATCTCGGTGGGC
>JALHJB010000092.1 GCA_022839745.1 Actinomycetes bacterium
AGGTTTCCCCATCGAGGTAGCGCAGCTCGCCCAGCCCCCGCTCGGCGATGCGCGCGTCCACCGTCGCCGGATCGAGCGACACCGGATCGAGCGCGTCGGAGGCGCAGGCAAGCATCCAGTTCGCCCCGTAGAGCGGGATGTAGTGCAGATGCGGCCGAACGCAGGCGAAGACCGCACGCAGGCGCCGCAGCAGCTCGCGCACCCGCTCGGGCTGATGGTCTGGCGCCCCCACGTGCAGCGACAGCGCTCCCCCCTCGGTGAGCAGCGCTTTGCACGCGCGGAAGAACTCTTCCTGGTAGAGTGCGGCCGCCGGCCCCACCGGATCGGTGAGGTCGAGCACGACGAGATCGAATTTCCTTCCCTCGGCCGGGGCCACGCGGCGCACGTAGTCCATCCCGTCCTGCACCCGCAGCTCCAGACGCGGATCGTCGAGGGCACCGCGATGCACCGCGGGGAAATACTTGCGCGCGAGCTCGATCACCTTCTCGTCGAGCTCGACGAGCACCACCTGCTGCATCGTGCGGTACTTGAAGAGCTCCTCGGCCGAGCCACCGTCGCCCCCGCCAATGACGAGCGCCGAGCGCGGCCCTGCATGCGCGAGCCCCGGCACGTGGATGAGATTCTCGTGATAGATGAACTCATCGGCCTCGCTCGTCATCGCGCAGCCGTCGAGGCGGAACATGCGTCCGAAGAGCGGCGAATGCCACACCTCGTATTCCTGGTAACGGCTACGGCCGCGTTCCAGGCACTCGGTCACGTCGAAATAATAGCCGCTCCAGCTGCTCAAGGACTCCCACAGCCGCGTCGTCCGTTCGCTCATCGCCTCACTCCCGCGGCGCGATCTTGCCGCGCACCACCGAATGGCTCACTACCTCCATCGGGTTGAGCGTCTCGATCACGCGGCGAAAAACCCGCCGCGCGAGCTCGGAGTTGTCCTTGGAAAAATTGCACACGTACACGTCCAAGGTGACGTTGCCCGTTTCGGGCCAGGTATGGATGGCCAGGTGAGACTCGGCCAGCACCACGGTACCGGTGACGCCGGCATTCTCGCCATTGTCGTGTCGGAACTGGTAGAAATAAGCGCCCAGCGGCGTCAGTCCTGCCTC
>JALHJB010000093.1 GCA_022839745.1 Actinomycetes bacterium
GTCTGCTGCTCGAGGTCGCGGAACGAGACGATGTTGCCGTAGGTCTTCACCGAGTTCAGGATGCGGTTGGTGCGCGAGTACGCCTGGATGAGCCCGTGCATCCGCAGGTTCTTGTCGACGAAGAGCGTGTTGAGCGTGGTGGCGTCGAAGCCGGTGAGGAACATGTTCACCACGATGGCCAGGTCGATCTCCCGGCCCCGCAGGCGCAAGGACAGGTCCTTGTAGTAGTTCTGGAACGTGTCCGCCGAGGTGTCATAGCTGGTGCCGAACATGGCGTTGTAGTCGCGGATGGCGTCGTCTAAGAAGTCGCGTGAAGACTGATCGAGCGCGCCGGTCTCGAACCCCTCCTCGTCGAGATAGCCTTCGACCGCTTCGTTGGTGGCGTACGAGTAGATGAGACCGACTTTGAGCCGGCGATCCGGCGTGAGCGCCTCCTGCTGCTTCTTGAACTCGAGGTAGTAGCGCTTGGCGGCCTCGATCGACGCCGTGGCGAAGAGCGCATTGAAGCCGCGCATCCGCTTGCCGGCAAGCGAGTAGTGCTCGGCGCGCTTGGTCTTCTGGTCGAAGTGCTCGAGCATGTAGGCCACCACCTGCTCGATGCGCTCCGGAGCCAGAAGCGCCCGCTCGGTGTCGATCGCGGCAACCTGCTCGTCGGTGATGTGCTCCGGCAGCTTGATGGTGTTCACATAGTCGATGCGGAAGGGCAGCACGTTCTTATCGGTGATGGCGTCCACGATCGTGTACGTGTGCAGCTTCTCCCCAAAGGCCTGCTCCGTGGTCTGCAGGCCCGGCCGCCCGGCCCCGGCGTTCTCCGCGAAGATAGGCGTGCCGGTGAAACCGAAGAGGTTGTAGCGCTTGAACGCCTTGGTGATCGCAGAGTGCATCTCGCCGAACTGCGAGCGGTGGCACTCGTCGAAGATGATCACGATGTGACCCGCGTAGATCGCGTGGCCTTTGTTGGCCGAGATGAAGTTGGAGAGCTTCTGGATCGTGGTGATGATGATCCGCGCGTTCGGGTCTTCGAGCTGCCTCTTGAGGACCGCGGTCGAGGTGTTGGAGTTTGCGGCGCCTCGCTCGAAGCGGTCGTACTCGCGCATGGTCTGGTA
>JALHJB010000036.1 GCA_022839745.1 Actinomycetes bacterium
CCTCGTGATGCGGTACAACAAGACATGGAAGAGTCACTGGGACGTGAGAGCCCGCTCCTTGCCTGATGCGGCCTAGTCCCCAGATCGTGGGATGCTTCCATTCCTCGACATAGTGCGTGCTTTGTGATGCGGAACCTGGTATACTGCGCGTGCGGGCCGCTAGGGCCCACAGGATCGCGGCGTGACAAACCGCTTTCGGAAAAGCGGAGTCGCGCCGTTAGTTTTGCCCCGGAATGGGGCGAGGAATGAGGTTTGGAATGGCTGAAGGTACCGTTAAGTGGTTCAACCCGGACAAGGGCTATGGCTTCATCTCGCGTGAGGGTGGCGACGATCTGTTCGTTCACTTCTCCGAGATCCAGTCTGAGGGTTTCAAGACTCTCGACGAGGGCCAGAAGGTCACGTTCGACGAGGCCACCGGCAACAACGGCAAGAAGCAGGCGACCAACGTCCGCCCTGCCTAAACAGCAGCGCGGCTTCAGTTCGCACGGAAGAGCGGCCCCCACGGGCCGCTCTTCTGCGTTTCAGCCGGAGTGTGCCTCTCGTCTCGTCCTGGCAACGGCACGAGGATCCGCCAGTCGGCATCCCCTACCGGATACGGAAGTTCGAACATGCCGACCGGAATCGCCATGCCGATCTCGATGTCGCTCCACAGCTCGCGGTTCACATCGGGTCCCTCAACCAAGCCGTCGTCTTCCGGTACGCCGCCACGGGTGATGACTCCGATCACCTCATCGTTGAGCGCGAGGTACGTGACGTTTTCCGAGTACCAGGGGTTCGCAGCACCGGGCATGTCTTCCGTCCGAGCAGCATCGCCCTTCGCACTATGGGGTCTCCTCCCGCCCGGCGGTTGACAGCGGCTATGGTCATATCTATCGTTCATCGACGATAGACGATGATGCCCGTACCGGGGAGGTCCTGTGGACGACGATCGAATCGCACTGGTGGCCAGAGCGCTCGGCCATCCCGCTCGGGTGCGGATCCTTCGCCTGCTCACCGCTCAGGAGTCCTGCATGGGCGGGGAGATCTTCTGCCAGCTCCCGCTCGCGCAGTCGACCGTCTCCCAGCACCTTCGCATCCTGAAGGAGGCGGGGATCGTGCACGCTACTCCGCACGGCACGAGCATGGTGTACTGCATCGCCGAAGGACCGCTGTCAGAACTGGCGCAGGCCGTGGAAGGCCTCGCCACCGAGCGGCCGCTCTGCGCCGCACGAGAGGAGTCGGAATGAGCTCATCGTCCGCGAAGCGCATGAGCGTGTTCGAGCGCTACCTCACGCTCTGGGTCGCTCTCTGTATCGCCGCAGGTACGTTCATCGGCAGCCGCTGGCCGGGTCTGGCCGAGTTCTTCGACCAGTTCACCGTGGCGCAGATCTCGATTCCCGTGGCGGTGCTGATCTGGTTGATGATCTATCCGATGATGCTCAAGGTCGACTTCGCGTCGATCAAGCGTGTTGGCGAACGCAAGCAGGGTCTTGTCGTCACCACGGTCGTGAACTGGCTCATCAAACCGTTCACGATGTTCGGCATCGCCTGGCTGTTCTTCAACGTCATCTTCAAGGACCTGATCACCCCCGACCTCGCACAGCAGTACCTCGCTGGAGCGGTCTTGCTGGGTGCGGCGCCGTGCACCGCGATGGTCTTCGTGTGGTCGTACCTTGCCGACGGCGATCCCGCATACACGTTGGTACAGGTGGCCGTGAACGACCTGATCATGCTCGTGGCGTTCGTGCCGATCGTCTCCCTGCTCCTGGGCGTGAGCGGCGTGCCCGTACCGTGGGATACCCTCGCGCTCTCCGTGGTCCTCTTCGTGGTCGTCCCGCTTGTGGCGGGCTGGTTGACCCGGCACACGCTGGTGAAGAGCCGCGGCGAGCAGTGGTTCAACGAGTCGTTCGTGCCGAAGTTCGGTCCCATCACTATCGTGGCGCTGCTCGCAACGCTTGTGCTGATCTTCATCTTCCAGGGTGAGACCATCGTGAACAATCCGCTCCACATCCTGCTGATCGCCGTGCCGCTCTCGATCCAGACGTTCCTGACCTTCGGTATCGCGTACGGCTGGGCGTACTGGTGGCGGCTGGAACACCCGGTGGCGGCGCCGGCAGGTTTCATCGGCGCGTCCAACTTCTTCGAGCTTGCCGTCGCCGTTGCTATCGCGCTGTATGGGCTCACATCAGGTGCTGCGCTCGCTACCGTCGTGGGCGTGCTTGTGGAGGTGCCGCTGATGCTCTCGCTGGTGTGGATCGCAAAGCGGACCAGGGATCGCGTATGTGCACGGCACGAATGCGCCCTGCCGAGGGTGGCCGCAACGGTGGCGCCTGTGACGCCCGGACAGGAGGGGAGCTGACATGCGTCAGATTGCGCTTTACTCGGACATACACGCCAACGCGCCGGCGCTCGAGGCGGTTCTGGCCGACATCGTGTGCGCGGGGATCGCCGAGCGGTACTGCCTCGGCGACCTGGTGGGCTACGGCGCCGATTCCTCTGGCGTGATCGATTGCGTGCGTGCCACGGGCGATCCGGTGATCCGGGGCAACTACGACGACGGGGTGGGGAAGCGTCTGGGCAGCTGCGGCTGTTACTACCCCACGGAGGAGGACAAGGCGATGGGCGCCGAGAGTTACGCGCGTACCGACGCGGCGCTCGACGACGCCGAGCACGACTACCTCGCGGCGCTGCCGGATGACATCCGGCTCGATGTCGAGGGGGCCCGCGTGCTGCTGTGCCATGGCAGCCCCCGGCGCATCAACGAGTACCTGATGCCCGATCGCTCCGACAGCAACCTCGCAAAGCTTGCCGACATCGGTGAGGCCGACGTTGTATGCGTGGGGCACGTGCACATCCCGTATCACCGGGTGCTGACGGCACCTGACGGCCGTGCCGTGCATTACGTGAACGATGGCTCGGTGGGCAAGCCTAAGGACGGCGACCCCCGTCCGTGTTGGGCGGAGCTCGTCTTCGGCACCAAGGCCGAGGTCAACGAGCGGTGTGAGGGCGACGCCGCCGCTGGGCCCGTGGGCGCACCGGGCGAGGCCGAGCGCGTGTGGCTCGGCGTGATCTTCCACCGGCCAGAGATGTAGTCCTTTCAGACACGGAGCCCTGCGGCATGCCGCAGGGCTCCGTGTGTTTCGTGGTCGGTACAGGGTCTCCTACTCGAGGATCGCCGCCAGGCTCCGGGGCCAGGTCTTCTGCGCCTGCCCGGATGGATCAGGCAGATAGTGCGCCTTCACAAAGCCCTTCTTGTGGACGCCGCGGTCATCGAGGTACTTCGAGAGCTCCAGTGGCACCTCGGCGGGCACATCCACTCCCTTGCTCGCGAGAAGCTCGCGCAGGATGGCAGTTGCCGCGTCCGCCTCGGTCTGGGCGTCCTTCAGGATCCGCTGGCCTTCAGCGGGATTGTGGAAGCCGAGCGAGTTCTCGGCACCCATCCACACCGTGCGGTAGAAGGCTTGCGTGTAGTGGCCGATCGCCTCGTCGTACTTCGGCTTGATGTCCGCCGCGCTGGTCTCGAGCGAGGCGTTGGTCAGCTCGATCAGCTTTGCCGCGGTGGCGGTCTTGTAGCCCGCGTTGATGAACAGTGCGGCGTTGGCGTCCTGGATCGCGAACACCCTGGCGCGGAGCTCCTCGGCGGAGTCGTAATGGCAGCGCTTGCAGGTGACCATGTCGGTCTTGAGCGGGCTCATGAGGTTGTGGTCGGAGACCGTCTCGTTGTTGACTCTGATGTCCGGCATGTGGCAGTCGTTGCACGCCATGCCCACGTTCATGTGGGGTGAGCCGGCACTGTAGAACTCGATGTCGGGGTGGCGGATGAACCCGAGCTTGAGGCCGGTGACCTCCTGCGTCCATTCGAGGCGGGCCGGGTCGTTCACGAGCGTGTCGATCACGTTCTCCACGGTGACAGCGCCCCACTCGCTGCCCTCCCAGGGGAAGTCCACGTCCACCGATGCGCCGTCTTCTTTCATCACAGAGTAGGTGCAGTGGCACTGGCCGCACACCATCAATCGCTGCTGTTGCGTGGAGAGCGCGCCGGGATCCAGCCCGACCTCCGTGAGCGCGGCATCCACCGTCCAGCGGCGCGTCTGCAGTTCCATGGTCTCGTTGTCGTGACAGTCGATGCAGGCGGCGCCAAGCTCCCGGTGCTCTTCGGGCAGCATGCCGATCGCCTCGTCATACGTGGCGCCGAACAGCGCGTCCTTGTCCTCCGTGTTGAGGTCCTCGGCGTATGGGCTTTTGCAGGTGAGGCATGCGCCACCGGCCTTCACGCGCGAGGGGTCGGCCTCGCCCTGGTCGATCACCATGTAGTAGTGACCGCGTGGTTCCTGGTAGTCGATGCCGAATCCCCAGCCCTTGAAGAGCAGTGGCATGAACGGGTACTCGGACAGCTTGTCGTACATCTGCCCATCGTCGAAGCCGCGCTTGTACCTGCTCTTGCCGGCGGGCCGAGGATCGGCCGTGTCGAGCCAGGTCTGGTAGACCGCGGGATACTTCTCACCCCACACAGCAGGGTCGTGCTCGCCGGCGGGCGCCGCGGGCTCAGGCACGGGCTTCTCGCCGACCATGCCGCAGCCGCCGAGTGCGGCGGCAAGGAGCAGGCCGACGGCGAGCGTGGCTGCCCCTGCAATGCGTGTTCGTGCGGATGTGAGCACAGCTACCTCCCCATATCCGTGCGCGGTACGTGCCGGCATGCAGCGCGAACGACTCTGAACCAAGTGTACCCGCTCGGTATGACAGCCGGCAGCACTCTCGCGAAGTGCGCTGGCTGAACCACTGGACGGGGCCCCGGAGTTGCGCTCGGCCGCATCGTTGGGTACTCTCTTGCAGCACACCTGGCCAGGTAGCTCAGTTGGTAGAGCAGCGGATTGAAAATCCGCGTGTCGGCGGTTCAAGTCCGTCTCTGGCCACCATAGATGACTCTGACGACTGGCCCTCAGTGGGCCGGTCGTTGTGTATCGACCCCGCGTGATGCAGGCACGAGGACATCCCGGCGCGTAGCCCTAAGTGCACCCTTATCGTACGATAAGCCGTGCGCTCCTATCGTGCGAAGGGTGGGTCAGTGACCGAGACGGCCAGACGGCCGATCAGGCTGAACATGCACGAGTTCGCGGGCTCGTTGGGCGACTTCGGCACGCTGCTTCCGCTTGCTATCGGCTACATCGCCGTGTGCGGACTCGATCCCGCCGGCTTCCTGGTGATGATGGGGCTCGCGAACATCGTGACCGGCCTCGTCTACCGTCTCCCCATGCCCATCGAGCCGATGAAGGCATTGGCGGTCGTTGCCATCGCACAGCACTGGTCACCGTCGATGGTGCACGCGTCTGGTCTGAGCATGGGGATCGTGTGGCTGCTGCTTGCCAGCACCGGGGTGATCACATGGATCGCCCGCAAGACGCCCACGCCGGTCGTGATGGGGATCCAGGTGACCCTCGGCATCATGCTTGCCACCGAGGCGCTGCGCCTCAGCGCGAGCTCGTGGCTGTTGGCCGCACTCGGCATTCTGATCGTGCTCACGCTGCGGAGGAACAAGTACGCGCCGGCGTCCATCGTGCTGATGGCCCTCGGCATCGGCATCATGCTCTTCTCCGGCGGTTTCGAGGACCTGGCGCCGGTGGGGTTCAGGCTTCCCACGATCGCGAGCTTCACCATCGCCGAGATGTGGGACTCTCTCCTGCGCGCGGGTTTCGCGCAGGTGCCGCTCACTGCTGCCAACGCGGTCATAGCCACTTCGGCTCTGATCACGTCGTACTGGCCCGAAGAGAAGGTCACGCCGCGCGCGCTGGCGTACAGCCACGGTGTGATGAACGTCGTGGCGCCGGTCTTTGGCGGCATGCCCATGTGCCACGGGGCCGGTGGTCTGGCAGGTCAGTACTTCTATGGAGCACGCAGCGCGGGCGCCAACCTCATCGAAGGCGCCATCGAGGTCGCGCTCGGCCTGTTCTTTGCCGGCTCGATCGCGGGCGTGTTCTCCGCGTTCCCGTCGGCGATCGTCGGCGCGATGATGTTCATGGTGGGTATCGAACTGGTGAAGTTCGTCCGTCACGTGAAGGTCGGTCCGGACCTGATCACGCTCGCGGCAACGGTCGCCCTCGCGCTGTTGTCCAACATGGCGGTGGGCTTTCTCGTGGGCGCGGTCGTTCACCTGCTCGTCGGCCGCCGCACCGATACCGCAGGACTCCCGCGAGCGTGACTCGCGGCGGAAGTGGGGAGCTGGTGCTCGCCACGCTCCGTCACGTGCGGCAGCCCTGGCGTCACTTTGTAGCAGATGATGCAAATAGGCGGCACGGCACGGATACCCGAAGCGGCATCTCGAGGGTAAGGGACAGGCTCATGGCTCGAGTCCGAGGAGAGCCGTCGGCACCTCATGACGGCGGTTCCGATGCCGCTCAACAGATTCGCCGAGCCGGTAGTCGTGGCCGAACTCATGATCTGGCTCACCAGCCCCGGGAACACCCACGTCACGGGTCAGACCGTCTACGTCAACAATGGAGCCGATGTGGCGATGCGTGGTGAGAACATCTGGGACCTGGCGGACTGACATCGCACCGGGCCGGACATGTGAGCCGACCTCATACGCACAGTGCTTGCTGGCCCATCATGTTCGCCCGTTCGCCGGGTTGTTCAGAGTCATCCGAGGATACTGCCGGAAACCGGGTAGACAGTACTCAAGGTCGGTGCATCTGATGCCGACGCATAGAGCAGAGAGATGTGTTGCACCACGTGCGGCAGGTCTCTTCGCATCAACCAACGAGAGAGGGGGCTTCAGAGCAGTTTGTACTTCCTTGAGCGAAGTGATGTATTTCTCCTGAAGAATCGCTATCTTATATTAGGAACCATGGTGGTGAACTGCGTCTGCAGTTCGCTGCCTGTCGTCGAGAGTAGGGAGGTACGGTATGCGAACTAGAGTAGGGCCGTTTCGACGCGCCGCTTTGGTCGGGGCGCTCGTAACGGGGTTGGTCTTCGCGCTGGGTGCGACAGCATTCGCCGCGCAGGTGCCAGTTCTGCCATCCACGATCACACCAACAGTGATGGCAGTCGCACAGACCGGCCCGGTTGCGGTACCCGTCCAGGGCGCCAACCGCGTCGCGACAGCCATAGAGGCGTCGAAGCTCTTCGGCTCGGCCGACACCCTCGCCGGCGCTGTCGACGGACCGATCCTGCTCACGCTCGGCGCGACCATCGAACCCGCCGTCCTTGCAGAGATCGACCGCCTCGGCGCGACGGATGTCTACATCCTCGGTGGCACCGGCGTCGTCCCGGCAGCCGTCGAGACCGCACTGAAAGGCGAGGGCCTGAACGTCACGCGCCTTGCCGGTGCCAACCGCTACGCCACCGCCAAGCTCGTCGCCGACAAGACGATCTCGATCCTCGGCGGCGGCTACGCAGGCGGCGCGTTCGCCGCCACCGGCCTGGACTACGCCGACGCGCTTGCCGCTGCCCCGGTCATGTACGCCAAGGGCATGCCGCTCGTGCTCGTCGACGGCGCAGGCTCCTTCACGCTGTCGGCCGGCATGACCAAAGTCGACATCCTCGGCGGCACCGGTGCCGTCCCGGCCTCTGTCCAGACCGCGCTCGGCGCCAAGTTCGGCACCCGCGTCGCAGGCGCCGGCCGCTACGAGACCGCCGTCGCCGTCGCCACCTACGGTGTCGGCAAGGGCATGAGCTGGAACAACCTGGGCATCGCGACCGGCGAGGGCTTCGCCGACGCGCTGTGCGCAGGCCCGCTCCTGGGCTCGAAGAACTCGGTCATGCTCATGACCCAGGGCACCACGCTCACCTC
>JALHJB010000094.1 GCA_022839745.1 Actinomycetes bacterium
CCTCATAGCAGGGACAGCGTGCGAAAGGCTGAGACTACCCGCCAGGCTCTCGATCCATGATGCCGGTTGAGGCTCGCTATATGGCATATGGCACGCTGCAACGCGACACGTTAGTTCCCTCCGTCTCAGGCGTCATCGAGCGACCGCGACTCCTGGAACTGCTCGCCCGCGCGCGCCAACATAAGCTGACCCTTGTCTGCGCGCCGCCCGGCTATGGCAAGACCACGCTCGTCGCCCAGTTCGCCGCCCAGATTCCAGACGCCATCGCCTGGCATACGCTCGAAGAGCGCGAGCGCGACCTGCCTAATCTTTTCCAGCGCGCGCTGCAAATCCTGGACGCCGTTGCACCAGGGATGGCGCGGCTGGCTCCCTTGCCTGGCATGACGCCCGCTGAAATGGCGGCGCTGGTCGCTGATTTCCTGCGCGAGAACACAGCAGGGCACACCCTCTACATCCTCGACGACATCCAGATCATCTCCGAGTCGCCGGCCGTTGAGTACTGGATGCAGGTGTTGCTCGAACGCCTGCCGTCCAACTGCCACCTGATCCTGATCGGGCGCGTGCTGCGCCACGAGTTCGCCGACGACGGAGGGGTGGTCGTGGCCGCGCGGATCGACGAGGGCGTGCCGCTGAAGCAGAACGAGGTCTGCCGCATCAAGGGCTCGCTCTTGGGCGACGCGGTGCTGGAGTTCGTCCCCTCGGGCGACCCGCGCAAGCCCGACAAGCCTATCGACCGCGACGCGGTGGTGCCGGGCGTCGTGGCGGCCGATCCGCTGGAGGTGATGAACGACTTCCGCGGCGAGTTCTCCAAGGCGATCGAGTCGATCGTCCGCACGAGCGACAACATGGGCCAGACGGCCGAGAGCGTCAATCGCATCCTGAACAAGAATGAGGAGCGTATCCACAGCATCGTGGCCGAGGCCGAGGAGGCGCTCTCTGTCACCAAGGCGACCTTCACGAACCTCAACAAGATGATCGGCGACGACCGGTCCCGCGAGCAGATCGCCAAGGCCATCCAGCAGGTGCCGGAGATCATGACGGAGACCCGCCAGGTCATCGCGCGGCTCGACGAGGCGATCGGCCTGGTGGACAAGAAC
>JALHJB010000095.1 GCA_022839745.1 Actinomycetes bacterium
GTCGTTTTCCAGCCCCAGCTCCTGCAGCACCTCGTAGCAGATCTTGCGCATGAGCTTGGCGCGCGGATCGTAGTTCTTGTAGACGCGGTGGCCGAAGCCCATGAGCTTGAAGGGATCGTTCTTGTCCTTGGCCCGCTTGATGTACTCGCCCACGCGCGAGACGTCGCCGATCTCCTCGAGCATGCGCAGACAGGCCTCGTTGGCGCCGCCGTGCGCCGGCCCCCACAGGCAGGCGATGCCGGCGGAAATACAGGCGAAGGGGTTCGCGCCGGAGGAACCGGCCAGGCGCACGGTGGAAGTGGAAGCGTTCTGCTCGTGATCGGCGTGCAGCGTGAAGATCACGTCCATGGCGCGCACCAGCACCGGGTTGGGCTCGTACTTCTCGCAGGGCGTGCCAAACATCATGTGCAGGAAGTTCGCGGCGTACGAGAGGTCGTTGCGCGGATACATGAAGGGCTGGCCCACGTTGTACTTGTAAGCCATGGCCACGATGGTGGGCATCTTGGCCACCAGACGGATGAAGGAGATCGTGCGGTGCTCGGCGTCGCCGAAATCGAGCACGTCGTGGTAGAAAGCCGAAAGAGCCCCGACTACCCCGACCATCACCGCCATGGGATGCGCGTCGCGGCGAAAGCCGGTGAAGAAACGGTTCATCTGGTCGTGCAGCATGTTGTGACGCCGCACGCGGTTGTCGAAGTCTTCCAGTTCGGCCTTGGAGGGAAGCTCGCCGTTGCGCAGCAGATAGGCCACCTCGATGAAGGAGCACTGCTCGGCCAGCTGCTCGATGGGATAGCCGCGGTAGAGGAGCTCCCCTTTGTCTCCGTCGATGTAGGTGATGGAAGAGCGGCAGCTCGCGGTGGAGAGAAAACCGGGGTCGTAGGTGAAATGCCCCGTCTCGGCCCCGAGCTTGCGGATGTCGATCACGTCGTTGCCGAGCGTGCCCGAGAGGATGGGATAGTGATATTCCTTGCCGTCGATGACGAGCGTCGCCTTGCGTTCCGTGCTCATGCGTTTTCTCCTTGATTTTCGAGGGATCCCCGTCCCTCTTCACCCATCAGGCGCGTGCGTCGATGCCTTCTCACGCCGCGCAGTTTCT
>JALHJB010000096.1 GCA_022839745.1 Actinomycetes bacterium
TGCTGCGGCGGGCGGTCTCCCGGTTCCCGGTCATGTCCTGACACCAGGCCAGATTGGCATAGGCACGCGCCTTGCCCCCATAATAGGGATTGGTCACGACCTGCTCGATGTAAGGCAGGCCACTTGCCGGATCCGGCCCCGTACACAGGAACCAGCCGTAGGCGTAGTTGAAATCGGGATCGCGCGGCGCTGCCGCCAGAGCGCGCTTCAAGCCGCTCTCGGCCTGGACCCGATCGCCGATCGCCAGATGCGTCACCCCCCAGGCATAGTGCAGCGGTGGATAATCGGGAGCCTCTGCGGCAGCGGCACGCAATTCGTCCAAGGCCACGTCCACGCGGCCGATCTCGATGTAGGCGAGCGCGAGATCGATGTGCGCCTTCGCCCGCACCTCTTCCGGACGATCGGGCTTGCGCTCCAACAGCGGCCGGACATAGCTCGAATCCATGAGGTTGGATTCAGAATGCAAGGTCTGACTCACGCACCCCGACAGGGCGAACGCGAGCAGCAGCAAGCTCGATCGTCTCGGAAGCCTCATGCCACCTCTCCTTGGTCAACGCCTGCCGCCTCACGCGAACGGCGCGTGCGGTCGCGCACCTGGCCGGCGAGCTGACCGCAGGCAGCAGCCACGTCGTCACCGCGCGTCTTGCGCGTCGTCGTCACCAATCCCGACTCCATCAAAATGGAAGCGAAACGACGGATGCGATCTTCCTCGGGCCGCGCGAACGGCGCGCCGGGGAAGGGATTGAATGGGATCAAGTTGAATTTGCAGGGCACGTCGCGCACCAAGGCCACCAGCTCACGCGCGTGCTCCGGTTCGTCGTTGACCCCGGCGAGCAGCACATATTCGAACGTGATGAAGTCGCGCGGCGCGCGCTCGAGATAGCGCTGGCAAGCTGCGAGCAGCTCGCGCAGGGGATACTTGCGATTGATCGGCACGAGCCGATCGCGCAGCGCATCGTTGGGCGCATGCAGCGACACCGCCAGCGCCACCGGGCACTGCTCGCGCAGGCGGTCGATGGCCGGCACGATTCCGGAAGTCGATACCGTGACCCGACGCCGCGACAGGCCATAGCCGTGATCGTCGA
>JALHJB010000097.1 GCA_022839745.1 Actinomycetes bacterium
ATGGCGGCCGCTCATAAGCACAAAGTAGTGACCCAGCTCGGCAACCAGGGGCACTCGAGCGACTCGATCCGCCGCACGTGCGAATGGGTCTGGGCCGGAGCCATCGGCAAGGTCCACACGGTCCACGTCGCCTGCGACGCGTTCCGCGATGTCTATTGCCAGAAGGGTAACCTGAGCAAGCTCGACCAGAAGTACGACATACCCGAGACGCTCGACTATGATCTATGGCTCGGTCCGGCGCAGTTTCGCCCCTACACGCCGTTCTGGGTCCACTGGAACTGGCGCGGCTGGATGCCGTTCGGCACCGGCACCGTGGGAGACTGGTTCTGTCATGTCGTGGACCCGGCCTTCTGGGCGCTCGGGCTCACCGCGCCGACGACGGTTCGTGCTGAAGTGACGGACTACGATCCCAAAGTCCACGGCCTGACCTATCCTCCGGGGACGAAGATCACCTTCGAGTTCCCAGCAGATCGTGATCGGGGCCCGGTGACGCTCGTCTGGTACGACGGCAGCGAGCGGATACCGAAGCCCGAGGGCTTCCCTGAGGATGACGAAGTGCCTGGCGTCGGCGGCATCCTGATCGGCGACAAGGGCATGATCGTGCACGGATCCCACGGCGCAGGCGGATGCCGGCTTCAGCCTGCCGCGGTTCGCGAGCAGTGGACGGGCGCTCGGGCGCCGGCTCAGACCATACCCCGCGTCCGTGGGCATCACTGGGACTGGCTCGAGGCCATCCGCACCGGACGACAGGCGGGCAGCAACTTCGACTACGGCGGCAAGCTCACCCAGACGGCGCTACTGGGAGCCATCGCCATCCGCTTCCCCGGCGAAACCCTCAAGTGGGATGAGCGCTCGGGACGGTTCACCAACAACCGCGCTGCCAACGCCTTTCTCAATCCGCCGTACCGGAAGGGATGGCGTCTCTAGGTTCTCCTGCTCCGTCTCGTCGCGGCGCAGTGCGGGACACTCTAGC
Source organism: Actinomycetes bacterium (assembly GCA_022839745.1). Taxonomy (GTDB): domain Bacteria; phylum Actinomycetota; class Coriobacteriia; order Anaerosomatales; family Anaerosomataceae; genus Anaerosoma. The sequence goes on from JALHJB010000097.1 coordinate 974, forward strand.
TCGGCTGTGCGTACTAGGACCGTGTGGGAGCACCATGCAACCATTCGAAGTGAGGCACCTATGAGCGACAGCAAGAACCTGACGCGGCGGGAACT
>JALHJB010000098.1 GCA_022839745.1 Actinomycetes bacterium
GAGAGCTTCGAGTGCAAAGGCGCGGCCCTGTGGTGCCACGCAGGCGACTGGCACGCGGCCATGGAGCGCTACGCCCAGGCGTGCCGCAAGGCGTGGAAGTTCCGTCCCCTGCCGTCGCGCCTTACGTCCATCGAGAACATGATCGCCGTCGGCTGGGGCAAGAGTCCTATCTTCCGCGACGGCGCGTACCGCACCGACTACCTGCGGCCCGACACCGACTGCATCGAGCTGATGAGCTGGTGGGAATGGTCCACCTTGGGGCCCGGCGGCTTCCCCTTGGACCAGTTTAAGGAGAAGCTGGGCGAGGCCAAGGCCGACGGGTGGAAGAGCTACCTAGTCGAGGACCCCGTCACCGGCAAGGTCATGTTCAACAACAACCCGGGCGACTACGACGGCTACAACGAGCGGTGGGGCGGGCTGCCGGCCTTCCAAAAGGCCGTCAAGACGTACCGGGACATGGGCGCCCTCGTGACGCTCTACACGGACCCGTTCCGGGTGGACCGCGCCTCGAGGTGCGGACAGAAGTACGGCGAGCAATGGGGCGTGGTCAACGCCGACGGCACGTTCCGCGACGACTACGACGCCTGGCGCATGTGCCACGACGTGCCCGAGTACCGCCAGTGGGTCGCCGAGGCCATGGCCCGCGTCCTGCGCGAGACCGGCGCCGACGGCGTCCGCCTGGACGAGTACGGCCACCGCGGCTCGGCCTGCTTGAGCAAGAAGCACGAGCACACCTTCGCCGAGACGGGCTGCACCGAGTGGCAGCGGGGAGTGGCCGAGGCCACCCGGCTCGTGCGCGAAGCCATGGACCAGGTCAACCCGCGGAGCGTGCTCACCACCGAGCACCCGGGCTACGACTACCTGATGCAGTTCATCGAGGGCTGCATCACCTACGACCTCACGGTGCTGGCCTCGCCGCTGAGGCCGCTGGAGTGCAACATCCAGCGGTTCTATTTCCCCGAGTGCAAGGCCTTCGAGCTGGACCACCGTGGCGCCGACCCCAAGCACCGCAAGCGGTTCTTCAGCGCCGTGGGCTCGTTCGGATCGTACTACCCGGCGC
>JALHJB010000099.1 GCA_022839745.1 Actinomycetes bacterium
GGTGACGTCGGCATGGCTCAACACGTCGCGCCGTCGCGCTGGGTCGGCCGTGGCGGATCGGTCTCCCAGACGCTCATCCCGAAGGCCACGTATCTCATCGGGCCACGCGGCCCCGAGTACCGGCTGGCGAAGCTGAGAGCTGAGAGCCCAGAGCCAAGAGCAGATGAGGACGGCGGCAACCGGACTGCCAGCGCAAAGCCCCGGAAGGGGGCCGTCTCAGGATGCGACATCTACGGCCTCGTCCGCGCCGGGGACAACGGCACGAGCCGCCACAGGCGCCGCCCTGAGCTCGTCGAAGGGTTCGTCGGCTCCCTCGTCCACACGTCCGAAGATGAGACGGGCCTGATCTACATGCGAGCGAGATCGAGGAACCCGGCGTTAGGGCGGTTCATCTCGGAGGACCCGGCCAGAGACGGCGCGAACTGGTTCGAGTATTGCCGCGGGAATCCGGTCAATGCGGTGGATCCGGACGGGCGAAGTGCGACTGCGGTCTGGCAATGGCTGTGCAAGCTCTGGCGCGAGCTAGACAATGCAGCCAGCTTCAGTCTGATCAAGCGAAGTTCCGTGATCGCGTTGATGGGCCAGGGCATCCAAACGTATCTTGACAACAACGACCACAAGCTCAGTGCTGACGCAGTCGGACTCGCGTGCTCCATACTCGGGGTCGCCTGTGCGACCGGCGCGCTGCTACTCGCTTCGACTGCATTGGGCGTGATGGCAGCGGCTGTGGTCCTCGTAGTCTGTGCCTACCTCTACGTGGATAGCGTCGAGAGCTTCAGAGCTGACCTACGCGATCCAGTGGCGCGCTGGTGACCCTGGTGAAGCGCTTCCACGTCGCGGTTGGGTTCGTTGCTCTGGCGGTAGGGTGCGCGATCGCGCAGTTGTGGCGGATGGACTCCGCACACGGCTCCGTTCGCGGGCTTCTCTCGTGTGTGCTGCTGCTCGCGGCGGCCACCTACGTGTGGGCGGAGGGCAGGCCTCGGCGGCCGGATTCACGGACCGGGGCGGAGTCGAAGCAGGCCGGTACAACCCAGGACGTGGGCGAGGCACAGAGCC
>JALHJB010000100.1 GCA_022839745.1 Actinomycetes bacterium
TCTACGCCTTCCTGCAGTCGATCCTCGACGTGCGCGGCTACGCCACGATCGAGATGGACAACGCGGTCAAGGTGGTGCCCAAGGCCGACGCGGCCCGACACCACTTGCAGGTTCGGATCGGCGCCGACCCGGCCTTCATCCCGAAGGTCGATATGGTCGTCACGCAGATCATGCCGCTGAAGTACGCGGACGCCGACGAAGTCCGCCAGATCATCGAACCCATTATCTCGACCGGCGCACAACTGGCGACGTATCCGCGGACCAACTCCCTGATGATCACCGACACCTCCGCGAACATCCGTCACATCGCGCAGGTCGTTCAGCAACTCGACGTCGAAGGTTCGCAGGAAAAGGTGCTGACGTTCCCGTTGACCCACGCGTCGGCCCGAGTGCTCAGCGAACAGATCACGAGGATCCTGGAGAGAAACCGCAGCGCGGGCCCCCAGACCGGTCGCATTTCGCCCGGCGGCGGCGTAACCGGCGCCAGGATCCTCCCCGACGACCGCACCAACTCGCTGATCGTCATCGCCGGCGAGCAAAACGCCGAGATGATCCGAGGACTCGTCGAGCAGCTCGACATTCAACGTCCCGTCGGCGTCAACAACGTCCATGTGGTGTACCTCAAGAACGCCGACGCCAACGAGGTGGGCCGCTCGCTCGACCAGGCCATGGCGGGCATGAAGCTGGCCGGCGCGGTCGAAGCCTCCCAGCAGATCCAGGTCACGCCGGACCCGAGCACGAACGCCCTGGTCGTCGTGGCCTCGCCACAGGATTTCGAGGTCGTCTCGCAGATCATCGAGAAGCTCGACATCGTTCGCGACCAGGTGCTGGTCGAGATGCTGATCCTCGAGATCACCGAAGAATCGCTCCGAGAGATCGGTATCGACTGGGCCACGCTCGACAACGCGGTGGCCGAGAGCGTGCGAGGGTTCGGCATTACCAATCTCGGCCCGCGTGTGGATTTCCTCAGCGGGACCTCCGAAGGGCTCAACGTCGGCGCCTGGCGAGGAGGCGCCGGCGGCGCGCAGATCGGCGCTATCCTCCACGCCCTGCAGA
>JALHJB010000101.1 GCA_022839745.1 Actinomycetes bacterium
TTCCAGCACGAAGATATGGTCGGCGTTGCGGATGGTCGAGAGGCGGTGCGCGATGACGATGGTCGTGCGCCCGACGATGATCCGCTCCAGCGAGCGCTGGATGGCCGCCTCGGTCTCGTTGTCCACCGAGGACGTGGCCTCGTCCAGGATGAGCACGGGCGGGTCTTTGAGGATGGCCCGCGCAATCGAGATGCGCTGGCGCTGCCCGCCGCTGAGCTTCTGCCCGCGCTCGCCAACGATGGTCTTGTAACCCTGCGGAAGCTGCATGATGAAGTCGTGCGCCTCGGCGATCTTGGCTGCCGCGATGATCTGCTCGTCCGTCGCGCCGAACGTGCCGTAGGTGATGTTCTCGCGCACCGTGCCGTGAAAGAGGAACACATCCTGGCTGACCAGGCCGATTGCGGCGCGCAGATCGGCCACATTGAGCGTGCGCAGATCGCGCCCGTCGAGCGTGATCCGCCCGCGCTGCACGTCGTAGAAGCGCAGCAGCAGCTTGATCACCGTGCTCTTGCCCGCGCCGGTCGCGCCGACGATGGCCGCTGTGTCGCCCGCCGGAATGCGCAGCGACAGCCCGCGAATCACGTCCTGGCCGTTGCCGTAGGTGAACTCGACATCCTCGAAGGCGACTTCGCCGCGCACGGATTCGACGGGCAGCCGCTCGCCGCCGTCGGTGATCTGCGGCTGGATGTCGAGCAGGTCGAGGATGCGCGTGGTGGAGGCCATTGCCCGCTGGTACAGGTCGAACGTCTCGCCCAGGCGGGTCAGCGGCCACAGCAGGCGTTGGGTGATGAAGATCATCAGGCTGTAGACGCCCACGTTCAGCGACCCGTCGAGGGCCAGCCGCCCGCCGAAGACCAGGATGGCGATGAAGCCCATGACGATGACCATGCGGATCAGCGGCGAGAAGGCCGAGCTGAGCAGGATGGCCGCGCGGTTGCGCTCGCGGTAGAGCGCGCTGGAGTCGCTGATGCGCGCGATCTCGTGCTCCTCAGCGGTGAAGCTCTTGATCGTGGCGATGCCGCTCAGGTTGTTGGCAAGCTGGCTGTTGAGCATC
>JALHJB010000102.1 GCA_022839745.1 Actinomycetes bacterium
CCGCGCCTCGGAAACGCGACGGACTCTCAAGGCGCAGGAAACCTTCACGTCGCCCCATGCGCTGCCCATCGAGCCGGGCGACCTCCCCGCCACGCTTACCCTCCAGGCCGACGTTCGCCTTGGCGCGCAGAAAGCCCTGGCCGAGGTTCAGCGGAACGTGCCGCCGACGGAGTTCGTCGGGTACGAGACCCTCGCGCTGGACGACGCTCGAGTCGTGGCCATCATCCGCGAAGGCGATTTGGTGGAGCATGCCGACGCTGGCGAAGCGGTGGACATCGTGCTGGATCGAACGCCGTTCTATGCGGAGTCTGGCGGTCAGGTGGGCGACACCGGCCAGCTTACTACGGACGTCGGATGCACAGGGGACGTCCATGACACGGTGATCGCGGCCGGCGTGCGTCTGCATCGGACGGTCGTGCGGTCAGGTCGCCTGCTTCTGGGTGATGTGGTCCACGCTGAGGTGGATCGTGCCAGACGCGCATCGATTCTTCGCAACCACACCGCGACTCACCTGTTGCATGCCGCGCTCCGTCAGGTCCTCGGCACCCATGTGCATCAGAAGGGATCGCTGGTGGCGCCCGAGCGCCTCAGGTTCGACTTCACGCATACCAAACCCATGACCGACGAGGAGATACGCGCGGTCGAGGATCTTGTCAATGAGCAGGTGCTGAATGATCGGCCCGTTACCGCGCAAACGGGCGTTTCGCTCGACGAAGCGCGCCGCCGCGGCGCCATGGCGCTGTTCGGCGAGAAGTACGAGGACACGGTGCGCGCGGTAAGCGTCTCGGGAGTGAGCATGGAACTGTGTGGCGGCACCCACTGCCGCAGCACCGGCGAGATCGGGCTTATGCGCATCGTGCATGAAAGCAGCGTGGCTGCGGGCGTCCGGCGCATCGAGGCCGTGACTGGTCGGGGAGCGCTCAAACGTTTCCGCCAGGCCGAAGCCGACCTGGGTTCGGCTGCCGCGGCGCTCAACTGTCAGCCGCACGAGGTCGTTGAGAGAATCGACGGACTGCGCAAGCGCATCAGCGAACTGCAGCACGAGGTGAAAGC
>JALHJB010000103.1 GCA_022839745.1 Actinomycetes bacterium
GATCGGTACCGCCTCGCAGATCGGCTCGACCCCGTACTCCTCCCGGTGCGCATCGATGAACGACGTCATCGCATCCGTCGGCGGTCGTGCTCCGCTTGGGCGAAAAAGCTGACGCCTTGCGCAAGATCTCGTTGGCCCGCCGCAGCTCGCGGTTCTCTCGCTCGAGTTCCTTCATCCGCCCCGCTCATCGCTCGTCACCCCGCCGCGACGTCCCGTGTCGATCTCCCTCCGGCGTAGAGCCGATCTTGCCGGCAATCGACACGATCGCCGCCCACTGGGACGTGTGCTCACGCTCGTGCTCGAACACCATCCGCACCGCTCGCTCCCGCACCTCTGGGGAGTACCTCGCTGTCTTCGCCATGTCCCCATCCTCTCAGACTGTCGAGCCTCCGACAATCTCGGGGCGGTTCAGGGTCAGTTCTAACCCGGCGCTGACAGATGCACCTGCCGTGGTCTCCCGGGCGACGGGGTCGACTCCTGGGGCGCCTGGGGAGCGGCCCGGGGGCTTGACCTGGCCGCGTTGGCAAGGCTCGCGCCAGGGGCCTGCGCCCCACCTGACGCAGGCCGCCGGAGTGCCTCCTCCAGCTCTGGAACTCGCGTACTTCCACTTGGAGCGCTGGCCAACGTGCGCCGAGGCTGCCGATGGGTTGCCCAGCTGCAGGTCGACTACCCGCGGCTGTTCGTTCACCGCGTCCGGCGTCCCTCTCCCGAGGGACGCGGACGGTTCGATGAGCTAGGGGAGCTGTTCGGTCGTCGTGAAGTGTCGGTCCCAGTGCCGACGACGTTCGTGGGAGATGGGGCCGCCGTGGGCACGGCCTGTTGCGGAGCGGCCGAGGAACCCGTCGAGCCCAGAGGTCCCGCTTGGGAAAGGGTGTTCCGCCGACGGTCGAGGAGGTGGTGGGCGACGGTCTCGCGTTCGTCTGGCAGTTCTGCGATCCCGCCCCGGCACGCTCGGCGAAGGGCAACGGGTTCACGATCCCATTGCTCGGGGTGAGTACGGCATCGTACGCGGCGGCTCGCGACTGACCGTCGACCGCCCGATCTGCCCGA
>JALHJB010000104.1 GCA_022839745.1 Actinomycetes bacterium
CTGAGGCCGTGCCGACCGACGGGTATCAGGGCGAGTATCTGATCGAGATGGCGCGGGACATCGCCGCCGAGGTCGGCCCGGTCTATTGCGATCTGTCTCCTGAAGAACGCTCCCAGGTCTTCCGGAAGCTTGCCGCCGAGCGGATGATAGCGCAGCAGCGCGAGGACCTGGCGGCATTCGGCGTCGAGTTCGACCGGTGGTTCTTCGAGAGCAGCCTCTACGAATCAGGCGAGGTTGCCGCAGCGATCGAGCAGATGAAGCAGGCCGGCTGGGCCTACGAACGGGACGGCGCCCTCTGGCTCAAGTCCACCGAGCTCGCCGGAGACGGTCAGGATCGTGTCCTCGTCCGATCCAACGAACGGGAGACCTATGTCGCCGCCGACGCAGCCTACCACAAGAACAAGTTTGACCGGGGCTTCACCCATCTGGTCAACATCTGGGGCGCCGACCACCATGGCTATGTGGCTCGTCTGAAGGCCGGGATTGCAGCGCTGGGATATGACCCCGATCGGTGTACGATCATCCTCACGCAAATGGTGCTTCTGATGCGCGGGGGCGAGCTCGTGCGCGGGTCCAAGCGAGCGGGGGACATCGTGCCGCTGGCCGATCTCGTCGACGAGATCGGACGCGATGCGGCTCGCTACTACTGTCTCCTCACCTCCTACGAGACAACGGCGAGCTTCGATCTGGAGACTGCCAAGCGCCAGAGCAACGACAACCCCGTCTACTACGCTCAGTATGCTCATGCACGCTGTGCCGCGGTGCTGCGTCGCGCCGAGGAAGCCGGGGTCCCGCTGCGACGCGCCTCCGAGGTTGATCGTTCGCTGCTCGCCCATCCCAAGGAACTCGAGCTCCTGCGGACGCTGGCCGCATTCCCTCGCGAAGTTCGCCAAGCCGCCGAAGCCATGGCCCCGCACAGGCTAACGGCCTATGTGCGCGTGATCGGCCAGGCACTGCATCAGTACTACGAGGAGTGTCCTGCCCTCAAGGAAGGCGTTTCGCCCGACCTGCGCGATAGCCGCCTCGCCCTGTTCGAGACTACC
>JALHJB010000105.1 GCA_022839745.1 Actinomycetes bacterium
GATCGTGTCGCCCACCTTGGCCGCGCGCAGCTCCTTGATGCCAGAGATGACGAAGCCCACTTCGCCGCACTCGAGCGCGTCACGTTCGAGCGAGCGCGGGGTGAAGACACCGAGACGCTCGATTTGATGCTCGGATCCGGTCGACATCAAACGGATGCGCTCGCCGCGCGCCAGACGCCCATCCACCACCCGCACCAGCATGACGACGCCGACGTAGTTGTCGAACCATGAGTCGATGACGAGCGCACGGGTGGGCGCCTCAGGATTTCCACGCGGAGGCGGTACCCGGCGCGCCACGGCTTCGAGCACGTCCTCGATCCCCAAACCCGTTTTGGCTGAACAGAGCACGGCTTCGCTCGCATCCACGCCGATGACGTCTTCGATCTCGGCGCGCGCGCGCTCGGGATCGGCCTGCGGCAGGTCGATCTTGTTGAGCACCGGCACCACCTCGACACCGAGCTCGATCGCGGTGTAGCAGTTGGCCACCGTCTGCGCCTCCACCCCTTGGGAGGCATCGACCACGAGGAGTGCCCCCTCGCAAGCGGATAACGAGCGGCTCACCTCGTAGGAGAAATCGACGTGTCCCGGCGTGTCGATGAGGTTGAGCTCGTAGGTCTGGCCGTCGCGCGCCCGGTAGCTGAGCGTGGCGGTCTGCGCCTTGATGGTGATGCCGCGCTCGCGCTCGAGATCCATCGAGTCGAGCACGCGATCTTCCATCTCGCGCTCGGACAGGCCGCCGCAATACTGGATGAGCCGATCGGCGAGCGTAGACTTGCCATGGTCGATGTGGGCGATGATCGAGAAGTTGCGTATGTTTTTCATCGGCAAACAAAAAAAGCCCCGCAGGGCAGTGAGGAGCGGCAAGGACGGTTCATTGGGATCATTCTAACGGAAAACGGGATAAATAGGCATGAACTTTTGCCGCATCGCAGCGATGGCGGCACAGCTCCACGCTGCCGTGCAGCACGACCGGAATCGCCCGGCCGTAGCGCTCGCGCCAGGCCGGATCCGCATCGACATCCCGTTTGACCACGGAAAAGCC
>JALHJB010000106.1 GCA_022839745.1 Actinomycetes bacterium
TGTCCAGTCCGCCGGTGTCGAGGTAGTAACGCTCGTCGGCCAGCGTGCGCCAGGTGAAGTGGACGTTCTGTCCGAGCACGGCCTCCTCGCCGGCCACCGTGCCGGTGACCGCGTCCACCTCGAGCATCTCCTCGTCCTCGCTCGTGGCCCGCTTGCGCTTGATCTTCACGGCCACCTCCGTCGGACCGATCCGGTCGCCCGGCTCCATCTTCAACAGGTAAACCGGCGTGGCCTGGGCGTCCTCGTCCGGGCCCATCTTGCGCCCGATGATCACGCGCTGGCTGGCGGTGGAGAACTCGGTAATGTCTTCGCGGGCCTGCTCGTCGGCCGGGTGGAAGAGAACCCGCTCGCTGCGGATGCCGCTGGTGGCGTCGGTCATCACGCCCCAGTAGTAGCTGTTCTCGACGGCCTTCTCGCGCCGCTCGAACTTGAACTGCGGGAGCATCCCGTGCCGGGCGAGGAACTCGACGGCCGCGCCCACCACCACGGGGCTCTTCGGATCGACGATCACGCCCGGGTTGTGCCCCTTTGAGTCCTGGTACGGATACCAGTTTCCCGCGTAGTGGTTGTGCATGGGCACGATCCGCGACGGCGCAAGCGGCACGTACATGCCCACGAGCTGCTGGATGTAGGCGAGCTTCGAGGGCAGCCCGGCCAGCAGCACCACGTCCGCCTGATACTCGCAGATCCGCTGGCAGAAGTCGTAGAGCAGCTCGTCGAACACGTCGTGGACCGCGCCCTCGAACTCGGTCTTGTCGTAGTACAGGTCCAGCTCCTGCTGGACGTTGTAGTAGCCGGGGCCGCGGAGCCGGTTGAACACCTGCTCCAGCGAGTCGAGCACGGCCGGATCGACCACCTCGGGGTCGGTGTGGGAGATGGGCTCGCCGGCCGCGTCGTCGCCCGCGGCGTCCAGGTACGCCTGCGCAAGCGGCACGAACATGCGGTTGATCCAGTGGACGCGCTGGGCGCGGAACTCGCGGTTGCGCGGCACCTCGGGGCCGAACAGGAGCTGCGCGTCCTCCTCTTCCAGCCCCAGGGCCT
>JALHJB010000107.1 GCA_022839745.1 Actinomycetes bacterium
CTACGTCCACAAACCCACCCTGATGCAGGGCAAGCCCTCCATCATCCGCCGCAATCTCGGCTCCAAGCTCATCAAGATGGTCTTCGGCGAGCCCGGCGAGGGGGTGCGCGTCAAGGTGGTCGACGTGCCCGAGGCCGATCGCAACCGCTTCTGCCTCGAAGACGCCGACATCCTCGAACTCGCTCGCTACGCGGTCATCATCGAACGCCACTATGGCCGTCCCATGGACATCGAATGGGGCAAGGACGGCATCGACGGCAAGATCTACATCCTGCAGGCGCGCCCCGAGACGGTGAAGTCGCAGGAAAGCGGCCGCGTGATGGAGAAATACCGCCTCAAGCAGCACGGCAAGGCGCTGGTGCATGGGCGCGCCATCGGGCAGAAAGTCGGCGTGGGGCCGGTGCGCATCGTCACCGATCCCAGCCAGATGGAGCGCGTGCAACCCGGCGACGTGCTCGTCACCGACATGACCGACCCCAACTGGGAGCCGGTGATGAAGCGCGCCGCGGCCATCGTCACCAACCGCGGCGGACGCACCTGCCATGCGGCCATCATCGCCCGCGAACTGGGTATCCCCGCCATCGTCGGCTGCGGCAACGCCACCGAGGTGCTGCAAGAAGGGGAAGTGGTCACGGTCTCCTGCGCCGAAGGGGATACCGGCTACGTCTATCGCGGCAAGCTCGACTTCGAAGTACAACGCACCGACCTCGGAACGCTGCTCGAGCTACCGGTGAAGATCATGATGAACGTGGGTAATCCGGAGCTCGCCTTCGAGTTCGCCCAGATCCCCAACGCCGGCGTGGGTCTTGCCCGGGTGGAGTTCGTCATCAACAACGTCATCGGAGTTCATCCGCGCGCCATTCTCGAATTCGACCAGATCTCGGCCAAACTGCGTGAGGAAATCTCGCGCCGCGCCCGTGGCTACGCCAGCCCGCGCGCTTTCTACGTGGAAAAGCTCGCCGAAGGCATCGCCACCATCGCCGCCGCGTTTTATCCGCAGCCGGTGATCGTGCGCCTGTCCGATTTCAAATCGAACGAGT
>JALHJB010000108.1 GCA_022839745.1 Actinomycetes bacterium
CTCGATCACAACGAGATTTACCACCAGCTCAACAACGAGGCTTTCCACGCCTCCATCCTCACCCTCGAAATCGACGGCGAGCGTGAGAACGTCCTGCTGCGCGACACCCAATGGCACGCCTACAAACCGCTCGTGCTGCATGTCGACTTCCAGCGCGTCTCGGCCGACGAGAAGATCCACCTCAACGTGCCGCTGCACTTCGTCGGCGGGGAGAACAGCCCCGCCGTCAAGCTCGGCGGCTGCATCATCAGCCACGTGCTCACCGAGATCGAGGTACGCTGTCTGCCCAAGGATCTGCCCGAATACCTCACCGTCGACCTCTCCAACCTGCAGCCCGAGCAGTCGCTGCATCTGTCGCAGCTCACCCTGCCGCCCGGGGTCGAGATCGTGCACCACGGCGAAGGCGATCCGGTCGTGGCCACGGCCCTCAAGGTGCGCGGCGAGGGTGAAGGCGAGGCGGGAATCGGTAGCGAGAGCGGCGAAGCAGCCGCAGGCTGATTTTCCGACTCTCGACCATGACACAGCTACCCGGCGCCCCGCCGCGCCTCGTGGTCGGCCTCGGTAACCCCGGGGCCGAATACGCCCAAACCCGGCACAATGCCGGGTTTTGGTTTTGTGCGCGGCTCGCCGACATGCTCGGCATCACGCTCGCCCCTGAGTCCCGCTTCCATGGCCTCGTCGGCCGCGCGGGCGAGCTGCGGCTGCTCCTGCCCACCACCTACATGAACCGCAGCGGCCTGGCGGTGGGAACGCTCGCGCGCTTCTTTCGCATCGAACCCGAAGCGATCCTCGTGGTCCATGACGAACTGGATCTCGCGCCCGGCGACGTGCGCTTGAAATTCGGCGGCAGCCACGCCGGTCACAACGGTCTCAAGGATATCCAGGCGGCACTGGGCACCGACCGCTTCTGGCGCCTGCGCCTGGGGATCGGCCACCCCGGGCAGCGCGACGCGGTGATCCACTACGTGCTCAAGCCCCCCCGCGCCGAAGAGCGCGAGGCGATCGAGGAGGCCATCGAACGCGCGCTCGCCGCC
>JALHJB010000109.1 GCA_022839745.1 Actinomycetes bacterium
CTCGGAGACCGACCGCGTCCAGATCCAGGAAGCGATCAAGAACGCCTTGCTCAGTTGGGACGACGCGGCCCGACTGATCTTCGTCGAAGTGGCCAAGCTCGGCACGATCGACCGCCAGTTCCTCGTCGAACGCCAGCTCATCAGCCGCGAGCTGGCCGAGAGCAAGGGCCCCCGCTGCGTGGCCATCGACAAGGGCGAGCAGTTCAGCCTCATGATCAACGAGGAGGACCACCTGCGGATCATGGCCATGTCGAGCGGCCTGAGCCTCGACGAGGTGTGGGAGACCGTCAACCGCCTGGACGACCGCATCGAGGAGAAAGTCACCTACGCCTTCCACGAGAAGCTGGGCTACCTGACCGCCTGCCCCACGAACGTCGGCACCGGCATGCGCGTCAGCGTCATGCTCCACCTGCCCGCCCTGGTCCTCACCCGGCAGATCGAGAAGATATTCCGCAGCCTCCAGAAGCTCGACCTCGCGGTGCGCGGCCTCTACGGCGAGGGCTCCCAGGCGATGGGCGACTTCTATCAGATCAGCAACCAGGTGACCCTGGGCACCAGCGAGCAGGAGCTGATCAAGAAGGTGGCCGACATCGTGCCCGTCATCATCGACTATGAGCGCCAGGCCCGCGATTTCCTCGTGCGCGAGAGCCACGAGAACCTGCACGACCGCGTGAGCCGCGCCTACGGCATCCTCCGCACCGCCCAGACCATCAGCTCCGAGGAGACCATGCACCTGCTCTCCAGCGTGCGCATGGGCGTGAACCTGGGGCTCATCAAGGACCTCGAGATCCCGGTGATCAACGAGCTGTTCATCCAGACCCAGCCCGCCCACCTCCAGAAACTCACCGGCGGCGAGCTGGACAGCACCGACCGCAACATCGAGCGGGCCCGCTACCTCCGCCGCCACCTGAACAAGGAAGACGGGGCAGGCGGGGTGCAGAACAACTAAGGACCGACGGTTCACGGCGGCTCGTAGTGCCCCGATTCATCGGGGCCGCGCGGCTGACGACCGCATGAATGCGGTCACTA
>JALHJB010000110.1 GCA_022839745.1 Actinomycetes bacterium
CCTTCGCCGCGCGGCGGAGCAGGCGCTCGCTCAGCACCCAGACGCCGCAGCGGTGCGGCTGCCGCTTCTCCACAGCGATGAGGTGGACCTGTGTCTTCTTGCCGATCACCTCCGCGAGCACCGCCCGCTCGAAGGCCAGCCGGTGCGTCGGCCCGTTGTAGCGGAGCTGCGACTCGACGTAGGCCAGCCGGTCGCACGTCACGACAGCCACGATGCCCCGCCGAGGATTGAGCCAATCGAGGCGGGCCTGACAGGGGACGCCACAGTGGCGGCTCCTCACGACGCCGTGGGCGACGCCTTCGGAAAGCAGCCCTCGCGCGACGTCGTGAGTGCGAAACCCGAAGTCGATGTGTTCGATCAGGTCGGCCTGCTCGGTGGCCAGCACCGGCTTCTGCTGCTCGGCGGCCCACTGCTGGTACTCGACGCTGTACTTGCTGTACGGCTCATCGGTGCGCGGGTTGACCGGGCCACCGAAGGCGTATTGGGCCTGATAGTGGTCGCGGCCACGCAGGATGCGCACCACCGCGGCGCGATCCACGTCGTCCTCGTACTGCGGCCGCGGCGGGACCAGCCCCCGCTGCCGTTTGTGGAAGAGGAAGGCGTCTTCGCGGAAGTCGCCGAGTTGTTCGCTGTCCAGGTGATCCTGGGACTTGGAGCGATACTCCTCTTCCGTTTCGTGGGTGAGGAAGCCGAGGTCCTCGACCACTGCATGTCCGTTCCTGCTCGGCCAGAGCATTCCAAGAATCATGTCTGCACCTCTTGAGGGTGTTGTTGGGGAAGTTGACTGACTCGCTCGACCTCGAACGAATCCGCGCCGAACTCGCGGGTGACGAAGCCGGCGAAGAGCCGATTGAGGTCGCGTCCGACCGCCGTGCCTGCGTCGATCACGCAGGCACGATGGTCCTGGTCGAAGAAGTGGGCCGCATCGAGGCGGACCTGGGCCTCGCCGTGCAGGCTTTCTGTCGCCAGAATGGCCAGCAGCAGCGAGGCCTCGATGTCCTCCAGCGGCACGATCGAG
>JALHJB010000111.1 GCA_022839745.1 Actinomycetes bacterium
CTCACTCGCCTCGTGCTTGGCCTTGCTCGCTGCGGATTCGCCTGGCGCGGCGTTGCGCGACTTGACGATGCCGTGAGAGAGGTAATTGACGAGGTCGAGCCGGGTGATCTTCTGCCGCTGCAGCAGATAGAGCGCGTGCGAATCCTTCTCGCCGAAAATCGCCACCAGCACGTTGGCGCCGACCACTTCGGATTTGCCCGAGGATTGCACGTGCAGGATGGCGCGCTGGATGACGCGCTGGAAACCCAGCGTGGGCTGGGTGTCGACGTCGCCGTTGCCCGGCACCCGCGGTACGTGCGTGTCGATGAACTGCGACAGTTCGCGGCGCAGTTCGTCGAAATTGGCCCCCACGGCGCGCAGCGCATCGGCCGCCGACGGGTTGTCGAGCAGCGCGAGCAGCAGGTGTTCGACGGTGACGTACTCGTGCCGCTTCTGCCGCGCGTCGACGAACGCCATATGTAATGTGACTTCCAGCTCTTGGGCGATCATTTTCAAACTTCCTCCATGACGCAGGCGAGGGGGTGTCCGTGTTGCCGGGCAAAGGCCGTGACTTGCTCGACCTTGGTGGCGGCGATGTCTTTCGGATAGACGCCGCACACTGCCATCCCCTCATGATGGACTTTGAGCATGATTTGCGTCGCGCGTTCGCGGCCCATGTGAAAAAAACGCTCCAGCACGATCACGACGAAGTCCATGGGGGTGTAGTCGTCGTTGAGCAACAGCACCTTATAGAACGGCGGGGGGGAAACCCGCGCCTCTTCCTCCTCGAGGATCGGGGTGGTGGTATGCCGAGTCGTCATGGTTTCATTCTAATGCGTCCGCGCCCAAACGCAACCCCGGCGCGGACGATGGGATCGATTCGTCGCGCTCAATCGTCGCGTTCGTGGAAGTCGCTCTCGATCCGGTCGATCAGGGCGATGCACTCGTCGAGCGTCCTGGCCGTCTTGGCGCCGATGGAGCCCGAGGTGGTCAGGCCCATGTGGGCGACCAGCAGGTCGGCCCCGGCCCGCGC
>JALHJB010000112.1 GCA_022839745.1 Actinomycetes bacterium
CGGCGCAGGCGGTGCCGGGGCCGCTCTTCACCTTCGCCGCTTTCCTCGGCGCCGTGCGTCAGGTGTCACCGTCGGGCTGGACGGGGGGGCTGCTCGCGCTCGGGGCGATCTTTCTACCCTCTTTGTTGCTGATTCTCGGCGCCTTGCCGTTCTGGGCGCAGTGGCGCCATCTCGGATGGGCGCAAGCGGCGCTCGCGGGGATCAATGCCGCGGTGGTCGGCATTTTGCTCGCCGCGCTCTATCAGCCGGTGTGGACCAGCGCGATCCTGCGGTCGCAGGATTTCTGCCTCGCGCTCGTCGCGTTCGTCGCTCTGCTCTTCTGGCGCGTGCCGCCTTGGGTGGTGGTCGGTGGCTGCGCTGTCCTGGGTGGAGTGTTGGGGTGACGGAACGGTTGCAGCGATCTGCCGTTGACATCACCATGTAACCTGACGTGCTTACTCTGCCGCCGTCGTCCCGTTCGGGACTCGTGCCGCAGGAGCCGTCATGACCCTTGCCGTTGCCGTGCAACATCAGCGTGCCGCCTTGCCGGCGCTGGGACGCTATGAACTGGCGCTCGCCGCGAGCGAGCTCGACGTGTATGAGGCGCAACGTCTGCGCTACCGCGTTTTCCACGATGAACTCGGGGCGCGTCTGACGAGCCGTATTCCCGGGCTCGATTGTGATTTCTTCGATCCGTATTGCGAGCACCTCATCGTGCGCGACCGGGTGGAGCAGCGCGTCGTCGGCTGCTACCGCGTGCTCACGCCGGAAGGGGCCAAGCGCGTGGGCGGTCTGTATTCGGAGCAGGAATACGACCTGGTGCGGCTCGACCCATTGCGCGCGCACATGGTGGAAGTGGGGCGCGCCTGCATCGCGCCGGGGCACCGCCATGGCGGGGTGATCGCGCTGCTCTTCGCCGGTCTGGCGAGCTATCTGGACGTGCGCGGTTACCGCTATCTCTTCGGGTTGGCGTCGGTGCCGTTGCATGGCGGGATCGATGCGGTGCATGCCCTGTTCGCGACGCAGTGGGCGG
>JALHJB010000037.1 GCA_022839745.1 Actinomycetes bacterium
CCGTCGAAGATGAGGACTGCAGGCTCGAGGCGCCTATGATCGATCGAGAACGGAGCTCAGACTCACGACTTGCAGCCCGCGTCCTTTTCATGGAAGCGCTTCCAGCTGGCGCGCACGAGTCGTCGGCTAGACTTAGAAGTAGTTGGCGCGCGGCTGAAGCACCGGACGTTAGCCACAGCGTAGTATGTGGTACCATTGGTTGTACCTTAGGAGGTGTTTCCAATGAGTGCTCTGCCCGCGATCATCCCCATCTCGGACCTGCGGCAGGACGCTGCCGGCGTTATCAGGCGTGTCGTCGCCACTGACCAGCCGGTGGTCATCACGCAGCGCGGTCGTGCCTCGGCAGTGCTCGTCAGCGCGGACGCGTACGAGCGCATCCAGTACGAGAATGACTTGCTTCGCGTGCTCGCCCGTGGCGACGCGGAGATGGCCGTCGGACTCGGTCGCGATGCGGACGACGTACTGGCTGAGGCCCGCGTCCTGCTCGGGCAGGAGTAGTTCCGATGCGCGTTCGGTTCACGCAGCAAGCGGAGCGGCAGTACCTCGAGGCGCTCCGCTACATCGCTTCGAGGAACCCCGCCGGAGCCGTGACGGTCATGCGACGCGCAGAGGAAGTGGTCGCACAGCTTCGCGCCCATCCGCACTCGGGTCATGCGATCCCTGAGTATCCGGACCTGCCGCATCGGGAGCTGCCGGTGCCGCCGTACCGCTTCTTCTACCGCATCGGCGACGACGGCGTCTGGATCACCGCCGTGTGGCATGCGCGTCAGTTGCCTGATGAACCTGAGCCGGGAGCGCGTGGCTAGCAAGCGCTTCCACACAGACGGCGCGCCCGTGTGCGGTAGCATCTCGGGTGGCAAGCGCTCGCCGGCGCGCCGCAGCTGAAGCGCCAAGACGTTAGTCTGACCCTGGTCGCTGCGCGGGTCAGACGTGACGAGCTCACTTCACCTCGGGTAACATCAACTCGGAGGTCTGCATGGTATCCGTCGTCTCAGATAAGCTCGACGCCATAGCTGCCCTGTGCCGCAAGTACGGGGTCGTCAGCATGTACCTGTTCGGCTCGGCAGTGGGATCTGACTTCGAGCCCGGTCGCAGTGACGTGGACCTGCTGGTGGATTTCGGGTCGATGGACGGCTACACCAAAGCGCACGCCTACTTCGACCTGCTCGACGAGCTCCGCGAGGTCCTCGGCACCGAGGTCGACCTTGTCATGATCGGCGCTCTGAAGAACCGTTACATCGCCGCCGAGATCGAGCGTACGAAGCAGCTGCTCTATGCCGCGTAGCGCCCTCGCGTACCTCGCGGACATCATCGACTCTTGTCGCCTGATCGAGGACTTCCTCCGTGGTGTCGATCAGGCCGCCTATCTCCAGTCGGACGAGAAGCGCTCGGCGGTCGAGCGGCAGCTCCTCATCATCGGCGAGGCCGTTGCCGCGCTGAGGCGTCAATCACCGGAACTCGCTGAGTCCATCTCGCAAGCGAACTTCATCGTGGGGTTTCGCAATGTGCTCGCCCATGACTACGCCTCCGTAGATGACCAGTCCGTCTACGCCACTGCCGTCGGGGACATTCCGAGGCTTCGGGTAGAGTGCGAGGCGCTGCTAGAGCGGGCAGATTGACAAGCAGTTCGAGCGGACTCACTTCGTTCGCCGCTCAACTGCTGGACGTTAGACACACCGATGGTCAGATCGGGGGGACCATGCCGTTCAACCCACAAGAGTTGGCCGCGTTTGCCGCACTGATGTCCGCAATCGCGACCCTGCTTGCGTGGCGAAGCCATGTACGCGCATCCGAGTTGTCGGTGCTCACGTATCTGCGCGATGAGTTCGTCTCATTGGAGTATCGGCGGCGCTTCTATCGCGTGCACAGATGGAGCAACGAGGAATTCCTGAGCGCGAAGGTACGCATGCCCGAGGGGCTGGAGGAAGAGTCGCGCTGTCTGCTGGGAAGCCCGTCTTCCGTGCACTTGCAGGCGAACACTAGGGTTGCTCCCGACCTACGCGTGGACAGCCTGGGCGTCTTCTTCGCATCCAGCACGAACGAAGATGAACCCGGGACTTTGGAGATTCGCCGCCGTGTCGCGGCGAAGATCAGATCCAAACTCGTGGACAACGAGGACAACCGCGACTTGATTCCAGGATTGATTGGCTCCAATCATAGACGCTCGGACCTGACTGACTTCGCCGTCTTTCAGCTGCGGGTTGCAGACTGGGTCGGTCCGTTTGGCCTGTGGTTCTCCACGCTTCCGTACATCGGCTGGCCAACGCCACGAGTTCGCCGTCTGCAGTCGACATTCGGCCGCGATCTACTTGTCACCATCTACTGGCATCGTCGGTTCTCGGCTCGCATCTTCCGGAAGACGGGAGCCGGAAGGGACTATGGCTACTATCGCAGATACTACGGCCTCTCGTCCCAGAAGCTGGAACAACTGACCGACGCACTACTGCGAATCGGTGTGCGAACTGGGAGCATTGCTGAGGAAGACCTGGATGCTGCCTTCCAGTTCGAGTCTTGGCTGTGGAAGGAGCATACTGGCACGCCAGTGAGCCCGCGACGTCGCAAACCTCGATGGGGGAAGCGGTCGGCGTCATCGTAGGCCATCGGGTGTCTAACCCGCGCTTTCACCAGGCGCGCGCATGGTGCCGCATAATGGGAGCGCAAGCGCGCTGGTGAAGCGCAAAGACGTTAGACGCACGAGACGGATCTGTTCGGGGGCTATATGGCAGCGAGAGTTTCGCTCAAGCTCGTGATCGAGGAGCTTGATGCTCTCACCGACGAGACCAGCGCCTATCTCAACCGGGAGACAGGTGAACTGTACGCACTCGGCGACGATGAAGCGGGTCTGGTCGAGGATGGTATCGACCCAGTCGGGATGCCCGAGTGGATCATCGATGAGGTCGCCAAGATGCGCGAGGTGCTTGAGTCGGCGGAGTGGCTTGCGCTCCCCACACGCTTCGACATCCACGAGTGGGCCATCATGGAAAGTTTCGCCCGTTCCCTTGCCGACCCGGACGTACGCGATGAACTGTCGACCGCTCTTCGGGGTAAGGGGGCTTTCCGGTGGTTCAAGGACGTTGTCCGCCGGCGCGGAATACAGCAGGCATGGTACGACTACAGAACCGCAGCACTCGGTCGAATCGCCATCGCCTGGCTTGATGAGCATGGAGTCGCATACGTAGCGGACGCCGACGTGCTTCCTGAAGATCCGGCGCCTGACCCCGGCATCCAGCGGACGGCGGAAGCGCTAGAGTAATGGAAGGCATCGGCCGCCGTTGATGCCGAAACACGTTAGACCCAACCATGCCAGGTGGTTTGATTCCGTTAAGAATACGGTAAACTGTACGTAGTAACGTATCTTATCGGAGGTGTCCCATGGCCCAACTCCGCCCGTCAACCGATGTCCGTCCGGTCACTGAGTTCCGCGCGAACGCCTCGGCCGTCCTGGATCAGGTCCATGCCACCAAGCGGCCGGTCATTCTTACGCAGCACGGTCGTAGCGCTGCTGTGCTCATGGACGTCGAGGTGTACGAGGGACTGCTCGATGAGGTCGCACTCCTTCGAGCCGTGCGCTCCGGGGAGCAGGAGATGCTCCGAGGTGATGTGGTGCCTCATGACGAGGTCGAAGCGCGTATGCGCGCGAGGTTCGTCAAGTGAGGGTCGTTTGGACACGTCAGGCGGAGTCGATGCTCGATGAGGCGGTCGACTACATAGCGGCTGAACGACCCGCATCTGCGCTCTGTTGGCTCGATGAGACTATGGAGCGGGTACGGTCGCTCGAGCGCTTCCCTGACCTGGGGCGGATCGTCCCAGAGCTGCAGCGGTCTGAGATTCGCGAGGTGTTGGTGGACCCGTATCGTGTGCCGTATCACCGGGATGAACAGCAGGTCACGATTCTGGCGGTCCTCCATGATCGGCAGCTGTTCGAGCTCGGCGGCGTAGACGAGTAGGGTGGGTCTAACAAGTGCTTCCAGCCGACTCACGCACGCGCTACGCTAAACTGAGGCCGCTCGTTCGCAGCTGAAGCGCCGGACGTTGGACAGGGTCAACGAAAGAGGGGCGCATCTTTCTTCGCAAGCCAAGCGACGGTCTGGATTACCCCGACGACGCCGGAGCGATGCCGCAGGAGGAGCTCGACGCGTTGATCGAGGCCGGCTACAAGCGGCTACGGCTCCAGCAGGCGGAGTACGAGTCCTTCCTGGAACAGCGCGACTTCTCGACCTCTGGCGACTTATTGCCCTTCTTTGCCCGCGACTTCTTCCACGATGCGTCGTTCGAGTCGTTCACGATCCTGGGACACGAACGCAAGATCAGCTTCCGCGCTGAAGCGATGGACATCTACGAGGGACCCGAAGATTCGGAAGAGCAGCATCTGGTCGATTTCGACGTGGTCTTCACCGATGTCGTCTCGTTCTCCATCTCGGTAGAGTGAGAAGGTGACGACTACGGCGAGTATCGCTACAGCGAGATCGACAGTCTTGAGGCCGACATAGCGGATGTGACGAAGCGCCTCGGCAAGCCGTATCACAGCCTAACCATCGAGACGGGTTGGGGCGGATGGATACGCATGGTCTTCCACTCGGTCGATGTAACACCGGTGGACCGGATCGAGTGGCTCAGATTGCTGCGGAATCCGGAAGTACGCATGCCCTCGCTGTACGGCCTCAGTGTTCTCGAGGTGCCTGACGGGGAGCCGCCTGCCTGACAAGCGCTTCCAGCTGGCGCGCAGGATTCGCCGGCTAGACTGAGAAGTAGTTGGCGCGCAGCTGACGCCCAAAGATGTTAGATCGACCTCCGCCACCACTTGCAGAGCAAGTGTGATGCGCGTACGCTAAGTTGTACTATATCGCGTACATGGAGGTCACTGTGCAACCACTCCGGCTCGACGAAGACATCAGGCCGCTATCTGAGTTCCGCTCGGGTGTCGCATCGTTCATCAAGCGCGTCAGCGATACCCGCCGCCCTCTCGTCCTTACCCAGCACGGTCGTGGCGTTGCCGTCGTCGTCGACATCCGTGAGTTCGAGGCGATGCGCGAGAAGCTTGCCATCTTCGACGACATACAGGTGTCACGCGCGCAGATCGCTGCCGGTGGCGGGATCCCGCACGATGAGGCCAAGGCGCGAGTGCTCGGCAAGCTCAGGTCATGAGGATCATCTGGTCGGATCGGGCTCTCGAGCGCGTCGAGGAGATCGCTGGCTACATCGAGCAGGACGATCCCGCCGCCGCGGCCCGTTGTGTCGAGGAGTTGTTCACCGCCGTCGATAGGCTCCGTGACTTTCCCGAGATGGGAAAGCCCGGTCGCGATGTCATCACACCTGGAATGAGGGAGCTTGTCATCGGGGACTTCCGTGTCTTCTACGAGGTCGGCGCCGACATCGACGTTCATTCCGTGCGGCGCGCAAGCCAGCTCATCGATGAGGACGAGTTTGGCGGGGCGATCTAACCCGGGCGTCAACCTGGCAACGCCGTGTGAGGTATCCTCAGACAGGGACCGGACGAAGGCGTTGCGGGTTACGCCCAAGAACGTTAGCCACATCCCATTCCGGCATCGGCGTTCTCGTCGCTCTGCACGGTTGTCATACGTTTCGTGCATCGACATACTGAACGTATGTCGATAGGAGGCTCGTCGTGGAGGCTGCAACCATCTCACCCAAGTACCAGGTCGTGATCCCCAAGGCGATCCGCACGCAGTTGCGGCTTGTTCCCGGGCAGAAGGTCCAAGTCATCGCCTACGGCGACCGGATCGAGTTCATCCCGTTGAAGCCGGCGCGTGAACTCCGCGGCATGCTGCGCGGCCTCGACACCACCTTCGAGCGCGACCGGGAGGACCGGGTGTGAACGTCGTCGACACCTCGGCGTGGCTCGAGTACTTCGGTGACGGTCCCAACGCATCTGAGTTCGCTCAAGCGATCGAGGCTCCGGAGGAGCTCGTCGTCCCCACGCTGACTGTGTTCGAGGTGTTCAAGCGCACCTGTGAGATAGCGGACGAGGCTTCCGCGCTCGATGCCATCGCCGTGATGCTGCAGGGCGAGGTCGTAGACCTGAACTCGGCCCTGTCGCTGGATGCCGCCCGGATCTCGCTTGATACGGGGCTTGCCATGGCGGATTCGATCATCCTTGCGACTGCGCGCTCCAGCGAGGCCGTGCTGTGGACGCAGGATGCGCACTTCGAAGGTCTGGTGGGAGTCGAGTTCCGTCCCAAGCGGTAGCGGAGTGGCTAACAAGCGCTTCCACACAGACGACGCGCCTCGTGCGGTGTGCTCAGGTGGCAAGCGCTCGTCGGCGCGCAGCTCACGCCCAAAGACGTTGATATGAGATTGCCGATCAACCCGCGATCGCTCACGGTCCTCTCTTCTTCTTTGTCGGTTCGAGCGGGCGGGCACATGGATTCGGCGCTCGACCATGCTGATATCTAACGGATTCGAACCCCACATCTCGGTCGGGCCGGAGATGAGCCTCCAACTAGGCG
>JALHJB010000113.1 GCA_022839745.1 Actinomycetes bacterium
GATCCGCCTCGGGGCGTTCGCGGCCGACTTCGGCGAAGCGCCTCCGGTCCCATTCAGGGAAGAACGCATCCCCCTGAGGCTCGGCGTCCACTTCTGTGATCACCAGGCGATCGGCAAACGGCAGTGTCTGGCGATAGATCTGCGCTCCGCCGATCACGAAGACCACCGGCTCAGCCTCGAGCGCCGCCCGCGCGGCTTCGAGCGAGGGATAGACTTCCGCGCCGGGGGCCGTGAAAGAGGGATCGTGGCTCACCACCACGTTGCGGCGATCGGGCAGGGGGCGACCGAGCGATTCCCAGGTCTTGCGCCCCATGAGCACCGCGTGCCCGGTGGTAAGTCGGCGGAAGTGCCGCAAGTCGGATTTCAGCCGCCACGGCAGCGCCCCGCCGCGACCGATCACGCCATTTCGCGCCACCGCGGCGACGATCACCCACTCGCTCATACCGCCACCGGTGCCGGGATGTGGGGGTGCGGATCGTAGCCTTCCAGCGTGAAATCCTCGTAGCGGAAAGCGAAGAGATCGGTCACTTCCGGGTTGAGCTTCATCTTGGGTAGCGGCCGCGGCTCGCGGCCAAGCTGCAGCCGGGCCTGCTCCAGGTGGTTGAGGTAGAGATGGCAATCTCCCCCCGTCCAGATGAACTCGTGCGCCTCATAGCCGCAGATCTGGGCCACCATCAGGGTGAGCAGCGCATAGGAGGCGATGTTGAACGGCACGCCGAGAAAGATATCGGCGCTGCGCTGACCAACACCTTCCTCAAAGAGGGCAGCCCATTCAACGAATATCTCTGGAACGAGTTCGGGATTCGTGTCCGCGACACGGTCGTCATCGAGACCCGGCTCGCCATCGGGAACGAGTTCACTCTGCTGGTGGACCAGATCGCGCCGCACGCCATGCTGGCCGACGTGCGCGACGCGCAGATCGTGATGCAGTTTGTGCGCGCGCTCGAACTGGCCGAAACCCCCACTGTCGAGCAGGGGCGCTACATCCGCGAGCCGCTGCTGTATTCGTCG
>JALHJB010000114.1 GCA_022839745.1 Actinomycetes bacterium
GCCGGTCAGGCAGCCGCCGACATCGACGGACAAGCGGGCGACGAGCTGCTGTTGGGCACGGAGGGTGGAGGGCTCGCCCTGGTGCGCGAGGGTACAGAAGTCTGGCGGGTGGAGACGGGCGCGAGGGTGAACTGCATCGCTGTCGGCAACATCACCGGCGACGAACGGCCCGAGATACTCGCCGGCACCGACAGCCAGCAGTTGCAGTGCTATGACACTGATGGGAAGCTGGTGTGGAAGAAGGAGTTCCCGTTCTTCTGGAACCGTGACGGGAATGTCGTGTGGGTTGAGGTGGCCGATCTTGACGGCGATGGGGACAACGAGGTAGCGATGGCAGCCGAGAACTGGCACTACTACGCGCTCGACGGCGAGGGCAACGAGCTGTGGAAGTTCAACGTGCCGCATTCGCCGGTCGAGGGCGCGGTGGGCGACGTGAACGGTGATGGAAAGCTCGAGATCGTCGCAAGCGATGAGTACTACTCGGGACGCGTGCTCGAGGCCGACGGCAAGCAGCTCTTCCCCATCCGCATCACGCAGCCGTACATGACCGCGGCGCTGGCACCCGACCTCGATGGCGACGGCAAGTGCGAGGCGGTCATTGGTGGCCAGGATATGCAGGCGCACGTCTACGGCGGCGACGGCAAGGTGCTCTTCGATGCCAATGTCGGGAGCGTTGTGACCGACCTGCAGGCGCTGCCGGCGGGCACTGGGCATCGGCTGATAGTGGCCTCCGACGGCATGGCGAGGAACCTTTCGTGCTACGACGCGACGGGCACGGCGCTGTGGCGGCTCACGCTGCCCGGAGCGCCACGGCAGATAGCAGTCTGCGGGGACACGATCGCGGCAGGCTGTAACGACGGAGCGCTACGGCTGTTTGATCCCGGCGGCGCCGCGCGGGGCATCCTGCGCCTGAAGGCCCCGGTGGATGTGGTCATCTCCGCGCGGACCGCGGGCGGAGAGCCGATAGCCGTGTGCGCGTCGGGCAACCTGCTGAGCGTGGTGGCAGCCG
>JALHJB010000115.1 GCA_022839745.1 Actinomycetes bacterium
CCTGGGGATTGCCACCAGCGTCTGGCCCTCCCAGTTCACAAAGTAAGGCGTGGACTCGAGCAGACCGATCGTCTCGTCGTAGAGCTTCTCGTCGAGATAGGTTTGCGCCAGCAGGATGATGACGTCGGCCCGACGGAGCTTGTCGGGAGGCGTCGATTCCAGCAGCTTGATGGCCTCGGGCCGCTGACCCTGCGAGAGGAGTATCTCCGCGAGATCCCTGTACAACGTCTGATCTTTCGGACGAGCGTCGACGGCCTTGCGATAGAACTCTCCCGCCTTCGGCAAATCGTTCTCTTCGGCCCAG
This sequence comes from Actinomycetes bacterium, assembly GCA_022839745.1. Classification (GTDB taxonomy): domain Bacteria; phylum Actinomycetota; class Coriobacteriia; order Anaerosomatales; family Anaerosomataceae; genus Anaerosoma. The sequence continues at coordinate 305 of JALHJB010000115.1, forward strand.
GCATAGAGCCCGAGATTGCGCCATGCGACACTGAGCGACGCGTCGAGTTCGACCGCCTTGCGCCAGTGGGCCGCCGCCTCCGCCGTCCGACCGAGATGGGCGTGGAGATTCCCGATGAGCAGGCGAGCCTGAGCCGCTGCGATCGCGTGTTCGAGCACGTCCACCTCGACCGGCCGCGAGGGGAACACGCAGTCCCTCCGCGTCTTCGCGGCGCGCTCGAGCCAGGATTGAGCCGCGGGCGTGCCTTTCGCAAACCACGCGAGATAGTACATCGGCAACGGACTGCGTTCCTCCTGCCGCACAGCGTCCACGCAGACAGCGGACACCAGCTTCGCAGCCTCGCGGACCAGGCCCAGTTCCGCGAAGAGAAGGCTGGTCTCCAGCATCTGGAAATCGTCCTCGCCGACGAACGCCCGGGCCTGAACCGTGAAGGCATTCATCTGCCTGGAGCCCTGCAGAGCGAGAACCGCCCGTGGCGCGAGATCGGTGGGACAACGCTGGACGCCTTCTTGCGCCTGCTTAAAGGCGGCCTCGGTCTCGCCCACCGCGTAGAGGGCGACGAGCAGATGATCCCGCGCGACCGCGTCGTTCGGGTTCAGGCTCACCGCCTTTCGGAACGCCTCGACCGCTTCCTGTCTTTGGCCCAGTGCGGCGTGCGCCCGTCCTGCCAGATCGAACGCCAGAGCTCGCACCTCCAGGCACAGCGACGCCTGACGGGCACAACCCAGAGCCTCCTTCGGGGCGCGGGTCCTCAGGTGGTTCACGCCCAGGAAATACCAGGCCAGTCCATCGCCGGGATCGCGCTCGACCGTCTTGCGCAATCGTGCGATCGCGTCGTCGTAGCGCGCCGCCTCCGAATCGAGGATCGCCAGCGCCCGCAGCGAGGGACCATATCCCGGATCGACGGCTAAGACCGCCTCGTATCCTTCGCGGGCTTTCTTCCGATTCATCGCCAGATCGAGTTTCTGGGCACGGAGGTGCTTCTCCTCGACCGTCAATCCCGCTTCGGGCTTGTCCGCCCACGCAGCACGAACCGGCGGACTGGTCTTGGGAATCGGCAAGGGAGTCGTGAACTGAGCCAGCACAGCGTCTCGACGCGTGCGGATCACGACCTCGACCGGCCCTTGCG
>JALHJB010000116.1 GCA_022839745.1 Actinomycetes bacterium
GGTCGAGCACAAGTGGCGGCTGCGCAACGCCCGACTCTCCGGCCAGATGAACGGACATCGCTACGCGCCCTCGCCCAACTACCGGGTGATCGATGCCCAAGGCGCCACGCCGGCTACGGTCGAGTCGCTCTCGGACTCCCGCTTCGTGGTGCGCTCGGGCGAGCGGGTGCTGCAGATCGACTTCGATCCGCGCTGGCGCCTGGGCGAGATCGTGCTGCAGGTGCGCATCGGCGATGCGCCGATGACGGTGCAGCTCGAACGCGAGGGCATCCTCTACGTGCTGCGCCACCACGGCGCCGAGCTGCGTGCCCGCGTGCTGCCGGAGCATATCGCCGCCCTGTGGCCGCTGATGCCGCTCAAGTCGCCGCCCGACATGTCCAAGTTCCTCCTCTCGCCCATGCCGGGGCTGCTGCGCGAGGTCTCGGTCACCGAAGGGCAGGAGGTGAAGGCGGGCGAGAAACTCGCCGTGATCGAGGCGATGAAGATGGAGAACATCCTGCGCGCCGAGCAGGACGGCAAGGTGAAGAAGATCGTCGCCAAGCCGGGCGCGAGCCTGGCGGTGGACGAGGTGATCCTCGAATTCGAGTGAGCTTCCTCCCTCGCGAGGGTGAAGAAAAGCCGGCCTCTGGGGGTCGGCTTTTTTTCTTTCCAAAATCAGCGTGTGACAGCAGTGAGTGGGAACTGACGGAAGAAGGGGTTCCTTTGTCATGTCATAGTTGTACAATATATATGTCCAACTAACGGAGATCGTCATGACCATCGAAACCACCTACAGCCAGGCCCGCAAGCAACTCAAGACTCTGATGGATCGTGCGGTCGATGACCGTGAAGTCGTCGTGGTGCGTCGCCGCTCGGGGGGGGCCGTTGCAATGATTGCCGCCGATGAACTACAAAGCCTGATGGAGACAGCGCATCTGCTGCGCTCGCCAAAGAATGCGGAACGTCTGTTGACTGCCCTGGCCCGTGCTCGGGCCGGTGAGGTCGCACCCACTGCGGTCGATGCCCTC
>JALHJB010000117.1 GCA_022839745.1 Actinomycetes bacterium
GGCTGACGGCCACCCGCCGCCCCTCCGAGCTCGCTGCCAAGCGTGGCAAGACCATCGAAGAAATCGTGGAGTGAGCCATGGCGAACGATAAAGTCAAGGTGACCCTGGTCCGGTCGCTGATCGGCACCCGGAAGGATCATCGCGCCACCGTGCGCGGGCTCGGCCTGCGACGCCTCAACCATACGGTGGAACTGGCCGATACGCCGCAGGTGCGCGGCATGATCGCCAAGGTTTCTTATCTCCTGAAGGTCGAGGGCTGACATATGCGACTCAACACCATTCAACCGGCCGAGGGGGCCAAGAAGGCGAAGAAGCGGGTCGGACGCGGCATCGGTTCGGGCTTGGGCAAGACCTGCGGCCGCGGCCACAAAGGCCAGAAATCGCGTTCGGGCGGCTTTCACAAGGTCGGCTTCGAGGGCGGTCAGATGCCGCTGCAGCGGCGCCTGCCCAAGCGCGGTTTCGTTTCGCCCACGGCCGGTGACGTCGCCGAGGTGCGCCTCTCCGATCTCGAACGCATCCCGGTCGACGACATCGACCTGCTCGTGCTCAAGCAGGCGGGCGTGGTGCCGCGCGCGGCCAAGGCGGCCAAGGTGATCCTTGCCGGCTCGCTCACGCGCAAGCTCACCCTGCGCGGCATTGCCGCCACCAAAGGGGCCAGGAACGCGATCGAGGCGGCCGGTGGCACCCTTGTCGACGCCTGAAGCGGGTAGCCCGTCGTGACCAAAGCGACCCAACACGCCTCGGTCGGGAAGTTCGCCGATCTGAAACGCCGCCTCTGGTTTTTGCTGGGAGCGCTCGTCGTTTTCCGGATCGGCGCGCACATTCCCGTGCCGGGCATCGACCCGGCCAAGCTCGCCCAGCTCTTCCAGACGCAGGGCGGTGGCATTCTCGGCGTCTTCAACCTCTTCTCCGGCGGAGCGCTGTCGCGCTTCACGATCTTCGCGCTCGGGATCATGCCCTACATCTCGGCTTCGATCATCGTGCAGCTCATGTCTTACGCCTTTCC
>JALHJB010000118.1 GCA_022839745.1 Actinomycetes bacterium
CCCAGGCCAGAATGTGCAGGGGTTTGCCTGAGGTGAGCTTGTCCCACGTCTTCGGCAGCAGCCCGACTGCAGGGGCAATGGCGCGCTTGGGCGGAACGTAGACGGGCTCCGTGATGGGGAAGAGGTTGTCGGGGCCCAGCTTCTCGAGGCGCGCCGGTATCCAGACGTTGGCGATGGCAGTCTCGAAGGCCCCAACGCGGGGTGGCTTTGGCGTGGCAACATGGGGCTCGCCGGTCAGCACCTTCACCCGCCCATCGCGATCGACGACGATGCTGTCGATCCGATGCATGCCGAAAGCGTAGTCCACATAGACCGTCGTGCCCTCAGGCAGCCCTCCTGCCAGGCGCCCGAACGTGCCCCACTGCAGCTCGATGTCATAGTCGCGACCGCGAACCAGCGCCGGCGACTCCCCGGGTGCGGCTTTCAACACGACGCTGTCGGGCACGAGGCTGTCGGGAGATGTCGTCTCCGAGGTGATCACGCCCGACAGTCTCGCGCCGCGCGCCCATGGCGCAGCCTGCGCGTTGTAGATCGGCAGGTTCTCGTGTTTCTCATCGCTCACCTGCACGATCGTCGCCGGCTCGATGGCCAGCTCAACGGGTCCCTTAAGAGACAGCGCCCTGTCTCGCACTTTCACCGTGCCCGCCGCCACGCGCACCTTCCATGGGCCGACCACTTCGACGGCGGGCAGGCCGACCTGCTCCGGAACCGCCGCCAACGCGAGCAACCATGCACACATCACCGCCACGTACCTCCCTTGAAACGCCGCAGACTCCGACGTACCCGCCCCGATCGTTCGGGCTCGGTGGAACCCGCATCCGTTGCAGGATACGCCCGAGGCCATCGTGAATCCTGCAGCGGAGGAACGGAAATGAGAATGCGACTGGCCTTCCTCGCGGCTCTGACCGCCGCGATGATGGTGATGTTCGGCGCATCGGGCGCACCGAGCTCGGCGCAGGATCCCCTCGCGCGAGGCTTCGCCAACCCGCCGGCGTCGGCGAAG
>JALHJB010000119.1 GCA_022839745.1 Actinomycetes bacterium
CTCGATGATCCCGAGACGGAGCGGCCCGCGCGTGAAGACCGACCGCATCGACGCCCGCAACCTTGCTCGCCTTCACCGCGCCGGCGAGCTCACGAGCGTGTGCGTGCCCGGTGCCGCAGAAGAGGCCGTTCGCGACCTCATCCGCGTGCGTGAGGAGGTCAAGTGCGACCGGCAGGTCGCCCGCCAGCGCATCAGAAGCTTCCTCCTGCGATACGGGTGCCGCTACCCGGGTCCTCGTGACGCCTGGTCTCACCGCTTCGAGGTGTGGGCGCGCTCCGTGACCTTCGACGAGCCTCTTGCGACCGAGGCGTTCAAGAACCTGCTTTCCGCCTGCTTCATCCGCGATGCGCACCTCGCCGAGATGGGCAGGCGGGTCGAGGAGATCGCAGCGATCGAACCGTTTGCCACCGATGTCGCGCGACTGTCGACCCTCCGCGGCATCTCGACGCTCTCAGCCATGACCATCCTTGCCGAGACGTGCGGCTTCTCCCGCTTTGCAGACGCCGGAAGCTACATGGGCTTCACGGGTCTCACACCCTCCGAGCACTCGAGCGGGGCGAGCCGGCACCAAGGCTCGATCACCAAGACCGGCGACCGGCACATCCGGCGCGTGCTCGTCGAGTCGGCCTGGGCCTACCGGCACGCGCCGGCGGTCCGTGGCAAGCTGCGCGAGCGTCTCGAGGGGATGCCGCCTGAGATCGCGGCCTACTCGTGGACCGCGCAGGTGCGGCTCAATCGGACCTTCCGCACGATCTCGGCGAGGAAAGGGGCGCATACCGCGGTCGTGGCGACCGCACGCGAGCTCTCCGGGTTCATCTGGGGCCTCATGACCGGCAACCTCGGCCCTGCGCGATAGTCAGTCATGCACGCGGGCGGGCGCCAGACTCCGGAGAGATCCTCTATGACGTCATGCGACATCAGCAAGCGCGCGCCTAGTTGGAGGCTCATCTCCGGCCCGACCGAGATGTGGGGTTCGAATCCGTTAGATATCAGCATGGTC
>JALHJB010000120.1 GCA_022839745.1 Actinomycetes bacterium
CTCGATGATCCCGAGACGGAGCGGCCCGCGCGTGAAGACCGACCGCATCGACGCCCGCAACCTTGCTCGCCTTCACCGCGCCGGCGAGCTCACGAGCGTCCGTGTGCCCGGGGCTGCCGAGGAGGCCGTTCGCGACCTCATCCGTGTGCGTGAGGAGGTCAAGTGCGACCGGCAGGTCGCCCGCCAGCGGATCCGGAGCTTCCTTCTGCGATACGGGTGCCGCTACCCGGGCCCGCGTGGCGCGTGGTCGAGCCGCTTCGAGGTCTGGGCGCGTGCGGTCACCTTCGACGAGCCGCTGGCGAACGAGGCGTTTCAGAACCTGCTGTCCGCCTGCTTCATCCGCGATGCGCACCTCGCCGAGATGGGCAGGCGGATCGAGGAGATCGCAGCGATCGAACCGTTTGCCACCGATGTCGCGCGACTGTCGACCCTCTGCGGCATCTCGACGCTCTCAGCCATGACCATCCTCGCCGAGACGTGCGGCTTCTCCCGCTTTGCAGACGCCGGAAGCTACATGGGCTTCACGGGTCTCACACCCTCCGAGCACTCGAGCGGGGCGTCCCGGCACCAAGGCTCGATCACCAAGACCGGCGACCGGCACATCCGCTGCGTGCTCGTCGAGTCGGCCTGGGCCTACCGGCATGCGCCGGCGGTCCGCGGCAAGCTTCGTGAGAGGCTCGAAGGTCAGAGCCCCGAGGTGGTCGCGTACTCGTGGACCGCGCAGGTGCGGCTGAACGCGACGTACCGCAGACTTGCGGCCAGGAAGGGGGCGCATACCGCGGTCGTGGCGACCGCACGCGAGCTCTCCGGGTTCGTCTGGGGCCTCATGACCGGCAACCTCGGTCCTGCGCGATAGTCAGTCATGCACGCGGGCGGGCGCCAGACTCCGGAGAGATCCTCGATGACGTCATGCGACATCAGCAAGCGCGCGCCTAGTTGGAGGCTCATCTCCGGCCCGACCGAGATGTGGGGTTCGAATCCGTTAGATATCAGCATGGTC
>JALHJB010000004.1 GCA_022839745.1 Actinomycetes bacterium
CACGACGTATTGATACTGCACATATTGTACGTCATTGGACTGCAGAGCGCAACGACGACGTCGGGTCAGGGAGTTCGCTACTGGGTCTTTCCAACGTCTTGGCGCTTCAGCTGCGCGCCGATACCTTGCAGTGTAGCCGAGCGCTTTGGCGCGACAGCTGGAAGCGCTTGTTAGGCAACACACAGCGGCTTGATGCGCCGCACGTCATCTCTCACCGCACCCTGAGCGTCCCACAGGTCGACCGCGCGCTGCAGGTTCAACCAGAACTCCGGCGAGTTGCCAAAGAGGGCGGACAGGCGAAGCGCCATCTCAGGCGATAGCGCCCGCCGCTCGCGAAGCAGCTCGTTCACCGTCTGGCGCGAGACGCCGAGTGCCTCAGCCAGACCGCTCACGGTCAGGTCATAGTCTGGCATGAAGTCCTCGCGCAGAATCTCACCCGGATGGGTGGGCCGGCGCTTCATGGGAGTGTCATTGGAGATGCTCATCGTGTCTCACCTCTAGTGGTAGTCGCAGAACTCGACATCGTGGGCGTCGCCATCTTCGAACCTGAAGCAGATGCGCCACTGGTCGTTGACCGAGATCGAATGCTGCCCTTGGGGGTCGCCTTCGAGTGAATGCAGGCGGTTGCCCGGCGGGATCTTGAGGTCCTCGACCCGTGTGGCTGCATTGACCTGTTCGAGCTTGCGCGCGGCCCGCTTCGCCACGTCTGGTGGCACGCGGCGCGCCTTGCCGGTCAGGTACAACTGCTGCGTCTGCTTGTCAGCGAACGTCTTGATCATGAGGCGAGTGTAACGCGTCACGTGACACGCGTCAACACCGGTGTTTGCCTAACGTCTTTGGGCGTGAGCTGAAGCGCGCCTCGCCCGAATCCCCGGCCCGAGTCTACCTCATCGGGGCGCGCTTTCTGCTCGACGCCCGGGTTAGGTTCCACCACCTATGCGTAGAACAGCAGACTGACTGCCTTTGCCGCTTGGTTGGCATGATTCAGCCGCTCTTGCAGATAGCCCAGGTACTCCGGCTTGACCGCAGCTGTTCTGTGTTGCTCACACGCCTGCTGCACACTCTCGGGAGCCGCCTTCTGCAGCTCCTCGAGCATCCGCGCCTTGTTCCAGGACTTCCGAAAATCGACGCCGGAGACACTCAACACGCTGATCAGCTCGTCCTTCGTCCACACAGACTCCAAGGCAGACGCCTCGATAACCGAGGAGCAGAAGCCGCTTCCCAGGAGAAGGTCAGCGGTCTGTCTCGGGTTCACTCCCAAGTCGCGCATGGCGAACGTGGTGCCTTTGAGAAGTGAATCACGCCCACCCTTCTTCGGTTGGACGAGCGACAGAAGATGGATGCGCGCCCCTATTGGCAGAGCATTGAAGTACTCATCAGTCGCCGTGGCGACTATTGACGGTACTCCCCATGCGGAATCCTCGAACAGCGGGAAGTCCACCCAGTACGGCGTGTCCTTCCGCATTTCGCGGATGAACGAGTTGGCCTTGTCTCGGAGTTCCACCATTGCGGGTAGCCACTCGATTGGGTGGCAGGCCAGAGCCCACGAAAACAGAGATGCCTTCTCGTCGGTGACCCAGAACTCTCTTCCGCCACCGCCCTTGGTGGCCAGGGCAAACAAGGCGCGTATCTCCGAGAAGACGCGTGCATCTGGACTGGTGACGTATCGCTCGAAGGGGATGCCCAGTACCCCGATGGCATCGCGCACGGCCCAATCCGGCCCGCCGCCGAGCCCAGGATTGCCAGAAACGAGTTCGACCATCAGTCCCCCAATTGACTGGTGATCCCCCCGATTGATGCAGTCAACGAGGAAGGGCGTGAAATCCATGCACGGAACACGGGATCCAGGCGAGTAGTCGCTGTGCAGGAACGCAAAATCGGCGTGACGGTAGGGAGCGGCTGCGGAGGCCAATTGGGTCAGTGCGGGAGTCCAGCTGTTGGGCCCGCCCGCTCTCTGCGTCTGCGTTTGCGAAGATGCCAACCCAAGCAAATCTCGAAGGAGACCCATGAGCACTGACACCTCCAATGGTGGTGCGAACCTAACGTCTCGGCGCATCACCCGCAGCGCGCCGGGCGAGGGCGTCGAACCCGAGGCTACCGCTCGCGGCGCGCTGTCGGCGTGGATGCGCGGGTTAGCACCTCATCTAGCAGGACCCGATGGCAGAGCAGGGGCTAGTCGTGATCCCCGGCCGCGGGTTGGTCACAGGGTCTTTCCTCAACCACAAGTGGCTGCAGTTCGATTCGCTGCACGGGCACACTTGCGCCGTGAGTCTGAGGAACCCCGGATGAACTGGGCATTCGAATCGCTGACGATGAGGTGAACTGCAGGTAGTCCACGTACTGTCCTGAGTTGCTGCTGTAGCAGTCACTGCGCCGGCTCATGTCGCCACCCCTCGAAGGTCCGCTGGCTCGCCACTCCTGGCATCGGTCCAGCAGGCGTCTGGAGTAGTGCCCTGTTGAGTATACCCTCAGTCATGAAACGATGTGTTCCCCCCGTCGTGCTCTCGAGGAGACACCGGACGGCCGAATAGGTGACGGGGGTTGCGTGCTGCGGTGGTGCCCCTGGGGGCTGCGGCGCGGGCAGCGGTACGTTCGCTAGCAACTGCTCGGGATCGAAGCGCTCGGTGAGCTGGAGTTCGGAGCGCATGTCCATGTGAACCGAACGCATCAAGTCATAGAACTCGGGAGAAGGAGTCTCGACATCCAGTCCCATTGCGCGCGCTTCGCGACGGTTGATCGTGTAGTCGTGGCTGCCCGACTCGCTGCACAGGACGGAGATGATTCGCTTGATGCGACCCTGGTCCTCCATATGGGTTTCCAGGAGCCGCTCAGCAAGCCGTTGAATCTGCGTGCGGGCCCTGTAGACGCGACCCAGCGCAAGCGGGTGCACATCTGCTGCCAACTTCAAGAACACGTCCGCCTTCGAGCGCTCATCACTGAGCTCGAGATGCTTGGTGGCCAAGTCGAAGTACGCGGCTACCTCCTCCACACTGACCGGCACCCGTGCCTCAGGTGGGGCGGCCGGGACCTGCGGGTTCAACGGTGAGTTGACGCTGGGGTCAATTGGCCCAAGTGTCGCCTGCTTGCTCATTACGATGTTGGTCGCCCCGAGGCTGATCAGGGTGCCGGCGCTATGGGCCTTCATGGGCACGATGACTTCGAATTCGCTGCAGAACTGCCGGAGCATGTTCGCGATTGTCCAAGCTGCGAGAGTATCGCCACCACGCGTGTAGAGGATTAGGCTGATTCGCTCTGGCAGGTTGAACGTGTCTAGATGCTCCGCAACGAAGTCCAGGACCTCGCTGTGAATCTGAGTCTCCATCGCCGGTCTATCGCCGGTGGCATACAGGAGAACGCGCGAGTTGCGCGCCTGTTCGATCTGCTGATAGAGCGCCTGCCTGTCCGCATACATGGTGTGCCCTCCCCCAGAGCCGCGACCCCCGACACAGTCTAGCGCAATGTGCGCCAGAATCCGGCGAAGATGATGGTGCTAACGTCTCGGCGCTTCAGCTGAAGCGCCGCCCCTCGATGCCTTGCCACCCGAGCATACCGCACACGGGCGGCGCTTTCTGCTGGAAGCGCTTGTTAGCCGTGCCCCAACAAGGAAGCGGGGGGCGCCCGACGGCACCCCCCGCTCAAGTCCGTACTGCACAGAAACGAATCTACTGGGACAGGCTGATGATACCCTTCTCCATCCCGAAAGCGCCGGTCTGGACCTGAAGCTGCAGGTCGGTGACACCCTCCGGGATTGCGAAGAGAACCTTGCCCTGCTTCTCGAGTTTCGGGTTGATCTTCTCAAGGAAGAAGTTGTCGTTGGTGTCGAGGTACATGAGTCCATCGCTGTCGGTCTCGTACACCGTCCCGTCGCTTTCGAGCAACTTGAAGAACGAAGAGTCGATGGTGACCGCCTCTTTCGACTCGTTCTTCACGGTGACCGTCACAACCATCCAGTTGCCGGTCTTGTTGCCGAGCGGGCTCTTCAGCTCGGTCGTCATGGCAGCATCGTTAACGGTGAAGACGAGGTCTCCGACCTTAAGTGCATCACCGATCTTGGCTACCTGTTCCGCCGGCTCCTCCGGTTCGGCAGCCTCTGCCTCCGGGGCCTCACCAGACGCGGGCTCGGTCGCAGCAGGCTCATTCTGGGGCGACTCTGCAGTGTTCGTGTCGTCGCCTCCGCCGCTTGAAGCCGCAGCGATTACGACGAGAACTACGATGGCCCAGAACCACCACTTCTTGTAGAACGGCTTCTTGGTCTTGCCTACGGTCTCTTCAGCCACGACGCCTCCTTCGCTAAGCACCGGATAGGTGTGGTTGCCCCTCGATTGTTGACTATAAGTCAACATGTGGAATGGTAGCGAACTTGCGGTGTGACGCATAGTCCGTAGACCCATGGTCAACAGGGACCTTCACTTCAAGCATGGAGAAGCCCACGCCGGACCCATGCTGCGCGGCCTTTGGACGACGCTTGCGCTCGCTTCGCGAGGAGCGCGGCTTGTCTCAGGAACAGCTTGCGCACATCGCAGGCCTCGATCGCACATACGTGAGTAGCTGTGAGGCCGGGCGTCGCAACGCCACAATCAAGACGGTCGAGCGCCTGTCTCGTGCTCTCCAGGTTGATCCCGCAGCCCTGGTGTCTGACGTCTGCAAGTAGGTGCGCATCGACGATGGCTACGGCTAACGTTCTTGGGCGTAACCCGCAACGCCTACGCCCGCTCACTGCCCGAGTCTGCCTCACACGGCGTTGTCGGGTTGACGCCCGGGTTAGGCAGATCAGCCCTATATCAGACCCAACCGACCCATCTCATCAGCAACCGCCTGCATGGCCTTTTGCAGGGCGTCTTGTGAGTCGCTGAGAATCGCCGGCACGGAATCCCACGCCGATGGTCCAGCCGAGTACTTCGCGCTCAGCACCTTCACCCCAACCGCAGGAATCATGAAGTCACCCCATGCCTTGTCGCCAGTCAGCAGATGCTGGAACAACACGGGAACAGCGAGGAAGGCATAGTACTCTTCTTGTCCCGGCGGAGTCTGGTACTCCGTCTGGATGTACTTGCCTGACCTGCCGAGTTCGAGGAAGGCGCCGACGCCAGCCTTCACGCTGCGGCCCACTGGCGCCATCGCGAAATGCCCGGCTGAGATGTCTACAGGTGCAGCGGTGGGGTTTCCAGTTGCCGCTGGCCAGGCCTGTTCGGCCGCCCACCACATGAAGTCTCGAAGCTGGGGAGCGTACTTAGACGGACCGAGGTTATACATGGACTTCGCATAGAACTGTAGAAGAAGCACATAGGGGTCAAGGCCTTCGAAACCCGGCCCGGGATCCAAGTAGGCCTCCGCGTTGCCTCCAGCGAACGTAATGTAGGCGGACAATGCCGGCTTCTGACGCTGCATCAGGACACCCCCGAAGATGGTTTTACGCGTTCACTGGCTGCGGAAGAGCGAGCCGATTCCGGTCATAACTAGCGACACCAGGAGCATGATTCCAAATGCCTCCCAGGACAACTGGCCGACCAGCGCCATGATGAACATGAACACCAAGAAGGCCACGGCACATCCGCCGCGCAAGATGAATCCAGAGTCATCGCTCAGCACTTCAGTAAGACGAGACATCTTCCCTCCATCGATTCGTCAGTCAGCGAGAGACCCGCTTTGTCGTACTCCTGGACACTGTACGCGGCGTGTCTGACACGCACACCTAGACCTGGCTGGGCTATCCGGGCGGGTTCGTGTCTGCGAACGCGGCGAAACGCCTTCCTGCGACGTAGTCAGCCCACTGCCTTGGATGCTTCGCGTACAGTCGATCCATCGTCAGCCGATACACTGCATCCGTGTCACCGGGGTGAGCCTCTGCTGCCGCTAGGAGTTCTACATCAAGATCACGCCAGATGGCTTCCGCCTGTTCTCTGGGGGGCAGCTGCGCGCTGTCTGCGAGGGTCTTGCTGACAGCGCTCGGCTCCAACTCCCATGCGGTCTCGCACGTTCCACAGACGAGATACGCCTTCTTGTCCCATGAGGCGACCGGCACGAAGTACAGCGTGACTCTCTTGGTTGTCTCGAAGATGGCGAAGTGCGTCCAATTTCGACAGTGAGGGCACTTTTCGATGCCTGCGTAGGCGATTTCCTTCCCCTTCTTGCCCCAGCCAACGAACAGCATGTCTACCCCCTCAGGGCCTGCGCCTGTTCTTTCGTAAGTTCCACGGAGAGCTGACGACACGTGGGGCAGGCAAGGAAGTACTGCTTGTTCGTCGAAAGGCACTTCTTCGAGAACAAGAACCCCATTTGAAGCCCTCCGGGATGGACCCACGCAACGTGATCAGTCGTGTTGTGACAGTTCGGACATTGCATCGTCACGCGCTTAGCGCCTTCGAGTTCCCAGCCCCCTCGGGTGAAGACAATCATGATTCCCCCTCGTCGTGTCTCCAGCGGTGTGATTCTGCCTAACAACTAGTATCCAGTATGTCATTCAGCACAACAGGACGTAACCCTGTTCCGTGTATACGCGGACAGACTACTGGGTCTTCTCGAGCCGCTCTGCGATCCAGACCTTGATGATCGACTGCCTCGGGACTCCGAGTCGCATCGTTTCATGATCAAGTGCCTCGACCATCCATACTGGAAGGTCAACATTTGCTCGACGGGGTTTCAGCCTCGGGCGAGTTGCCGTGGACATGCCCAGGTCACCCATGATGTCCTCGACGCCATCATCGAACTTCTTGTCGAATTCGCTGGCTTCCATATGCCTGGACCTCACTGTCCCGAGATCTGCGCACCAAAATGATCCTGACGAGGTCGCCTCGGTAGGTCACCACTGCCGACCAGTGCTTGTCGTCGATACGTCCCACTACGATGAACCGCTGCTCAGTACCCGCCCTGGCAGCGACCAGGACATGCGTGTCGCCCCGCCAAATCGCCTGCGCTTCGATAAAGTCGATACCATGCTTGAGTCTGCTCGACGCGCTCTTCGCTTGATCGAATGTTATTGCGTGCCTTCTTGGTTTTGCGATTGCGCTTGCGCAGTCTGCGTAAGCGCGCCACCGGTACCATCCCCGACCCACTCCACCCTCCGCTCACATCCCGTCGAGCGGGCTCCGCACCCCTCGCCCTCCGCGGTTGAGCACATGGGTGTAGATCATCGTGGTGCGCACATCCTTGTGGCCGAGCAGCTCCTGGATCGTGCGGATGTCGTAGCCGCTCTCAAGCAGATGCGTGGCGAACGAGTGGCGGAACGTGTGGCACCCTACGTTCTTCTGCACGCCGGCCCGTCGCACCGCCTCCTTCACCGCACGCTGCAGCGACGTCGCATGCACGTGGTGCCGCCCCTGCTCGCCAGTCTTTGCATTCCGCCAGCGGCGCTCCTGCGGAAAGACCCACTGCCACTTCCATTCCGAAGCCGCGGACCGGTACTTGCGGTCAAGCGCGCCCGGCATCACCACGCGGCCCCAGCCCGCTGCCCGGTCGTGCTCCCAGACAACCCGCGCCCGGCGCAGTTGATCGCGAAGCGGGCCCACGAGCGCTTCAGGCAGCATCGTCACGCGATCCTTCGCGCCTTTGCCATCGCGCACCAGGATCTCGTTGCCCGAGAAGTCGATGTCTTGCACGCGCAGCCTCAGACACTCGGACAATCGCAGCCCGCAACCGTACATGACCGATGCCATCAGCCAGTACTGATCGGGTAGCTCCGCCAGGACCGCCCGCACCTCGGACCGTGTCATCACCACGGGGACATGCTCGGACCGCTTCGCGCGCACCAGCCCGCGCATCTCGCCCACGTCATAGCCCAGCACGTACCGGTACAGGAAGAGGATGGCCGAGAGCGCCTGGGTCTGCGTAGACGCGCTCACGCCCCCGTCGGTTGCCAGGTGGCTCACGAACGCATTGATCTCGTCGGCACCCATCTCGGCAGGATGGCGCATGTGATGGAAGCGGATGAACCGTTCGGCCCACTGCACGTAGGCCTTCTCGGTCCGAGGACTGTAGTGGCGCGCTCGCAGCTCCTCGGCCATGAGGTCGAGCAGCTTCGGCTTTGGTGCTGGATTCATCGGCGGCCCCCGGCGATCACGCGGTCGCACTATGATGCGCACAAGGGCGTAACCGGGATGTCACCGGGAGCCAACCAGTCGGTATGCCGTCGGACGCAGCGCATGGAGCACGGTCAGGCGCGCCGCGAAACCCAGCCCGTCGCTGTAGCCGCGCCTCCGCTACAGCGCCTTCACGGCCTCCGCGAGCTTCCCCGCCCACTCAGTCACCTCGGCGAAGTCCTCATCCTCTGGCCGGAACTTCACGGTGTAGGACTCGATCGGCATCTCGAAACCGATCTCCTCGAGCCGAGCGGTCATCTGCTTCTCGGCACCCTTGCTCCAGCCGTAGCTAGAGAACACGCCGGCGATCCGCCCGGTCGGCTTGAGACCCGCGAGGTACTGCAGGTAGCCGGCCACGCGATAGAGCATGCCGTGATGGAGCGTCGGCGAGCCGAGCACGAGCGCTTTGGCCTCGAGCAGCTCATAGGTGATGTGCGCCACCGGCGACACGGCCAGGTCGTACACGCTCACCTCGATGCCCTCGGCCGCCATTGCATCGGCTATGCGTGTTGCGAGCGCTGCCGTGGAGCCCCACATCGTGGAGTACACGACGACGGCCTTGTCGCGCTTCTCGCCCGCACCCCAACGCTGGTACGCCTCGACGACCCGGCCGAACTCCTCGCCACGCCAGATCAGGCCGTGCGAGGGGGCGACCACATCGATCTCCCAGCCGGTCTCGAGCACCTTGTCGATCGCCTTGCCCACCGCGGTGCCGAGCGGCAGCAGGATGTTCGCGTAGTAGATGCCGAGCTCGCGCATCGCCTCATCCAGCCCGAAATCGCTCGCGAAGCGCGCGTTGCTCGAGACATGCTGGCCGAAGGCGTCGTTGGGCATAAGCACCCGCTCTTCGGGGCAGTAGGTGAACATCGAGTCCGGCCAGTGCACCATCGACATCGGCAGGAACCTGAGCGTACGCCCGCCGAGGTCGATGACGTCGTCCGCTTTCACGGGCTCGACCACGAGGCCATTGTGGTAGTCTGCCACGCCCTTCACGCCGGCCGGGGAGGCCACCACGCGCGCCTGCGGCATCGCGGCCATCACCT
The DNA here is from genome assembly GCA_022839745.1 of Actinomycetes bacterium. Classification (GTDB taxonomy): domain Bacteria; phylum Actinomycetota; class Coriobacteriia; order Anaerosomatales; family Anaerosomataceae; genus Anaerosoma. The sequence continues at coordinate 9,119 of JALHJB010000004.1, forward strand.
CAGGCAGTCCGCCGTTGTGATCGGGCTCCACGTGGTTCACCACGATATGCGTGATCTTCTCCAGCGGTACGACCGACTCGATGCGCGACAGCAGTTCGGGAACGAACGGCGCCTTGGTGGTGTCGATGAGCGCGACACCGGTCTCGCCCATCACCAGGTAGCAGTTGTACGTGCTGCCCTGCGGAGTCTCAAAGCCGTGGAAGTCGCGCAGGTTCCAGTCGATCGCGCCGACCCACCAGATATTCTCAGTGACCTTCATGGCACGCATGGTGTGGCCTCCGTTTCAGCTCAGGATTCACGTGTTCATCATCATACCCGTAGCGAATGCCCGCGGCTCCGGTGGAGTCCGAGGAAGCCTCCGCAGCGCGGGTTGTGCGCGAGGACAGCGATGAGGGCTCTGCCGGAGCCGAGAGGAGCGAGCCTGCCTCAGTTGTCGCGCTGCACGAAGAAGTCGGCCATCGAGAGCAGCAGGTCGCGGGCTTTGCTGGCCGGAAGCGCGGCCTCAAGGTCGGTGTTCGCGCTCAACACGAGATCCCGGGCGTACCCGCGCGCAAACTCGATGCTGCCGCTCTCGTTCATGATGGCGACCGCTTCATCCAACAGTGTCGGATCCTCAGTGCGCGCCGCCAGCAGTTCGAGCAGCCGGTCGCGCTGCTCCGAGTGCTCGAGGGCGTGCACCGCGGCAAGCGTGCGCTTCCCCTCGGTGATGTCGCTCCGGAAGTCCTTCTTCGTGGCCTCACGGGTACCCACGAGGTTGAGCACGTCGTCCTGGATCTGGAACGCGAGCCCCGCAGCCTGCCCGAAGGCCCTCAGCGCCGCAATCTGCTCCTCGGTGCCACCACCCACGATCGCGCCGATGGCGAGGGGCACAGAGCCCGAGTAGAACGCGGTCTTGTGATTCGCCATCGTCAGGTAGTCGGCAACGGTGATGTCGAACCGGTCGTCGCGCGCCCAGCCGATGTCGAGCGCCTGACCCTCGATGGTGCGGGTGGTCATATCCACGAGCTCCTTGAGGACCCGGAGCTTGCAGGCGTCTTCAAGGCCGGGATCATTCACCACCGCTCCGGTCACGAGCGAGAGCGCCAGATCGCCGGAGTTGATGGCGAGCGCGTCGCCCTCCACGATGTGCAGGCACGGCTCGCCGCGCCTGGTCAGCGAGCTGTCCATGATGTCGTCGTGGATGAGCGCGGCCGTATGGAAGTGCTCGATCGCGGCAGCCGATGGCCACGCACGCTTGGGATCGCCTCCCACAGCCTCGGCAGCAAGCAGGCAGATGAGCGGCCGATGCCGCTTGCCGGCGTTGCGCGTGTACTCCATGAGCGGCGAGTACAGGTACCGCTTCATGTCAGCGTGTGACCCGTTGCCGAAGAACTCGGCAAGGTACGCGTCGAACTTCTTGGCGTTGCGCTTGAGGTAGAGCTCGAAAGCCGTCATGACCCTCCCGACAGCCGTGGCCGGTCCACGGTCCACGATAGTGTAGGGTCCCTTCCGCACCCGGGCAACCCGCACGTTCGGGTCCTAGATGCTTCCGGAGCCGTCCGCGAGCGCGTGCTCGTCGTCGCGGATCCCCTTCTCCAGGTATACGCCGTCCGGACTGAATCGCCTGCGGAACGTCAGCATCACCGCCACCACCGAGCCGATCGCTGTCGCGGCCGCCACCATCAGCATCACCACGATCTGGTACGCGCTGGCCGCAAGCGGGTCCGCTCCCGCCAGGATCTGCCCGGTCATCATCCCTGGGATGAACACGATGCCCGCCGCGGCCATCGAGTTGATGGTGGGGATGAGCGCCGCCGAGATCGCCTTGCGCACGCTCGGGGACGCCGCCTCCCACGGGGTCGCGCCCAGCGCCACGAGCGCCACGAGCTCCTCGGCACGCCCGTCGAGGTCGGCGAACACCCGCTCAAGCGCGAGCGCGATGCCCGTCATCGAGTTTCCGAGCACCATGCCGGCGATCGGGATCACATACTGCGCGCGGTACCATGGCTCGACCTGCACCACGAGTCCGGTGACCGCGAACGTGACGATGAAGCCGGTGAGCCCCATCGAGATCACCGAGCTGCCAAAGATGCCGGGCGGCGCGTCGGGCGCGCGCTTCAGGATGGTGCGCGCGGCCATCACGATCATGAGCAGCATGAGCGCGAGCACGAGCCACGGGCTGTCCACCCCGAAGACCCACCTGAGGGTAAGCCCCAGCAGGAACAGCTGCAGGTACGTGCGAACGGTCGCTATCGCCAGGTCCTTCTCGATGCCGAGCGACAGCCGGATCGAGATGATGCCCACGAGCACCATGAAACCCGCCGACAGAACCAGCTGCGGCCAACCGATGGCTACCACGCCGGCGGTCTCAGTCACTGTCACCCACCCCGTGGAGCCGGCCGGCACTGAGCCGCAGTCGCCGGGCGTGCACGCCGTCGGGACGCTGGTGCCGCACGCGCACCACCGCGCCGTCCTTCGCGAACTTCGCGGTGAGCTGCGCCACCTGCTCAGCCGAGTCAGCATCAAGCGCCGCGTCGGGCTCGTCGAGCAGCAGCACGTCAGGAGCGGTGAGCATCACGCGCACGAGCGCCACGCGCGCCGCCTGTCCCACCGACAGCCGCACGGCCTCGCGGTCGAGCGCCACCTCGGCGAGCCCTACCCGGTCGAGCGCGGCACGAAGCTCGTCGTCGTCGGGTACGCGCTCATCCGCGCGCACCTTGAGCTGCCAGGGCGCACGCAGGTTGGCACGCACGTCGCCCGGGAACACAACAGGCTTCTGCGGCAGAAGCGCCACACGCACGCGCCATTCGCGCGGCCCCACCTCGGCGGCAGAGCGGCCGCCGAGCAGCAGTTCACCGGAGACGCCCGGCTGCATCAGGGCAAGCGCACGGAGGAGCGTGGTCTTGCCCGCGCCGGAAGGGCCGGAGATGTCGACGACCTCGCCCCGCGCAACGGTGAGCCTCGCCCCATCGAGGACCTTCAATGGCCCCGCGTCGCCCCTGCGGACGAAGCGCAGGTCGCGCGCCTCGAGGAGTGTTCCGCTCACCAGCGGTCCCGATGCACCGCTTCGGCGCTATAGCGGTCCGCGGCCGGCTTGACCTCGGCCGGATGACCCACCGCCAGCACGCACAGCGGCTCCACGCCCTCGGGCAGTCCGAGTGCCGCGCGCAGCGGCTCCACGCGCTCCATCTTGGGCCAGAATCCGAGCCACACAGCACCGAGACCGAGCGCGTGTATCGCGAGCAGTGCGTTCTGCGCGGCGGCCGAGCAGTCTTGCTGCCACATGGTGGGATGGCGGAGATCGCGGGTGTCGGCGCACACGGCGATCCCAAGCGGCGCCGCACGGAGCATCGAGCCGTACGGCGTGGTCTCGGCCCACGCGTCGAGCCGCGCACGGTCGGTGGTGACCACGAAGCGCCAGGGCCGTTGGTTGCCCGCCGAAGGCGCCGCCATCGCCGCGTGCAGGATGGCCTCGATGTCCGGCTCGGCCACCGGCTCATCTGTGTAGGAGCGGATCGATCTGCGTGTCAGGATCGCCTCGATGGCATCCATGTCACTCGCCTCCGGATTCCCTCTCACGGGTGATGCCGAGCACCGTCTCGATGTCGGCACGCTCCTTCAGACTGAGCAGCCACTCGGCGAGCTCTTTGCCTGAATCGCCGAGGAGTCCGAAGTACTGCACGGCACAGCGCGGTGCAGCGTGTTCAGGGCCGATCTGCGACCAGAAGATGCAGCGATCTTCATCGCACTCGATGCCCAGGTCCCTGACCGTCCGGCGCAGCGCGCACTCATCCATCGATGACTCCCACCGCTCGGAGAAAGCCCACAGGGGCCTCGCGGCCCCCTTGTGTAATCTATGGCGGAGCCGTGTGCGAATCGAACACACCCGGGAGGCTCTTCACCCCCCACTACGGTTTTGAAGACCGCGCCCGGCACCAGCCGAGATCCGGCTCCGTGGCACAGGATAGCGGTTTGTGGCCGGTCGTACCACGGCCGGGCGCGTTCGGTGCCCGGTGGGCCGCCTGGCCTACCCCCGCGGGCCGAGCACGCGGATGTCGCCGTCGCGCTTCGTGATGCCTTGCTGATCGAAATACTCGAGCAGCGGGAGGATGTACTTGCGGCTCGATCCCACGAGGTCACGCGCGTCCTTGGCGAGGATCGTGCCGTGCTCCCTCAGGTGGCCGACCACCTTCTCGCGGGCATCGGCCACGGCCTGCGCGTCGAAATGGAGGTCCGGGCCGAGGCGCAGCAGCTGCCCCTCGGACGCGAGCCTCCCGAGGACCTTGCGCGCGAGACCGGGGTCCACCCCCGCCTCCGCCGCGAGCTCGGCGGTGGCAAGCGGCGCAAGACCCTGTGCGCGCAGAAGCGCCAGCAGCTTCTCCGTTGCCTCGCCCTCAGCGGCGAGCGCGGTCGAGGCCGCCTTCGGGTGCCGGGCCTCGCCGCCAGCGAGCACCACGAGCCCGCGCTCGACGGCGATCTCGAGCAAGGCGTCGAACACCTTCTGCTCGAGGCGGCGGTCCACGCGGTCGCGCAGGGCGGCGATCGCAAGGCCGGTCGCCTGCGTGTTAGCGTCGTGGAACGTCAGCAGCGCCGTCTCGATGGCGCCGAGAATGGACTCGAGCGCCTCGGCGGTCACGAAGTACGGATCGCCGCCCACCTTCAGCCGCTCGAGCTTCGCACGGTTGAGGTCGTCGGCAACCTGAGCGCGAGGCACGCCGATCGCGGCCGCCACCTGTGCCGACGTCATCGGGATGGCGCGGCTGGCGAGCAGGCCCAGCGCCGCCCCCGAGAGGTCGTGCGCCAGGAGCGCATCGAGCAGTTCGCGCTCGTGCGGCTTGAGTGTGGTACGCCGCGGCGGCAGCACGTCGAGCACCACGCCACCGCCGATGGTCCACATCGGCGAGTACGAACGGATGATGAAGCGGTCGTCGTACCGGGGCGACAGCGGCTCCTCGAGCCGCACCTGCGCCAAACCGCTCTGTCCGGGCTGGAGCGCCTCGGCATCCATCAGCAGCACCCGGCCGAGCACCTCACGCGTGCCGTGATGCACGTGCACGCGGGTGCCGCTCGCAAACGGCTTCGACTCGCTTGCGAGATAGGTGACGCGGGCGTCGAAGCGGTCGGTGACGGTGAGCGTGCCCGGCTCGGCAACGATATCGCCGCGCGAGATGTCGTCGGTGTCGAGGCCGGCGATGTTGAGCGCCACACGGTTGCCCGCCACGGCCTTCTCCGCCTGGGCGCCGTGCATCTGCACCGAGCGGATGCGGCCACGCTTGCCCGAGGGCATGAGCTCCACCTGATCATCGCGCTTGGCCACACCGCTCCAGAGCGTGCCGGTCACCACGGTGCCAGCGCCGGCAATGGTGAACACGCGGTCCACCGGGAGCCTGAGTGGCAGGTTGGAGTGGCGCGCTTCGGCCTCTTCGGCCACCTCGTCGATGGTCGCGAGCAGCTCGGGGATGCCGGCACCGGAGCGGGCGCTCACGGGTACGATCGGCGCGCCATCGATCGAGGTACCCGCGACAAGCGTGCGGACCTCCTCGGCAACGAGATCCACCCAGTCAGCGTCTGCGAGGTCGGCCTTGGTGATGGCGACGACTCCGCGCGGGATACCGAGCAGGTCGATGATCGCGAGGTGCTCGCGTGTCTGCGGCATCACGCCGTCGTCGGCGGCCACCACGAGCAGCACCACGTCGATACCGGTGGCGCCGGCCACCATCTGCCGCACGAACCGCTCGTGCCCCGGGACGTCGACCACCCCCATCGTCCGGCCGCTCGGCAGCGTGAGCTGCGCGAAGCCGAGCTCGATGGTGATGCCGCGCTCCTTCTCCTCAGCCAGACGGTCGGGGTCGGTGCCGGTAAGTGCTTTGACGAGCGTGGACTTGCCGTGGTCGATGTGGCCTGCCGTGCCGAGTACGAGGGAGGGCATCGGGCTACCCCTCCCGCGCGACATACGCGAGGGCGGAGACGACTTCGGGCTCTTCGTCCGTACGCAGCGTGCGCGGGTCGAGCAGCACGCGCCCGTCTTTGATCCGCGCGATCACCGCCGGTTCGCCGAGGCGGAGCCGTTCCTCGAGCGCGACCGCGCTCATCGCGCGCGGCTCGAGTGCGACGACCGTCGTGGGGATGTCCTTCATCGGCAGCGCACCACCGCCGGCTCGCGAAACGTCGGGCTGGGTCGCAACGTCGTAGCTCTCGCCGCACGCCTCGCTGATTGCCGAGGCAAGGGCTCCGGCGCGCGTTTCGATCTCGCCGGCCCGCATCGTGAGCATCCGGAGGGTGGGGACCTCGGCCAGCAGGCGGTCCTCATCGAGATAGAGCCGCAGCGTGACCTCGAGGGCGGCGAGCGTCATCTTGTCGAGGCGCACGCACCGCGCGAGCGGGTGCTTCTTGAGCTTCGCGATGACCTCGCGCTTGCCCGCGAGAATGCCCGCCTGTGGGCCGCCGAGCAGCTTGTCGCCGCTCGCGCTAACGAGGTCGACACCGGCGGCGATGGCGGCGCCGATCGTGGGCTCGCCGGGCAGTCCGAAGCGTGCGAGGTCGATGAGCACGCCTGAGCCCTGGTCCTCGAACACGGGGATGCCGTGCTTCTCGCCGAGCGCCACCATGTCCTCGGTGGAGACCTCCTCGGTGAACCCGACGACCCGGTAGTTGCTGGTGTGCACCTTGAGCAGCAAACCAGTGCGCGGCGTGATGGCGTTCTCGTAATCGCGCAGGTGTGTCTTATTGGTGGTGCCGACCTCCACCATCTTGGCGCCACTCTCGCGCATGATGTCCGGGATGCGGAAGCTCCCGCCGATCTCCACGAGCTGGCCGCGGCTCACGATCGCTTCTTTGCGCCGCGACAGCGCGGCAAGGCCCATCAGCACTGCCGAGGCGTTGTTGTTGACCGCCATCGCGGCCTCGGCGCCGGTAAGGCGACAGATGAGCTCTTCCACATGCACGTGCCTGCTGCCGCGCTCCCCACTCGGCACGTCGTACTCGAGCGTGGAGTAGCCGCGAGCCACTTCCGCCACAGCCTCTATCGCGGACTCGGCGAGCGGTGACCGGCCGAGGTTGGTGTGCACGACGATCCCGGTGGCGTTGATCACGCGCCGGAGCGAGCGACGGGCCTTCCGCGCCAGCCGGGCGGCCGCATCAGAGGCGATGGCATCAGCCGAGACCTCGGCGAGATCACCGGCGCGGATCGCGGCGCGGGTGGCGTCGAGCGCCTCGCGCAGCGCTTCGAGCGTGAGCGTGCGGCCGTGGGCGACGTCGAGTTCCGCGACGTCCTCACGCTTGAGGAGTTCGTCGACTTTGGGCAGTGTGCGGAGCAGTGTGTTGGCATCCATGCGTGCCATTCTAGCGGTTTCGCATACGTGTGCCCTAGACTGTGCTTAGGGGAACGGCTGCCGTCGGTGAGGAGAGCCATGGACACGGCCCGGGTGGGGTTCTGTACGTCGTGCGGCACGCGTTTCACGGGGGCCGAGACCTTCTGCACCACCTGCGGGGCGCCTCGGGCGGCAGCATCCGGAGCTCCAGACCCGGCGCCGGTCCCGGTTCGTCTTACTTCTGCTCAGGCTTCCACAGCTCCCGCTTCCACGCTCACCCAGCACGCCGCTCACGCGGCGCAGACGTCTCGCCAGGCGTACGGCGCCGTCGCACAGGTCGCGGGAGTCACCGGGATGGCAGCGTCGCTCCCCTGGCAGACGATCGTCGCGGGTGAGACACCGGACCTGCGCGCGATGTTCTCCCGGCTGGCGGTGCCCGGCGCGCGCACGCTTGTGCAGCGCTCGCTCAAGAGGCCCGGCCTTGCGATGGCGGTCACCACCGCGCTCGACCTCATCGTCGCCGGCCTCTCCGGCGGCACCAGCGCGCTTGTCGGCGCACTCCCCCGCGTGATCGCCGGAGGCACCACCGCGCTTCTCTCACTCATCACCGGCTCCAGGGGCGGTGCGCTCCGGAGCGTCACCGGTTTCGTCTCACTCGGCACCGCGCTCGTGCAGGTCGTCTCGCTCGGCATCACGCTCATCAGCGGAATCCGCAGTGGAATGCCTGCCCTCTCGATGCTCTCGATGGCTGTTGCCATGGCCTCGGCGCTCACGATGGCCGTCAAGACGGCCTCGGTGGCCCTGAGGAGGCGGTCATGATGGGCGCCCTAGCACGCCGGCGGGACCGCATCCGCCGCACAGCCGCCTGGCTGGCACTCGCATCGATCGCGGCACTTCTGGCCTTGCCGGCGGTCGCCTTCGCCGAAAGCCTGCTCGTCTCCGACTACAAGGTGCCGAAGGAAGCGGCTCCCGGCGACGACCAGAGCGACGGTTGGTACATCACCGATGAGAACGTCCTCGGCGAACCGATCTTCACCGCAGGAGCCTTGCGAGGCGCGGACGGGTCCAACGGCCTGGACTGGTCGGGATCCATGGAGGTCGACGCGCGGGTCGTCGGCCGTGGCTACCGCGCCGACGAGTACTTCACGCCGTTCACCTCGTTCGAGGACTTCGCGACGCGATCGTCGCAGATCACCCTCACAGAAGACTACCTGTTCCGAGCCCTGGACGATCCCTCCGTGCGTAGCTGGTCCGGCGCCCAGAGGACCACGCTCGGCGGCCTTGAGGCGTACGTGAACCGCGCATCCGTCCGTCTCGAATACCAGGACGGCGTGGGTGACGCCGAATACGGCGAGACCTGGGTCTACTGGATTCCTGCAGGGGATGACAGCGGGATCCTCGTGCGGGCGCACGCCTCGGTGTGGTGGTCGGAGTCAGACATGACCGCTGGAGAACACTATGGCTCCGAGCTCGATCCGCTGGTCGCCGAGGTGGAGGGCGTGCTCGCCTCGCTCCGGTTCCATCCGCTGGACGGGACGGCTGCGGGCGCAGGTGTTCCGGCAACAGGCGGTAGCACCTCCCCGTGGCGGACGGTCGCGGGTGGCGTGGCGGCGGTCGCGGCAGCTGCGGTCGCACTGGCAGGAGTCATGGCGAGCTCCCGCGCCAAGGCCGGCACCGAGGAGCCCCCGCCCGACCAGCCGGTGGGCTACATACTCCAGCTCTCCGGCCGCTCGATCCAGGTGAGCGCCGAGCACTCGGCGACCTTCACCGTGCAGGTGTTCAGAGTGCTCGCCAACGGCACGTACCAGCCCGCCACTGATGCCGCCATCGTGCTCCATCCACCTGCGGGCGTGAGCGTGCAGCCGCAGACCGCCTACGGCGCACTGCGCACCGTCGTGTGGCAGACGGGTTCGATCGCAGCGGGCTCGGCCATCACCGTGGAGGCACAGTCGGCACTCGGCATGACCACCGCGTCGATAGGCGTGGCCGCTGCCGGTGAGAGCCGCATCGTCACGCGCATCGAGCCCGCGGACACGCTCGCACTCCGCACACAGGGCGAGCACTCGATCACGCTTGTGGCGGCCGTCGAGCTTCTTGGCGCGGATGCGACCGACCCTGCCCTCGATCCCGCCTCGGTACGCGCCACGATCGCGTTCGCTGAGGACTCCGAGTGGCTCGAGGTTTCAGAGGCCGTGGACTACGAGGACGGCCGCGCCATCACCGTGATGGCATCGCAGCCCGATCCCACGAGCCCCGTGCAGCCGCCTGAGAGCGCGACGATCCGTGTGACGGCGCAGCTCGGCGAGAGACCGCTCACCGAGCTCGTGGCGATCCCACTTGCCGGCCTGCCCGAGATGGAGGCCAAGCCCGACGAGGTCTCGTTCGGCGCCGAGTCGGGCGCGGTCGCCGAGGTCGCCATCACGATCAAGAACGCCGGCGACACACCGTGGCGGTTCGACACCGTGTGGCGCGAGGGCTCGCGCGCGATCGCGACGCCGTCGATCGAGCCGACCGGCCCCTCGGCGGCCACGCTCACGCTGACCGAGGACGGAGGCGAGAACCTCGACCCCACACGGCCACAGACCGCCTCCACCCTCGTAGTTGTGGCGACCGCCGACGGATACGACGAGCTGCGTCGGCACGTGAACGTGATCGTCACCCAGGAGGGTCTCTTCATCGACCGCACGAATGTGGACCCCTCCACCGGCGCCTTCGCACTCGCCGCTGATGGCTCGGCGCGCACAACCGCGATCGACCTGCGCGTCTTTGTGCGCGACCCCGCCACCGGGGAGATCGGCCCGGACATCGGCCTCGCGCAGCAGGCCACACTCGAGGTCGGCGGCCAGGAAGCCACGAGCGGGCACGCAGGCCTGCGCGCGGCGGGCCTCACGGTCGAACCGGCGGGCGTGAGGCAGCTCAACATCCCGAGCGCCACCTTCAACGTGTCGCTCGAACGCAAGCTCCCTACCGCGGGCGAGCCGGTCCCAGCAGCGCTGCTCGCGAGCGTGCCCGGACATGACACCGACCGCTTCTCGGCCCTCGTGCCGATGCGTCTGCTCGGCGTGGACATGGAGCCGTACTCGGACGCATGGGAGACCGAGCGCGACAACTGCCTCGACATCATCCGGAACTACGTTCCCTTCGAGCACCAGGACCGCCTCTATGCGCTCGTGGCCGAGCGTTCGCGCACGATGGGCGCCGAGGGCCTCTTCCATATGCGCAAGATGATCTGGAACTTCGCCTACGACCAGCTCATGAAGGAGAAGCACGAGCACCTCGATGCGGCCTGGTGGTACCAGTTGATCGAGGACACGCTCGACTGGGTCTCCTGGTGCGGCGATATCGCGCTGGGCGTCATCAGCGGGACGGCCGTGGGCACCGTAGGGACGATCGCACTCAGCATGCTCAAACCGCTGCTCGTCTCGGCGATGGAGGTGTGGCTCGCCGGCGGCTCGCTCGACGACTGGCTGATGGCGCAGACCTCCACGCTCACCGGCGTGCTCGAGGGCTCGCTCACCGACCCCGACTTCCTCACCAAGCTCTCGGGCGAGAAGAAGGCCATCGCGTGGGCGCTTTTCATCGCGTACTACTTCGCCAAGGAGCTCTACAACGACCCGAACCTCTCGGTGACCAACGCTGCCAAGAATGTGACACGGCAGCTCCGCGACGAGGGCCTCGTGCGCTTCCTGCAGATGATCGCCACCAGGAAGGGATTCAAGCCGAAGGTCGGCGGCCCCGACGCCGACGCGCCCAGAACGGCAGACGGGGATGCCGGCACGCCGAAGACAACGCCCGATGCGGGCGCCCCAAAGACCGTGGCCCCGGAGACCCCACGGACACAGACTCCTGCGGCGACTCCCGACGCTCCACGGGCGAAGACGCCTGCCGCACGGCCAACCACAGCGACGCCAGACGCCCCGAGCGCGAAACCCGCGGGCGGCGACGCCGATGTCGCGGCCCGGCCGAAGTCAGCCGCTCCGGAGGGCGACGGGGCGCCCGCGAAGCCGAAACCGGACGCCGAGCCCACTCCGCGTGACACCGACGCGCCAGAACCGGCGAAGAAGCCCGCGGATGCGGACGCCAAACCGGAGCAGAAGCCGGCGGAGAAGCCCGTCGAGAAGGCGACCGAACCCGATACCGACCCGCGTGCCAGCGATCCCGACCCGGCCAAGCGCGCGAAGATCATCTCGGAGGACATCGCCGCGAAGACGGCGGGCGGCAAGCCGCTCGACGTGCCTACGGTCGAGCGCATCATGCGCGACCCCGACGCGATGCGGAACCTCCGGAAATCCGACCCCGAGGGCTGGCGCAAGTTCAACGAGACGCGGCAGAAGGTCTACAAGGCGCACGACGCCGAGCTCCGGGAGTGGGCCAAGAAGAACCTGCCCGAGGGAGCCGACCATGAGATCGCGGTCCACACCGTGGGGCATGTCGACGGCATAGACCGGGACTACCGCCTCGGCTACTTCAAGAAGGACCCGAGCGGACACCACCGCTTCATCGAGATCCCGCGCGAAAAGTGGGCGCCCGAGTCCCAGCGGATCTTCGCGGAGAAGACCGGCGGCCCGACCGACCCGCAAGGCGCCGCGGACTGGGCCCGGGACCGCCAGCAGCTCGCCACCGACTACAGCCACGCGGAGGCGAGCGTCGACATGGCGGACCAGGCCACCGTCTACGACCCGGCCACGGGGAAGTGGGAACAGACGAGGGTCACCCCGAACGACAAGCTCGTGCGCGACGGCCGCTCGACGTTCTTGGACCCCGAGGGCTACGGCAAGACGTACGAGACGAAGGTCGCCGGCTCGTACAACGCGGGCCACCACGTCGATGCGTACCACCAGGCGAGCAAGGCGGTCGAAGCGCTCGAATGCTCGCGCGGTGGATACGACGCGCAGGGCTATAAGCTCCCGGACGTGCCGCCCAAAGTCGCGGAGGGCATGCAGGTCATCAAGGACGTTGAAGCGGGACGGATCACGCCAGCCGAGGCCGAGGCACGCCTCAAGGCCGCGGACTACAGCGGCGGCCTGCCGGACTTCATGGAGAAGATCTCGGGCCAGTTCACAGGCTTCAAATGGGCGCGAAAGCAGTAGCTACGCCACAAGCACGGCATCGAGGTCGAACCCGTCCGTAAAGGGGTTCTCGAAGCGCACGCCCTCGATGACCGCGCCGTCAGCGAAGTCCTCGGAGAGGACCAGCGGGATGTGGTTCACGCGCGCGACCGCCCAGATCTGCGCGTCGTAGTAGGGCATCTGGTAGCGGACGGTTGCTCGGAGCGCCTCGAGGACGACCTGCAGCGATGTGTCGTACACGGGAAAGGCCTTGGCCCAGCGTTCGGTGGCCATGACAGCCTCATCAGGACCCTGCATACGCCTGAAGCGACGGCTCACAACGGATTGATGCTCGCCCAGCACTTGAGCGCACACCGCGCCTGTCCTGCTCGCCTGCATCAGCCGTAGGATCGCCTGCGCGCGCCGCTGCTTGTCCGCTTCGTCAATGTCCAGTGTGTAGACGAGCACGTTGGTGTCAATCAGTGCGACCACGCTCGTGCAGCTCCTCCCGGGTCCACGTGCGTCCGCCGCTACCCCATCCCTCGCGATCGGCGCGCCGCCACAGATCCTCGATCGCCTCCCACGCCGCCTTTCGCTGCGCCTGCTCTTCGGCATCCTTGAGCAGCGCGTCGATCGCCTCACGGATCAGCGCGGACTGCGAGACGCCGAGTGCCTTGGCGTGCGCTTCCAGCGCGCGCTCCTGCTCGGGTTCGATGACGATCTGCTTGCGTACCATGCGCGCCATTGTGCGCCACCCGCCTTACCCGGAGCTCACCAGGGCCCAAACGCCGATATCATCATACACATCATGTTACACAACTCTACGACCTGAGGATACCAAGGCATGCGCACATAAGGGAGCACCGGCAGCAGCGCGCCGGAGCCTACACGACGCGGAGCGTACCCGCTTCGCCTTCGACCATGCGGCCGACTACGGCAGCGCTCTCGCCACGGGCCGCGAGCGCAACCACCAGGGCGTCGACCTTGCGGGGCGGCACCGCCATCAGCAGGCCGCCGCTCGTCTGCGGGTCGGCCAGGATGCCCTTCCAGGTGAAGCCCGCCGGCCCCCAGTTCACGAACGGGTCCAGGAACGAGACCACGTCGGCGGTTCGCCCCGGCCGCACACCCACCTCGGCGTACTCGACGACCTTTGGCCACACCGGCACCTGTGCGAGTTCGATCTCACACGCGCAGCCGCTCCCGAGCGCCATCTCGCGGACATGGCCGGCCAGACCGAAGCCGGTGATGTCGGTCGCCGCGCACACGCCGATCTCGAGCATCGCTTCGGCGGCGTCGCGGTTGAGGTGTGCCATTGACTCGATCACCTCACGCTGGCTCTCCTCGGTCTCGAGCCCTTGCTTGATGGCGGTGTTCAGGATGCCCACACCGATGCGCTTGGTAAGCACGAGCAGGTCGCCCGGCTTCGCGCCGACGTTGCGCACCACCTTGTCCGGATCGCATACGCCCATAACCGAGAGCCCGTACTTGGGCTCCTTGTCGTCGATGGTGTGCCCGCCGACGATGATCGCCCCGGCCTCGCGCACCTTGTCGGCCCCGCCGCGCAGCACCTCGGCGGTCACCTCAGCCGGAAGCGAGCAGGGCATCGCCAGCAGGTTCATCGCGGTGAGCGGCCGGCCGCCCATCGCGTAGATGTCCGAGAGCGAGTTGGCGGCCGTGATGCGACCGAAGTCGTACGGGTCGTCCACCATCGGCGTGAAGAAGTCGACCGTGAGCAGCACAGCCTGATCGCCGAGGCGGTACACAGCAGCATCGTCTGAGGTGTCGAAGCCGACGAGCAGATCGTGCGACTCCCCCGGATGCATCTTCTCGAGTACAGCAGCGAGGTCACCCGGACCCCACTTGGCGGCTCAACCCGCCTTGGACGACATCTGAGTGAGGTGGACCTGCTCCACGATGACTCCCTACTATCGCTGACATGCATCATCAGGATAACCGATTGTGATACTCGGCCACACGGGTACTCGGGAAACCACCCCGACGATCGTCACTCGGCGCGGCGGAACACCAGCAGTTGTGCGCCATCGGGATCGAGCAGCGTGAGGGTATCGCCGTCGTAGACGTACGCGGTCGCCGCACTGAGCGCTTCGAAGTACGCATCCTCGACCGCCATCGCCTCATCCGAGCCCGCCATGAGCGTCCGCGCCACCTCGCCCACCTTGAAGACGGTGCCCCCGGCGCTGTACTCCCCGCCGTAGCTGTTCACCGGGGCCTGTCCGCCGATCTCGTCGTCAGTGAACGCGGCGGTGACGGTAAGACCCTCGATCTCCAGGCCGCTCTCCGGCATCGCGGTGAGGACCCACAAGGTTCCGCCGAGCTGATTGCTGCTACCGAGCCACCAGGCCACCGCGGCCGTGATGACCACGACCATCGCAAGCGCGATGGCGAGGCCCCACTGGAAGCCGTGGCTACCCTCCTTGAACGTGTGCGGCGTGCGGGTGGGGTCGGTTGGTGTCTCGGGTGTGGTCATGGTCGTCCTCGGGTGTCTTTCTACAGTGCGGGGGTCACATCGGCATCGGCCGGGAACGGCGTCTGCGGCGCGCAGAACAGGTAGCCCTGCCCGTATTCGACACCGGCCTCGCGTAGCACGTACAGCTGCTCGGCGCGCTCGATCCCCTCGGCGATCAGCTTCACGCCCGTGCGCTCGGCGAAGGTGACGAACGTGGCCACCAGCGCGCGCCGCACGTCGTCGGTGTCGATATCGCGCACCAGCGACATGTCGATCTTGAGCCACTCGGGGTGGACCTCGGCAATGCACTGCATGGATCCATAGCCGGCGCCGCCATCGTCGATTGCGATCCTGAAGCCGAGCGCGCGCAGGTACTCAAGCGTGGCGCGGAACGCCACGAAGTCCTCCACGGCCGTACGCTCGGTGATCTCGAGCACGATCTGCGAGGGAGCCATGTTCGACTCGGCCACCACGCTGCTGAGCATGATGTCGCGCAGTTCAGGGTCGGCCACGGCCTCGGGCTCGATGTTCACGAACAGCAGGCGGCCTTCGGGAAGCGTGGCGGCTGACTCGAACGCCCGGTGGCGGCAGAGCCGCTCGAGCCGCACCACGAGGTCGCTGTCGTACGCGACCTTGAAGAGCTTGTCGGGCCGCTCGAACTCGCTGGCCTCGGGGCCACGGGACAGTGCCTCGTACCCGATGATGCTCAGATCGCTGAGCCGGTAGATAGGCTGTACCAGCGTCCGCACATCGCCAGCCTGGATGATCTGCTCGAGGCGGCGCTTACGGCACTCTCCATCGCTGCACTCCCGCAGGTCGGAGTCGGCGAGCGCGGCCTCGAGCGCCATGTGCACCAACCGCTCGAGGCGCACGTTGTCGTCGCGCAGCATGGTCGCCGCACCCACGTAGCAGCCGAACTTGGGGAAGATCGACGGGTCGAGCACGCTGGCGAGGTCCTCGCGAACGAGGCTCTCGATACGGCGAGCGAGCGCGTCAAGCGCGTCGCGCTGCATGCCATCTGTGGTACGCGGCGGCGAGAGCAGCACGACCAGGGAGTTGCCTGAGATCATAAGCTCGGCCACGATGTCGGTGTCCCGGAGCTCGAAGCCGGTGATGCGCTCGAGCGAGGCGGCCACCTCGCGCATCACCTCGTCGAAGATCTCCCACCCGTAGATCTCCTCGATACGCGAGTACTTCATCACGTTCAGGCACAGGAGTGAGACCTCACCACGCTCCTCCAGGAGCGACTCGATCCGCGGGAAGAGCAGCGGGGCGGTCGGCAGCCCCGTGACCGGGTCGAACAGCACGCGCTTCAGATGCGGATGCTTCGCCAGCAGATCGTGGAACTCGAGCCACGGCTCGAGCAGGAACGAACAGCTCTTGTGCACGTCGGTCATATACCCCCTGGCCCCCTCTTACCTGTAGTCGACCCTGAGTGCCGCGGCGCCGTTGGGGCCGAGCGGCACCCCGAACGACTTCGCGCCCACCTCTGCCGGTTTGCCGCCGCGGACATCAGATACGGACGCTACCATACGCTCGGCCGTAAGTGTGGCCGTTTTCGAGCCGACATCATGGCTCAGCACCAGCACCACGTCGCTGTCCTCGGACTGGAAGTGCGCGATCTCCACCGCGGGATCGTCGCAGTCGATCACCGGGCCCGCCCCCGCCGCGCTCGCGACCGACCTGTACACGGTACGCAGCAAGTGCCTGATCGGTTCCGGTGCCGCCCACGGGTCGCTCTGCGCGATCGCCCGCTCGAGCGGCGCGGCGATGAACACCGCCCGGCCTTGGCCGTACTGGTTGAGCGTGAGGAACGGACTGCCGGTGGCGTCGGTCGCCACCACCGTGGCGCTGCCGCCGCCCACGAGCGCGTAGTGCGGCAGGTCCAGGCGGGCGTCGAACGCCGAGAGGTCACCAAGCAGCCCCGGCTGCGCCACGCGGCAACTCACGATCGAGCGCACGCCATGGTCGCCGAGGAAGTCCACGCCGAAGATCTCGCGCACCGCGGGATCGGCATCGCCGCCGCCGTACGACAGCACGACCGACCCGCCCGACTGCACGAACGACGCCAGCTCGACCCACATCGCCGGGCTGAGCTTTCCCGCCGAGGGGACGAAGACCGTCATGAGGCCCTCGAGCCCGGCCCCCTCCGGCGTGAGCGTCACCGGCAGGTGCGCCTCCTTGGCGGCGATGTACGCCTGGAGGCACGAGCGCGGATCATACAACCCCGCAAGCGAGGGCAGCGGCTCGTGGCGCTCAGCTGGTATGAGCACGGCCGCCCGTTCTGGCGCCGGGGTGTAGTGCCTGAGGTCGAGCCTCGCCACAACACGGGTGAACCGCTTCACCTCATCGAGCGCGGGCTTGGCATCGCCACTGCCGTCAACGAGCCCGACCAGCACCTCGAACGGGTCGCGATAGTAGGGCTCACGCTTCTCGGCGTCCATGTCACGCCACCGTCTGAGCATCACACCCGAACCCCGGTTCATGAGCGCCGAGTACAGCGCGGTGCGCACATACGCCGCTTCCTCAGCCACCGAGCCGTCGAGCGAATGCACGCCCACTCCGTCGGACAAGACGGGCACCGAGCGGAGGTTGCAGCGCAGAAGGAACGAGTCGAGGTATGTGGCCGGTCCGTACGTGAGCGGCCCCTCGGCGATGTAGGAGAGGTACGGCGCGGTCACGTGCGAGACCGCGTACTCGAACTGGGCGATGGCGGCGGTGGCGTCCACACCGGTCTCACGCACGAGCGTTTCGGCGTCCACGCCCAGCATGATCGCGCGCGCGGTGTCGACCTCGCGGATCGCCTCGCGCAACGCGGTGGTCCATTTCTGCAGTGCGTCCTCAGACGCGAATCCCGTGAAGAACGCCTCGTTGCCGAGCTCCCACGCCCAGATCGCCGGATCGGTGCGGTAGCGGTTCACGATACGCTGCACGAGTGACACCTCGCGCTGGATGAGGTAGTCATCGGTGCGCGGGTCGCGCTTCTTCGCCCAGGTGACATCGTTCATCTCGGCCAGCCGGTCGTCGGCAAAGAACGTCACGATCGCTTTGAGGTCGTGCGCCCTGGCCGCCGCAAGCAGCTCGCCGAGACGGTCCTCGGCCTCATCGTCGTACTGGCCCACCTGTGGCTCGAACAGCTTCCACGACACGAACACTCGCACCAGCGAGAGGTTCGCTGCAGCCATCGCCGCGAAGTCGGCCTCAAGATCGCGCACGTACCAGTCGCCGAAGGAAGCGCGCTCGTCGTCGAGCGGATACAGGTCCACTCCCACCGGGAAGAGCGCGTTGCGGACCGGCCCCGCGGGCTTGTGCGCTTCGGTCGATCCAGCCATCACGCCTCCTCCCCAGCAGCCACGTACTCCTCGTACAGCTTCCAGAACAGCCCCTGGCGCTTGGTGTCATAGTAGGCGGCACGCCTGATCTCCCACGAGGCCTCGGCGTGGCGCCCCTCGGTGAGGTACGTGGCGGCGAGCCCGAATCGCGCACGCACGCACGCGGGGTCGAGCCGTACCGCGGTGCGGTACGCTCTGCCCGCCTGCTCGTAGCGCTGGAGCGCGAGCAACGACTCTGCGAGCAGCACGTGCACGAGCGCGTGTGCGGGGGCCTTCTTGGCGAGCGCGATGAACACGCGTGCCGCGTGACGGTTGAGCCCTGTGCGCCGGGCGTACACAACGCCGAGGCAGTACAGCGCGGTCGCCAGGTCCGGCTGGAGCGACACGGCACGCAACGCGCACGCCATCGCTTCGTTGGCAGCTTCCTGTTTGAGATACGCGTAAGCGGCGAGTGCGAGCGCCTCGGCGTCATCGGGCTGCGTGTCGAGCGCCGAGCGGACAAGCTCGGCCGCGGTGAAGATGTCGTCGGCCTTGAGGGCGAGACCCGCTGCGCCCAGGCGGGCCTCCCGGGTGGGCTTCACACGCGCAGGATCGACGGCGATCACCGGCGCATCGGCCAAGCCGAGCAGCGCGAAGAACAGCTCGTCCTGACTGGGATCGAGCTCGCCGGCCTGCCGGAAGAGCGGGAGCGCGAGCGCCATGCCCTCGCGCTTCAGGCTCGCGATCGCCAGGTTGTAGGTCGCGCGTGACTCGCGGGGATCGAGCTCAAGGGCCCGCTTCCAGCTCCCCACCGCCTCCTCGTCGAACGCGGCGGCGGAGAACGCCTCGCCGAGCTGGACATGCGCGGTCACCAGGTCGGGCACGACCTCGGCAAGCTCGTGCCACACAAGAACCGACTGGTCCGACATGCCGCCACGCCGGTCGTAGGCGAGACCGAGCGCCAGATACGCGGGAGAGCAGTCGGGGTCCGATTCGATAGCGGCCGTGGCCTCTGCGATCGCCTCGTCGTAGAAGTCGCCGTCGAGCATCAGACTCGCAAGCAGCGCGTGCACATGCGCGCCCCGGTCGCCAAGCGCCAGCGCGTCGTGGCACGCGCGCACCGCCGCCCCCACCTGACCCCGCCTCGCGAGGTCCTCAGCGGCGATGACCGCGGGAGAACGGCCGGCCATCACGCCTCACCGCCCGCCGACGCCAGGTCGCGGGCCACGCGCGCCATGATCCTGAGCGCGGCCTCCGCACCACCGATGACACCGTTGGCGCCTACCTCACGCGCCAGGCCCGTGTCAGCGATGAACGGCCCGCCGCTCACGAGCACGACGGCGTCGTCGATGCCTTCCGCGCGCAGCACGTCACGGATGCTCGAAACGGACCGGGCGGTGCGCATGGTCTCCGCGAACGCGATCACGATCCGCGCGCCCGTCTCCTGCACCCGCTCCGCGAAGTCCGACGGCCGGACATCCACGCCCAGGTCGTTCACGCGGTACCCGGCCTCCTTGAGCGTGGCCGCCACGATCGTCCGCCCGATGGAGTGGTGGTCGCGATGCACGGTCCCCAGCACCACCGTCACGCCGGTGTCGCGCCGCGCGGCCGAGGGCATCACGAACGAGCCGACTTGCTCGGCGACGACGGCGGCCTGCGTGAACGCCATCTCGTCGATGGCCCCCGACGCCCAGGCGCCGCCGAGCAACCCCATCGCGGGCGCATACAGCAAGTCGAAGAGCGCGTCCTGGGCCACACCGGACGCGCGGACTCGCTCGACGACCTGGATGGCCTCGGCCGGGTCCTGATCGACGAACGCCTGGTAGAGCTGTGCCGCCGCCTCCGCAGCCACCCGCGTCCTCCTGCCCTCACGCTCCCTGTGCCGTAGCGGCCGTCTTCCAACGAGCCACCCGCCGGGGCCGCACATCCATCGCTTCTCGCGACATCACATCTGGTAGCGGTGGTGGGATTCGAACCCACACGGCCTTGCGGCCAGAGGCTTTTAAGGCCCCCTCCTGTACCAGTTCGGATACACCGCCGGAATCACCCCGGAAACGATCCGTCCCCGGGGTCCAACATCATGCCGTAGAGGATATCGTGTTCGCTCACGAGCGTCGAAGAAAGCCCCGCGTACGCCATGACCGCCTGGAGCACGAGGGCCCCGCCCACGATGACCTCCGCACGGTCAGGCTCAAGGCCCACCACATGCCGGCGCTCCTCAGTCGTCATCCCGGTCAACCGCTCGAGCGTGTCCAGCAACGCGGCGCCGGTGAGCGGGTAGCCGTGCACGCGTTCCGGATCGTACGGCTCCAGACCGAGCTCGATGGCGGCGAGACTGGTTGCGGTACCCGCCACCGCGACCATCTCGGCGGGCCGCTGACGGAATGTGCTGAAGAAGGGCCGGAGCTCGCCGGCGATCCACTCGGCCGCCTGCTCCACCTCGTGACGCCGCGGAGGATCGCTCTTGAGGAACAGCTCGGTCACGCGCCGCGAACCCACGTCGATCGAGCGCACCGCGTCGATATCGACCGTGCGCTCACCCTCGGCGACACACGCGCTCCCGAACACCACCTCGGTGGATCCACCACCCACATCGACCACCATGACGCGCTCGTCACAGAAGCCATAGGTGGCGCCGAGGAACGTGAGGTAGCCCTCGCGATCGCCCGGGATGATCTCCGGACGGACGCCGATGCGCTCGAGGCGGTCGAGGAACTCGGCGCTGTTCGCCGCGTCGCGCGAGGCCGAAGTGGCAACGGCGACCGTACGGACGACCCCGAGCTCCCGCGCCTCGGCAACGAACGACGCGATCGCGTCACTCGCGCGCGTCATGCCCGCCTCGGAGAGCACTCCCGTCTCCGACCACCCCGCGCCGAGGTGTGTGATCGTGGACCGGCGCGCAACCTCCCGAACGGTGCCGCCGCCCACGTCAGCCACCAGCATGCGCGCGGTGACCGTGCCGATGTCGATCGCTGCCCGTCGTTCCGTACCCATCCTCAGTCCTCTCTGCAGCGTGCGTCGTCGCACTCACGAGCAAGCCCCATGACCAGGGATTCGCCGACCGGGTCGGCTATCCCTGCGAGATACGCGGCCACGTGCGCATGGAGGCACTTCATGCCGAGCGGGTCCCGCTCTCCACCGATCCCACACTCCGGCGTTGGGTCGACCCCGCCCCCCTCGCGGGTGCGCTGGATCCTGTACTCAGCATCGGCATCGCGCAACCTGCTCGCAAGCGCGGGATCAGCGGCAAGCGTCGACCGCCACGACTCGCATCCGCCGCCGGACTCGATCGCGGAGATCGCCGCCACCAGGTGCGGGCACGTCAGGTAGTACAGCGTGGGGAACGGCTGACCATCCATGAGCGGAGCGGTCGCAATCACCACCGGCGCGCCGTATGAACACCGGGTGACCACCCGCCACCTACCCCGCGGGGCACGCCCCAGCTGCCTGACCACCACGCCGGCGTCGGACAGGCTCATCGGAAGCCGAAGAGCGCGTCGAGCACGCGCTGCCAGAACGGAGCTTCGGCCGCCTGTTGCGCCAACACGGTGGCGGAAGACTCGCCGAGCGCGCCGCCCGTGACCACGTAGGCCTGCTCGCCCGGCTTGACCATCCCAAGGCTCTCACGGGCGAGCTGTTCGACGCCCTCGGGGGTCTTGAGCTCGTCGACCTGCTCACGCAGGTCTGCGTTTCGCGACTGAAGCCCGTCAAGCTCGCTCTGGAGCGTTTGCAGCTCACGCTCGTGCTGGTACTGGATACGCATCACCGGATACACCATCCACCCGGCGAGCACAAGCGACACCGTCAGAAGCACTGGCGTGATCCACCGCGGAAGCCGCGCCACTCCGGGCGATGTGGTGCGAGCCTTCCCTGAGCGAGGGCTGGCCGCACGTGAGGGCGAGGATGCGCTACGGGAGCGGGGGGTCACAGCCCTGGACGTGGATGTTCGCGTGGAAGCACGCGGCGATGACGCGCGGCGGCCCGACCCCGTGTTCTTCGAGGTCGATCCCCTGCTCGTCGAGACCCGCTTCTGCGTTCGTGGTGCAGCCATGAGCATGCGATCCGTGGTGTGACAAGGTCGACGACCGTCCTGGTGAGGCGAACGCCTCTTCCCGGCCATCATAGCACTGCACAGCACGCCCGCAAAACAATCAATCTCAAGTTGAGGCTGAACCAGTGGCGACACCCTTACACCGTGCACACCTGCACGAAATCGGTGGAGCCGGCCACATGGACCGCTACTCCTCCCGTGACGGCCACCATCTCGCCCGCGGATGCGACACCGCTGAGCACCGCGGCACGGACCGCCGCGGACACGAGTTCGTCAGTGGTGTCGTACGCGTCGATCACTATCGGCTGCACGCCCCACACGCCGGCCAGGCTTCTCGCAACCGCGGCGTCGGGCGTTGCGGCAAGGATCGGCGCCAGCGGGCGGCGGGCCGCCACGCTGCGAGCGGTCGCACCCGACTGCGTGACCGTGACGATCGCGGCAAGCCTGAGCGTTCCGGCGAGGTCGCATGCGGCGCGGCTCACGGCCCCCGCGACATCAGTGACCGGACTCTCCGAGGGACCAAGATCGGCGATGCCCGTAGCCTCCGCCGCGCGCACGATGCGGTCCATCGTCTCCAGCACACGCACAGGGTGCGCACCCACGGCGGTCTCACCGGAGAGCATCACGGCATCCACACCGTCGAAGATGGCATTCGCCACATCGGACGCCTCGGCACGCGTGGGCCTGGGCGCGCTGGTCATCGACTCGAGCATCTGGGTCGCCACCACCACCGGTGTGCCGGTATCGTGGCACTCGGCAACGATGCGCCGCTGCGCCACGGGAACCTCCTCGGGAGATGTCTCAACGCCCAGATCGCCGCGTGCGACCATCACCATATCTGCTGTCGCCACGATCTGTGCAAGCTGCTCGAGCGCCTCGTGCTTCTCGATCTTGGCCACGATCGGGACACGCCGCTCCCCCATCGCCCCGCGCAGGCGCGCGACGTCGTGGGCCGAGCGGACGAACGACTGCGCGACAAGATCCACACCGGCATCGAGCGCCCACGCGAGCGTGTCGAGATCGCGCTCGGTGATGCCGTCTACGCTCAACCGCACGCCGGGCACATTGACGCCCTTGCGGCTCGACAGCGGCCCACCCACCTCGACCACGGTGCGAACCAGTCCCGGTAGCACGTCGGTCACCCGGAGTTCGAGCCGGCCGTCGTCGAGCAGGACGCGGTCGCCGGGTCGCACGTCCTCGCTCAGACCGGGGTGGCCGACCGAGGCGCCATGCTCGTCTCCCGGCTCGCCATCGGCACGAAGCTCGAACCCGGCGCCAGGGGTGAGCACGGTGCCCGCCGCCACCTCGCCGAGCCGCACCTTCGCACCGCCGAGGTCCAGCATGACCGCCACGTGCCGCCCGGCGGCCTCCGCCGCCGCCCGCACGCTCCGAAGTTGCCGCTCGAGCGTTTCGCGAGAGGCGTGCGCGGTATTGAGGCGCGCCACGTCGAGTCCCGCCCGCACAAGCGCGGCAAGCGCCTCGGGCCCGTCGGAGGCGGGCCCGATGGTGGCTATGATCTTCGTCCGGCGCATGGTCCCTGCCCTACTGGCGCCGTACGCCTGCCGCCGCACAAGCGACGGCAGGCCGCAGCGCCTCTACCGGCGGATGTTCGTGAACGCGTCGATGCCCGGGTACACGGAGGAGCGGCCGAGCTCGTCCTCGATCCTGAGCAGCTGGTTGTACTTGGCCACGCGGTCGGAACGGGCCGGAGCGCCGGTCTTGATCTGGCCGGCGTTCACCGCGACCGCAACATCGGCGATGGTGGTGTCCTCGGTCTCGCCCGATCGATGCGAGATCACCGTGGTGTAACCGGCGCGGTGCGCCATCTGGATGCACTCGAGCGTCTCAGTGAGCGAGCCGATCTGATTGAGCTTGATAAGGATGGAGTTGGCCACGCCCATCTCGATACCGCGCGCCAGGCGCTCGGTGTTGGTCACGAACAGGTCGTCGCCCACGAGCTGGACCCGGTCGCCCAGGCGCTCGGTGAGGAGCTTCCATCCGTCCCAGTCGTCCTCGGCCATGCCGTCCTCGAGCGAGATGATCGGATAACGGTCGACCAGACCTGCGTAGAACTCCACCATCTCCGCGCTTGTGAGCTCCCGCCCCTCGCCGGCGAGCACGTACACGCCGCGGTCGGCGTCGTAGAACTCGGTCGACGCCGGATCGAGTGCGAACATGACCTGCTCGCCGAGGCTGTAACCGGCCGCGGCGACCGCCTCGGAGATGATCTGCAGCGCCTCCTCGTTGCTGCCGAGGTCAGGCGCGAAACCGCCCTCGTCGCCCACGCCCGTGCCGAGGTTGCGGTCGTGCAGCACCTTCTTGAGCGTGTGGTAGATCTCGGCGCACATCCGCAGGCCCTCGGCGAAGCTGCCAGCGCCCACGGGCATGACCATGAACTCCTGCAGATCCACGTTGTTGTCAGCATGCGCCCCGCCATTGAGGATGTTCATCATCGGCACGGGCAGCGTGACCGCGTTGCAGCCGCCGATATAGCTGTACAGCGTGAGCTCGCAGCTCTCAGCGGCGGCCTTGGCCACGGCGAGCGATACGCCGAGGATGGCGTTGGCGCCGAGCGAGCCCTTGTTGGCGGTGCCGTCGAGCTCCAACAGCGCCTCATCGATGGCGCGCTGGTCGGTGGCCTCCATGCCGAGGAGGGCGGGCGCGATGATCTCGTTCACGTTCGTGACGGCGGTGAGGACGCCCTTGCCGAGGTAGCGCGCCGAGTCGCCATCGCGGAGCTCCACGGCCTCGAAAGCGCCGGTCGAGGCGCCGCTCGGCACGGCCGCACGGCCCCAGCTGCCGTCGTCGAGCGCGACCTCGACCTCGACTGTGGGGTTGCCCCGGGAATCAAGTACCTCACGTGCCGTGACGTCCGTGATCAAGCTCATTCCAGCTCCTCCATCTCGCCTGACGCCCCACTGGGGCGCCGTCATCGTCTCCAGCCTACCGCGAGCCGCCGGTCGCCGACGAAGCGTCGCGAGGCGCTTACCCGTCCCTGTCGGCCCGCTCGGTCTGCTTGGCCCTGCCCCACAACTCGTCCCACTCCCCGGGCGTGAGCTCGCCGAGCTCGCGACCGCCCTCCGCAGCATGGTGCTCCATCGTAGCGAACCTGCGGGAGAACTTGTCGCACGTCCGCCTGAGCGCTGTCTCCGAGTCGATGCCCATGTGGCGCGCCACGTTCACCACGGTGAAGAGCAGGTCACCCAGTTCTTCCTCGGCATCCGGTGAGCCCGGTTCGGTGGCTTTGAGCTCGTCGATCTCCTCGTGCACCTTGTCCCAGACACCGCCGAGGTCTTCCCACTCAAAGCCCGCGGCAGCGGCGCGCCGGGAGATCTTCTGCGCCCGCACGAGCGCAGGGAAGGCGGTGGGCACATCGGCCACGACACCGCCGGATGGCTTCTCTTCGCGCTTGACCGCGTCCCAGGTCCGGGTCACGTCGGCGGCCGTCTCGGCCACGGCGGTACCGAACACGTGCGGGTGACGGCGCCTGATCTTCGCGGTGATGCCGGCGATCACATCGTCGATCGTGAACGTGCCCTCATCGGCACCGATCTGTGCATGGAGCACCACCTGCAGGAGCACGTCGCCGAGCTCGTCGGCTATCTGCGCCGGATCGCCGGTCTCGATGGCCGCGACCGCCTCGTACGCCTCCTCGACCATGTGCGGCGAGAGGGATGCGTGGGTCTGCTCCTGGTCCCACGGACAGCCATCGGGCGCGCGGAGCGCCGCGATCGTCCGCACCAGGCCGGCAAAGCCGCCCGGGGGCTCGATCCGGCTTGGCGGCAGGTAGAGCGCGCTTCTGCGCGGCACGGCCGCCAAGGTGGCGAGCTCGCCGAGCGTCATGCCCGTGAGCTCGTACCCGCCCGAGGCGAGCACGCTGGCAACCACCACGCTGTGGTCCTCGGCATAGAAACGCCTCAAGAGGTCGGCCGCCGCGTGTGCCTGGATGGCGTTCTCCACGCCGGTCACGATCAGGTGCGTGTCGCGCTGCAGATCGGCCGAACCAAGCGCTTCGGCGTCCACCAGCTCGAGGTCGGCCGTCATGTCGATATCGAGCGCCAGCACGAGCACCTGGAGCGGCGAGACCACGGGGAACACGTCCACACCGTCCTTCGCCCGCGACAGGACCGCCGAGATGAGCCCCCCACGCACGAGCGGATACCCGCCCGCCACGAGGGCCACATCACCATCACGGGCCAGACGCAGCAACGCCTCGACCACATCAGCGGTCGAGGCGCTCTGCGCGAGTCCGATATCGGCGAACGACACCGGCGTCATACCGAGCGACGAGAGCATCTCAGCGGACGCTCCCGTCGCTGACGGTACAACTACGGTCCGGGCCTGACGCAGCCTGGCTACCGCCCGGATATCGGGCATGCCTTCCGCATCAGGCTCGAGCCCGATGATTGCGATAGAACCCACGGCCGCCCCCTCCCGGCTGCCGGCTACTCGACAGGCTTGAGTGTCTCGTCGAGGTACTCGATCTCCGCGTCCTCACGCAGCTTGGCAACGTACGCCTGCATGGCGAGCGTCCCGGTGTCCTGCTCGATCAGGGCGGCAAGCTCGGCGGGGATATCGGCGATCGGCGTACCCTCGGCTGCTTCCTCCTGCTTCAGGATGACGTGCCAGCCGAACTCGGACTTCACCGGGTCGCTGACCTCGCCGACCTTGAGCGCGGAGGCGGCATCGGCGAAGGCGGCCACATAGCGGCTTGTCTGACCCCAGCCGAGGTTGCCGCCATCAACGGCGCTGGCGGTGTCCGACGAGTTCGCAGAGGCGAGCGCGGCGAAGTCCGCGCCACCGCGAGCCTGCTCGGCAAGGTCGTTGGCGAGCGCCTCATCGCTTACCAGGATGTGCGACAGCCGCGAGTAGGTCTCGGGCAACGTGGTGATGCTGGACTCGGCCGAGGCGACCACCTGGATGAACTCCTGAGCGAGCATGTCGCGGACGCTCTTACGGGCGTTGTCCATGTCGAGACCGGCTTCCTCGAGCTGCGCCTCGAACGCGGCCTCGTCCTGCGTGCCCCGGAGCTGCGTGAGGCGCTCCTCCACGGCGTCCTCGCTGAGGTCGGCGCCGAGCTCCTCGGCAGCCTCGGTGATAAGCGCCGCGTCGATCATCATCTGCAGGAGCTGACGCTTGTAGGCCAAGGCGGTCTCCTCATCGAGCTCTCCGCCGGCGTTGTTGACCACCTGCTGGTACATAGCGTCAAGCTCGGAGCGGGGGATGTCGATGCCGTTGACGGTCGCAACCGCTTCCTCGGAGCCTCCGAACAGAGAGCCCCCGCCGCCCTCGCCCGAACAGCCTGCCAGCGAGCCCGCTACAAGCGTAGCGAGCAGTAGAGCGGCGATGCCGCGAGAAATGCGCACGATGTTGCCTTTCCCTAGGATACGTTAGGCCCACCAGAGGGGCTCTGGACTGCCGAGAGTATAGCACCCAGCGCCCGAAGCGCCGTGGCTCCGGGCGCCTCGCCGGCCATCTCCACAAAATGAACAGAACGTGTGCGCGCCACGTAGACCGCGCCAGCGCCCGCCAACACCCCGCGCTCGGCGTCGGAGAGCGTGACCGGCGACAGGTTCAGCCGATGCCGGGCGAGGCTGACCGTCGCGATTCCTAGCTCGGCGGCGAGCGTCTTGATGCGGGCGATGGTGAGCAGGTCACGCGCCGGAGCGGCGAGCGGACCGTACCGCTGCTCGATCTCGACCATAAGCGACTCCACGGCCTCGGGCGTGCCGGCTGCGGCGATCCGACGATAGAGCAGCACGCGCTCGTCGGTCTGGGGCACGTACTCCTCCGGCAGGAACGCCGCCACCGGCAGGTCCACCCGCACCTCGGGGTGCGCCGGGAGCGGTTCGCCGCGCACCTCGGAGACCGCCTCGCGCAGCATCTGCGCGTACAGGTCGAAGCCGACCGCGTTCACGCTGCCGCTCTGCTCGGCGCCAAGGAGGCTGCCTGCGCCGCGGATCTCGAGATCGCGCATGGCCACCTTCATGCCGCTGCCGAGTTCCGCGTGCTCCTGGATCGCGGTGAGCCGTTCGTACGCCTGCTCGGTAAGGGCCTGGTGGGTCGGGAAGAGGAAGTACGCGTACGCGCGCACGTGCGAGCGACCCACGCGCCCCTTGAGCTGATACAGCTGCGCCAGGCCGAGCCGGTGGCTGTCGTCGATGATCAGCGTGTTGGTGTGCGGGTTGTCGATGCCCGAATCCACGATGGTGGTGGCCACGAGCACGTCGATCTCGCCGGCGGCGAAGCTCTCCATCACCCGCTCGAGCTGGTGCTCGGACATCTGCCCGTGCCCCACCCCGATGCGCGCCTCGGGCACCGCCGCCTGCACGCGCTCCACAACCCGCTCGATCCCGCGCACACGGTTGGAGATGTAGTACACCTGCCCGCCACGCTGGATCTCAGTGCGGATGGCCGAGGAGACGACCTCCTCGTCGTACTCGCCCACATGCACCTTGACCGGGAACCGGTCGGCCGGCGGCGTGTCGATCACCGAGAAGTCGCGAACGCCGGAGAGCGACATCTGCAGCGTCCGCGGGATCGGCGTGGCGGTGAGCGTGAGCACGTCCACCTGCTCGCGCAGGTTCTTGAGGTGCTCCTTGTGCTCAACGCCGAAGCGCTGCTCCTCGTCCACCACCACCAGGCCGAGGTCCTTGGGCACGACGTCTTTGCTGAGAAGCCGGTGCGTGCCGATGAGCACGTCCACGGTGCCGGCAGCAAAGCCCTCGAGCGCTTCGGCCTGCTGCGCCTTGCTGCGGAAGCGCGACAGCACCTCCACCTTCACCGGATACGGCTCGAACCGCTCGGAGAACGTGGTGTAGTGCTGCTGCGCCAGGATGGTGGTGGGGCACAGCACCATGACCTGCTTGCCGCTCTGCGTCGCCTTGAACGCCGCGCGGATGGCGACCTCCGTCTTGCCGTAGCCCACGTCACCGCAGACAAGGCGGTCCATAGGGCTCTCGCTCTCCATGTCGGCTTTCACGTCGGCGATCGCGGCCAGCTGGTCGGGCGTCTCCACAAAGGGGAACGCCTCTTCCATCTCGCGCTGCCAGGGCGTGTCGGGCGCATACCGGAATCCGCTCACCGCGGCACGGCGCGCGTACAGGTCCACCAGGTCGAACGCGAGCTTGCGTGCCTGCTTCCGTGCCTTGCTGGTGGCCTTCGACCAGTCGGCGGTGTTGAGACGCGTCACCCGCGGAGCAGAGCCTTCCGGCCCCACGTAGCGGGTCACCCGGTCGAGCTGCTCCACGGGGACGTACAGCTTGTCGCCCTTTGCGTATTCGAGCAGCAGGAAGTCGCGCTCGGAGCCGAGGACGGTCTGCCGCACGATGTCGCGGAAGAGCGCGATGCCGTGCACCTCATGGACGACGTAGTCGCCCGGGCCGAAGGCGAACGTGAGCTTGGTGGGGTCGGCCGCCTGGCGCCGCCGCTCGGCCGCTCTCGGGAACACGTCGTCGATCGAGATCACCGCGAGGCGCGCGCCCGGTATCACGTAGCCGGACGGCACGTCGGCGATCGCGATGGACACGAGCCCGGTGGGAAGCGACGACCCCGCCTCGAGCTCGGCCACAGAGGTGCCTGCGTCCACGAGCGCGGTAGCCAGACGCTCACGTCCCTGACGGTCGCGCACCGCGGCAACCACGCGGTAACCGGTGTCGATGAGCGCCCGAAGCCCGGCGGCGAACACCTCTTCCCGGCCGCTCACCTGCGGCCGCCGTGCGGCGACCTCACCGTCGGCCGCGCCACCGGCACGCAGAAGCGAAAGGAAGGTGAGCCGCTGCCGGCCGCCGAGGTCGACCTCGGCAGGCTTGAGGTAGAGGCCCTCGAGGCTCACGCCTGCGGCATCGGCGCGCGACTCGGCCTCGCCCCGCGCCCGCACGAGGTCGTCGAAGATGGCGCGAGGCTCGGCGACGATGACCAGCGCTCCGGGCGCCACGTAGTCGAGCACCGAGGCGACCGAGCGGTAGAAGTGCGGCAGGTATCGCTCGATGCCGTTGAACGCCACACCCTGGTCGATGAGCTCGAGGTCGCGCGCCAGCTCCTCATCGTCACGGGCGGCCTGGCCGAGGGCGCGACGCGCGTTTTGCGCCGCGCGCGTACCGGCCACCACCTCGCGACACGGATAGATCTCCACCGGTGCGGAATCGCCGATGTGCTGCTGGGTCGACGGCAGGTACCTCCGGAGCGTCTCGATCTCGTCGCCGAAGAGCTCGGCCCGCACCGGGTATGGCGCGTCGGAGCCGAAGACATCAAGGATGCCGCCGCGCACGGCGAACTGTCCGCGCTCCTCGGCGGTATCCACGCGCTCGTACCCCATGCGCGCCAGCCGCTCGGCCGCGTCGGCAAGGTCGAGCGTGGCCCCCACCGCCAGCGAGAGCGGCTCGTAGACGTGCGAGCCCTGCGGCGGAAGCGCACGCAGAAGCGAGCGGCCGCTCGCCACCACCACGACCGGCCGGTTCTTGTCGAGCGAGTGCAGCACACGCGCCCGCGCGCCGACCGCCTCCAGGTCTGGGGCGGTGCGATCCCAGGGCGCGTCCGAGCGCTCGGCGAAGAGCAGCACGCGCTCGTGGTCCATGTACGTGCCGAGTTGCCGCGCGAACCGCTCGGCGGCGTCAGCGCCCGGCACGACCACGAGCACGGGGCGCTCCCGCCCCTCGGCAACGGAGGCCGTGAGCACGGGCCGGATGAGGCCCGGTGCGGCGAGCGTGACGTCATCACCTCCGGCAAGCTTGCCGAGGGCCGCCGCGAAGGCGGGCTCCGCGTTCAGTACGGGGGCGATCATCTCGAAGAACGATGTCACAGGCGGGTCTCCTGGCTCCAGACAGCACGAATGGCCCGCATCCGGAGCACCGGGACGGGCAGCGAGTGCGAGTGTAGGGCCGCGCGGCGGTCGCGGTCAACGGGTCGCTCAGGGCCGGCCGCCGGAGCCATGTCGGGTACCATACCCTCATCACCCCACGCACAGGAGGCGACATGACCACCAAGGCCCGCGCCGCGGAGATCGACGCCCGGCTCAAGCAGCTCTACCCCGTGGCCGCGATCGCGCTGCGCTATGAGACCGACTTCCAGCTGCTGGTGGCCGTGATCCTCTCGGCGCAGACGACCGACGTCGGCGTGAACAAGGTCACCCCGGTGCTCTTCGAGCGATTCCCCACCCCTGAGGCGCTTGCCGCCGCAGACCCGGCTGAGGTGGAGCTGATCGTGCATCCCACCGGCTTCTTCCGCAACAAGACCAAGAACATCATGGGCGCCGCTCAGCGGATCGTGACGGAGTACGGCGGGCGGGTCCCCGACACCATGGAGGACCTGCTCACGCTCCCGGGTGTTGCGCGCAAGACGGCGAACATCGTGCTCTACAACGCCTTCGGCAAGGCCGAGGGCGTTGCGGTGGACACCCACGTGTTCCGTCTCGCCCACCGCCTCGGCTACTCGAAGCACGAGGACACGAACAAGGTGGAGAAGGACCTGATGGCGCTCTTCCCGCGCGAGGAATGGGGCGCGCTCACCTACCGCCTGATAGAGCACGGACGCGCGGTGTGCAGCGCCAAGCGGCCGATCTGCGGCCAGTGCGCGCTGTCTGACCTGTGCCCGAGCGCCTTTGCGGTGAAGGGGTGGCGGGAGCAGGCGTAACGCCGCGATGGGCGCTCTGCCCCGCGTGTCAGCCGAGGATGAGCGCCGCGGCGGCGGCGAGGAACACCGCGGGCAGCATGTTGCCCACCGGCAGCCGCCGGATCTGCGCGAGGTCGAGCCCGATCGCCAGGATGAGCGCGCCGCCCACCGCCTCGATCGAGGCGATCACCGCAGGCGTGATGTACGGCTCCACGCCGCTCGCCGCCAGCGCGATGCCGCCCTGCAGCACCAAGATCGGGATCGCCGCGAGGCCAACGCCCGCTCCGAGGGTGGTGGCAAGCGCGATCGCGGCGATGCCGTCGAGCAGCGACTTCAGAAAGAGCAGCGATGGGTCGCCGAGGCCGTCTTGCAGTGAGCCGAGCACCGTCATCGCCCCCACGCAGAAGAGCAGGCTCGCGGTCACGAATCCCTCCACGAGGGTGTGTCCCTTCTCGCCTGGCTGATCGCTCGTGCCCGGCGACAGCACGGGGGCTCGATACGCCTTGTCCTGGAGCCAGTAGCCGAACCGCTCGAGACGGTGCTCGATCCGCATCGCCTCGCCTGTGAGCGACCCCACCACGAGCGCACCCACGAGCACGAGCGCCGAGTAATCGCCGAGCGCTGTCTTCCCAAGATCGATCATGCCGCCAAGCGCGATCGAGATGCCGATGATGATGACGGCGAGACCGATCGCCGCGTACGCGATCGAGCGGAACCGCTCCGAGATGAGCTTGCCGAACACCAGACCGATCGCCGTGCCCACGAGCACCGCCAGGACGTTCACGATGACACCGATACCCGGCATGTCACTCCCCGTCTTTCAACCAGAGCTCTTTGAGCTCAGCGGTGATCTGATTGGCTCCCGGCGGAAGACCGGCCGTGGACGCCAGGTACCGTCCCGCGCCGCGCCGCCTGCGCCGCACCGCCTCGAAGCATGACGCCGAGGCGATCACATCCGCACCGAGCGCCCGCACGCGGTCCGCGAGCCCCGTGTCCGAGGTGACCACGGTGACCCCGCCGCCACCGGCCAGGCGGACGATCAGGTCGTCGGCGCTGTCGGGCCGGTGCGCGTACCGCACCCTCACAGCGCCCCTGCCAGCCTCCGGGCCGCCGCCGGCGACACCGTCGAACACGACCGTGATCTCGCCTGAGCCGAGCAGGTCATGCCCCCGCGCCGCAAGCCTCGCCACAAGCGCCTCTCGCTGCGCCTCGAGCGAGCCCTCCCGCGTTGCGGGATCGCTCCGGGTCACGTTGTATCCATCCACCAGGAATCGCATGCGGCAATGCTACACCAAGGCCCCGAGCGCCGGACCGCGGACCGTCCCGTGATGCGATATCGGCCGCTTGTGGTATGAACGGAGCAGGCCGCTACGACACGAGGAGGCACTATGGCCGAGCCGATCGTACTGGAAGCGGGCATGCCTGCACCCGAGATCGACGCCACCGCGACCGGTGGCGGTCCGTTCCGGCTCTCGGATCACCGGGGCAGCTGGGTGGTCGTGTACTTCTATCCCCGCGCGAACACCCCCGGCTGAACCCACGAAGCCAAGGACTTCCAGGCGCACCGCGCGGAACTGGAGTCCTTGAACGCCCTGGTCGTGGGCGTCTCAGCCGACAAGCCCGAGGTCCAGCAGCGGTTCATCGACAAGTTCGAGCTCACCTTCCCGATGATCTCCGACACGTCGAAGGAGATCATCGACGCGTACGGGGCACGTGAGGTGCTCGGCGTATCAGCCAAGCGGCGCACGTTCCTTATCGACCCTCAAGGCTTGATCGCCCGCGCCTGGCACAAGGTGAAGGTCGAAGGACACGCCGACGAGGTGGTCTCCGCCATACGGGAGCGCGCCACGTAGCCGGGAGACGTTGCCACGCCCGTGGCCCCTGTGTCAGTCTCGTATGTCCGCGCAGGCGCGAGCGATGCCTGCTCCGAACCGCTCGACGTCCTCGACGGTGGTGTCCCAGCTGGTGACCCACCGGACCTCGCCCGCACGCTCGTCCCACGTATAGAAGTCGAACTCGGCAGCAAGCGGCTCGATCGCCGCATGCGGCAGCACGGCGAAGACCTCGTTGGCCTCCACCCGCTGGGTCACTCGAACGCCGGGAACCGCCGATGCGCGTTCGGCGAGGAGCCGCGCCATCGCGTTCGCGCTCTCGGCGTTGCGACGCCACAGACCGTCCTCGAGCAGCGCGATGTACTGTGCGGCGATGTACCGCATCTTCGAGGCGAGCTGCGCGCTCTGTTTGCGCACGTACTTGAACTCCGATGCGAGTTCGGGATCCAGGAACACGACCGACTCCGCCAGCACCGCACCGTTCTTGGTGGCGCCGAACGACACGATGTCAGCCCCTGCCGCCGCCTCGCCGAGCGTGCACTGGAGAGAAGCCGCGGCGTTCGCCAGCCTCGCACCGTCGATGTGCAGCTTCAGCCCGTGTACCCGGGCCGCGGCCGCGATGTCCGCGAGCTCTTGCCGTGAGTACACCGTGCCATACTCGGTGGACTGCGTGATCGATACCACCGCCGGCTGGCTCGCATGCTCGAATCCCACGTGCGTGATGGCGCCTTCGATGAGCGCCGGCGTGAGCTTTCCGTCGGGTGTTGGCACCGCCAGCAGCTTGCCGCCGGTGAACCGTTCCGGCGCGCCGCATTCGTCGGTGTTGATGTGCGCGCTTGCCGGACAGATCACCGCGTTGTGCCTGCGCATGACCGCCTGCAGCGCGGTGCAGTTCGCGCCGGTGCCGTTGAAAACGAAGAACACCTCGGCCGAGGGGCCGAACTCGCCTCGGATGAGCTCGCGGGCGCGCTCGGTCCATCGATCGGCCCCGTATGCGTGCGCATGCCCAGCGTTCGCCCCTTGCATGGCGGCGATCACGGCCGGATGGGCCCCGGATGCGTTGTCGCTCGCAAAACCACGTCCCGATGATGTCACGAAGGCTGCTCCTCACGTCGCCATGCCCGCCGAAGGGTCGCATACGCCAGCACGATTCCGGCGAGCCCCGGAGCAAGCTTCCAGTACCGCACCGGGTGCGATCGCACCTCTCCAGCGGTCACCACGACCATGCTGTCGGCGTGGATATCGAGATCGCCGCCGTGGAGGTCGCAGGCCTCATTGAACACGCCCGTGACGCGCACCATGTCACCGTTGTGCGACCAGCACCCGAACTCTCGCACCTGATCGGCCATCGTCTCCGGCATCCACACGCCGACCGCCACGCCGCCCGAGAGCACGTTCAGCCAGACGTTGCCGCGGCCACCGGCGAGCGCCTCGCTCACGACCTCTCCTTCGAAGGTCACCAGCTTGCCGTCAAGCCCGCTGGTCATCGAGACAAGCTCGGGCCCGCTGACCTGCGTTGCCGTGGCAGCGCTGGCGACCGACTGCCCGGGAAGCGCGCAGGCAAGCGCCATACAGACGCACAGAATGACAGCGCGTCTCATCGATGGGCCCTCCTGTCGCGGACCGATGCGATCACACTTGCAACGATCGCGAACAGCGCCATGAACTCGAGCCTGCCGGCCCACATCTCAACGATGTAGACGATCTTCAGGCCCGTAGGCATCGTGGGCGCCGTGATGCCGGTGGACAGACCCACGTTCGCCGCGGCCGAGATGGACTCGAAGATCGCCTCGGCCGGCGGATAGCCGTACATCATGCCGATGATGCCGCCCGTGATGTAGGTGACGATGTAGAGCAGGAACACGAGCAGGACGTTGGAGAGCACCTCGGAGTTGAGCGGCGCGTTCGAGAAGTGGTGGTACGACTCGGTGACCATCGCGCTCTGCGGAGCGATGGCCTGCCTGATACGCCACATCAGTCCCTTCACAGTGACGCCGATGCGGAAGGCCTTGATGCCGCCTGCTGTGGACGACGCCATGCCACCGAAGGCCATCGCCATCAGGATGACCACGAACCCGAGTCCGCCGTAACCATGTGTCCACTGTGCCGCGTAGAGGCTCTGCTGCCCCGTTCCGCTGCTCGCCGACAACAGATGGTAGATGCCCTTTCGGATGATCTCCCCCGAGCTGGAGTACAACGTGGTGCCAGCCAAGCCAAGGCCGATGAGCACGCTCAGGATGAGCGTGTTGACGGCGATGGTGCGCGCCTCGATGTTCTTGAAGAGTTCACGCCGCTCACCACGCCAGATGTGCGCATGCAGGTTGAAGTTCATGGTCCCAGCGATCATGAGCATCACCGTGACGATCTCGAACCACGGGCTGTGGTAGTAGAGCGAGTTCTGCGACTGCGGCCCGAAGCCCCCGGTGTCCCAACACGCGGCTGTGTTGCAGAAGGCGTGCAACACGCTGCGCCCGAAGCCCATTCCGGCGCCGAGGTTGACCGCCGTGAGCGACGCGATACCAAGCGCCACGTAGACTGCGGTGACCAGCCAGATGAACCGGGCCGTATGCATGACGTTGGGCATGATCTTCTCGTCCCGGCCCTCTGCATGGTACAGCGACATCGCACCGCCGCCGCGCATGCCGATCGCAATTGACAGCGCGGCGACCACGATCCCCTGGCCACCGATCAGGTGCGTGAGATGGCGCCACACGTTGTGGGCATTGGCCAGGTGATCGAGGTCCTGCACCAGGACGAGCCCGCTCGTGGTGAATCCTGACATCGCCTCGAAGGTCGCATCGAGATAGCTGCCGAAGTGACCCGAGAACGCCAGGGGTACCGCTGCGGTCAACGACGCGGCCAGCCAGGCAAGCGCGGTGATCAGGAGCGCGTCACGCCTATTGATCGGCACCCCTCGAGGTGCAAGCCGCACGAAGAGCGCGCCTACGAGCGCGGTCACGCCCGCCCCGAGCACGTAGTCGAGCGCCGGATCCCACTCCCCTGAGATGACAGCCACGATGAACGGAACCACCATGGCTCCGGCGACCGCGAGCACGAGCATTCCCGTGTAGTGCAGAATGGCCCGGATGTCGCCCCTGTCGAGCGTGACCCACATGCGGGATCAGACCGTTCCAGCGGCGAGGAGCG
The DNA here is from genome assembly GCA_022839745.1 of Actinomycetes bacterium. Classification (GTDB taxonomy): domain Bacteria; phylum Actinomycetota; class Coriobacteriia; order Anaerosomatales; family Anaerosomataceae; genus Anaerosoma. The sequence continues at coordinate 45,873 of JALHJB010000004.1, forward strand.
CCACAAGAGAGGCCGCGGCCATGACCAGAAGATACGCGAGGATCTCGACCAGCAGCCCCACCGGCCACTGCCGGTAGACACCACCCGGACGCATCTTCAACCCTCGTCGCCTCCTTGTGACATGGAGCGCCGGCTGGATGTCGGCGGCAGTTGCATTGTGCCACATGCCACAGCGTCGGCAACCACCCACACCGCGACGTGCCTCATGTTAGGCTGTGATTACCCCGATCGAAGGGACCGTGGTATGGGACTGCTCTCGAAGAAGACACCGGTCGCCACCGTGCGTGTAGCGCTGGTCGACGGCCGGCACGCGCGTGTCGACACCTGGGTCGAGACCGCCGACCGGCAGGAACGTGCATACCTCACGCTTCTGCTCTTCCTCATGTACTACGCCAGGGTGCTGTTCTTCCTGAGCTTCCGGGATACCGCCGAGGAGCTCGTCGGCTGGATGGACGATGCGGTCCGGTCGCTGGCGCAAACACCCGACGAGGCGCCCGCCGACCTGGCGCGTGGATGGCGCCTGACAGACGATCTGAGCGCCGAGCCGCGAGCCGTCTGGTCGGGGACGCTGTACACGCTCAAGCCCGGCGAGTACCGATGCGCGGATGAGAAGCCGGCGGATCCCGAGGATGCCGACGGTCAGTACTCCGTACTGCTCTACCTGCAGCATCTGGTCGACACGCTTCCAGCGCTCGAGCGCGCCTATCTGGCGCTGGGGATCACGGGCATGCACGAGTACTACCGTGATATCCAGCACTGGAACACCACAAAGGCGCTCCACCCGGCACCCGCGTATGGGATCGACTACGCCCGCTCGATCCTCGAGCGGCACGCCTAGGATCAGCGCACCTCCAGGTTCGAGATGCGGTACCCGGCCTCGGTGGGAACCACGTAATACCACTGCGTGGCCGTGCTCCCGTACCAGGTCTCGCTCGTCTCGACCCATACGGAGCCATCGGACTGTTCTTCGGCCGACAGGATCTCGAACGCCGTGAACTGCCCGTTGGAGTACGAGGCGCTCGCTCCGTCCAGGCTGAACGGCTCGATGGTGAGATCGTGCGCATCGTCCGCCCGGTCCTCCTGGATGGCCACGAGGAAGTCCGTCACCACGGCGACCGCCTCATCAGCCGGAGCCATCGGAACATCGCCGCCGAACTGCAGCGCCTCGATGCCGCCGAGGCTCCACGTCCCGTCCGCCCCCTTGAGCACGGTCACCTCCGACACCCACTCGCTGTTGGGCGGCCCGGCCCAGTACACGGCGGATGCGTCGTCTTCCTTGTAGAGCTGCTGCACCCAATCGCCAAGACCCTCGGCGGCAAGCGCCGACCGCACTGCCTCTTCGGCCGTGGCGGCTCCGGCGGCAGTGGGCGCCTCGACAGGAACGTCGGTGGAGCCGTCATCGGTGACCGGCGCCTCGACCTCGGCCCCCGTGTCCTCGAGCGCGCCCTCCAGCGCACCCCGGGCGACCAGGAGGCCGCCCACGGCCAGGGCGCCGATCAGCACGAGAACCCCCACCACGATGCCGATGATCAGCCCCGTCTTCTTCTTGGGCGCTGGAACCGGCTGCCCGTAGCCAGCAGGTGCGACCTGCCCGGCCTGCGTGTACTGCGCCGCGGGCGCGACGGCGGGGGGCATCTGTGCGGTCTGACCGGCGGCCTGCTGCTGGTACTGCTCGTACGCGGCCTTCTGCGCTTCGTACTCCGCTTGCTTGCGCTGGTACTCGGCCATCTGGCGCTCATACTCGGCCTGCCCGGGGTTCTCCGCGTCCGGCTGGGGCGATGCGTACGCCGCTGGCTGGGGCACAACGGGCTGAGGGGCAGGGGCTGGCGGCTGCGGCGGAGCGCTTTCAGCCGCCGCGGCCGCGGCAGGTATCGCCGCCCCGCACGATCCGCAGAACACCGCTCCCTCCCGCACCTCGTTCTGGCAGTTCGGGCACCGCATGTCGGCCTCCCTCGCAATCGACTCCTCGCCCCGACTGTAGGTCGCGGGGGATGCCGGTGTAAAGAGCGCGGCGAGAGGTGGGTGTTCCGATCGTGGGCAGCCCCCGGAACGCCCGGTCACGCGACAGCGGCTCCCAGGTCGAGCTGTACCTGCCTGACTCCATTGTTGGTCGCCACGCGCCTGAGCGCCACGATAGCGATGTCGTCGTCGAGACGCCCGTCGGCGAAACCGAATGCCGACATGAAAAGCGTCTCGGGCAGTCGCTCGGCACTACCGGAGCCGTGCTGTGACACGAGCTCAAGCAGCCGCTGACTGCCGAAGATCTCCCCCGAGGACGAGCGGGCCTCAGTCAGACCGTCGGTGTACAGCACGATCAGATCGCCGGTGCCGATCGAGGTCGCGTGGTTCTCGTACGCCCCCGCCGGCGACGCGCCGAGCACCGCGCCGTCGCGGGGCAGGAAGACCGGCGCCTCTCCCGCGCGCATCAGCACAGGTGGTGGATGCCCCGCCATGCTGTAGGCCATCCGGCCGTCAACGGGATCGATCAGGCCGAAGAACGCCGACACGAACTCATGTGGCTCGGCGCCATGCACGACCAGCTCGTTCGCCTTGCTCATCACGGTGCGCGGTGAGGGCAGATGCAGCGCTTCCGCGCGCATCGCGTTCTTTACCAGCGCCGTGAGACCGGCCGCCTCGTGACCGTGGCCCGCCACATCGCCGATCAGCACACCGAGGGAGCCGTCCGGGAGCGGCACCACGTCGTAGAAGTCGCCACCCACGCCGCCCGACCCGGAGACCGCATGGTAGAGGTGGCCCATCTCAAAGCCCGGCACCGCCGACGGAGCGGTGAAGAAGGCGCTCCGGAGCGATCGCGTGAGCAGCCGCTCGTCCGCTAGCTGCCGCGCGTTCTCCAACGCCAGCGAGAGCGAGACCTCGAGCTTGTGGAGGAGCTCCCTGTGAGCGTCGCCGAACTCGAGGTCCTCGTCCCAGCAGAAGCCCATCACGGCCACGATATCGCCGCGGCCCTTCACGGGCACGAGCGCGAAACCGCCGATGTCGTGCTTGAGCAACAGCTCGAACTCCTCGCGCTGCCGCGCGTCGGACTGCGCGACCGCCAGAGAGCAGCCGGCGCGGGCCGCATAGGCGGGTAGCGAGAGGTCGTCCTCGGCAAAGCGCAGACCGCGCATCTCTAGCGGCCACCCGTGCACCGAGCGGAACACCCAGCCACCCGCGTCGCGGTCCGCGAGCCAGCCCCAATCGGCGCCTAGCGCCTCCGTCACCTCCACGAGAACGCGCTGGAGGATCTCCTCGGCGTCCAGGCTCGACAGCACGGTCACATCGATGAGCTCGGTGGCGGTCCGCAGGTCACGGGCGACGCGCTCGCGCTGCACACGGTCCCGCACGTCAGCGGAGATGTCGATGCCGAGGAATAGCACGTTGTAGGGATCGGTGAGCCTGCCGGGGATCGGCAGGTACGACAACTGCCAGTACGTGACGTCGCCCCACGAGGAGCGGAACTCGTACTCGGGCACCGTGACCGGGTGGCCGGTGTACGCCACGTCGATGAAGCGCGCGGCCGAGTGCGAGTCCGACAGGAACCCGCGCACCGGCATGCCAAGCAGGTCCCATCGGGGACGGACATCGCCGAGCAGGTCGAGGAAGGTGGCGTTGGTCCACGTGAAGCGCAGATCCGCGCCCGACCACAGCGCCGCCGGGAACGAGGCCCCCTCGAGCAGCGCGGCGATCCGCACCGGGTCGCCGAGAGCGTGCGCGATGGCGCCTGTGGCGATCGCACCGGCGCTCAAACCCTCACTCCCCTCCGCCAGGGTCCATCTGTCGCGTTGCACCTCATATAGTAAGCCTATCGGCATACGTGCCGAGCGGCAGGAGATGGACGCTGACAAGCGGTCGATGGTGACGAAAGGCACTTCAGCGAGCCCGAGCGGCGGTGCGCGCTCAGGCTCGTCATGGCGGCGCCGTCCGTCGGAACGGTTTCGGGGACGCCAAACGCACGCGCCGCTAGGCCGCTAGGCGCTCCTCGGCCGCGCCCGAACCGGTGCCCGCTCCCTCGGCAGGAGTCGGCGGCTTGACCGCGAAGGTGAGGCCTGCCGCGGCGAGGCACAGACCCGCGGCCACCGCGTACGCGATCGCGTAGCTGCCCGTGGAGTCCACGATCGAACCGGCCGTCATCGACCCGAACACACCGCCCGCACCCCACGCCGTGAACACGAGACCGTAGTTCACGCCGTAGTTCTTCGTGCCGAAGAAGCCCTGTGTGGTGGACGGGAAGAGCGCGAGGTTGGCGCCGTACGCGAAGCCCACGAACGCCGCCACCGGCACGAGCATCGCCGGTGCGCTCGAGATGGCGAGCAGCCCCATCAGCGCCGCCTGCATCACGAACACCACGAGCATCGTGCGGATGCCGCCGATGCGGTCGGAGACCACGCCCGCGACCACCCGGCCGGACGCGTTGCCGATAGCGAGCACGGCCACCAGCAGGAAGCCGAGCGTGAGGTCGGGCATCTGGATGGCGGCGATCTTGGCCATGTGCCCGATGATCATCAGCCCGGCAAAGGCCGCGAACGCGTACATCAGCCACAACAGCGCGAACTGCTTCGTCCGCACCATCTCGCGCCAGTCGTAGTCGCGCGAAGCATGCAGCGCACGCGTCGCCTCATGCTGCTCGCGCACCTTCACCGCCGCCGGTACGTACCCGGCCGGCGGATTCGCGAGCAGCTGCGCGAGCGCGACGGTGGTCACCAGGAAGCCGGCGCCGAGGACGCGGAAGGTCTCCGCGATGCCGTACTCGCCAAGCAGCCACTGGGTGAGCGGGGCGATGTACACGCTCGCCAGACCGAAGCCGGACACCACGAGCCCGGTGATCAGGCCCTTGCGCGCCGCCGGGAACCACTTCACCGCCGCGGGCGTGGCGGCCGCGTAGCCGAGCCCGATGCCGGTACCCGTCATGATGCCGAAGCCCAGCACGATCGGCGCCGCCGAGCCCGAGGACCCGAAGCTCGCCACGATCATGCCGAGGCCGGTGAACGCGCCGCCGAGCGTGGCGACGATGCGCGGCCCGAAGCGGTCCTGCGCGCGCCCCGCGAACACCATCGAGACCGCGAACACGCCGCACGCGACCGCGTACGGGACGCTCGCCTTGCCCGCGCTCCAGCCCCAATCGGCGGTGAGCGACTTGGCGATCACACTCCATGCGTACAGAACGCCGAGCGCCAGGTTGATTCCCAGACCCGCCATCGTGACGATCCAGCCGCGCGCAGAAGCAGAGCTCATGTCCAGTGGCCCCCAGACCTGGTTGTCCGTGAGTACGATGCGGCCAAGTATGCCGTGCGCGGAGGCGGGTGTCGCCCGTGGGCGGGGCGGGCGGTTCCGGCGGTTCGGCAGGCGGGCAGGCACCTGCCGCTCACCGACGGTGAACGGCCACGCTCCACGGCGCAGACCGCCCTCCAGCATCCCGTGAATCTGTCGCCATCCCCAGGTCACGGCACGGCGACACGGCGGCAACGGGTCGGACGAGCCGCCTCCCGGCCCGCACGCACCACCGCTACGCTCGAACCCCGCAACGATCGGAGACCGTATGCGTATCAAGATGGTGCTCCCCGCGCTTGCCGAGGCGACCGACCCCTTCTTCCGGCCGATCAAGTACTCGCTCTTCCCGCCCCTCGGCCTTGCCTCGCTCGCCGGCCACTGCCGCGACGGCGACGAGATCACCATCGAGGACGAGCACGTGGGGCCGGTGCGCACCGATGACCAACCCGACATCGTGGTCATCGAGACGTACATCACCTCGGCACGACGCTCCTACGAACTGGCCGACCTCTATCGTGCTCGCGGCGCACACGTCTGCCTCGGCGGCATCCACCCCACGTCGCTCCCGCTGGAGGCGGCTGAGCATGCCGATTCGATCTTCCTGGGCCCCGGTGACGAAAGCTGGCCGCGATTCCTGGCGGACTACCGCGCGGGTCGCCCGAAGCGCGTCTACCGCTCCGAGCGCCGCAGCCTCATGGGTCTCCCCCGCCCCCGCCGCGACCTCATCGACCGCGACCGCTACCTGGTGCCCAACTCGATCGTGGTCTCGCGCGGGTGCCCGCACTCGTGCGACTTCTGCTACAAGGACGCCTTCTATGCGGGTGGGCGGTCGTTCTACACGGCCCCGGTCGACGACGCGCTCGACGAGATCGCCTCGCTGCCCGGACGGCATCTCTACTTCCTTGACGACAATTTCTTCGCGAACGAGCGGTACGCACGCTCACTGATGGCCGGGCTGCGCGGCGCGGGCCGCGTCTGGCAGGCCGCCGGCACGGTCGAAGCGGTGCTACGGCCGGGCTTGATTGAGGCAGCGGCTGACGCCGGACTCCGCTCACTGTTCGTGGGTTTCGAAACGCTCGACCAGACCGCACTGGCCGAGCAGGGCAAGGGCCACAACGTCGGCCGCGACTACGACGAGGCTGTCAGGCGTCTCCACGATGCGGGGATCATGGTGAACGCGAGCTTCGTCTTCGGCATGGACCACCACACGCCCGACGTCTTCGCACGCACTGCCGAGTGGGCGATCTCCCGAGGCATCGAGACCGCGACGTTCCATGTGCTCACGCCCTACCCCGGCACGTCCCTCTACACCCGCCTCGAGCGCGAGGGGCGGATCATCACGCGCGACTGGGACCGCTACGACACGCGGCACTGCGTCATCGAGCACCCCACGATGTCGCCCGCCGAGATCGAGGCCGGCTACCACCGGGCGCGCCGGATGTTCTACTCGTGGAAGGGCATCACGAGCGCCTCACTCGCGCGCGAGACGACAGGCGAGAAGCTGCGGCACTTCGCCTACTCGGCCGCCTGGAAGAAGGCGGGGCCGGTCTGGGATGCCGCCATCTCGCTCGGCGCGCTGCCCTACGCGCGTCCGGCGCTCGAAGCTGTGCTCGACGGCACGCAGTGGGTCAGGCGCGCGTTCGGGCTGGCGGAGGCGTAGGGGGGTACGCCGGACCCGCTCGGTCTCCCCAGCACGAGCGCCGCGTTCTTGTATGATTCGTCCTCGGTCACCTCGGTGCCGAACCATGCCGGCGGCTCGAAGGCCAGAGCGTCGTCCGCCGTCTCGAACTCGACCTCCACGGTCATGAGGCCGCCCAGAGCGCCGAAGTACTCATCGAACTCGTAGGCATGTGCTCCAGCCGGGATGGTGTACCGCCGCTTCTCGAGACGACGGCCTTTGGTCCCGGGCCACAGGGCGTCGAACTGCTCCTGGTTGACCACCACCTCATACTCCTGACGTGCCATCCCGGCCCCCGCCTTGCCCGTGAGTGTGCTCTGTCCGTCGGCGCTTCTGATGCGCACCTCACCTCCCGGTCCTGAGGCGAGATATCCCTGCCGCAGGAACGCGGACGGATACTGGCCAAGGTCCGGCGGGCGGCTCTGCACCAGGAACTTGCGCTCGATCTCCGATTTCGCTCCCAACGAGTCGCTGGTCGGCTCTCAGGATGCCCCCGCATGGATTTCCAGTGCCCCTCCGTTCTTCGGCTACAATCGAGGCTCAGGACAGACATCGGCGCTGGAGCGGCGCGGAGGGGCGGCGAGCCGTATGGCCAAGAAGGGCACCGGCATCAAGAAGGCGGCCGAGGAGCTCGGCGTCTCGCCCAAGTGGATCCGGGAGCGTATCGCCGAGGGAGTCGTCACACTCGAACGTGCCGGAACACGGAACAACAGCCGCTTCATCCTGTCCGCGGCCGATGTGGAGTCGCTGCGTGCCGCCCGCAATGCCGACCCCGCGGCCGGTGGCAGCGCCGTCCTCGCACGCATCAACAGACTGGAGTCCGACCGCACCAACCTCCTTGCGCAGGTGGCATGGGCGCGCGCGATCGCCCAGGAGCAACAGAAGGCGCTCGAGCGGGAGCAACAACGTGCCGACGAACTCGCCGAAGAGCTTGCAGCACAGCGTGCGCGCATCGAACGCCTCAAAGCGCTTTCGGTGCTCGACCGGATCCTTGGACGGCACAAGGAGGTCTAGCACCGCCTGTCGCTCAGGTCGTCCAGCCCTCCGCCCACGGCTCGTCCCCCACGGCGACCGGAGCCACTATCGGCACCTCGTCGCCGGACACCGACCCGGCCGCCTCGATAACGACGTCCGTCGGTGCGGCGGCATCGGCGGCCCCCACGGCATCTCCGTGCTCCTCCGCGCTTCCTGTCGCTGACGCCGCGCTGGTGTCATCCAGAGACCCCGTTTCCCCGGCCATCGCCGGTGATGCGGGTTCCACAAGCGGTAGCAACAAGTCGGGCAACAGGCGCTCGGCCGGATACTCGGCAACCTGTGCGGTGAACCGCTCGAACTCGTCGTGGGCGCGCACCTCGAGCACCGCCGAGACCTCGGCGATGTCCCCGGGCGAGACCCCGGCCCGTGCGGCCGCGGCAACGCGGTCTGCGTCGCTCAGCATATCGAGGAAGACATGTACGTCGTGCAGGTCGCCGAGCACGTCCTGGAACTCCGTCAGCACAGGGTGAAGCTCGTCGAACACGTCCCCGTAGCACGGCGCGAATGCCTCGACCGCATAGCGCAAGCGCTTGTAGTCGATGCGCAACGCATGCTGCCCGGCGATGTTGCGCTCGTCGAGCGCTGCAGGCTGCGCACCAAACACGACTGCCGCACGCTCGGCAACCGCTGCGTGCGCGAACGACGCCAACGGTCGGTCAGCATCTGCCGTACCCTCGATCGAATGGGCCACTTGGACGAAAGAGGCGCGAGTCTCGGCCAGATCGAGCGCACCGAGCTCCCGGTTGAGGATGGCAAGCTCGTTCTCCCGCTGCCCCATGCGATACCCCACCATGAACGCGACGCATCGCTGACCGCCCTCGCCGAGCCCTGCACCGAGCCGGGAGAACGAATCGATGAACACGTCGGAGTCCCGCACCGGGCCGAGAGCCCGTGTCACGCGACGCGCCCGCCGGTACCATCGACGGAAGTCACGGTGCGGGTACAGCGGCGCGAGCAGGCGCATGACTTCCCGAAGCCGCCGCGACGCGACACGCATGTCATGCACGGCGTCCATGTCGGCGCCGCCCCGCGCGGCGTCCTCGAGCGCGAACAGCGGCTCGGCCTTGGCAAGCAACATGCGAGGGGCGGCCTCGCCGAGCGACGTCCGGGCGTTCACGCCCGGGATAGCGAACTTCTTGTCCACACGCGCTCCAATCGGCTGCGTAGCATCGGGGACGCACATCCGGGAGGCACGAAAGCGGTTCCACCCTGATGATAACGCAGGGTCGGGCCAATCGACGCGACCATCCAGGTGGTTGATGGCTTGATAAGACACCCGAACACGAAAGGGCCCCGGCACGATGCCGGGGCCCTTCGCTCGCCCGCCGGTCATGTCACGGCCGGATCGTCGTGCCTGACAGCCTACGCCTCAGAGCCGCTCTCGAGCTTCGGCGCACCTGCGCCGCCGATCTCGATCTTGGTCGTCTTGGGACGGGAGGCTTCAAGCGCCTTGGGTACGTGCACCACGAGGATGCCGTCCTTGTAGTCGGCCGTGATCGTGGCGGGATCGACGCCTTCGGGGATGGTGAGCGAGCGCTCGAAGCTGCCATAGCAGCTCTCGCACACGAGCCAGTCCTCGCCCTCCTGCTTCTCCTCCTGCCGCCGCTCGCCGCGGATCGACAGCACGCCGTCCGTGACCTCGACCTCCACGTCGGCCGGGTCGATCCCCGGGAGCTCGGCGCGCACGACGATATCATCGTCCTTGCGCTTCACATCGACCTTGGGCATCCACGCGACCGACTCCCCGCTCACGTCGGCCGAGCCGAGTCGCGAGAAGATCCGGTCCATGTCGCGCTGCATGCGCAGCACCTCTCCGAATGGGTCCCACCGTACGATCGCCATGATCATCACCTCCGTTGTCGTCTGCAGTGGGTGGTATGGCGACCCACCCACGGCGCCTCTTCCTGCTAAGCGTGCGCAATGCCCCGCACGCCGAGTTCGTCGCCGATGACATCGATCGTCACCGTGTCACCGTCGGCCACGCGGCCCTCGATGATCTCGCGCGCCACGCGGTCGACCACCTCACGCTGGATGAGCCGCTTGAGCGGCCGGGCGCCAAAGACCGGGTCGAACCCGTCAAGCGCCAGCCGCTCCGTGGCGGCGGGCGTGACCTCGAGCGTGATCTTGCGGTCGGCAAGCCGTTCCCGCACGAGCGCAAGCTGCAGATCCACGATCGACGCCAGCTGGTCCATCGAAAGCGAGTGGAACACCACCACGTCGTCGATGCGGTTCAGGAACTCGGGGCGGAACGTGGCCCTGAGCGCCTCGTCGAGCAGGTTGCGCATCGCAGCCTCATCACCGCTCTTGGTGAACTCCGTGATGTACTGGCTGCCCACGTTGCTCGTCATGATCACGATCGCGTTCTTGAAGCTCACCACGCGGCCCTGACCGTCGGTCAGACGCCCGTCATCGAGCACCTGCAGCAGCACGTTGAAGACGTCGGGGTGCGCCTTCTCGATCTCGTCGAGCAGGATCACACTGTACGGCCGCCTGCGCACCGCCTCGGTCAGCTGGCCGCCCTCCTCATAGCCCACGTAGCCCGGAGGCGCGCCGATGAGCCGCTGCACGCTGAACTTCTCCATGTACTCGGACATGTCGATGCGCACCATCGCGCGCTCGTCGTCGAACATGAACGCGGCGAGCGTCTTGGCGAGCTCGGTCTTGCCCACGCCGGTAGGGCCGAGGAACAGGAAGCTGCCGATGGGGCGCTCGGGGTCCGAGAGGCCTGCACGCGAACGCCTGATCGCTCCGGCAACCGCCGAGATGGCCTCGTCCTGGCCCACCACGCGCTCGTGGAGATGCTCCTCGAGGTTGGCGAGCTTGGCCATCTCCCCTTGCATGAGCCGCGCCACCGGAATGCCGGTCCAGGTGGCCACGACCTCGGCGATCTCGGCCTCGGTGACCTCCTCGCGAAGCATGCCGGCGCCTGCCTGCAGATCCTTCAGCCTGGCGTCCGCCTCGGCAAGCTGCGCCTCCAGCTGCGGGATCCGCCCATAGCGTATCTCGGCCGCACGCTGGAGATCGCCCTCGCGCTCCGCACGCTCACCATCGAGCCGCGCCTCGTCGAGCTCGGCTTTCAAGCGCTGCACGTCCGTGATGACGGTCTTCTCGCTCTCCCACCTGGCCTTGAGTCCCGACATCTGCTCGGTCACATCGGCCATCTCAGCACGCAGCGCGTCGAGGCGCTCCTTGCTGGCGGCGTCCTTCTCCTTCTGGAGCGCCTGCTCCTCGATCTGCAGCTGCCGCAGCTGCCGGTCGAGCCGGTCTATCTCCTCGGGCATCGAGTCGATCTCGATGCGCAGCCGTGAGGCCGCCTCGTCGATGAGGTCGATGGCCTTGTCAGGCAGAAAGCGGTCGGCGATGTAGCGGTCGGAGAGCGTGGCAGCCGCCACGATGGCCCCATCGGCGATGCGCACGCCGTGGTGGACCTCGTAGCGCTCCTTGAGGCCGCGCAGGATCGCGATGGTGTCCTCCACGCTCGGCTCGCCCACGAACACCGGCTGGAAGCGCCGCTCCAGGGCCGCGTCCTTCTCGATGTGCTCGCGGTACTCGTCGAGCGTCGTGGCGCCGATGGCATGGAGCTCGCCGCGCGCGAGCGCGGGCTTGAGCATGTTGCTCGCGTCCATCGAACCCTCGGCGGCACCGGCGCCCACAAGCGTGTGCAACTCGTCGATGAAGAGGATCTTCGAGCCCTCGGCCTGCTCGATCTCACGCAGCACGGCCTTCAGGCGATCCTCGAACTCGCCGCGGTACTTTGCGCCAGCCACCATCGCGCCGAGGTCGAGCGCCACCACGTCCTTGTCGCGGAGCGTGGAGGGCACGTCGCCGGCAACGATACGCTGGGCGAGACCCTCGACGATCGCCGTCTTGCCGGTGCCGGGCTCGCCGATGAGCACCGGGTTGTTCTTGGTGCGGCGCGAGAGCACCTGGATCACGCGGCGGATCTCCTCGACGCGTCCGATCACCGGATCGAGTTTGCCGTCGCGCGCCGCCTGCGTGAGATTGCGGCTGAACCGCTCGAGCGCCTGGAACTGCGCCTCGGGGTTCTGGTCGGTCACGCGCGCACCCGCGCGGAGCTCCTCGAGCGCCTCGAGCAGCCGCTTGGCCGTGACACCGGCACGCTCGAGGATCCGTCCTGCCTCGCCCTTGTCGCCGGCGATCGCCACGAGCAGGTGCTCGGTGGAGACGTACGCGTCCTTGAGCTTGTCGGCATGCTTGAAGGCGTCGCCAAGCACGGTGCCAAGCCGCGGCCCCGGCTGTGCCGGCCCCTGCACGCCACTGCCGCTCACCCTGGGCATCGCCGCGATCGCCGAGGTGACCTCGGCCTCCATCAGATCGGGGTCGGCACCTACCTTCTGCACGATAGGCCGCACGATGCCCTCGGCCGCGTCGAGCAACGCCTTCAGGAGGTGCTCGGGCTCGATCACTTGCGAAGAGGCGTCATCGGCGATGCCCTGGGCCGCCTGCAACGCCTCGGTGGCCTTCACTGTCAGCTTGTCCATACGTACTGCCATAGCTACCAACTCCTACGGTCATCGCCGCCGTGCCCGGCGGACGTGAGCCTGTTACGCACCCGGCCCGCAGAACGCGCAGCCCTCCGGGCTACCGCGCTACCGTTCAAGCCGGCGCCGTTCTCTTCTTGAAGAGGCGTGACCACACCCAGGCCGCGAGCTCTCAGCCCGGACCGCCTTTGATCTCGCCGGCCTTGAGGGCCTCGAGCCAGCGGACGAGCCCGCTGCGCCGGTCACCGGGAAGCGACTCGGGGATACCCGGGATGTGACGCCCTGTGTCGCTTCGCCCGCCCATCAGCGCTCCCTCCGCACGATGCCGCCGCGCGGCACATGCACGATGTCGGCACGCATCGACTTGCGGAACTCGTTGATCTCGGTGGCGAGCGTGCGCTCGGCCCTGGATGCCGCCGCCCGGGCCTCCTCGAGCTGCGCCTCGAGCTTCTCCTTCTCGATCTCAAGCTCGATGATCCGCATCACACCCGCCAGGTTCACGCCCTCTTCCTGCGTGAGACGCTGGATCAAGCGGAGCCGCTCGATGTCGGCATCCGAGTACATCCGCGTGCCGCCGGGCGACCTGCTCGGCTGCACGAGTTGCTTGCGCTCGTAGATGCGCAGCGTCTGCGGATGCACGCCCGCGAGCTCGGCCGCCACACTGATCATGTACACGGGGCGGTCCTTCCCGCTGCCGCCCTGCTGTCGTCTCACCATGGCACTGCCTCCTTCGCTACGCGATATGGGCGCGAACGTCGTCTGTGCGCAGCGATTCGAACTCCCGGAGCAGATCCTTCTGCTTGGACGTGAGCTTCTGTGGCACCACGATCTTCACGCGCACCTTGAGGTCGCCCGATCCACGGCCCTTGAGCTTGGGGGCGCCCTTGCCCGGCACGCGGAAAACCTTGCCGTCCGCCGTGCCCGCCGGCACCTTGAGCTTCACCTTGCCGCCGCCCGGCGTAGGCACCATCACCTCGGTGCCGAGCGCCGCCTCCGTGATCGTCACCGGCAGGTCGAGCACCACATCGGCGCCATCGCGCGAGAAGTACGGATGCTCCTTGATGTGGGTGGTGACATACAGGTCACCCGCCGGGGCGCCGCCGGTCCCCGGCTCGCCCTTGCCCGCGAACCGGAGCTTGCCGCCGTCAGTGACTCCCGGCGGGATGTTCACGGTGAGCGGCTTGACCCGGATGACCGCGCCCTTGCCCTTGCAGGTGGTGCAGGGGTGCTCGATGATCCGGCCGGTGCCGCCACACCGCTGACACGGACGTGAGAACCCGAACACGCCCTGGCCCTGCGACACGTGCCCGGTGCCGGAACAGGTGGGGCAGGTGGTGGCACTCGTGCCCGGCTTGGCGCCGGTACCCGAGCAGGTCGCGCACGACTCCGTGCGCTTCACGTCCACCTTGGTCGACGTGCCGGTGAGCGCCTCTTCGAACGTGAGCGTGAGGTCGTACTGCAGGTCGGCCCCTCGGTGCGCGCTCCTCCTGCGACCGCCGCCGCCAGCTCCGCCGCTGAAGAGGTTCCCGAACAGGTCGCCGAGATCGCCCATGTCCACGGTGCTGTAGCCGCCGGCGCCACCGGAGAACCCGCCGCCAGGCCAGCCTGCGCCAGGACCGCCCGCGCCGCCGGGGGGCATGTTCCCGCCGAAGTAGCGCCCGTACGTGTCGTACTGCTGGCGCTTCTCGTCGTCGGATAGCACCTCGTACGCCTCGTTGATCTCCTTGAACTTCTCCTCGGAACCACCGGCGTCGGGGTGGTGTTTGCGTGCCTGCTTGCGGAACGCCTTCTTTATCTCGTCGGCGGTCGCCGTCTTAGCGACCCCGAGTATGTCGTAGTAGTCCTTGTCGGCCATTCCCGGCTCCTTAGGACTCCGGTCCTCCGGTGCTCACCACGACCGAAGCTGGTCTGAGCACGCGACCGTGCATCCGGTAGCCACACTGATACATATCCACACATGTGCCCTCAGGCACGTCATCGCGGTTGGCCTGACCGACCGCCTGGTGCTCGTTGGGGTCGAACGGCTCGCCGACGGGGTCGATGCGCTCCACGCCTTCCTTGGCGAACACATCGAGGATCTGCTGGCGGACCAACTCTACGCCGGCGACGAAGCCAGTAGGCTCGCCGCTCTCCTCGGCATGCGCAAGCGCCCGCTCGAGGTTGTCGAGCGCGGGCAGCACTTCTGACACGATGCGCTGCCCGGCCCGCTTGATGGCGTCTTCCTGCTCGCGCGCCACGCGCTTGCGGTAGTTGTCGAACTCCGCCTGGAGCCGCTGCGCGGTCTCCAGGTGCCGTCCGGCCTCCTCGCGTGCACGCGTCAGTTCATCCTCGAGCTGATCGCCGCGGAACTCGAACTCGGCGCCGAGGTCCTCGGCAAGCGTGGGATCGACTCCCGTCTCCGTTGCCGTGCGATCGGTCTGCGCAGGCCCGGCCGGGGGGACCTTCGAGGTCGCCTCCACAGCGTGGTCTTCGCGAGGACCGCGACCGAGGGGGTCACCCCCGGCCGGGCCCTTTTGAGTTCTCGGAGTCATGGCTACTCGTCTCCGTCGACGACTTCGTAGTCGGCCACTTCCTCGTCGGCCTCGGGAGCCGCGCCGCCCTCGGCGGCCTGCTCGTCCTGGGCCTGCTGGTACACGATCTCCGCGAGCTTGTAGCTCTTCTCCTGCAGCGCGGTCGTCGCGCTCTTGATCGCCTCGATGTCATCGCCCTCGAGCGCCTTCTTCACCTCGGCGACAGCAGCCTCGACATCGCTCTTCGTGTCCTCCGGCACCTTGTCGCCAAGGTCCGCAAGCGTCTTCTCGGTCCCGTACACGAGGCTGTCGGCGGTGTTGCGCACCTCGGCCTCTTCCTTCTTCTTGCGGTCCTCGTCGGCGTGGCTCTCAGCGTCGTTCACCATGCGCTCGACTTCCTCATCGGAGAGCGCGGTGCTACCGGTGATCGTGATCTTCTGCTCCTGACCGGTGCCGCGGTCCTTGGCCGAGACGTTCACGATGCCGTTGGCGTCGATGTCGAACGTCACCTCGATCTGCGGCACGCCACGGGGGGCCGGCGGGATGTTCATCAGGTGGAACTTGCCCAGCGTCTTGTTGTAGGCCGCCATCTCACGCTCGCCCTGCAGAACGTGGATCTCCACCGAGCTCTGGCCGTCGGCGGCCGTGGTGAAGGTCTCGCTCTTGCGGGTCGGGATCGTGGTGTTGCGCTCGATGAGCTTGGTCATCACGCCGCCGAGGGTCTCCACGCCAAGCGACAGCGGGGTCACGTCGAGCAGCAGGATGTCCTTCACGTCGCCGCCAAGCACGCCGCCCTGGATGGCAGCGCCCACCGCGACGACCTCGTCCGGGTTCACGCCCTTGTGCGGGTCCTTGCCGGTGATCTCCTTCACGAGCTCCTGCACGGCGGGCATACGGGTCGAGCCGCCCACCAGGATCGCGTGGTCGAGGTCGCCCGGCTTGATGCCGGCGTCCTTGAGCGCGTTCTGCACCGGCTTGCGGCACCGCTCGAGCAGGTCGTTGGTGATCTTCTGGAACTCGGCACGCGTGAGCGTGTAGTCGAGGTGCTTGGGGCCATCGGCGCCGGCTGTGATGAACGGCAGGTTGATCTGCGCGGTCTGCGTGGTGGAGAGCTCCATCTTGGCCTTCTCGGCCTCGGCGCGCAGGCGCTGCAGGGCCATCTTATCCGTGCGCAGGTCGATCCCGTGATCGCCGAGGAACTTCTCGGCGAGCCAGTCGATGATGCGCTGGTCCCAGTCGTCGCCACCGAGGTGGTTGTCGCCGGAGGTGGACTTCACCTCGAACACACCGTCACCGATTTCGAGCACCGACACGTCGAACGTGCCGCCGCCGAGGTCGAACACGAGGATGGTCTGGTCGTGGGCGCCCTTGTCGAGACCGTACGCGAGCGCAGCGGCCGTAGGCTCGTTGATGATGCGCTTGACCTCGAGACCGGCGATCTTGCCGGCGTCTTTGGTGGCCTGGCGCTGCATGTCGTTGAAGTACGCGGGAACCGTGATCACGGCTTCGGTGACCGGCTGGCCAAGGTAGGCCTCGGCGTCGGCCTTGAGCTTCTGCAGCACCATCGCCGAGATCTCCTCCGGCGTGTAGTGCTTGCCGTCGATGTTGACCACCGTTCGGCCGTCCTTGCCCTTCTCGACCTTGTACGCGATGGTGCCGCGCTCCGAGGCGGTCTCCTCGAACTTGCGCCCGATGAAGCGCTTGATGGACGTGATGGTCTTCTCGGGGTTGGTGACAGCCTGGTTCTTGGCCGCCTTGCCAACGATGCGCTCGCCGTCCTTGCGGAACGCCACGACCGACGGCGTGGTCCGGTCGCCCTCGGCGTTCACGATGATCGTGGGCTCGCCGCCCTCAAGCACCGCGACCGCGGAGTTGGTGGTACCCAGGTCGATACCGATGATCTTGCCCATTGATGGTGCTCCTTTCGGATCCTCCCCGGCGACGCCGGAGCGGCTTGTTCACTGAGATGACCGACACGGCCCTGAGGGCGATGTCGCGATTCACAGTGTAAAATCTAAGCGCACCATTGTCAAGTTATCTGAAAGTGAGTGTGCAGGGTATCGGAGGGACGCGCAGGGGACGCGAGTAGGTGCGAACATCCTTTACATACACGCACGCGCTCTGTATCATCCGCCGCGATATACCGGCAGCCGCTCGAGCGCGGTGCACGAACCGAAGGAGAACCATATGCCCCGACCGATCATCAACGAGGACGAGTGTTCCGGCTGCGGCATCTGTGTGGATGCGTGCCCCGAAGGCGTGCTCGAGCTTGTTGACGACGTGGCTCAGCCCGTGAACGAGGACGACTGCACCGCGTGCGGCACCTGCATGGAAGAGTGCCCGATGGGCGCGATCACGGAGATCGAAGAAGACTAGACCCGCCTATCGCTGGTCACACGACGGGCGCCTACGGGCGCCCGTTTCACGTTACCAGGTCGGTGAGGGCCGCCAGCGTCTTGAGCTGGGCCCAAACGCGCCGCTTGAGCGTCTCATCCGAGAGTGACGCTTCGAGGCCGTCGACGGCGAGGATGCTGCGGCCGCGCCACGAGCTCAGGACGCCTGGCGCCAGCGGTTCGATCTCGCACGCATCGGCGATATCGCGCGCAGCCAGGGGGTCGAGTGCGATCACGATACGCGGGTCGACCGTCTCCACAATCAGCGCGAGCCGTTCGAGGCGGACGTCGTCGGCGACCTCCGGCAACCTGGTGCAGAGCGCGAAGCGTTGTGCCGGCGCCCCGATCGCGTCCAGGGCCTTGCCCGCCGCGACACCGTCTTCGCCGGCGAGCGCGATGCCCTCAGCGAGATCGGCGGCGCCGGGTTCGCCCTTCACGAGCAGCACATCGGCGAGTTCGTCGCCCTGGCAGCGCACCGGCTGCGACGTATGGGCGAGCGCCTCAGCGGCATCGATCTCCGCGCGTGCCTTGGCGCGGTACAGCGCATCGAGCCGTGACGCCTCGCGCGTGATGTCGGGCCCTGCGCTCATCGCTGCTGGGCGAACCACGCAGCCGTTGCCGCCAGGCCGCCCTGCAGCTCCACGGCCGCCCGCCAGCCAAAGGTCGCGTCGGCCTTCTCCGGTGAGAGCACGCTCGCCTCGACATCGCCGTCACGCGCCTCGGCCCCCTCTATCACACCCGGAAAGCGCAGTGCGATCCGGAGTCCCTCGGCAAGCATGTTCACCGAGGTCTCAACGCCCGTCGAGACGTTGTACGCCGGGCCGTTGGGTCCGGGAGCAGCCAGCGCCGTGTCCGCGCCAAGCGCGGTTGCGATCGCGTTCACCACATCGGCCACGTAGATGAAGTCACGCGTCTGACGCCCTGAGCCGAAGATCACGGGGTTCACACCGGCTGTCATGCGCGATGCGAACTCGGCAACGACGCCGCCTTCGCCCTCCGCGCGCTGCCGGGGGCCGTAGACGTTCGAGAACCGGAGCGCGGCGAAATCAACGCCGGCGGGGCGGAGGATCTCCGAGAGCACGCCTTCGGCCTCCAGCTTCGACACACCGTACGGCACCACCGGTGCGGTGGGAGACTCCTCGGTCAGCGGCAGCTCGTGCGGCTCGCCGTACACGGCCGCACTCGATGCGAACAGGAGGCGTCGCGCGCCCGCTGCTACCGCCGCCTCGGCGACCGCCCTGGTGCCGTCGACGTTCACCGAGTGGTCGAACGCGGGGTCTTGGATCGAGGCAGCAACGCTCACCTGTGCGGCAAGATGCACGATCGCGTCTGGCCGAGCGGCCACGATCGCTTCGGCCGCCTCGGGGGTACGCACGTCCAGGCGCCGGAACGTCGTGGCCGGGTGGACATTGTCCATCGAGCCGGTCGACAGGTCGTCGATCACCGTGATGTCGGCGCCGCCGCCAAGCATCGCATGAACGAGGTTCCCGCCGATGAAGCCAGCGCCACCGGTGACCACGATCCTCATGAGCTCTCCTTAGTCCGCACTGTCAGTGACACGCTGTACTTCAACGAGATCCGCCTGCACCGCCAACCGGTACCGCGCGCTGTACGGCGGGTGGCAGGCTGTGAGGGTGAGCGACGGCTTTTCGGTGGACTCTACTACCTCGACCTGATGCGAGAGCACCACGAGCGAGGCGGTCACCGAGTACCGGTAACGCCGATACGGCGAGTACACGTCGATGGTATCACCCGGCTTCAGTTCTCCGAGCCTGCCGAAGGGAGCGCCATACGTTGTCCGGTGGCCCGAGATGCCGCACGTACCGGTCGGGCCCGGCAGGTCGGTCCAGTCGATCCAACCCGGCCCTCGCCTGAGGTCCGCGGTCGTCACCCCGTTGACCACGAGACTGTCCAGCTCGATCGCCGGGATCACGATCCTGCCGAACACGGCGCCGGGTTCGAGCGCGCGCCAGTAGGGCTCGTCTTCCTCAGCCCACCCGTCGAAGTCCATCGAAGGATCCTCGGGCCCGACGAGGGCCGCGGGCTCATCGGCCTGGAACGCGCGCACCGGTCCGGCCTCGTCCCGCAGCGAGTCCTGCGCCAGCCCCCCCAGCAGCGTGGTGAGTCCGTAATACGCGAGCAGGCCCAGGGCGAGCCCGAGCAAGACGTTACCCGCGGCACGCAACCACCGTTGCCTCCGAGTCATGTCCCTCCGCCCTTCAGCTCGCCCACACGTGACGCAGATCACAGAATAGGTGTGACGAATTGCACAAACGGTCTCAAGCGCACGCTCATTCGTGCCGATACGTTCAGTGTAAGGCACGATTGACAAGCAAACATCGGATCGCTCCCGACAAAGGCACGGTCGGCCGAAAGGTCGGCTTCGCAAAGTCACGGGTCTACAGGAAGCTCCGCTTCCCACGATGGCCGGACTGCCGAAGGTACGAGCCGCGTTCTCGGCCCGACACCTCACAGCCTGAAGGAGGAGTTGGGCCGATGTGCGCGCGGACTCGACCAAGGGGCGATTCGAGCATGACCACAACGAACCGAACGAAGCGGCTGGCGGCGGCGGTACTGGCCACATCAGTGATGCTGACGCTGGCAGCCGTGATCACACCCGTTCAGCCAGCGGCGGGCGCGGCCCAGCTGACGCAGACCTTCACCAACAAGATCCAGGCGAGCACGCGGACCGCGACCGTGCTCAAGACGGACGATGCACCACTCGGCAATGCGGTCACCCCCGCCACGCGCACCGTGACCACGATCACCCGGCCCGCCGCCACCACCACGACAGCCACCCGCCGCACGCGGGCAGCGGCACCCACCGGCACGAAGCAGACCGCTTCAGCCCCCGCCCCGGCCACCAATGAGCTCTCGCAGGCCCGCTCGATACTCGCTGGCTATATCGCGCGCTACCCGATCCTCTCAGGCACCACGGTCACCTTCGGCGACGCCCGGGGCCACCAGGCGATTTGCTACTACAAGTCGGGCCGCATCGTGATCAGCAGCTCCCACACCTCCAGCCTTGAGCGCATCATCGGCCACGAGATCTGGCACGTGATCGACTGGCGCGACAACGGCGTCATCGACTGGGGCGAGAACGTCCCGCCGCGCTAGGGCGCGATAACCGCAGGAATCGACAAGACCCCGGGTCCCTCCCCGGGGTCTTGTCGTGTTCGGCCAAGAAAGGCGGTGCGCCCGGGATACACGGACGCACGTCCGTGCATCTGACGTGCCCCTGAGCATCGACGCGAGCTGCGACGATGCTGCCCGTCAGGCTGCGGTCCTGCCACGGAGCCGGAGCAGCGCACCCGCTGTCGCGGCAATCGCGGCGAGGCTGATCAGCAACAGATACTCACCTCCGGTGAAGGGCAGGAATGGTTCGTCTTCAACGACGCGGACAATGGTGCGGACCTTGTCCGTGTTGTTCGAGTCGTCCTTGTCGAGCGGGTCGACGATGACGACCACGTTGTCCATGTTGGTGGTGCCGACAGGCATCTTCTCGATGACCCGCACGGTGAATGTGATCGTCTTCTTGCCGTCTTCCGCGGCGAGCGGCCCGGTGAAGCTCCAGGTGATCTTGCCGTTGGCAACCACTCCGCCGCCGGCATCCACCACGGTCACGTACCGCTCGTCGAAATCATCGCTCACGGTGAAGTCGTACGCCGCGGCGTCGCCGATGTTCCAGTACGTGAGGGTGTAGGTGAGCAGATCGCCGGGCTTGGCGGTCGCCTTGTCCACCGCCTTGGTGATGACAAGGTCCGGCTCAGTGAACGGCAGGAACGGCTCGACTTCGACGCTCTCGTCGTCGGTGTCGGTGTCGGTGGACTCTTCGTTGTCCATGACCTCCACCACCGCGACGTTGTCATACACACCGGCCTCGGCGTGCGTGAGCGTGTAGCTCGCGGAGAGCTCGCCGCCCGGATCGATCGTCTGGCCGATGAGCGCCGCCACCGCGGCCGGATACGGCTCGGTGAGGTTCGTGTCGGTCAGGCTGGTGATCGTGAAGGGCTCGATCTCCACGTTCTTGATGGTGAGCGTGAAGGTGAAGTCGCCGCCGGGCTCGGGAAGCACGGAGACATCAACGGTCTTGTCGAGGTCGACCACAGGGCCGACATCGCCCACGAGCGCCGTCGCGTCGTCATCATCAGAGGCGCTGCTGCCGTCGTTGTCGACAGCGGTCGCCTCGGCGGTGTTGTCGTACTGGCCCGCCTCGGTGTGGTCCATCGTGAAGTCGAAGACCCTGACGGCGTTGGGAAGCAGCCAGATCTCCGGGTCTCCCTCGGTCCACTCGTAGATGACGCCGTATACGTCATCCTCGACGAGGGTCAGCATGACCGGCTCGATGCTCGTGTTCTTGACGCGCACCTGGTAGGCGAACGTGCCGCCAGGCTCGTCCATGTACGTGGGCGTGACATCCTTTTCCACCTCGATGGTGGGCGGTACATCGGTATACGTGACGTCCGCGTCGTCGAAGTCGGAGACATCCGTGCCGTCGTTGTCCTCGGCGGTCACGGTCACGACGTTGTTGTGCGGCTCGTCAGGCTCACCGGCCATGAACTCCGTGAAGGAGTAGGTGGCTGTCTCCCCAACCAACAGGTGGGTCTTGTCGAAGCTCGCTACCGGGATCGCCCCGAAGACGGTATCGATAGCGCTTGTGAGGTCCACCGCTTCCGTTCCGGTGTTCTGCACCGTGACCGTGAAGAGCACGTCGCCGCCTGTCTCAGGGACAGACGTGGGCTGGGCGGTCTTGGTGACGCTGATCGACGGCGGCACGTCGCTGAACGTGACGGTCGCGTCGTCATCGTCCGTATCAGACCGCTGGAACTGGTCGACCGCGGTGACGGTCACGGTGTTGATGTGCGGGATGAGCAGGTCGGATGAGAGCGTCCGCGTGATGGTGAAGGTGAAAGAGGCACCCGACGCGAGCACGATGTCGAGCCCACCGTTCTGCCCCTCCGCCGTTGCCAGCAGGTCGCCGAACTTGTCATCGACGATGCTGGTCACGGTCACGGGGAACGCCGACGTGTTGTTGGTGATCTCAAAGCTGAACACGACCGACCCACCGGTCTCAGGGACCTGCGTGGGCAGCGCGGTCTTCACGACCGTGATCTCCGGCAGCACTTCGACGTTGCCGAAGTCCAGACCGGTCATCGCGGTCCCGTTGGCTACGGTCTTCGTGCCCTGAGGTGCGGCGGTGGCGACCCAGCCGCCCTGCTGCACCTCGGTCAGCGTGTAGCTGCCAGGCAGCACGCCGCTGAAGGTGTACGCGCCACCGGCGCCTGTGACGGTCTCGGCGTATGCAACACCGCCACGCCACAGCTTGATCGTCCACCCGGGAAGACCCTTCTCGCCGTCGTCCCAAGAGCCATCCGCGTCGAGGTCGTTGAACTTCGAGCCGCTGAGGGAGGCGGTGTAGGTGAACGTGTTCAGCTTGTTCGCTGTCAGCACCTCAGGCGTGGGCGATGTGCCCAGAAGGATGTCCTCGGCACCATACTGCACGCGCCATTCGATCTTCGTGAGCGATGCGCCATAGGGTACCTGCACGGTGCCCTGAAGCGGCGAGCCGCTCAGTGCGACCATGGCGTCCGCCCCGCCGTTGATCGAGTACCGCACGTACGGCTGGGCGCCAGCGGGGACGCCCGCGTAGGTCAGCCGGAATGTCTTGACCACGTCATCGTGATAGTTGCCGATGTTCTGGGTCTTGTCCCCTGTCTCGAGGTCCACGATCACAGGCAGCGGCGTGGAGTTCGTCCAGCCGGTCTGCTGTACCTCGCTCAGGCTGTAGATAGCCGAAGGCAACGGTCCGAAGCTGAACGCACCGTTCGCATCGGTCACATCGGTGACAGTGCCGATCTCGAAGCCTGGCTCACCGCCCTGAAGGGTGATCGTCCACCCGGGAAGCGGCGGTTCACCGGCATCCATGACACCGTCACGGTCGAGGTCGTTGAACTTGACACCCGAAAGCGTGCGCGCGGGTGTGGCGACGGCAGGAACCGGCACCGTCTTGTCGCCAACGCCGGTCATGTCGAGCGTGACGTGTCCGCTCGACCCTGAGATGTAGCCGGCACCATCACGCGAGGGTGACTGCATGTTCCAGTACGCGGTGACGGCGAGATGTGCCTGAAAATACAGCACGCCATACTCGCCAGGCGGGATGATCAGAAAGCCCTCGGAGAACGAGGTTTTTATGTACTCTGCAGTGCCGAGTGTCGCCGGATTGGTCGGTACGTCCTGACTCGCGGGTGAGGCTGCCGCTGTAGACGGATACCCCGTGTCCCCGTCCGCCGGAGCGACGCCCGTCGTGTACGTTCCCCACGCTCGCGTGCGGTCGTACATGATGGCGGTGCCGTTGTAGTGATCGAACTGGACCGTGGTGACCGGGATGCTCACCGAGTTCTCGGTGTCGCTGTTCCTCATCACCAGGCGGTAGGGAACCCACTCGCCCTCGACCCATGACTTGCCGAGGTTGCCGGTGGTCCAGCCAGACTCCTTGTTGAGACCTTGCAGCGTCAAGGACAGGTTCGTGTTCGTTCCCGGCACGATCGCTGCGATCACCACGGGATCGACCTTCGCCAGCGTCATGGACGCATCCGGAGCGGCGGGTGCCGACCGGTTGCTCCTGACTGCTGGGACAGGCTCGGACTGCTCTGGCGCAGGCGCCTCCGGCATATCTGGCGGTGGGGGCTCCTCCCCCACCACTGGCGGTGCGACAACATCATCGCCGACCGGGATCGGTCCCGTGGGATCGCTCACGGGCTCCGGCGGTTCCGCCGGTACGACGGGCGACTCCTCGACGGTTCCGATACCACCTACGCCATCCTCGGCGTAAACCGCCATCCCCGGGCCCGCTACCGCGACCAGGAGCACGACGGCCACATATGCCGAGAGCCAGCGCGTGAGGATGGACGCTCTACTCTTTGCGAATGCCGTCATTGGTAACACCTCCTTGCTGTCCCCCACCCCAAGATCGGGGGGTCGTGCTGAACAAGCCTGTGAACAAACGGAGACCGGCCCAAGTTCATGGGCCGGTCTCACCATTCGCTCGCATCGGACGGCGGTGACCGACAAATCATCCGATGTGTCAATGACTCCCAGGGAAGAGTACGTACGCTATCAAGGTGCTCAGGCCTTCTCACCTGTGCATATCCCCACGAGGGTGGAAGTGTAATCCTCGTCACACACCGATGCGACGTGAGGGCAAGATTCAGCGATAGACGGTCACGGCTTCGTCTGAACGGCAGCTGTGTTCACGCGTCCAGCCGGGAGGCATGGAAGGGGTCGCACCGCGAGTGCCAGGTACGCTCTCAGGCGAACGCGCGCTCGAGCACCTCGTTCATGGAGGCCACGGGCACGATCTCCATCTCCGTCTGGACATGCTCCGGAACGAGCTCGAGATCGCGGACGTTCTCCTTCGGGATCAGCACCGTCTTGATACCGGCGCGATGGGCGGCCAGCAGCTTCTCCTTGAGTCCGCCGATCGGCAGGATGCGCCCTCTGAGCGTGATTTCACCGGTCATCGCCACCTTGCGCCGGACCGGGACGCCCTTCAGGACCGAGACCAGCGCGGTCGCCATGGTGATGCCCGCCGACGGTCCATCTTTGGGGATAGCCGCCGCGGGAACGTGGATGTGCAGATCGAGCGACTCCGCGAAGTCGGCGTCGATCCCGAGCGCGGCGGCGTTGGCCCTGATCCAGCTGACCGCGGCCTGCGCGGACTCGCGCATGACATCGCCCAGCTGCCCGGTGAGGGTGAGGCCCCCCTTGCCCTTCATGGTCGTGGCCTCGATGAAGATCACGTCGCCGCCCACCTCGGTCCACACGAGACCGGTGGCGACACCCACCTCGTCCTTCTTCTCGGCGAGGCCGAAGGTGAATTTCTCGGGCCCCAGGTAGTCGTGCACGACCTTGCCGGTCACGCTCGTCTTGCCGGTCTCGCCTTCGACCACCTTCCGGGCGACCTGCCGGCAGATCGTCGCGATCTGGCGTTCGAGGTTGCGCACGCCGGCCTCGCGCGTGTACCGCCTGATGATCTCCCGCAGCGCGCTATCGGCGATGGACAGCGTCTTGGCGGTGAGCCCATGCTCCTTGAGCTGCTTGGGCACGAGATACTTGCGTGCGATGTGCAGCTTCTCGTCTTCCGTGTATCCGGGGAAGTGGATGACCTCCATCCGGTCACGGAGCGCCGGAGGGATGGGGTCGAGCAGGTTCGCCGTGGTGATGAACATGACGTCGGAAAGGTCGAACGGCGCCTCCAGGTAGTGGTCCTGGAACGAGTTGTTCTGTTCGGGGTCGAGAACCTCGAGCAACGCCGAGGTGGGATCGCCCCGAAAGTCCATGCCCACTTTGTCGATCTCATCCATCATGAACACGGGGTTGTTGGTGCCCGCCTGGCTGATCGATTGGATGATGCGACCCGGCAGAGCGCCAACGTACGTGCGCCGGTGCCCGCGGATCTCCGCCTCATCACGCACCCCGCCGAGCGACATCCGGATGAACTGCCGATTGAGGGCACGCGCGATCGACTTGCCGATCGACGTCTTGCCCACGCCCGGAGGACCCACGAAGCACAGGATGGGACCGCGCATGTGATCGGTGAGCTTGTGCACGGCCAGGTACTCGAGGACGCGCTCCTTCACCTTCTCGAGCCCGTAGTGGTCCTCATCGAGGATCTCCTGCGCGGCGACCAGGTCGAGCTTCTCCTCGTCTGACACGTTCCACGGCAGCCCGGTGAGCCAGTCGAGGTATGTGCGGATGACGCCAGTCTCGGCGGCCGCCTGCGGCATCTTCTCGAGCCGGCCGAGCTCCTTGAGCGCCTTCTCGGCGACCTCCTCGGGCATGTCGGCGGCTTCGATCTTCTGCTTGTACTCGTCGACCTCGGCCTGGATCTCGTCGAACTGCCCTAGTTCCTGCTGGATCGCCTTGAGCTGCTCGCGAAGGAAGTACTCACGCTGGCTCTTGGACATCGACTCCTTCACGCGGTTCTGGATCTTGCTGCCGAGCTCAAGGATCTCGAGCTCCTTGCGCAGGAACTCCGAGGTCTTCTGGAGGCGGTCCTTCGGGTCGAGTGCCTCGAGGATCTGCTGCTTCTCCTCGATCTTGAGCGACAGGTGGAATGTGACGAAGTCGGCCAGCCGCCCCGGCTCCTCGATCGACGAGGCCGCGAGAAGCACCTCCTGCGGTATCGGCTTGCCGAGGTGCGAGGCGTTCTCGAAGTCGGCGACGAGGTTGCGCATGAGCGCCTGCGTCTCGAGGTCCGCCTGCTTCGGCTCCTCGATGATCTCCACGCGCACGGTCAGGTGGGGGTCCGTCTCGAGGTACTCGACGATCCTGATGCGCTGCACGCCCTCCACCAGGGCCTTGGCCGTACCGTCGGGCAGCTTGAGCTCCTGGAGCACGGTCACGACACAGCCGACGTCGTAGATGTCGTCGGGGCCGGGGTCCTGCGTCTCCGCCGCGCGCTGGGTCACGAGCGCCACGAGGTGATCGGTATGCATGGACTGCTCCAGGGCACTGATCGAACGCTCTCTGCCCACGAACAGCGGCACCACGAGGTTGGGGAACACGATAAGGTCGCGCAGCGGGATCAGCGGCAGCACCTCTGGCATATGTGTCTGGTCGTCTTTGGTGGACATGCGGATAGCCCTCTCGCCTCGTCCCGGACACCGGGCCGTGTGATACTCTCGCCACGTACTTCTCCATCGTACACGAACCCCCTGCCGCTCCCGGCTCTCCGGGACAGCGGATCGGACGACCGGATGCACGGATTCATAGACAAGACCCGCCTGGCGCTGGTCGCCATGGCAACCATCACGCTCGTGCTCGCACCGGGTTCCCGCGTTGTCCCGGCCGCTTCGGCGTATGCTGCGCCGGTGACCCAGAACGTGAGCGCCGAGATCGTGCAGCCTGCACCAACAGTCCGCGCGGGCGAGGCCATCGCCGTTGCGGTGAGGGTCTCTATCTCCGCTCCGGCGGAGTACCTCGAAGTCCGGCTCCGGTTGCGGACCCCCGAGGGGCGTCTCATCTTCCAGAAGACCGAGATCCGTTCAGAGGTCGCCGAGGGGCGCCATACCGTGGAGTTCGAGCGCAGCGCCGAGAACCCGGTGCTGGCCCAGGGCAGGTACCCCGTTGAGGTCCGCATCCTGGCGACGGGCTCAGACCCCACCAATGTCTCGAGCAGAGTGCTCGTGATCGACCCTGCGGCCCCCCGGCAGCAGGTGGCCGTGGTGGCCCGGACGTGGGCCATGCCGCTTGTCGGCCGCGACGGACGCTTTTCGGTCGATCCCGCCGGCGAGAGCGGGCTTCGACGGGACCTGATGACGGTGGCGTCCATAGCCTCGGAACAGCGTGCGCCCATCGCGCTCATCGTCCCACCGGTGCTCATCGAAGAGCTCGGCCGGATCGCTGAAGGCTACCAGACCGCCGATGGACAACCGGTGCTCCCGAACGCCGAAACGCCGGCGGATGCCGAGGCAACGCTCGCGGCGCTGACGGCAGCGCGGGACGACGGGCTGCTCACGGTGCTCGACACGCCCTACGCGCTCCCCGACCATGCCGGCCTTGCCGCGATCGGGGCAAGCACCGACCTTGACGCGCAGTGGGCGCGGGCCGACTCGGTCATGCTCGCCACGCTTCGGTCCAACACCGCATCGCAGACCGCATACCTCGGCAAGACGCTGACGACCACGGCCGTGGCCACGCTCGCGCGCCGGAAGACTCCGGGCCTGCTCGCACCATCCGACGCGTTCGAGCACATCGAGGGGAAGCCAGCCACCGGTCTGCACCCGCTCGACGGAAGCGGCACGGTGGCGATTATCCCCGACGACGACGCGTCGGCGGCGATCGAGATCGGCCCCGCCGAGTTCTACGACGTGATGTTCGATCGGATCGGACCCGACCCGATCGTGTTGCTCGTCGAGATCGGCCCCGGGTCGCAGGGCACTGCGACCAGTGTTCAGCGTGCCCTCGACCTGATCGACCGCTCGGGCTGGCTTGAGCTCACACCGATCGAGGATCTCGCTCTGGCCGATGACACGGCGCCTGTGAAGCTGCGCACGGACATTGAAAGCGACGCCCCGGCGGGACACTGGCGAACCGTCGGGGACGCCCGCGCCTCGCTGCTCGCATACCGCGAGGCCGCGGGGCCTGACGACCCGGATGTGGAGTCGTTGTCGCGTGCGCTGCTCGTGGCCGAGAGCGGACTGTGGGCTGGCGCCAACGGCGCATGGGGCGGAGCTGCACGGGCGCGGGACATGACCGAGGATGTGACCGGATTCGTGACCTCGGAATTCGAGAAGATCACCATCGATGCCAAGGATGTGACCCTTTCGGGGAGCGCCGGCGCTGTACCGTTCACGCTCGTGAACAATACGGGCAAGCACCTCGCTCTCACGGTCGTAGCCACGTTCACCGACGGCAGCGCGAAGGAGATCGTCCAGCGTGTCGAGGTGGACCCGATGGAGAACTTCATCACGGTCCCCGTGGACCTGCGGAACAGCATGACCTCCGACCTCGAGGTGACCATTCGCTCCGGGGATGCCATGGTTGCCGCGACCAATGTGATCGTGCGCGCCTCATACATCGATCGCCTGGGAACCGTGGGCATGGTGGTACTGGTCTTGCTCGCACTGCTTCTCGTCATCCGCCGGCGTATCGCACGACCGAATGCTGCTACTATCGATGACGAGATGAGTCCCACCTCAGAACAGTGACATCCCCGACGAACTGCGAGCGTGAGCCGATGCGAACCGTAGTGCTCGATACGAACGTCCTCCTCTCGGATCCGGGCGTGATCTTCGCCTACCCGGACGCTGAGGTGATCGTGCCGGAAACGGTGCTCGGCGAGATCGACAAGCTCAAGACCTCTCGTGTTGATCCGGACCTGCGCTTCCGGGGCCGCGAGGTCAGCCGTATCCTGTTCGACTTCTCAGAGACCGGAAGCCTCGTTGATGGCGTGGAGATGCCCGACGGCGGCCGCCTGAGGGTGCTGCCGCTGGACCCGGACGTCACACTGCCCGAGGGGCTTTCAACCCGCAACGCCGACGATCGCATCATCGCTGCCGCATACCAGGCGTGCGCGAGCGGCTGCGAGGGCCTGACACTGGTCACCAACGACCTGAACATGTTGCTGAAGGCCCAGACGCTCGGCCTCAAGGTGGAGCGAAGGGACGAGGGGCGCGCCAGCTGGGGCAAGCGCACCACCCGCTGGTTCCAGCGCTATAAGACACCGCTCACCATCCTAGCCATCGCGATCGCCGTCTTCGCGGGTGTGCTCGCGCTGTCGATCTACACGTCGCAGCTGGCTGACCGCGATCCGGCCACGGTGGGCGTACCCACCGAGTTCCGGGACCAGCTCTCGCAGAACCAGCGCAATCTGCTCGACGGGTTGATGGTGCTTGAGAGCCGCCCGTCGGACCTTGACGCGATCAAGCAGGTGGCCGACGCCTACTACGGCATGCACAGCGAGTCGGGCAATGCGGCGTACGCGCAGAAGGGCATCACGTACTACTCGAAGTACCTCGAGCAGGACGCCGACAACACCGAGGTCCGCACCGACATGGCCGTCCTGTACTTCTACACGGGCCAAACGGACCAGGCGATCCAGGGGCTGTCGGCCGTGCTCCAGGAGGAGCCCGAACACCTCCAGGCCAACTTCAACATGGGCATCTTCTACTGGAAGGGCCGCACCGACTACGAGGCCGCGGCACGGCAGTTCACGACGGTCATCGATATCAGCAAGTCATCGACCGACGCGCACGCCGACATGATCGCCGAGCAGGCGGTGGCCAACCTGCAGCAGATCCGCACCGAGGCTGCTGCCGCCGGCGTGACCATCGAGATCGACGAAGACATACTCACGGAGGGGACCATCTGATGGAGACTATCGACATAGCGGTGATCGGCGGCGGTCCCGCCGGCCTCGCCGCCGCCCTGTACGCCGCCCGCGCCCGGGCCAAGACGGTGGTGTTCGAGACCGCGCTTCCCGGTGGCCAGATCATCACGACCGACTGGGTCGAGAACTATCCCGCATTCCCCGAGGGCATCTCCGGCGCGGAGCTCGGCGACCTCATGTACCGCCAGGCCGAGACGTTCGGCGCCGAGTTCCGCACGTTCGCGCAGATCGAGTCGATCGTGCCGCATGACCTCGACTTCGTGCTCACTGACTCCGAGGGCGCTCAGGTGCTCGCGCGCTCGGTGATCCTGGCCACCGGTGCGGTACCAAAGCGCCTCGGCGTGCCCGGTGAGGCCGAGTACACCGGCCGGGGCGTGTCATGGTGCGCCACCTGCGACGGCGCGCTGTTCAGGGGCAAGACCGTTGCGGTGGTCGGCGGCGGCGACGCGGCCGCCGAAGAGGCGATGTTCCTCACCAAGTTCGCCGAGAAGGTCTACCTCATCCACCGGCGGGACGAGCTCCGCGCCACCAAGTGCATCCAGGAGCGCTGCTTCGACAACGAGAAGATCGAGCTCAAGTGGAGCCGGACCATCCGCGAGATCAAGGGCGAGGACGGCAAGGTCATCGGCCTGGACCTGGTGGCCACGAACGGCGAGCCCGACGAGTTCCTGCCGCTTGACGGAGTCTTCATCTTCGTCGGCGTGGAGCCTAAGAGCGCCCTGGTCGCCGGGCTGTGCGACCTCGATGACGGCGGCTACGTGAAGATAGACCCGAACGGCCTCACGTCGTACCCTGGGCTGTACGCCGCGGGTGATGTGACCGTTGGAGAGCTCAAGCAGGTGGTCACGGCCGCGGCCGGCGGTGCGTCGGCCGCGTTCGAAGCGGTCCGGTACATCGACGACCGCCTGTGTTCGATCGGCTAAGCGTCGGCAGACGCGAACGGAGGACCTGATGAGCGAGAACCTCAAGCATGTGACCGATGACAGCTTCCAGGCGGATGTGCTCCAGAGCACCAAGCCCGTTGTCCTGGACTTCTGGGCGCCGTGGTGCGGCCCGTGCCGCATGATGGAGCCCGTGCTCGAGGAGATCGCCGCCGAGCACCCCGGAATCACCGTGGCCAAGCTCAACGTGGACGAGAATCCCGTCACCGCGACCAAGTACGATGTGCTCTCCATCCCCACGCTCATCGTCTTCTCCGGCGGCGAGGTCGCCAAGAAGCTCGTCGGCGCGATGCCCAAGAAGCGTCTGGTCGACGAGCTCTCCAGCTGGCTTGGCTGATCGGGGCTTCGCGTGAGCACGCGGGTCATGGTCGTTGACGGCATGGGTGGCCGCATCGGACAGGAGATCGTCCAGCGGCTCCGTACCGCCTTTGGCGAGACCGTCGAGATCCTCGCCGTAGGCACGAACTCGACCGCCACATCGGCCATGCTCAAGGCGGGCGCGAACCGCGGCGCCACCGGCGAGAACGCCGTTCGCGTGACGGTCCGCGACGCCGACATCCTCATCGGCCCCCTCTCGACCCTCATCCCCGATTCGATGATGGGCGAGGTGACACCCGCGATGGCCGAAGCGCTCGCGCTTTCCCGTGCGCGCAAGGTCATGCTACCGTTGACGAATCCCAGGATCGACCTGGTCGGGACCACGAAGGACCCACTGCCCCACTTGCTCGAGGAGGCCATCGTCGTGGTGGCCTCAGCGCTCGAATAGGAGGTGTGCTGTATGTGTGAGGCCCGCGTGGTCATCGAGGGACCCGACGGTTCCGAGGTCGAAGCGATCGACGACATCACCACGATCGTGCCCGAGAACGGGACGCTCAAGCTGTATGACCTGTATGGGGGTCACCGCGCAGTCGAGGCGACGCTCAAGGAAGTGCGTCTGCTCGACCACGTCGTGGTTCTCAGCGCCCGCTGATCAGTCCGCTCCGTGCCGCTCCCAAGCGGCGGCACCAGCCCGGAAGGCAGGTATCTCCATGTGTGAAGGCGGCATCAACACCGGCCAGATGAAGCTGGCCGTTGCCATGATCAACGACTCGCTTGCGCTCTCGCAGCAGCACCTCGAGCAGCTCCATCACCTGGCCGACCAGGGTCGCAGATCGGCGACGAGCGCCGAACTCGCACAGGTGACGGTCATGCTCGGCGAGGCGCGCGAGAAGCTCGACAGCGCGGTGGCGAACCTTGCGGTGACCGACGACGACGTCACCATCGAGCGTTTGTAGCAGGTCTTCCGGACCGGCCCGGCGCAGGGCCGACAGCGCGTTTCCCCGAAGGGTTCCGCACGAGACAGACCGCAGTTCTGATGAGGGAGGCCTCTCGTGCACATTCCTGACGGCATGCTCGAAGCACGGACCTGGATCCCGGCGTGGATCGGCTCTGCCGGTGTCCTGGCGTACGGCGCGCGTCGCGTGCGCGCCATGCTCTCCGACGGCACCATCGTGATGATGGCCGTGATGGCGGCGCTCATATTCGCGCTGCAGATGCTCAACTTCCCTGTGGCTGGCGGCACGTCGGGACACTTCGCCGGCGGCGCCGCAGCGGCCATCGTCCTCGGGCTCTGGCCAGCGATGCTCGTGATGGCCGCGGTGGTCGCGATCCAGGCGCTGCTGTTCGCCGACGGCGGTATCACCGCGCTCGGCGCAAACCTGTTCACCATGGCGATCATCGGTCCGCTTGTGGGGCGTGCGATCTACGTCGCACTGCGGCGCGTCTCCGGGTCGAGGGGCATGCAGCTCGCGGCCTCGTTCGCGGCCGCCTGGGGCGCATGTGTGGCAGCCGCGCTCGTTGCAGCGGTGCTGCTCTGGCTTTCTGGTCGCGCTCCGCTCGGCGCGGTAACGGCGGCCATGGGACTCTGGCACGCGCTCATCGGCATCGGCGAAGGAGCGATCACCGCCGGCCTGGTCGGCTATCTGCTCGCCGTCCGCCCCGACCTGCTCGCTGACGCTGAGCGGAAGCCCGATGCGGCGGTCGCCCGCAAGGTCGCGATCGGGCTCGCGGTCATCGCCCTCGTGGCGGCTGGAGCATCGTTCCTGGCTTCCTCTCACCCCGACGGGCTCGAGTACGCCTATGAGCAGGTGGGCTCGGCATTCGAGGGCATGACGCTGCTTGAAGGCCCGATGCCCGACTACGTGATACCCGGCATCGCCAACGAGACGCTCGCCGGCGTGCTCGCCGGTATCGTCGGCGTGGTGGTCACCGGAGTGCTCGCGTACGCCGGCCTCACCGGAC
Organism: Actinomycetes bacterium; assembly: GCA_022839745.1. Taxonomy (GTDB): domain Bacteria; phylum Actinomycetota; class Coriobacteriia; order Anaerosomatales; family Anaerosomataceae; genus Anaerosoma. The sequence goes on from JALHJB010000004.1 coordinate 79,372, forward strand.
TGCGCTCTCGCAGGGCCGAAGACAGACAGCGGTGAGCCAGCAGCCTCACAGCCACGACGATCCGGGGGTGCCCGGCGTGCACCGCGAGGCGCATCGCCATGCCGGGCAGTCCACGCATCGCCACCCGCACCATCACCGGGCGGACTCGGGACCGGCGCCGCACGAGCATGCTCACCCCACGTCCTTCGAGTCGCTCACGTATATCGTCTCACCAGTGCACGCGCTCGACGCACGCGCCAAGATCGTGGGAGCCACAGTCCTGATCCTCGGAGTCGTTCTCACTCCCCCGCTCAGGCTTGCCGAGGCGCTGCTCCTCGCCGCGCTCCTGGCGGCGGTGGCCGCAAGCGCCCGCCTTCCGCTCCGGCGGCTCGTCACGCGAAGCGCCGCGGTGCTGCCGTTCGCCGGCACCATCGCGCTGCTTGCGCCGCTCGGCACCGACGGCGGTTCCTGGAACATCGGCGGACTGACGTCGGCCTGGGCGGGCGGCGGGCTCGTGGTGACCTGGGGCATCCTCTCCAAGGCGTGGATCTCGGCCTTCTGCATGCTGCTGGTGGCGGCAAGCACGAGACGCAGTGACCTCCTCGGCGCGCTGCGACGACTCAAGGTGCCGGAGGTCTTCGTGATGCTGCTGTCGTTCATCACCCGCTACGTGGGGGTGCTCGGCGAGCAGCTGCGCTCACTTAGGACCGCGATGGTGAGCCGCGCGCCCGCGCTTCGTGGCCGCGCACTGCTCCGGTCGCTCGGCAGCATCGCGGGCAACCTGTTCGTCCGTTCGTATGAGCGTGGAGAGCGCATCCACGCAGCGATGGTCTCCCGCGGGTACACGGGCACGCTGCCCATGGCCTCACGCGGCAGAATCGGACCCGCGGACATCCTGTTGATGGCGATGGCGGCGCTCTCGGCGTTCGCCGTGGCGCTGTACTGAGAGGCATCCATGGAAGCCGGAACCACACCCGCCCTGATCGAGCTTCGCGGTGTCACGCATCGCTACCCCGACGGCACCGAGGCCCTCCACGGCATCGACCTCACAGTGGCCGAAGGCCGATCGCTCGCGCTGCTCGGCCCGAACGGTGCCGGCAAATCCACGCTCCTGCTGCACCTGAACGGCATACTGCGGCCCACATCGGGCAGCGTGAGTGTCGACGGCGCCGAGGTCACCCCTGCGACCGTCCGCGAAGTGCGTCAGAAGGTGGGCCTGGTGTTCCAGGATCCCGACGATCAGCTCTTCATGACCACGCTCTACGAGGACGTGGCGTTCGGGCCGCTCAACGGGGGCGCCGCTCCGGCCGAAGTGGACCGGCTGGTACATGAGGCGCTTCACGAGGTCGGCCTGGCCGATGCCGCCAGCCGGCCGGGACATCACCTGAGCTTCGGCCAGCGCAAGCGTGCCGCGCTGGCCACAGTGCTGGTTATGGAACCACGCGTGCTGGTGCTCGACGAACCCACCGCGAACCTCGACCCGCGCTCCCGCCGTCAGATGGTGTCGCTGCTCGCCTCGCTTGGCGCCACAGCGCTCGTGGCCACGCACGACATGGATGTGGCCTGGGAGCTCTGCGCCGACGCGGCGGTGATCGATGACGGCATGATCGTGGCGTCGGGCCCCAAGGAGCGCATCCTCACGGACGCCGCACTCCTCGAAGCCCACGGCCTGGAGATGCCGTGGGCGGTGCGGGCCGCTCTGGCGGACCCTCCTGTTACAATCGTTCCATGAGCAAGAAGAGCCGCTTCAAACAGACACGCCCGCACCGCACGGTGTTCGCGCCGGAGACGGGCGAGGCGCCGCTGTACTGGGAGTGCCCCGTCTGTGGGTACATCAGCGGCGACCCGCAGTTCATGGACGGCAATCAACCTTGCCCCATCTGTGGCGCCACCGACGGCGAGCGTCGCGAGTACCCCACCGAGCGTATCCGCAAGCTCGATGCGCGGATCCGCGAGTACAACCGCCAGGGCGATCACGAGATCGTGGTCATCCTCGTCATGGCGCTGCTCGAGGCCGTGCTCGAGGACATCCTCGACCGCATCATGAGTGCGCACGGCGCCACGCTCCAGCTGCGCAAGATGGTGATGGACACCCAGCGCGCGATCGGCACCCGCATCGGCAAGCTCTTTCCCGCGCTTGTGGGCGAGGAGTTCGAGGAGGCGGCCGCGGAGCTCGGCTACAGCGACTTCCCGTACCGGTGGCATCAGCTGCGCGAGGTGCGCAACGCCTTCATCCATGATTCGCCGTTCAATGGTGCCCGCGAAACGATGCAGCCGCGCATGGGCGATGAGGCGATGGAGCTGCTCGACCAGTCGTACAAGCTCTTCGTGCTGCTGAACAACCGGTTCGTCACTGATGGATTCGGCGAGGGCTGAACGCGTGCGCGCGGTCGTTGTGCACGTCACGGGAGTGGTCCAGGGCGTGGGGTTCCGCCCGTTCGTGTACACGCTCGCGAACCGGCTCGGCATCCACGGCTGGGTGAAGAACACGTCCGACGGCGTGTTCGCGCATGCGGAGGGCGCTACCGGAGCGGTGGCGACGTTCGTACGCGACATCCGCGACCAGGCGCCGCCGATGGCGGTGGTGACAGCTGTGGAGACCACCGATGTGCCTGCCGAGGGCCACACGGCGTTCGTGATCGTTGAGTCCGAGGCCATCGCTGGCGCCATGACGCTCGTCTCGCCCGACATCGCCACGTGCGACGCGTGCGCAGCCGAGATGCGGGATTCGACCAACCGCCGATACGGGTATCCGTTCACCAACTGCACCAACTGCGGTCCGCGGTTCACCATCATCGAGGACGTGCCGTACGACCGGCCGCTCACGACCATGCGCGACTTCCCGCTCTGCGATGAGTGCGCCGCCGAGTACGCCGACCCGGCCGACCGCCGGTTCCACGCGCAGCCGAACGCGTGCTTCAGGTGTGGGCCACGGCTGTATCTCAACATTCCCACGGGTGGTTCGTGCGGGGTGGGGGCGCCGTGCTCGGACAGTCCTTGGCGGGGGCCCTCGGCTGTCGGACGCGCCACCGGCGCGCCCGACGCCTCCCCCGCCTGCGGAACTGCGCCGGCTACCCCCACCCCGCACCTTACCACCGGGCATAGTGAGGATGCTGAATGGCGGCCGTCGGTCGAAGCCGCTCCTCGGCCCCATCGGGACGTCGATGCCGAACGCCAGCGGGCGGCGGCGATCATCGCGGAGACGGTGTCGCTCCTGCGCGCGGGGGCGATCGTTGCGGTGAAAGGACTTGGCGGGTTCCAGCTCGCGTGCGACGCGAGCAACGAGCAGGCTGTGCTCCGGCTTCGCGAGCGCAAGCACCGCTGGGGCAAGGCACTCGCGGTGATGGTGCCCTCGCTGGAGGCAGCGCGGGAGTGGTGCGAGGTCTCGCCCGAAGAAGCGGCCCTGCTTACAGCGCCCTCCGCGCCGATCGTTCTATTGCGCCTTCGAGAGACGAGCCTGCCAGACGCGTGGGTCAGCGGCGCAGTTCCGCAGGCAGGGAAGGCATCATCAGCGCGCAGCGCTGATGATGCCGAGGGCCCCTGCCGAGGACTGTCTGAGCACGCGACCCACGCGTCTGGCAGGCTCGCCCCGTCCCTCGCCCCGGGCCTGCGCGAACTCGGCGTGATGCTACCGTACACGCCGCTCCACCACCTGCTGCTCGACGCCTTCCGCGGCCCGCTCGTGATGACCTCGGGCAACCGCAGCGACGAGCCGATCGCCACGGGGAACGCCGAGGCGCTCGAACGGCTCTCGGACATCGCAGACGCCTTCCTGATGCACGACCGTGACATCTACTCACGCTACGACGACTCGGTGGTGCGCCACACGCCCGACGTGGGCGTGGAGTTCATCCGCCGCGCTCGCGGGTACGCGCCGTTCCCGCTCGTGTCACCGATCGCCAAGGGGGTGGACGTGCTGGCGGCCGGACCCGAGCAGAAGAACACCTTCTGTCTGCTGACCGGTGGTCACGCGTTCGTCTCGCAGCACATCGGCGACATGGAGAACGCCGAGACGCTCGCAAGCTACGAGCGCACGATCGCGCTCTACGAGCATCTGTTCCGAGTGCGGCCGGAGGTCGTGGCCTACGACCTGCACCCCGAGTACCTCTCCACCAAGCACGCGCTCTCGCTCGACCTGCGGACCATCGGCGTGCAGCATCACCATGCGCACATCGCAAGCGTGACCGCCGAGCATGGCATCCCCGAGCGCGTGCTCGGCGTGGCGCTCGACGGCACCGGCTACGGCACGGACGGCACGATCTGGGGCGGCGAATGGCTGGCGGCCGACTGGACCGGCTTCACGCGGGTCGCGCATCTGCGCACGCTGCCGATGCCCGGTGGCGCGGCGGCGATCCGGCGGCCCGCGCGTATGGCGCTCGGTGCACTGGCCGAATGCGGGTTGCTCGAACACCCGGGAGCGGCCCCTCTGCGCGCGCGGCTTGCCGAAGGCGAAGAGCGCACCGTGCTCGCGATGATCGCGCACGGGCTGAACACCCCACGCACGAGCTCTATGGGCCGGCTGTTCGACGCGGTGGCCGCACTTGCGGGCGTGCGCGACGATGCGCTCTACGAGGGCCAGGCTGCGATCGAGCTCGAGGCGATCGCGGAGCCTTCCGCGGACGGCGCGTACGCGTTCGACATAGTGGAGGACACCGGAGGCGCCCTCGTGGTCGACCCGGCGCCCGTGCTCGAAGCGCTGCTCGACGACATCGCGGCAGGCACGGCGGCACCGACGATCTCCGCGCGCTTCCATCGCGCGGTCGTAGACGTGGTCGTGCGCGCGTGCGCCCGGCTCGCGCCGGAGCTCGGCGTGCGGCACGTCGCGCTTGCCGGCGGCGTCTTCATGAACCGCCTCGTAGTGCGCGGCTGCGTCCTCGGACTGCGCGAGGCCGGGCTCGAACCGCTCACCCACCTCGGGTTGCCCGCCAACGACGGCGGCGTGTCTTTCGGTCAGGCGGTCATCGCGCGGGCGCTGGTGGCCGAGGAGTAGCCAGGCCGCGGCCAGCTCCTCGCCACCCTCGGCAAGGAAGCGCCATCCCGCTATAGTGGACAGGTAGCGCCGGACGGACCCGCACGCCCGCTCACGGCGAGCAACTCAGTCGCATCAGGAGGACTCTATGTGCCTTGCAATCCCCGCCCGGATCGTCTCCGAGCCCAATGAGATCGAGATGGCCGAGGTGGACATCCTCGGCGTGAAGCGGCATGTCAGTCTGATGATGACGCCCGACGCCAAGCTCGGCGATCACGTGCTCGTGCACGCGGGCTTCGCGATCCAGGTGGTCGACGAGGAGTTCGCGGCCGAGTCTCTCGAGATGCTCGGCCGCATGGGCATCAAGCACGCCGACGAGCTCGATGCTGAACTCGATGGCAGCGACGAAGCCGCCGAGGTGCCGGCGTCGTGAACGACATCCTCGCAGGCTTCCGCGACCCCGAGGTCGCGCGCCACCTGGTCGACGAGATCCACCGCATCGCGGTCGAGCCGTGCACGCTCATGGAGGTCTGCGGCACACACACGATGGCCATCGCCAAGCATGGTCTGCGTGGTGTGATGCCCGAGACGATCAAGCTCCTGTCCGGCCCCGGCTGCCCGGTGTGCGTCACCGCCAACCCCGACATCGATCTCGCAATCGAGATCGCGCGCCAGCCCGGCGTGGTGCTCACCACCTTCGGCGACATGATGAAAGTGCCCGGGTCGTACTCGTCACTGTCGGCCGAGAAGGCCGAGGGCCGTGACGTGCGGGTGGTGTACTCTCCGCTCGACTCGCTCGCCATCGCCGAGCGCGAGCCCGACAAGCAGGTCGTCTTCCTCGGCGTGGGCTTCGAGACCACCGCCCCCACCGTGGCGCTCACCATCCGCGAGGCGGCACGCCGGAAGCTCTCCAACTGGTCGGCGCTCTCGCTCCACAAGACCGTCCCGGGCGCTCTCGAGGTGCTCGTGAACGACCCCGAGGTGCGCGTGACCGGTTTCATCCTGCCGGGCCACGTCTCCACGATCATCGGCACCGCACCGTACGAGTTCCTGGCGCGCGAGTACGGCGTGCCCGGCGTGATCACCGGCTTCGAGCCGGTCGATGTGCTCCAGGGCGTGTGGATGCTCGCACAGCAGCTCGCCGAGGGACGCGCAGAGATCGAGATCGCGTACGGGCGTGGCGTGCATGCCGAGGGCAACCCCTCGGCGGTGGCCGCGATCGAGGCGAGCTTCGTGCCGTGTGACGCCGAGTGGCGTGGCATCGGCGTGATTCCCGGCACAGGCCTCGCCCTGCGGCCGGAGTTCGCCGGGTACGACGCGCGTGCACGCATTCCAGTGACGGTGCCCGAACCCCGCGAGATCAAGGGCTGCCAGTGCGGCGATGTGCTCCGCGGCGTGGTGCTGCCCTTCGACTGCAAGCTCTTCGGCCGTGCCTGCACCCCCGAGCACCCCGTTGGACCGTGCATGGTGTCCAGCGAAGGCTCCTGCGCCGCATACTACCGCTACACCGATTACGGCAAGGACTAGAAGACCCGCACACGGTACCGTGAGACCGGGACCTGTGCCCGGAAACGGTCGCTTCGATACGGAGGTCCACATGCGCTCAGACCGCATCCTGCTCGCTCATGGCAGCGGCGGAACCATGATGAAGGAGCTTATCGAGGAGGTCTTCGTGGCCGGTTTCGGCGACGAGGTGCTCCTGCGCATGGATGACGCGGCGGCGCTCGACTTCCCCGGCTCACGCCTGGCGTTCTCGACCGACACCTACGTGGTGCACCCGCTCTTCTTCCCCGGCGGCGACATCGGCAAGCTGGCGGTGTGCGGCACGGTGAACGACGTGGCCACCTCTGGCGCCCGTCCGCTCTACCTCTCTGTCGGGTTCGTGCTCGAGGAGGGCATGCCCGTGGAGGACCTCAGGCGCATCCTTGTCTCGATGCACGACGCCGCCGCCGAGGCGGGCGTGCGGATCGTCACCGGCGACACCAAGGTGGTGGAGCGCGGACATGGCGACGGCTGCTACATCAATACGGCCGGTGTGGGCGTCCTGCCCGATGGCGTGGACCTCTCCGGCTCGCACTGCAAGCCCGGCGACGTGGTCCTGCTCTCGGGCACGCTCGGCGACCACGGCATCGCGATCGTCTCCACCCGTGAGGGCCTGGAGTTCTCTACGGACATCCGCACCGACGCGGCGCCGCTTGCGGCACTCGTCTCCGCGGTGCTCGAGGCGGCGCCTGACGTACGGTGCTTCCGCGACCCCACCCGTGGCGGCCTGGCGAGCACGCTGAACGAGCTCGCGGGGGCCTCCGGCGTCTCGATCACGGTGGAGGAGACCGCTGTCCCGGTGAACGATCAGGTGCGGGGCGCTTCCGAGATGCTCGGCTACGATGTCTTCCAGGTGGCGAACGAAGGCAAGATGGTGGCCATCCTGCCGCCGGAGCAGGCCGAGGCCGCGCTTGCCGCGATGAAGGGCGCCCCCTACGGTGCGGAGGCGGCGATCATCGGCGTAGTGGCCGAGGCGCCGGCCGGTAAGGTGTACGTACGGACCGCCTTTGGCGCGACACGCATAATGGACATGCTCGTTGGTGAGCAGCTGCCCCGGATCTGCTGATACCGCGATGCGCACCACCATGCCGGAGACCCACGCGCGACTCTCGGGACTCATCCGTATCGCGCTGACCGGCATCGTGTGGGGCACCATCCCGCTCGCGCTGCGTGCGGCCGACGGCGACGCGACGGTGAAAGTCTTCTATCGCGTCTTCTTCGCCGCGGTGGTCGTTGGGGGATGGCTCCTGGTCTCCGGCGGATGGCGTGAGCTCACCATGCTCGGCCGCGAGAAGCTCCGGCAGGTGGCCCTGCAGGGCCTGTTGCTCACGGCGAACTGGCTGCTCTTCCTCTCCGCGTTCGAGTTCACCGAGGTGGCCACCGTGGAGCTCCTCGGCTATACGGGCCCGGTGTTCGTTGCCGCCCTCACGCCGTTCGTGACAGGCGACCGGTTCGACCGGCGTATCGTTATGCCTATCGCGCTCTCACTTTGCGGCATCGCCATCATCATGCTCCGCCACGGCTTCACCCTGGGCACCGGCCGGCAGGCGCTCGGAGCGGCGCTTGCGGCTTGTTCGGCGCTCACGTACGCGGAGCTCCTCCTGCGCTCCAAGCGGCTGCTCCACGGGATCTCGAGCGCGGCCCTCATGTTCGGCCAGTACGCCGTGGCGTCGGTGGCGTTGCTCCCGCTGGTGATCCACTCGTACGCAACCGGCGGGGCCCCCACCTCTCCCACCGCGTACGGCGCGCTTGCCACGCTTGGCGTGGTCCACACCGCGCTCGCGGGCTTCCTGTTCTTCTCGGGCCTGCGGTCGGTACGCGCCGATCACGCCGGCGTGCTCATGTATGCCGAACCGGTGAGCGCAGTGGTGTTCGCGGCGCTGTTCCTCCATGAACCTCTTACGGCAAGCACGCTCCTGGGCGGTATGATGGTCGTGGCCGGAGGCGTGCTCGTGGCCCGCATGGAGCCGATGCCGGGGCTCGAGACGCCAGAGCCTATCATCGCGGAAGACCGAACCTGACTGAGGAGGGGCCATGTCCGCACGTGACCGGCTGACGGAGCTCGATGCGGTGCGGCGGCTGCGCGCACGTGATGTGAGCCTCTTCAGCGACGACCCCGATCTTCGAATCCCCATCATGCAGCGCCTTGGCTGGACCGACCTCGCCGAGAAGGCCGCCGGACGGCTTCCGCTGCTCACCGGGCTCGCCAACGCGCTCGTGGAGGAAGGCGCCACCGATCTCCTGCTTCTCGGCATGGGCGGTTCCTCGCTCGCACCGCTGGTGATGGAGCGGATCATCGGTCGCGGCCACGGCTTCCCCTACCTCCACGTGCTCGACACCACCTCTCCCGTACAGGTGGCCGAGCTTCTCGCGACGCTCTCCCCCGAGAGCACGTATACGATCGTCGCCAGCAAGTCGGGCACGACCATCGAGCCTCTGTCGCTCTACGCGATCGTAAGCGCCTGGTACGCCGAGAGCGGCCTGAACCGTGCCGAGGCGGGGCGCCGCGTCATCGTCATCACCGATCCCGGCTCGCCGCTCGAGAAGGTGCGGCAGCGGGACATGCTGCGCATCGCGCTCACGGCACCTGCAACCGTGGGCGGCCGCTACTCGGCCTTGTCGGTCTTCGGACTGGCCCCGGCCGCTCTGATCGGCATCCACCTGCCCGCGCTGATACAACACGCGCAGGCGATGGAGACCGCGTGCGACGCTCCCGTGGAGCAGAACCCGGCAGCACTGCTGGCAGCGTGGATGGTCGATGCCCGGGACACCCGCCGGGACAAGCTCACGCTCGTGACCTCGGAGCGGTACGCGCCCTTCGGGCTGTGGGTCGAGCAGTTGGTGGCGGAGTCACTCGGCAAGCACGGCATCGGCATCGTCCCGGTCATCGAGAGCGCGCCCGCGGGCCCGGACGCGTACGGGGACGATCGGGCGTTCGTGGTACTGCGCTTCACCGATGATGAACCCCTCGCCGGGTGGTCGCGATCGGCGGCCGCCACGCACCCGGTGTATGAGCTCACGGTGTCCGACGTGTTCGACGTTGGTGCGGAGTTCGTCCGCTGGGAGCACGCGGTGGCGCTCGCGGGCGCCCTCCTCGGCGTGAACCCCTTTGACGAGCCCTCGGTCACCGAGGCCAAGCGCGCCACATCGGCCATCCTCGATGGTAGCGCGTCGGAGGTGCCCACCGCCACCGCTGACGCTGGCGGCACCTGGATCACGTACGCCGGAGCACTCGAGCGATGCGCCCCCTCCTCGCGCATCGAGGCGATCGCCGGTGCGTATTCCGAGCTGCGGCCCGGCGACTACCTCGCGCTGCTCGTGTACGCACCTGACGACGCCGAGCGCATCGACCCGCTTGTGGACGCCGCCGCCGCGGTGTCGCATGCCACCGGCGCCGCCGTGTGCCTCGAGCTCGGACCGCGGTACCTGCACTCCACGGGTCAGCTCCACAAGGGCGGACCGAACACCGGCGTCTTCATCATCGTGACCGGCCGCGACCGCATCGACGTGCCGGTACCCGGCAAGCCGTACGGACTCGCCGCCCTGCATCGCGCACAGGCCGAAGGCGACCTCGTGACGCTCGCACAGCACGGGAGGCGCGTGCTCCGGCTCGACCTCCCCTCCACCACGCCCGCCGCGCTCGCGGCACTCGCCGCCGAGTTGGTGGCCGCGGCGCGCCGCTGAGGGAAGCCGCATGCGGGGCTGCACAACGCGAGCATGCCGGCCCCGCTGTGTGGCGGAACCGGCATGCCCCGTCTGGACCGTCTGGGGGGGTACGGCCCGAAGACGCGCTACTCGTGCTTGGCGAACATCGAACCCACCTTGTCCAGGCCGTACTGCTTCTCGTAACGCTCGCTGGCCGTGCCGTGGATCCGCATCCAGATGCGGTCCACATTCTTGGGCAGCTGCCCGTCGAGTTTGCTCACGATGATGATCGTGAGAACGCCGAGCGGGAAGGTGAACAGCACCGGATAAGTGAGCGAACCCACGAACCCGAGGAGTCCGTCCTTACCGATCGTGCCCAGCTGCTGCAGGATGTTGAGGAAGATGATGCTGATGGAGCCGATGAGGCCGACCAGCATCCCGGCGGTAGCGCCACGCTCGGTGGTGTCCTTCCACCAGATGCCCGTCAGCAGCATCGGCACGAAGGCTGACGCGCCCACCGAGAACGCCCACGTCACCATCATCGCGATCAGGGCCGGGTAGGCCTGGTCGAGCCCGAAGTACGGGATGGCGAGCCCGATCAGCATCGCAACCGCCGCGAAACCAAGGACCGAGATCTTGCCGACGACCACACGCTGTGCCTCGGACGCGTTGGGGTTGACGTACTTCTCGTAGACGTCGTGCCCGATCGCCGACGCCGCCGCGATCAGCAGTCCGCCGACAGTGGAGAACATCGCCGCGAACGCCCCGGCGGACACGACGCCCATCAGCCACTGACCGCCGAGGATCTCGCCGAGGGTCGGCATCAGCTGGTCGGGCTTCACAAGCAGGCCGTGCACGGTCGGCGCGTTGAGCGTGCCGCCGTCGGCCAGGAAGTCCCTGATGATGCCGATTCCGGCAACACCGACGATGGGGGCGGCGATGTAGAAGACGCCGATGAACACGAGCACCCAGAAGGTGGAACGCCGCGCCGCCGAACCCGAGGGGTTCGTGTAGTAGCGGTTCAGGATGTGCGGCAAGCCTGCGGTGCCGAGCACAAGCGCGAGCACCATCGAGAACTGGTCGAAGGCGTTGTAGCGGTGCCCCGGCTCGGTGAAGAGCATGTCGCGCAGCTCGTGCAGCTTGTTGGACGACGGCAACGCGACCGGGACCTTGCCCTCGGCGCCGCTCTCGATGAACTCGTCCACGACCGCCATTTCCTCCGGCGTCATGATCGTGGCGGCATCATCGTAGAAGGTCTTGCCCGTCTCAGGGTTCACCGCGGTGAGCTCCGCAGCCGTGAGCTGCTTGGTGTTCACGATCGGCTGCTCGGACGCGTCGGCCAGGGCGTTCGGGTAGTTGAATCCGTTGCCGAAAGCGAAGAACACCACCATCAGCATCGCGAACATCAGCCACCAGAACTGGAAGATCTGGTTGAGCGTGGTGCCCTTCATGCCGCCCACGGCTACGTAGAAGGCGATGATCGCCCCCACGACAACGACACCGGACGTGTAGGCGTCCATGCCGAGAATGCCCTTGCCCACAAGCACCTGCCATGTCGTGCCCGCACCGAACATCTGCGGCGCCATGTAGAACAGCGAGGTCAGCAGCACAGCGAGCACCGTGATCAGGCGGATACGGTGCGAGCCGAACCGCCCGAACGCGAAGTCGGCGACGGTGTACTCGCCGAAGCGCCTGAGCGGTGAGGCGATGAACAGCACCACCAGCATGAACCCGCCGGCGAAACCGGCCGCGTACCACACGCCATCCAGGCCGGATGCATACACGGCACCCGCAACGCCCAGGAACGACGCGGCAGAGAGGTAGTCGCCCGAGATGGCCGAGGCGTTGGAGAACGGGCCGACCTTCCTGCCGGCGAGGTAGAAGTCGGCGGTGGTGCGTGTGAATCGCCTGCTGAAGATCGACAGTACGATCGTGAAGACGACCAGCCCGATGACCAGGATGATGGCGATCGTGTTCATCGCTGCTCACCCTCCCCCGGCTCATCATGCGCGCGTGCCGCATCGGCTACGACCATGTCCGCCGCCATGTGCATGAGGCGGTCATCGAGCCGGTCGGCCTGCTTGGAGTACGTCCACGCCATCGTCCACAGGAAGACGTAGTAGACCAGAGCGACGAACAGGTAGTTGGCGGTGAAGCCGCCCCAGATCGGGACCGCGTACCAGCTCTCCCACCACACCGACGCCGCCGGGATGGCGAGCGTCACCGCAAAGAACACCGCACCGTACGAGAAGCTCAGCTTGCGCTGGGCCTTGAACACGACGTCGACGCTCTCGATCGTGTCCATGTGATCGCCATGGCGGACGTGGGTGTCATCGCCAGTGACGGTCGATATCACGTGCAGTCGTGCGTCTCCCACCGGGGCACCTCCTTCTTCTGTGTGGTGTGTGGTCAGTCGGTCTTGATCACGAGGACGGGAACGGGTGAGCCTTTCACGACGGTCTCGGCCACGCTGCCGAGGGCGAGCCGCTTGAGACCCGTGCGACCGGTGTCGCCGAGGACCACCATGTCGGCCTTCCACTCCTCGGCAACCGCCACGATTCGCTTGGCGACACCACCCTGAACGACCTCGACGTCGCACGGGACACCATTGCGCTCACACATCGTCTTGGCGATCGCGAGGCCTTTGATCGACGCGTGCACGCCCTCGTACACGTCCTCGGTCATGACCTCCTCGGGGTACGTGATCGCGTCCAGCCCGGTGTCGACGTAGATCGCGCGCACCTCGGCACCGAAGGTCTTGGCGAGCATGACCGCGTACTCTGTCGCCGCGATCGACGGCGCCGAGCCGTCCGTTGCGAGCAGGATGCGGCTCATCTCGTGGCAGACCTCGTCGATGTCACCAAGCCTGATGTCCTCGGCGGGACCCTTGATGCAAACGTCCATACATGCCACCTCCCCAGCAGTGAACGCGGGTGCAGGGCGCGCCCGCACTCTCAGGCTAGGCCGGCGAGAAGTGGCTGGGAACGAAACTCACGCGTGCGGCGTGAGAGCGTCGGCGACAGGTGGCGCAGAGCCGGTCAACGGCGTGCGGCGTCCGTGCGTGTCCCACGAACGACCACTCGCCGCTGCGCAACCACCGTTCGTCGCCGTGTGCGTGGCCTGAGGCGTCAGCTACAGCTCGACGATACGAGCGGTCGCCGGGTCAGTGGCGCAGTCGAGCAGGGCAACGGTGGGGCCACGGCCGTCGCGCGACCTGCCTCCGGCGCTGCCAGGGTTCACGTACAACACACCATCCACCTGCTCGACAGCCGCGCGGTGCGTATGTCCGGTGATCACCACTGACACGCCCTCGGGTACGCCGGAGCGCGCTACATGCGAGGGCTGATGGGTCACAAGCACACGGTGGACACCCATCTGGAGCACGACCTGGTCCTGCAGGCGCCATCCGAGATCGCCCGTGTCCATGTTGCCACGCACCGCCACCACCGGCGCGATCGCCTCGAGGTGATCGATGACCCAGGGCGCGCCGATGTCGCCAGCGTGCACGATCCGCTCGACACCCTCGAACGCGGCATCGACCTCAGGGGGCAGCGCCCCGTGGGTATCAGAAAGAACGCCGACAAGCATGGCTAGAGCCCTAGTGTGCGCTTGAGCGCCGGTGCCCGCCGCCGGGAGACCGGGATGCGGGTATGTGCCGCGTCCTTGAGCGCGAGCTCCATGGTGCCCCCGTACATCGGGGCGACCTCGCTCACCTGGGCGAGGTTCACCAGGTAGCGACGGTGCACACGGAAGAAGCCCTGCGGCTCGAGGCGGTGCTCGAGATCGGCGAGCGAGAATGTGGAGAGATACCGTTCGCCGTCGGTGAGGATGTAGCTGTAGTCGTCCTTGGCCATGATGTGGGTGATGTCGGCGACCTGCAGGAGCAGCTTCCGGCCCGCTTTCTCGACAGGGATACGCTCGATCCTGGCGGGCGCCTCCACCACAGGAGCGATGCGCTCGATGGCCATCTTGAGACGGTTCGTCTCAACGGGTTTCACGAGATAGTCGGTCGCCGCTACCTCAAACGCCTTGACCGCATGCTCGCTGTGGGCCGTGACGAAGACCAGCGCGGGGGGATGCTCGAGCTCGGCCAGCACCTCGGAGAGCTGGATGCCGGTGATCCCGGGCATGTCGACATCGAGGAAGACCACGTCGTACGGGATGGCCCGGATCAGTTGCAGCGCCTCGTTCGCGCTGCCGGCCTCGCCCACGACCTCGACGCCGCCGGCCTCGCCCAGCAAGAAGCGCAGCTCGGAGCGCGCGGGAACCTCATCATCGACAAGGAGCGCCTTCAGCAGCATCGTCACCCGCCCACTCCGATCGCGATCGGTCCCGTGATGGTCACGGTCACCGTGGTGCCTGCCCCCTGCTTGCTCTCCACGCTCAGACCGCTCCCGGGCCCAAAGAAGCCGCGCAGCCTGTCATCCACGTTCCCGAGCGCAATCCCGAGGCCTGTGCCAAAGCCCGCCTCGAGCACCCTCGGCAGCTCTTCTTTGCTTATTCCCACTCCGTCATCGGTGACCTTCACGCGGATCGCATCGCCCTCGCGCCGACTCGCAAGCGTGATCGTGAGCGTCCCCTCGGGAGGTATGCCGTGCTGCACGCAGTTCTCCACGATAGGCTGCAGGATGAACGCCGGTACCTGAGCGTCCAGGACATCAGGATCCAACTCGTCCACCACCCGGAGGCGGTCGCCGAACCGTGCTTGCTCGAACCGCAGGTAGGTGAGCGCATACTCGACCTCCTGACCAAGCGGCACAAGCCCCTCGTTGTCCTCGAGCATACGGCGGTAGAATGCCGCGAACTCACGCAGCAGCTCACGCGCGGTGGTCGGGTCGGTGCGGATGAGCATCGCGATGGTGTTGATCGTGTTGAACAGGAAGTGCGGGTTGATCTGCGCCTGCAGCGCCTTGAGCTCCATCCGGCAGGCGAGCTCCGTTTGGCGCTCGAGCTCCGAGAGCTCCAGCTGCGTGGAGAGCAGCCGCGCCAGACCTCCCACCATCGCGATCTGCGTCTCGTTCAGCAGCCGCGGCGTGGTGTAGTAGAACTTCAGCGTCCCCACCGGCGTGTCGCGTATCTCAAGAGGGACCACGATCGCGGCCTTGAGCAGGCAGTCAGGCCTTGGGCATCCGATCTCGTCTTTCGTGCCGAGGATGCGGTGCTCGTTCATCTCGATGGCCTCGCGGGTGGCGCGCGTGAGTATGGGGCCGCCAACAGCGTGGTGGTCCTGGCCGATGCCGGCGAAGCCGAGGACGCGCTCGGTGTCGGTGATGGCCACCGCCGCCGCCTCGCTTTCGTCGAGCGCCAGGCGGCAGACCTCCTGGGCGGTCTCGGCATCCAGACCGCGCCGGAGGTACGCGAGCGAGCGGTCCGCGATGACCACGATCTGGTGCGACTGCATGGCCCTGATGTGGTCGGGACGGCTGATCAGGCGCATGGCGGCGGCCCACACCGCGATCGCCGCGAGCAGGATGACGGCGACAGTGGCAAGGACAGGCGGTATGACGTCGGCAAGCCCCGCGGCGGCCACCGCGGCGGTGACCACGGTGACCGCGAGCAGCACCGCGTCAATCACCCATGAGCGCACCGATGCTATCGCCCTCGCCTCCTAGCCTGTCAGAACCGAGCGTAAGGAACGCGTACCTGCGGCCGGTGAGCCGGAATCCCTCGGCGCGGTAGAGCGCGAGAGCGCCCGTGTTGCCGGACTGCGTCGACAGCGTCATATGGTCGGCCCCCATCTCACGGGACCGTGCCACCGCTGCCCTCAGCAATGCCGTACCCATTCCTCGCCGCCTGTGCCGCGCATCGACACACAGCCTCCCGAGCACCGCTGAACCACGGTCGGCGGTGCACAGAGTATAGCCGAGGCACACGCCATCACGCTCGGCCACAGCCAGCGCTCCTCCGGCTGCGAAGCGACCGAGCAGTCGGCGGTCGTAGCGCCAGAACGGCTCGAAGCAACGCATGTCGACCTCCAGGACGGTCGCCACGTGCTCGGGGCCGACGATGCGGATCGACACCCCTTCCTGCGGTGCGGCGGAAGGCCTGTCGCCGTGCAGCACGGAGCGGGACAGCTCGAGCGTCTCGAGCAGCTCGCGCACCACAAGCCCTGCCGCCTCATACACGGGGATGTCGGCCTCGAGCACCGGCGGGCTCACGACTCCCGCGAAGCCATGCTCCGCGGCGATCCGGGAGATGTGCTGTATCGCATCCGGCAGATCGCGATGCGGACACCATAGGGCCTCGATGGCGAGGAGGTCCAGATGATCGCGCCACCTGTCCAAGACAGCCACATCGCCTCGCTGGTTCGATTGGATCGCCCAGGGACGTGAACGATGCACCGCCCGCAGCGTCGCCTCATCGGGAAACACCCGCGCCGCGAGGAGGGGCCGCACGAGCCGGTCGAGTTGTGCGGGGGTAGCGTTGGCCAGCGCCATGCGTTCAGTCGGCCCTGATCACCGGGAACCGCCCGGTGAGTGCCCCGCGGTCCACGCGTCGCTCGCCGCTGAACAGCGAATCCAGGGCGATGTCCTTCCACAGACGGTCGGTCAGCATCGGCCACCTGCGCTGGAACGCGAAGTAACGCTCACAGGTGTCACGGGCGTACTCCTGGGCTTCCGGAACGACCTTGGTGGCCGTCTTGAAGTAGGCGCCACGCTCCGTGCCTCCCAGGGCGCGCAGCAGAGCGGTGACGCGCGCTCGCCAACCGATCGACGCGTCCACGAGCGGGCCGGGATACGGCATAAGCGACTCAGGAGTGACCTGCCGAAGGTCGACCTGCGACTTGGCGAACTCGAGCTTGCGGTGCATGTAGATGAACCGGTACACGTCGTGCCTGAACAACTGCGCCTGGCTGCCGGGCGCTGGCGGCCTATGGATCAGCGACCACTCGCTGTCCAGATACATGTCGCCACCGTGCATGCGCACGTCGATCACATAGTCGATGTCCTCGCCACGGATGGCCCAAGGATCGAACGGGACGTTGCAGTACATGTCCCGGTGCAGCGCCATGCATCCGCCGAAGCCGAGCGTGGTCGGCTTGAGACGAGGCGGCTTGGCCACCAGCCCGATCGCGCGGTCGTAGTATTCGTTCTGCCGCCAGAACATGTCCGTCCACGGTGTCGGGCCCGCTGTGGCGCATGCGCCGCTGGTATCCCGATAGAAACCGGTCTTGGCGAGCATGGGACGACCCTTCTGATCGACCTCCCCCAGACTCTCCATCGCGCGAAGAAGGTAGTCGGGGTCGTCCACGATCTCATCGTCATCGATGAAGACGATCGCTTCGCTCCCCAGCACAGCCGCCACCACCAGACCTGTGTTCCGGGCGCCGCCGTAACTGGTGAGGTTCACGCCGTCGACGACATCGGCGAACTCCAGCTGCTCGAACCGCCGATGCAGCGAGCCCATCGCGGCGGGGCCGAAGACGAACGAGTCGATACCGGGCATATCGTCGAGCAGCTCGCGGACACTGTCCTCGGCCGAGTTCGCGGTGTTCTCACCAGCGGCGGCGACGATGATCACGACTCGCCCGAGGCCTCTGACGCCCTCGAGAGACCGCAGACACGCCTGAAGCAGCGCGGTATCGCCTACGGTGGTGGGGTGGTCGAAGTGCGTGGACGAGCGCTCCGACCCGCGGCTCTTCCGCCGGGTCCAGAACGTGGGGATGATGACAGTCGGTTGCACGATGATCCTTTCGCAGGCGTTCCCCGTACGGCGAGAACGGCTCCAATCATAGCGGTTCGTCGTCGTCCGTGATGCCCAGAGGTGTGCCGCAGTGCCGGCACACCCCGGCCCGGAGTCCGCTCCGGTCGATCGTGTAGCCCCGTCGACCGATCACAGTCTCGCCGCAGGCGGGGCAGATCGTGTCCTCGGTGCCGGGCAGATCCACATTGCCGGCGAACACGTGGCGCAGACCGGCCGCCAGGCCGATCTCCCTAGCCCGCTCGAGCGTGGCGATCGGTGTCGGTGGCAGGTGCGCGAGGTCGAGGTACGGGAAGAACCGGGTGACATGCCAGGGCGTATCGACGCCGAGCGAGCCGGCCACCCACCCCGCGATGCCCTGAAGCGTGTCATCGGAGTCGTTCACCGTGGGGATGATGTTGGTCACGACCTCCACATGCATCCCCCACCGCTCCTTGGCCCGCACGGCCATCTCGAGCACTGGCGCCACCGACCGCACGTGGCACAGCGAGCGGTACGTGACATCGTCAAAGCCCTTGACGTCGACCCGCCAGACATCGATGTGCGGGCCGAGCAGGTCCAGTCCGGCCTCGGTGATGTACCCGTTCGTGACCATCACGGTGTACAGCCCCGCACGCTGTGCGGCGCGTGCCGCATCCACAACGTACTCGGCCCAGATGACCGGCTCATTGTAGGTGAACGCCACGCCCGCGCACCCGTGCCGGACAGCGAGGTCCGGCACAGCCTCCGGTGGGAGCTCTTCCAGGCCGCCCTCCCCCGGAGCCGCCCTGCTGATCTGCCAGTTCTGGCAGTGCCCGCAGCGCATCGAGCAGCCCACGCTGCCGAGGGAGAACACGAGCGTCCCCGGCCGGTAGTGGAAGACGGGCTTCTTCTCGATGGGGTCGACGGCTACCGACGAGACCAGGCCGTACGTGAGCGCCACGAGCCGGCCACCGCGGTTCTCGCGCACACCGCATGTGCCCCGGCCGTCCACGGCGATCCGGCAATCGTTGGGGCACAGCAGACAGTGCACGCGCTCCCCATCGGACTCCCAGAGCAGCGCCTCTCGGGTCATCGCTCCTCCTATCCGCGGGCCAGACGCACCTGGTCCCCGCCCGCATGCGATGCTTCGAGCAGCGCACCATCAGCTGCTTCCATCAGCGCCAGGGCGTCGGTGGAGGCGGTGGCCGAAGCCACGCCGATCGATGCCGTCACGGTCACATCCTGTGTATACCCGCTGTCTTCGGCGCACACCACCGAACCGCTCACCGCGGCTCGCAGCTTCTCGCCCACTGCGAACGCCTCGGTCTTGCTGATCCCGGGCAGCGCGACCACGAACCTGTCGCCCGCGCCTCTGCTGACCACGTCTGTGGTGCGAAGGCTGCCGGTCAGCGCGTTGGCGACCGACGCGAGCACCCGATCGCCGGTCTGGCGTCCGAACGCGTCGTTCACATGACCGAACCCATCGAGGTCGATCACGGCCACGCAGAGCGGTGTGCCGTACCGCACGACCCTGGCAAGCTCGATGGCGAGCCGGTCACCGAACACCCGCCTGTTCCACACGCCCGTGACCGCGTCCAGCGTCTGCGCCTCCTCGAGACTGGCGCGCTGCTCGCGCAAGAGGCGACGCTGGAGCGGCAGGCACAGGTCCCAGGACGACTCGGCGGCGAGCACCGCTGTCGCCTGTTCCGCGCACGTGGACCAACCGCAGGCGCCACAGTCGAGCGCCGTCTCCCGTGTGAAACCGCCCTCGGCGAGTGCGGCATCGATGGCTGCCGGATCAGGCGAGCGGGTCTCCACCGGAGTGGCCGTGAACGACCTGACAAGGTCGACGGCCGGGAGCATCGAGAGCATCGCCCGCGTGCTCACGCGGGTGGTCCCGGGGGCGCGACGGGCCGCGGACTCCACGTTGCGCTTGGCGAACAGCGAGAGTCCGGGATTCACCGCCGGACCATCGATGCACCCCTCGCAGTTCAGCATGTCGATCACCTCGGGTGCGGTCTCGCCAGCGGCCACCGCCGTCAGCAGGCGATCGAGGTCTTCGAGCCCCCGCACCACCTGGACGGAACAGTCGGTGCGGTCTTTCGACGCGAGCGTCTGCCGAGGGAACCCGTCGGTCAGCGATATCTCCTTCAGGGCGCTCGGTCTCCCCGGGGGCGGCGCGATAGCGGAGCCGCCTGGCGCAAGCGGGCGCATCCCCTCGAACATGCGTTTCAATTCGGTGAAGTCGATGGCAGCGTCCACCGCTCCGGCAAACTCCGGGTCGTGGATCTCGTCTTTGCGCGCATAACACGGACTCACGTACACCACAGCGGTATCGGCCGGATACAGGCTGCGGATCAGCCGGGCCTGCGCAACGTACGGGGGCACCAGTGGCGCCAGGGCCGGAACGAACGCCGGATGGTACGTGCGCACGAAGTCGACGACGACCGGACAGGTCGAGCGCAGGCTGATCGTGCTGTCAGAGCGGGAGTGGAGCTGCTCGTACGCCGCGGCAACGGTCTCCTCGCCGAGGAGCGTGGTCTCCACGGAGGCGAAGCCGAGCGACTCCAGCGCACGTTCCACCTGCGGCACGGTCATCGGATACAGCGCCGCAATGAACTCGCTCGCGAGCAAGGCGACCACCGGCCGACGCGACGCCAGCAGCGCCCGCACCGTCGGGGTGTCGTCACGGACAGCGAAGCCCCCGCGAGCGCACTCGCCCACGCACTGTCCGCAGGCTACGCACTTCTTCTGGACGATCTCAGAGCGTCCCCCGGTGATTCTGATCGCCCGGACCGGACAGCATCGAACGCAGCACCAACACTCGGCGCACTCGTCCTTGCGCTGCTCGATGAGCGCCTGGCGGGGTCCCTCACTCATATCGCGAGCCTCCCTCCTCGCCGTCAGGACCCAAGCGCGCGGCGAGTCCAAGCCTTCGCAGCGCCCCGAGCAGCGGGAGACCGAGGCCGTAGACGACCAGCGCCTGTCCGATACCCACAGCCACCACACCGAACAGATACATCGTGATCCAGGCGCCTGAGGCGTCGATGCCAAGCGCCTCGATGCGGTAGAACCCGATGCCGATCACTCCCGCGAGCATGACCGGCAGGTACGCCGGCACGATGAGCGCGTTGGCGACCACCGGACCGGCGAGCGCAAGCGCCGTCCGTTCGCGGAACCGCCACATCCAGACAGCGCCCGCGAGCGTGGCGAGCGAGCCGAACACGACGTCGAGGAGTCCGAGCACGCCCACCTGCACGAGCATCCACGCGTTGGCGATGAGCGTCCCGGCCCACAGGCCCGGGATCGCGGCGGGCGTGAGGCACGCCACGACCGTGAGGGCCTCGGAAAGCCGGAGCTGCACCGGCCCATAGCCGAGGGGCGTCTGCACCATCGCCAACGTGAGCGCGGCATAGACAGCCGCTATCACACCAGCCTGTGCGACATGCCGGGTCCGGGGCATAGTGGCTCACTTACCTCTCTGGCGTGGCAGCGACACCTCGAACGTGGTGCCCTGGCCGATGACGCTGCGCACCGTCACCGTGCCGCCGCTGACGTCGATGATATGCTTCGCGATCGCGAGACCGAGGCCGAATCCACCCGTCTCCTGCGAGCGAGACAGATCGCTACGGTAGAAGCGCTCGAACACGTTCGGAAGATCGGCCTCAGGGATGCCGACACCGCTGTCCGCCACGGTCACGATGATGCGGTCGCGAGACCGGCGCGTGGTGAGCGATACCCGGCCCCCCTCGGGTGTGTACTTGCATGCGTTATCGACCAGGATGCCGAGGGCCTCCTCGATCCGGTCGGGGTCTCCGTGCAGCCAGAGTGAGCCGTCACCGGGTCCGGTGTACTCCAGGCCCTTGTCGAGATACCGGGTAGCCGCGTTGGCAAGCACCTCGCGGCATACGGCATTGATGTCGTATCGGATCTGCCTGAACTCGACCTGCTCCTCGCTTCTGATCAAGGAGAGGAGATCGCTGCAGAGCCGGGCCATGCGCCGCGACTCCCGGTCGATCGCACTCACCGCCTCCTCCTGCAGCGCCGGGTCTTCAGCACCCCACGCACGCAGGATGTTCACGTACCCACGGATTCCCGCCACGGGCGTGGCAAGCTCATGAGACGCGTCAGCTATGAACCGCGTCTGCGCCTCGTTGCGTCGCTGGAGGTTGTCGATGAGCCGGTTCAGGGATCGGGCGAGGTCGGCCACCTCGTTATCGCCCTCCTCGGGAAGCCGGATGTCAAGCATGCCCACGTCAACGGAGTCTGCTGTTCGCCGTAAGTCCTCGATCAGCGAGATCGCCCAGCGGGTGGCTCCCGCCGCGATCAGTAGCGACCCGAGCAGTCCGATAGAACCCAGGATGTACATCGGCAGTCTGGTGCCATCCAGTATCTCCTCCTGTGCCGCAGGCACATATGAGACGTCGAGCACTGCCGCGTACAGCCCGGGGATCTCGATCGGCAGGTGCGTCGTGTATACGCCAAGGTCGGCCTTCACGAACATGCCCACGATCAGCGGCTGCGCTCCGGGGAACGCGCGTACCGGCGTGCCGGTCCGCGCGGCCTCGACACGCGACCTGTCGCCGGGATCATGCGGTGGATCACCAATCGACCAGGCGAGACCAAGGTCGTCGCCCGGATGCTCGGCGACATGCAGGGAGAACGAACCCTCGTACACGAGTCCTTGCTCGAAGGCCGCCGGTGGCTCGGCGGTTATCTGCCGCGCGACATCCGCGCGTGCGGCCTCGCCCTCGAGCCCGGCGCGATTCGCGCGCTCGTATGCCGCGTCGATCGCGTTTTGCATGGCCCGATCAGAGGCGCTGGCCAGGCGTCCGGCCGTCTCGACTGCAGCCGCCCTCATGCCCCTGGCGACCAGCACATACGTGCCCACCGCAACGGATCCGATGAGCGCAAGGGCGAACACCGCGGATACGATGGCGACCCGCGCGCGTATCGTGGAGAAGCGCACGCGACCTCAGCCCCTCGCGAAGAAGTACCCGACTCCCCTGATGGTCTGGATGATGCGGTTCTCGGAGTCGCCGATCTTGTTGCGAAGGTGGCAGACGAAGACCTCGATCACATTCGAGTCGGTCGAGCGCTGCGCGCCCCATACCGCTTCGAGGATCTCATCGCGTGAGATCACACGCCCGGCGTTGTTCACCAGGTACGCCAGCAGATCGAACTCCTTGGCCGTGAGATCGAGCGGTTCGCCGTCTTTGGTCGCAAGCCGGCGCTCCGGGTCGATCGCTACACCAGAGGCCTCCGCAACACCCACCGCCTGCGCCGGAGCGGTGCGCTTCAGGAGTGCGCGCACGCGTGACAGGAGCTCGGGGATCTCGAACGGCTTGCGAAGGTAGTCGTCCGCACCGGCCTCGAAGCCCGAGACGACATCATGGGTCTCCGCGCGCGCCGTCAGCATGAGGATCGGCATCTCGAGGCCCCGCTTGCGGATATGCCGGGCCACATCGAGCCCGTCGATACCCGGCAGCATAAGATCCAGGATTATGAGGTCGACGTCATGACCCAGGACGAGTTCGATCGCGGTGGTGCCATCGCCCGCCCGGAGCACATCAAACCCTGCGTGCTTGAGTTCAAGCTCCACGAAGCGAGCGATCGTAGCATCGTCTTCAACGATCAAGATGGTCTGATCGGACATACCAGCGCCCCCATGCCTTGGTTGTCGTACGCGTCCCTCCCGGGCGCACGTTCATCTGTACTGGATATTAACCCGCGCACAGCGCTTCGGCTATCTGAACCGTGTTCAAAGCGGCGCCCTTGCGAAGTTGGTCCGCCACGATCCACAGTTGGAGCCCATGCTCCACGCTCTCATCCCGGCGGATGCGGCCCACGTAGCAGTCGTCGGTTCCCTCCAGGAGCGCTGGCATCGGGTACAGCCGCTCGCGCGGGTCATCCAGGACAGTGACTCCCGCAGCCGCAGCGAGGACTTCGCGCGCTACAGCCACAGAGACAGGCGAATCGAACTCGATCGCCAGCGCCTCCGAATGACAGCGCAGAACCGGGACGCGAACGCACGTGACGGCGACCCCAAGAGATACGTCGCCAAGGATCTTCCGCGTCTCGACGACCATCTTCCACTCCTCTTTGGTGGAACCATCGTCCATGAACACATCGATCTGGGGGATGCAGTTGAACGCGATCCTGTGCGCGAACGCCGAGGGAGTGGTTGCCCGACCGGCCAGGAAGTCGCCCGTCTGGCCGTACAGCTCGTCCATCGCAGCCTGCCCGGCGCCCGAGGCCGCCTGGTAGGTGGACACCACGACACGCTTGAGGGGAGCCAGCGCGCGCAGCGCGTTGAGCACGACGACCATCTGGATGGTGGAGCAGTTTGGGTTGGCGACGACGCCGCTGTGCCAGACAAGGTCACCCGCGTTCACCTCGGGAACGACCAGCGGCACGCCATCATCCATCCGGAAGGCCGATGAGTTGTCGATCATCACGCACCCGGCCGCGGTCACCGCCTCGCGCATCTCACGGGACACGGACGCGCCCGCTGAGAAGAGCGCGAGGTCGACGCCCTCGAAGCTTGCGGGGGTCATCTCCTCCACGACAAGCTCGTCGCCGGCAAACGGGATGCGGTTGCCCGCCGAACGATGTGATGCGAGCGCGATGACCCGTTCAGCGGGAAACGCGCGCTGCTCGAGGACCGCGAGCATCTCGCGACCCACCGCGCCGGTAGCGCCTGCCACGGCTACGACGGGCCGTTCGGGAAGGACGTGTGACCAGGCCATCCTCACTCACCTTCCCCGCAGCCGGGAATCGACTCGATCGTGATCTCATCCTCGGAGAGACCGAAGCTCGCGTGCAGGGCGCGCACCGCGGTAGCGGCGTCGTCACCGCTCACCACGCACGTCACCCGGATAGTCGATGTCGAAATGAGGTCGATGTTCACGCCAGCGTCCGACAGCGCCCGGAACATCTGCGCGGCAACGCCGGGGTGCGTCTTCATCCCCGCACCGATGAGTGAGATCTTGGCGATGGATTCGTCCACGACCCACTCGCGTGCGCCAAGCTCCTGCACCACGGCATCGGCAGCGCGGCGGGCCCGAACCAAATCGGTCTCCGGCACGGTGAACGAGATGTCCGTTGTGCCCGCCTCGGAGATGTTCTGGATGATCATATCCACGTTCACGTTGCTCTCCGCCATGCGCGTGAATACGGCAGCGGCGACTCCAGGGTGGTCAGGAACGTCGCGTATGGTCACCTTCGCCTCGGATGAGTCGCATGTGACACCCGAGATGATCGCCTGTTCCATGGAATCGTACGCCTCCCTCACGATGGTCCCCGGAATGTCTGTGAAGCTCGATCGGCAATGGATGACCACGCCGTGGTTGCGCGCGAACTCGACAGCGCGCAGGTTGAGCACGCCGGCGCCGTTCGCCGCGAGTTCGAGCATCGCCTCGTACGAGATCTCGTCGATCTTACGCGCGTCCGGAACGACCCGCGGATCTGCCGTGTACACACCATCCACATCGGTATAGATCTCGCAGACGTCCGCCCCCACTCCGGCCGCGATCGCCACGGCGGTGGTGTCGGAACCGCCCCTGCCCAGCGTTGTGATCTGGCCGTCCGGTGTCATGCCCTGGAACCCTGCCACGATCACGATCTGCCCGTCCTCCAGGGCGGCACGCACGCGATCGGCACGCACCTCGAGGATCTTGGCCTTTGTGTGGCCGTGATCGGTCATGATGCCCACCTGTGGGCCGGTGAACGAGATCGCACGATAGCCTGTGGCATGGATCGCCATCGCCAGCAAGGCGATAGAGACCTGCTCGCCAGTAGCGAGAAGCATGTCCATCTCGCGCTCCGGGGGCTCGGGATCGATCTGCGCGGCGAGCTCGATCAGATCGTCGGTGAAGTCGCCCATGGCAGACACCACGACAACGACCCGGTCGCCCCTGTCGGCGGCCTTCACGATCCGGTCGGCCACCACGCGCATGCGCTCGGGAGTACCGACCGACGTACCACCATACTTCTGGACGATGATGCCCATACGGACCTTCCATACTGGATGCGGCCGCGTCGGCCGCGCTCATGAGTGGTTGCCAGTGTACCAACAACGGCGCCGGTTCGAGCGCCTGTGTCGATCAGATCGTCGGCGAGAAACCAAGCCGCTCGGCGTGAGCGCGCATCCGCTCAGGGAGCGCCTGGACCGACTCGCTCAGGAAGTGCTCCGCGAGACCGGCGCCGGAGGCCTCCTTGATGTGCGCGCGCATGAGGGCAAGCACGGTCTTGAGGTGCTCCACGTACTCCTCGTCGCTGAGCGCGATGCCCGACCTGTGCACGAGCCGCCCACCC
Organism: Actinomycetes bacterium; assembly: GCA_022839745.1. Lineage (GTDB taxonomy): Bacteria > Actinomycetota > Coriobacteriia > Anaerosomatales > Anaerosomataceae > Anaerosoma. Next base: position 105,485 of record JALHJB010000004.1, read on the forward strand.
TCAAGAGCGAAGGGGATGTCGCGTCCGCGAAGGTCGATATTGACCGCATGCTCAAGGTTGTTCGCCAGCCGAGGGCCGCCGAGTCTGCGGAAGCTGGTGAACAGGCCATCGCTGATCGCGATGAACACGGCCTGGGCTTCGTCAGGACCGATCGCGACCTCTCGCTCATAAAGGTCCGCTAGCGCCCATTCGCCGGTGTTGAGAGCCTCTTCGAACGCTTCGACGATCCGCGGATCGAACTGCGTTCCCGCGCAGCGCCGCAGTTCGAGCATCGCCTCTTGGTCGGAGCGTCCGCGCCGGTACGGTCTGTCGGCGACCATCGCCTCGAACGCGTCGGCCACGGTAAGCACCCTCGCCAGCATCGGGATCTCATCCCGCCTGAGTCCGGCAGGATAGCCGGTACCATCGTAGTGCTCGTGGTGGTGGCGGACCACCGGCGCTATCGGCCACGGGAATGCAACCGGCTTGAGGATGTTCGCTCCGATCAGCGGATGGTGCCGCATCTGGCTCATCTCGGCCTCTGTCAGTTTGCCCGGCTTGAGCAGGATGTCCTCGCTGATGCCGATCTTGCCGATATCGTGCAGATACGCTGACATCTCCAGCGCGGTCATCTGCTCCTGCGACAGTCCGAGCTGCGAGCCGATCTTGAGCGCGTACGAAGCGACACCTTCCGAGTGACCGCGCGTATACGGGTCCTTTGCGTCAACGGCTGCCGCCAACGCACGAACGGTCGCCAGATACGCTTCTTGAACACTGGAGAACAGCCCGATATTGCCGATGGCGATGGTCACATGGTTGGCGATCGTGGCAAGCAAGCGCACGTCGTCACCGGTGAACCGCCTGCCCTGATCACGCGTGCCCACCGTGATCGACCCGATCGGCCCCTCGTTGGTCTGCAGCGGCACGCACAGCGCCGCAACCGCACCGGAAAAGCTCTCGGGCTCGCGATCCCGCAGGTCAGCGGTCGCCGGGTTGAAGATGAGCGGACGCCCCTCGCGGATGACCCACTCTGACATCGAGTTGGCGGTGAGCCGGTCGCCTGGCCGCACCGTATCGATGCCGTGGGCCGCTGTGACGCTGAGCGCCCCCGACTCACGATCGGTCAGGATGATGTAGCCGATCTCGGCCTCGAATATGCGCAGCGCCGACTCCAGCACCGACTCGAGCAACGCCTCAAGATCGAGCGTAAGACCGAGCGAGCGGCTCATCTCATAGAGCGTCGCCAGCTCCAGGACCTTCTTGGTCAGCGCGTCGCTCCGCTCGCTCAGCGAGTCGGTCATCCGGTTGAAGTTCTCGGCGAGCTCCGCGACCTCCGCAGGTCCATCGGTCTCGACCTTTGCGCTGAAGTCACCCTCGGCCAAACGTCGCGTGCTGGTGGTCAGCGCGCCGAGCGGCGTGGTCACCGACCGGACGATCCACCAGTTGAGGGAGACCAGAACGAGGACCGCGACGGCCGACCACAGCGCGATCGCCCGCATCGTGGTCATGCCCGCGGCGCGCGCAGCGGACGTCTCCACCCCGCACACGACGAATATGTGCCGCGAAGGATCGGTCGCGAGCGGGATGGCGGCCGCGCCGAGGCGGTAGTAGCCTCCGGCCGAATCGAGCACCACGGTCTTCGAGGGATCGGTGAGCAGCGAGCCGAGGGCCTCGCGAAGCACAGCACTGGACGCCGGGTCCACATTGCCCGGGTTCACGCCGTCAGGGACAACGAGCGCCATCGGACTCTCGCTACCGTCGGTGATCAGGACACCGCTGTCCTCGCCGGTGGCGAGCGACCCAACAAGTTCGTCATCGATGATCAGGGCGCTGCCAAGGACGCGCTCCCGGCCAGACCCATCAACGACATCGGTCTGTGACCATAGGGCATACCCGGTGCCGTAGGGGATGATCACCGGCTTGCCCAGGGCGATGGCCGTCTCCCATGCGGCACGATCCGGCAAGTAGACATCGTCGGGATCGACCCCGGAGGAGACAGCGGCCACAACGCCGCCCCGGCTGTCGCTCAACACGATCATATCCACGTCGAGCGCTTCGTTCGCGAAGCGCAGATGCCCCTCGATCTCAGCCGGCGTACCGGACGTGATGATGGACTGGAATCCCGGCTGCATCGCCAGGACCGTGAGCGCCCGCACTGAGCTTGAAGCGTGATGGCCAAGATCGGCGATCACATACTCGGTGGTCGCCCGGACGCTCTCTTCGCTCCGCTCGGCCGTGAAGTCGCCGATGACCCTCACGGAGACCACCGTGGCCACGATGCCGATCAGCACAGAGACGATGACAAGCGGCCAGATGATCTGGCTGCCGAGACGTCTGCCGAACGGACTCTTGATCATGCAGGGCTGCTCCGGGACGTGTTCGACGGGAGGGGTGCGCCCTCCATCACGGCGCACTCCGTGGCCATTCTAGCATCGAGGGCCCCGACATCAGATGCCGGGGCCCTCGGTTGTCAATGCTCGTGGGAAGGACTACTCCGCGGCGCAGCGCTTGAGGACACCCTCGTACGCGCGGTCCACATCGGCCTGGATCTCGGCGAGCAGCGCCTCGTTGCCAGGGGCGAACAGGTGCTTGAAGCGACCTTGCGGCTTGAGGAACTCCTCGATCGGCTTCTTGTTGGCGACCCGCACCGTCTGACGCCACACGCCGTCTTCGACCTCGTAGACCGGCCAGAAGCCCGTCTGCACCGCAAGCTTGGCGATCTCGACGGTCATCGACGAGGGGATACGCCAGCCACGGGGACACGGTGCGAAGACGTTCAGGAACGCCGGACCGGGCGTGTTGAACGCCTTCTCTGCCTTGGCGGTAAGGTCCTTCCAGTGCGAGATCGACGCCTGCGCCGCGTACGGCACGCCATGCGCGGCGATGATCGCGGTCAGGTCCTTGCGGACCTGACGCTTGCCCGCCTGCGCCACACCGACCTCGGAGGTGGTCGCCCAGGCGCCCTTCGGCGTAGCGGACGACCGCTGGATGCCGGTGTTCATATACGCACCGTTGTCGTAGCACACGTAGACCATGTCGTGCCCGCGCTCCATGGCACCGGAAAGCGCCTGGAGGCCGATGTCGTACGTACCGCCGTCACCGCCGAAGGCGACGAAGCGGACCTTCTTGTCGGCGTCGATCTTGCCCGCGCGCTTGAGACCGGCGAACGCGGCCTCCACGCCGGAGATCGTCGCAGCCGCGTTCTCGAACGCGTTGTGGATGAACGGGGTCTTCCACGACGAGTATGGGTAGATCGTGGTGGACACCTCGAGGCATCCGGTCGCGCAACCGACGACGACCGGGTCCTCGCCCGCGCCCAGCAGCACCTGGCGTACGGCGACCGAGGCGCCGCACCCGGCGCAGAGCCGGTGACCGCCGGCGAGACGGTCCTCGCGATGTGTGAGTTCCTTCAGGTTCGCCATGGTCTTACGCCTCCTCTCGCGCGCCGAGGTAGACGAGGCTACCCGGAGCCACACCGCCTGCGGCGATGTCTGACAGATCCTGGTACACGCGCTCGATGAGCTCGAGCCGAACGTCCGCGCCGCCAAGCCCGTAGATGTAGCCGACGACCGGCACGCGAGCCTCAGCGTCGTAGAGCGCACTGCGCGTCTCGAGGAAGAGCGGTCCACCCTCGGCACCGAAGGACTCGGCGCGGTCGAGCACGGCCACGGCCTTGACGCCCTTGAGCGCGGCGGCGAGCTCAGCGTACGGGAAGGGACGCCACACGCGGACCTTGACCACGCCCACCTTCTCGCCCTGGGCGCGCAGCTCGCGCGCCACATGCCGGGCGTTGCCGGCGGTGGAGCCGAGCACCACGATCGCGGTCTCGGCGTCGTCCATGCCCCACGTGTCGATCACGTCGAACGGACGCCCGGAGATCTGGGCGTACTCATCGCCGACCTGCTTGATCACGGTGCGAGCGCTCTCCATGGCCTCACGCTGCTGGCGCTTGAACTCGAAGAACGGGCCGCCGAGCCCGGCGAACGAGCCGTGCAGCGCCGGGGCCTCGGTGTTCAGGAGCGGGTTCTTGGGCCGGTACTCGCCCACAAAACCGCTGACCGACGCGTCGTCGAGCACGTCGACCCGGTCGATCGAGTGCGTGGTGATGAAGCCATCGAGCGTGCTCATCACGGGGAGCATGACGTCGGGGTGCTCGGCGATACGCACGGCCATGATGGTGTTGTCGTACGCCTCCTGCGCGGTCTCCGCGAAGAAGGTGACCCAGCCAGTGTCGCGAGCGCCCATGATGTCGCTGTGGTCGCAGTGGATGTTGATCGGCGCTGAGAGCGCACGGTTGGCGTTGGCCATGACGATCGGCAGACGCATACCGGCGGCGATGTGCAGCTCCTCCCACATGAGGGCAAGGCCCTGCGAGGAGGTGGCGGTCATGACGCGGGCGCCGGCAGCCGAAGCGCCGACGCACGCGCTCATCGCGGAGTGCTCGGACTCGACGGTCACATACTCGCAGTCGGTCCTGCCCTTGGCGACGAAGCCGGCGAACTCCTCGACGATCGTGGTCTGCGGGGTGATCGGGTACGCGGCCATCACGTTGGGCTTGCACTGGCGCATCGCCTCGGCGACGACGCTGTTGCCGGTGGTCGCGAGTGTCTTGTGTTCGGCCATCTACTTCACCTCCGGCAGTTCGCAGCCTTCAGGGACCATCTCGATCGCATCGACCGGGCAGACCTGCGCGCAGATGCCGCAGCCCTTGCAGTGGTCGAGATCGAACGTGGTGACCTTCTCGTCGGCCACGTTGATCGATGAATCGGGACACACGATCCAGCACAGCAGGCACTGGGTGCACTTCTCGTCGCTGCGCCAGGGGCGCTCGCTGCGCCACCCGCCGGTGATGTAGTCGTTGCTGTTGCCGGCGTCCGGGATCACGGCGCCCGGAGGGAACTGCTGGTAGGTCCACTCGTCCATCTTGGAGATGTCCCACGTCATGCCACAGTCACCTCCGCAAACGCACGATCGACCGACGCCCAGTTGGCATCGATCATCTCCTGACCGAACTTCTTGGACAGGTTCTTGGCGAGCAGGCCCTTGAACACGTCCATATCGATGACGCTCGTCAGCTTGATGAGCGCCCCGACCATCGGCGTGTTGGGGATGTCGCGCTTGATGGTGTCAAGCGCGATACCGGAGGCGTCGACGGAGGCCACGCGCACACTGTCGTTCACACCGAGCCTCGTCTTGACCTGGTCGGGAGGCGTGCAGGTGTTCACGAGGATGACGCCACCATCGTGCACGCCCTCGGCGATATCGACGATATCGAGCAGCGAGTCGTCGAGCACGATCACGATGTCGGGGTACTCGATGTTGCAGTGGATCTCGATCGGGTCGGTCGAGATACGGGTGAACGCCTTGATCGGCGCCCCCATGCGCTCGGGGCCATACTCGGGCATCGCCTGCATGTACTTGTCGGCTGCGAGTGCGGTCTCGGCGACCACTTTCGCTGCCGTGACGGCGCCCTGGCCGGCACGGGCGTGCCAGCGGATCTCCGTCAGCTGTGGCATGGGCTCCCCCTTCCTGGGATGAGGTCGGCCGGTCGGCCGGGTTGTCGGGCGGAACGGAATACGCCGGGTCAGGTTCACTTGATAGCCCTACAAGAGTACGCGCGTGCTCCGTGGGGGTGACCTGGGCGCCACGGCCAGCGGTGCGTCTCAATCGGTGAGCGGTAGGAAAAACCTTCCACTACTCCATCTCGCGGCGCGCTTCGAGGGCCTTGCCGAGGGTGACCTCGTCCGCATACTCGAGGTCACCGCCCACCGGCAACCCCGACGCGATGCGTGTGACACGCACACCGAGGGGCTTGAGCAGCCGCGCGAGATAGAGCGCGGTGGTCTCGCCCTCGATGTCGGGATCGGTGGCGATGATGGCCTCGACGATACCGCCGCGACCCACACGGTCGACGAGCTCGCGCACACGCAGCTGGTCGGGCCCGATGCCGTCGATGGGCGAGATCGCTCCCTGCAAGACGTGGTACGTCCCGCGGAACTCCCCCGTCCGCTCGACCGCCACCACGTCGCGCGGCTCCTCCACCACGCACAGCATGGCGGGGTCGCGTGTAGGATCGGCGCAGATGTCGCACAGCTCGCCCTCGGCGAAGTTGAAGCAGCGCTCGCAGAAGCGGATGGAGCGCTTCACCTCCACGATGGCCTCGGCCAGACGAGCGGCCGACTCGGCATCGCCGCGAAGGATGTGGTAGGCGAGCCGCTGCGCCGACTTGGGGCCGATGCCGGGCAGCCGCTCGAGCTCCTCGAGCAGCCGCGCGATCGGGGGCGCGTAGAACGCCATGGCTAGAACAGCCCGCCCGGGAGGCCGAGCCCGCCGGTCACCGCCGACATCTTGCGTGCCGTGAGGTCCTGCGTCTGACGCACGGCCTCGTTCACGGCGGCGGCGACCATGTCCTCGAGCATCGAGATGTCGTCGGCGTCAACGGCCGCCGGGTCGATCATGACCGACTCCACTTTGAGCTCGCCGGTCATCACGACCTTCACCGCGCCGCCGCCCACCGAGGCCTCGACGCGCTCGTCCTTGAGCTCCTCCTGGACGCGAGCCATGTCGGCCTGCATCTTCTGGGCCTGCTTCATCACGTTCTGCATGTTCGGCTTCACGCGCTCTCCAATCACCCTGCTAGATGGTCTCGTGTTCTTCGCTGACATCGTCTATCAGTTCCCCGCCGAGCTCGGCGAGAACGGCCGCTTCAAGATCGTCGGGGTCCTCACCCGGGGCCACCGGCCGGGCTGCCGATGCGGCCGCAGGCGCTCCGGCGGCGGTCACGGGCTCCTGCGGTGCGCGCACAGGAGGCTGCGCGGGCGGGTCGCACGGTGCGGGCGTGGAGCCGCTTGACCCACCCTGCCGCCCGAGCCGGTACTCCACGGGCGGCTCCTGGCCAAGAACGGCACGCACGGCGCGGCGCAGCACGCTCACCGTCTCCGACTCGCGCGCGAGATCGAGCGCGAAACGCTGGTCGGCGGGAAACTCGACGACCAGGGTGCCGCCCACGATCTCGGCCTCTGTGCCGCTGAAGATGTGCGCACGGGGGGCGCGGATCTTCTTGATCTCGGCGAGCACCGCCGGCCACGCGCGTTTCACAGCCGCCACGTCGAACGGAGCGCCCGCCGGTGACGACGCACGCGCACCCGGAGCCGGAGCGGCGTCACGCGCAGCGGTCTCGGGCGCGGGGGCCGGTGCCGGCTCGGGTTTCGGCGGCGCGGTTGGCGCCGCGGGCGGTGCGGCCGGCACGGCCGCGACAGGCTCGGCCTGCGCGGGAACGCTGGCCGCGGGACGGACGGCGATGCTCGCCGGAGCGGTGAACTCCACCAGCGGAGCACCAGCCTCGAGCGCGTCGATCCGCTCGGCGAGCGATTCGAGCGTGAGATCGCTATGCGGCCGCGCCATGCGGGTCATGGCCACCTCCACAGCCAGCCTCTGGTCGGCCGCGTAGCGGAGCTCGGTACTGAGCCGCTCGAGGATCTCGAGCACCCTGCCGATACGGTCCACCCCGAATCCGGCGGCCTGGCTCTGCATCCTGCCGAGGTCGCGCGATGTCGTGTCGATGGCGACGTCCGCGCCCACCGCGGCGAGCACGAACAGATCGCGGAAGTGCTTCACGAGCCCCTTCACGAACTCGCCCATGTCGATACCGGTATCGGCGAGCTGCGCGACGAACCGGAACGCGCCGGCGATGTCGCGCTCAAGGACCAGGGAGGCCGCCTCGAAGAGCGCATCGGCATCGACCTCGCCGAGCAGGCTCTCCACGTCCTCCATACGGATCACGCCGCCGCCGAAGGAGGCCAGCTGCTCGAGTGTGGTGATCGCGTCACGCATGCCGCCAAGTGCGTGCTTGGCGATCAGCGTGAGCGCGCCATCCGGCACGTCTACCGATTCGGCGTTGCAGATCGTGCGGAGCCGTCCCACGATGTCCTCGACCGAGAGGCGTCTGAAATCGAACCGCTGACACCGCGAGTGGATGGTCTCCGGTACCTTGTGCGGGTGCGTGGTGCACAGGATGAACGCCGTACGCGCCGGCGGTTCCTCGAGCGACTTCAGCAATGCGTTGAACGCCGAGGTGGAGAGCATGTGCACCTCGTCGATGATGTACACCTTCCACCCGCCACGCGACGACGCGTAGTTGAGCCGTCCGATGATCTGCTCCCGGACGTCGTCCACACCCGTGCGCGACGCCGCGTCGAGCTCGTAGACGTCGGGGTGGGTCCCCTCGGCGATGGCGCGGCACTGCTCGCAGGTGTCGTCGGGAGTGGCGGTGGGACCCTGCTCACAGTTGAGGGCCTTTGCCAGGATACGCGCGGTGGTGGTCTTGCCGGTACCACGGGGCCCGGTGAACAGGTACGCGTGCGCCACCGCGCCCTCGGCTACGGCGTTACGCAGCGTCTGCTCGATGTGCGGCTGCCCGACGACGTCCTCGAAGGTCTGCGGACGGTACTTTCGGTACCAGGAGAGATGCGTCATGAAGCGTGGCTCCTCGGGATGGTTCGGGCGGCCCGGACGGTGCGGACCGGGCTAGAGCGTACCGCGCTCCGGCGCTCGGAACCAGGTCCCGGACACCCGGCAGAGGCCGCTTATGGCTGCTTCCTTCCGGACCTGACCAGGTTCACGACATACCGCCGCCCGAGACCTGGATCAGAGCGCCGGAGCGCGGTCTTACAGTATAGGGGGTCGCGTTCGGTCGCGCGAGTGCGTCGGGCCCGGACGCGCGCGAGTACCTCAGACGGACAACAGCCGCTCCACGAGGCCCAGCAGCTCATCGCCGTTGATCGGCTTGGTCACGTACATGTCGCATCCCGCGGCCATCGCCTTGTCGTGATCGCCCCGCATGGAGTGTGCGGTGACAGCGATGACCGGGATATCCCTGAACCGCTCATCGGCCTTGATGCGCCGCGTGGCTTCGTACCCGTCGATGATCGGGAGCTGCATGTCCATGAGGATGAGATCCGGCTTGCGCCGCTCGAGCGCCGCAAGCGCCTCGGCGCCATCCACAGCGGCCTCGATCTCGTACCCGCGATTCTCCAGCAGATAGGTGACCAGATACCTGTTCTGGGGATGGTCTTCGACAAGCAGGATGTGCGACGCCATGGTCTCCTCCGCCGGTAGGGGACGATGCGATTATACCCCCCCGCATATCCGCGATTCGGTTATGAGTGCAGCGATCCCCCACCGCAGAAGAGCGAATGGGCATTTCGGTACAACACCTGCTCAAGCTCCTGGTCATCGAGCCCGATCCGGCGCAGGTGCGCGACTTCGGCCCCCGCGTCGGCCCACGGCCCGTCGGAGCCGAACATCACCCGCTCGACACCATGATCGCGGATCAGCGACAGGAGTTGTTCGTCGGCGAGATTGCCCGGCACGTACGCTGTGTCGAGGTACACCTCGCGCCCGAGCAGGTGCTCCCGCACCTCGTCCCAGTAGCGGTAGCTCCCCATGTGCGCAAGCACGCACCTGAGCGTCGGCCACGAGTCGAGCATCTGCGCGAACGCCGCAGGATGGGCCTCGGTGCCTTCGTCGATCACGAATCCGCCCGCGTGGAACAAGATGAGCATCCCATTCTGAACGACAGCGTCGTAGATGGGGTCCATGCGTGACTCCTCGGGTGAGAAGTCCTGGTTCTGCGAGTGCAGCTTGATGCCTCGCACGCCAAGCGAAGCCAGACGCGCGATCTCCTCGGCGGGCTCGGGAAAGTCGGGGTGCATCGCGCCGAGCGGGACGATGCGCGGGTCATTGATCGCGGTGACCCACTCGTTGATGGACCGCACCTGCGACGGGCGCGTTGCCACCGGCGCGAGTACCGAACGCTCGATCCCGTGACGCTCCATCGCCTCCAACAGCCCGCGCACGGTGCCGTCGTAGTACGAGCGCACGCCCACGTGCTCCGCGAGGCGACCGACGGCCACGGCCGCCAGTTCGTCCGGGAACGCGTGCGTATGCGCATCGATGATCGGCATCGGTCCTCCACTCCCGGTACGCGGGTGAGCGCACCCGAACAGCCAGTCTACCGCACCGGCGACGCCTTGTGCCCCGCTTGCGCCCGGTGACCGCTGCGCGTACTGTTCATTACACAGTATCCGAGGGACGGGAAGCGCATGGCACGACGTGCGGAGTCGGCACCGGGCGACGAGTTCGCCTCCTGGTCGACCCAGTTGCGCAAAGGGATCGTGGAGCTGATGATCCTCCGACTCGTGGAGCACGACGCGCTCTACGGATATGCCATCGTGCGCGAGCTCAAGGAGCGCGGCGGGCTCGTTGCCGGCGAGGGCACGGTCTACCCGGTGCTGCGGCGCCTCGAGGCGGACGGGCTCGTGAGCGCTTCCTGGTCGGACGAGGGGCCCGCTGGTCCGCGCAAGTACTACCGCATCACCGCCGCTGGTGAGGAGTTCCTCGGCAGAGCGTGGCTTGAGTGGGAGACCATCGCGGGGGCGATGACCGAACTCGGGGGGAAGAAGCGCCCATGACCGGGACGCGACACGCAAGCGTTGAACGGTATCTTGCCGAGGTGCGCCGGGGACTGCGTGGGCTGCCGCCCGATGACGCCGCCGACACGGTTGAGGAGATCCGCGCGCACCTGACGGAAGAGATAGCCGAGCGCGGCGACGTTGCCGCCGTGCTCGAGGGATTCGGCGACCCGGCGGCGGTGGCCTCCGAGATCGTGGAGCGGCGCGTGCGACCGGAGGAAGGGCCCTGCGTGCCGCAGGCCTCGCTTGGCAGGCGCTACAGCGCCTGGGCGACCGACGTGGTGATCGGGCTCGGCCCGATGCTGCTCGTGCCGACGGCGCTCACCTTCTCCTCTCTGGCGGAAGGCCCGACCGGGGTCACGCCGCTGCCGGTGTGGATCCAGATGGCCGAGCATGTGGCGTACTGGTGGCTGAAGGCGCTCGGATACACGGATCTGGCGGCACCGGCTCCGATGAGCGCGGGCCAGTGGCTGCTCGCCGCTGCCCTCGTGGCCTGGGCCGTCTTCTACTGGCTCGTGCTCAGGCGTGCGCGTTCGGCGAGCGTGGGCATGTGGATGACCGGCCTGCGCGGAGTGCGGCTCAACGACGACCGCATCGTAGTGCGCGAGCGCGACATCGCACAGACCCCGCCGCCGCTCGGCGCCGGACGCAGCCGGTGGTGGATACTCCTCGCTGCGATACCCACCGGCTGCCTGTGCATCCTTCTGCTCATCTACTACCTCTGGATGTGCATTGGCCCGTTCCTGCCGCCGCGCATCCTCGGCTGATCGGGCGCTATTGTCCGGCAATCTGGGCCTGCATGCGCCTGGCGAGCCACCATGCCGCCGCGCCGAGCGTGACGGTGATGGCCAAGGCCACCGCGAGCTCCCCCCACACCGCGGAGAGTCCTTGTCCCATCACGGAGACCTGCCATATGGGCTCGATGATCCAGTACAGCGGCCGTTATGGCCGAATCGCCGTCATCGACGATCCCCAGCCGTGGCGCTCTCGGTCTTCCAGAGTTCGAGCGAGCCCTCGATCACACCCCGCAGCCGCTCCTCGTTCTCGAGCTCGACGACTGTGAGCCCTTCCTCTTCGGCGGCAAGATCCAGGCCGTCGAGTTCGGCGAGCTGCTCCTCGGTGACACCCATCTCGATGAGCGTGCCCTTGGCCTCACCGATCATCTCGTCTATCGACGGGTAGACGGCAAGCGTGATGGACTCGTCCACGGAGTCGGGAAGCGCATGGAAGACGAACGGCACGGCCACCAACACAACAAGCGTGAGCCCGAGGAAGACCAGGTCGCGCGAGTACGCCGTAAGCTCCTTCTTCAGAAGCGCGCCCACGATCGCGGCGCGCGAGACGGTGCAGCTCATCCCTCAAGCCCCTACCCGTGAGCTGGATGAAGACCTGGTCCAGTGTCGCCTCCTCGGTGTGGATCGTCAGAAGGCCGGGGCTGGCGGCAAGCTTGGCGAGCTTGGCCGAGGAACCGTCGCCGTCGAGGGGGAGGACTTCCTCGCGGACGCCGTCGCCGTCGCGCAGCCGCACCTTCACCGAGCGCGTGCCGTACTTGAGCTTCAGGTTCTCGGCCGTATCGAGCGCCACGATCCGGCCCTCGTTGATGAACGCAACGCGGTCCGGGTGATGCGCCGGATGTGCCCAGTGGCCGCTATCTTGCGGGCGAGCACGTCACCCCACCGCCCCTTGAGCATCCGGTAGTGCGCCTCCCGCGTGCCGGGGACCCGGTACCGCTCCACGAGTTCGACCCCCACCAGGAACCGCATCGCGTTGCTGATGGACGCCCTGGAGACTCCAAGCTGGTCGATCAGCTCCATTGTCGAGAGTCCTTCGCCTTCGGCGAGCGTGAGCGCCGCATACACCCGCGCGATCACGTGCGGGAAGCCGACCGCCTCGAGCAGTCCGGAGAGACGTCCGATCGGCTCGCCGCGCTGGTCGGCCACCGGTTGCTCGGCCATGCGATGCCTCCTCGACGTGAGCGTACGGGCAGGTGAACAGCCATGCATATGGGGGGATTCTATCAACTTCCAGAAACTTCTAAACGATGTGAATGCTGAAGTCGAAGCGGCCAGCCTTTCGCGGTGCGACCCCTTGTGCGTCATGGCAGCCGACGTGCGCGTAAGCCTCACGGTATGATGAGCTCAGGTGCTCACTCGCATGAGGTGAGGTGGGCGCTGACGAGGTGATCGACGAAGGGGGTCGTCATGAGCAACGGAGTTGTCGGGTACTGCGGTTCGTGCGGAGGTCAGCTGCATGCGGGTGACGCGTTCTGCACCACGTGCGGGACCCCTGTGGCCGCGGCCGCGCCGCAAGCACCTTCCGCGCCACCCGCAGCTGCGCAACCCACGGCCGTCGCCCCCTCCCCCGCCCCCGGCGAGCAGGTCCTCGCCGTCATCGGCGGGCTCACGCTCGTGGGCGGCTTCATGGGCCTCAAGCAGAAGGCGTACACACTGATCGTCACAGAGCGCCGTCTGGTGTTCGCCGAGATCACAAAGGAGAAGGCGACAGCCGCGGTCAATGCGGCACGCGACCAGGCGAAAGCCGAGGGCAAGGGCTTCTTCGGGCAGTGGGGCGCCCAGATCGCATCAGCTGGGAGCTACAACGACGCGTACTGGCAGATGTCGCCCGACGCGGCGCTTGCCGAGACGCCCGGCAACTGGGCTATCGAGCGCTCGCAGTACCAGGGCGCGAAGTTCCGGACGGGGATGTCCGACGAGAACACCAACACACCGGACGTGCTCACGATCAAGGCGTCGACCGGCAAGTGGAAGTTCAACGTATCGGGCAGCCTGAGCGCGCTGAAGAAGACCTTCAGGGAAGTCGGGCTCGCGTAAGCGTGGCAGACGACACGCTCATAGAGCTTCGTGATGCCGAGGTCGTCCGCGAAGGCCGCACGATCCTGCACGTGGATTCGCTGGCGTTCCGCGAGGGCGAGCATGTGGCCGTCCTCGGTCCCAACGGCGCGGGCAAGTCCACGCTCATCGGCCTGCTCACACGCGACATCCGCCCGCTCGTCCGCGACGAACCGCCCGTGCTGCTGCGCGGTCAGGCGCGATGGGACCTCTTTGAGGCACGGCGCGTCTTCGGCGTGGTGTCTGACGCGCTGCAGGACGACTACCGCGTCCGTGTGACGGTGCGCGACGTGGTGCTCTCGGGATACTTCGGCTCGGTGGGGCTGTACCGCTCGGGAGAGATCACCGCCGCGATGAGGACGCGTGCCGAGGAGCTGCTGGAGCACCTCGGCATCACCGCGCTCGCCGATCGCACGATGGACACGCTCTCGACCGGCGAGGCGCGCCGGGCGCTGATCGGCCGGGCGCTCGTGCACGACCCGGCGCTGCTGGTGCTCGACGAGCCGACCTACGGGCTCGACCCCGCGGGCACCTACCACTTCCTGGCGCTGCTCCACCAGCTGGCCGAGCGCTGCGCGCTCGTGATCGTGACGCACCACGTGAGCGACATCATACCCGAGGTCGAGCGTGTGGTGATGCTGAAGGCCGGCCGCGTGTTCCGCGACGGGTCGAAGGCCGAGCTGCTCACCGGCGAGGCGCTCTCGGGTCTCTACGGCATCCCCGCCGAGGTCGAGGAGCGCAGGGGCTGGTACCGGCTGTGGTGAGGGTGCTCACCGCCTGATCAGCCGTCCCAGCATCGGCGTCTTGACCTCGATGGCGCGCTCGGGACACATCTCCTGACAGCAGTAGCAGCGGATGCAGCGGCCGTAGTCGTGCGCGGGAACCGCGGTGCGGTCACTCCCCTGCCAGTCGACCGCCTTGGGGTCGACCGGGCACACCTTCACGCAGGTACCGCAGCGCGTGCAGCGCTCCTCGATGATGTACGGCTGCGGCGCGAGCAGCCGCTTTCCGAGCGCCGAGCCGAGCCCGCGCGTGGTGGAGATCGGCGTGCGGTTCACGCGGTAGTCGTCGATCACGGGCAGCTCGTCGCCCACGAGCTCGATATCGCGTGCCGAGCCGAGCCCCCAGCGCTCGCCATGCGTGATCGTCTCCACGAGCGCGGGGTCGAGCGCCATGATCCGACAGCCCACGGCGTCGATCGCCACCGGGTCGCTCGACAAGAGCAGCACGCCCACCTCGCGCGGGTCGCCGTTGCGCGGGCCGTTGCCTTCCATCCCCACGATCGCGTCCATCACGTACAGACGCGGCCTCAGCAGCAGGTTGAGGTCCACGAGCATCTGGCTGAAGAGCTCCACGTTGGGCATCTTGGTGTGGAACTCGCCCTTGAGGAAGCCCGGCACGCACCCGAACTGGTTCTTGATCGCCGCGGTCATCCGGGTGAGCGCGTGCGTCTTGAGCTTGGGGAGCGACACCAGCCCGTCTGCGGCGGCCACACCCTCGGCGATAGTGAACTGCTTTATGAGGTTGCCGCTCGGGAACGGCACCACACGGCCATGTTCGAAGTCGGCCACCGGGATGCCGAGCGAGGCCGCCGCCTCGGCGATACCGGCGCGCTTTCCGGCCCCCAGCCCGCTCCCCACCCCGGGCGAGTCGCCCCAGCTGAGCTCGGCGCCCGCCGCCGCAAGAGCGCGCGCGACCGCCGAGAACACGGCCGGATGCGTGGTCACGGCCTTCTCGGGCGCGCTCGCCACGAGCAGGTTGGGCTTGAGCACGATGTGCTCACCCGGACGCACGAACGTCTCCGCCCCGCCAAGTAGCGCAAGGCCGCGTGTTACACCATCCTCGACAGCGGGGGTATCGTAGGTAGCGCACCTGATGACGGCAACGCGGGCGCGTGTCATGGCATGACCTTTCGCGATGGCTGCCGTCATTGTGACAGACATCCGCGCCTCGCCGAGGCGCCGCACGAAGGGAGCGACGCATGGGAGAGACCGCCACTGAGGGCCGCTACGACGTCGTCATCATCGGCGCGGGCCCGGCCGGCCTGACCGCGGGCATGTACACCTCGCGCCAGGGGCTCAAGACCGCCATCATCGGCGGCGAGGTGGGCGGACAGACGCTCTGGGCCGGCGAGATAGAGAACTACCCCGGCTGGCGGCTCGTGACCGGCAAGGAGCTCGTGGCGAGCTTCCGCGACCATGTGTCGCAGTTCGGCGTGGAGTGCTTCGAGGGGCAGCTCGTGAACGCGATCGTCCCTGCCGACGACGGCTACGAGGTCTACACGCGTGAGGGCTCCACGCTTGCAACCCGCGCGATCATCATCGCCACCGGCAAGGCACCCAACCGCCTCGCCGTGCCCGGAGAGCAGGAGTTCGTGGGCCGGGGCGTGTCGTACTGCGCCACCTGCGACGCCGCGTTCTTCAAGGATGCCGACGTGGCCGTGGTGGGCCCGGGCGAGTCGGCGGCCGACGCCGCCCTCGAACTCGCCACCCTTGGTGCGCGGGTGACGCTCGTGACGCTCCTCCCGCTCAAGGTGCCCGAGGCGATGCTGGAGCGCGTGGAGGCGCACCCCGGCATCACGGTGAAGACCGGTTTCAAGGTCACCGAGATCGTGGGCGACACCCGGGTGACCGGGCTCAAGCTGAAGAACCCCAAGGAAGGCATCGAGGAGGAGCTCGCGGTCTCCGGTGTGTTCATCGAGAGCGGCTCGATCGCCGTTTCCGAGTACACCGCAGGCCTCGTGGAGATGAACGCGAAGGGCGAGATCGTGATCGACAACCGCGGCGCCACCAGCGCGCCGATGATCTACGCCGCTGGCGATGTGACCGACACCCCCGGCAAGCAGATCATCATCGCGGCAGGCGAAGGCGCCCGGGCCGCCATGGCGGTGTCGCGCGACCTGAAGCGGCGTTGAGGGCATGACACCCGGCTCCGAACCGTCCGGTCCACGGGGCCGGGTACCCCGCAACATCCGGATGATGGGGTTGGTGAGCCTGCTCACCGACGCCTCGTCCGAGATGGTCTACCCCGTGCTGCCGCTCTTCCTGGCCAACGTGCTCGGGGCGCCTGTTGCCGCAATCGGACTCATCGAGTCGCTCGCCGAGGCCACCGCGGCGTTCATGAAGGTGGGCTCGGGCTGGCTCTCCGACCGCGTTGGACGTCGCAAGCCGCTCATCGCCCTCGGCTACTCGTTGTCCAACCTCGCCAAGCCGTTCCTCGCACTCTCGGCGACGTGGCCCGCGGTACTTGCACTGCGCCTCTCCGACCGCCTGGGCAAGGGCGTGCGCACGGCGCCCCGAGATGCGCTCATCGCCGAGAGTGCGGAGCCTGGCGAGCGGGGCCGCGCCTTTGGCGTTCACCGGGCCCTCGACACGCTCGGCGCGGCGATCGGGCCCTTCGTGGCGTGGGCGGTCCTCACGCTGTCGCCGGACGCGTACCGGACCGTCTTCCTCATCTCCGCCATCCCGGGAACGCTCGCGATCCTCGTGGTGCTGTTCGCGGTGCGCGATACGGGCAGCCGCAAGCCGAGCGGGGCGGCCGCGCCCTCGTTCAAGGGTTTCTCGCGGCCGCTCGTGGTGTTCACCGCGATCTCGGGCGTGTTCGCGCTCGCGAACTCCTCTGACGCGATGCTCATCCTGCGCGCGCAGGACCTCGGCGTCACGCCGGCGGTGATCCCGCTCATGTACGTGGTGTTCAACATCGTGGGAGCGCTCCTGTCCGGACCGCTCGGCGCGCGCTCGGACCGCGTAGGGCGCAGGCGGCTGCTGATCTTCGGCTTCGCCGGCTACGCACTGGTGTACCTGGGCTTCGCGCTCGCACAGTCCGCAGCCTCGCCATGGCTGCTCTTCGCGCTCTACGGCATCCCGTACGCGGCGACCGAGGGCATGACCCGGGCGTACGTCTGCGACCTGGCCGGGCCCGAGCGGCGAGGTACCGTGCTCGGCGCGTACACGTTCGTCCTCGGCCTCGCGGCGCTGCCGTCAAGCGCGCTCGCGGGTGTCCTGTGGGACACCGTGTCACACAGCGCGCCGTTCCTGCTGAGCGCGGTGCTCATGGGCGGTGCGGCGACCGCTCTGGTGGTGGCGGGACGGTGGCTGGACGCCCATCGCGAGGAAGCGTGCAGCCTCAGCTTATGAGCCGCAGAAGCGGCTGGACTTCACGTGCACCATCGCCTCGTCGACCGTGTCGGCCAATCGTAGCAAGTCCACATCGGCAGGTGAGATCGTCCCCTCGGCCACCAGGCTCTTCTGGAAGAAGTCGAGCATCGGCCCCCAGAAGCCGTTGCCGAGTGCTACCACCGGGAAGTCATCGATCTTGTCAGTCTGCATGAGCACAAGGGTCTCGAAGATCTCGTCGAGCGTGCCAAAGCCGCCCGGGCACACCACGAACGCGCACGAGTACTTGACCATGATCACCTTGCGCACGAAGAAGTGCTCGAACTCCATGAACTTGTCGATGTAGGGGTTCGGCATCTGCTCGTGCGGCAGGGTGATGTTCGCGCCGAGGGAGTATCCGCCAGCCTCCTTGCAGCCGCGGTTGGCGGCCTCCATGATGCCCGGTCCGCCACCGGTCATCACCGCGAAGCCGGCCTCGGCAAGCGTGCGTCCCATCTCGCGCGCCTGCTCGTAGTAGCGGTGGCCTTCCCGGAAACGCGCCGAACCGAACACCGTGACGCACGGCCGGTCGATCTGCATGAACTCGAAGCCGCGCAGGATCTCGAGGAAGATCCGCACCGCACCCTCCACGTTGCCGTAGCGCCCCTGCTTGAGCGAGAGGAAGTCGGCCTCCGTGCCGGCCACCATCTCGAGCAGCGAGTCATCGAATGCACGATGTCCGTTCGGTGCGTCACCCATGTGCTACCTCCCCGCGATCCGGCTCGTGCCGGACCGGACCGCAAGCGCCGCGGCGATCTGCGCGGCCACGCGGACATTCGACCACACAAGCGCCTTGTTGGCCGCCTCGCTGGCGCCACCGGTGAGCTCATGGATGCGCGCGAGGAGGTAAGGGGTGATGGCCTTGCCGCGCACGCCGGTCTCCCGCGCCTCGGCAAGCGCTTGCGTGATGATGGCCTCGATCTCGTCGGCGTCGAGCGCGTGCTCGGCAGGGATAGGGTTGGTGATCAGCACGCCGCCATGCAGGCCGGTGGCCCACTTCGCCTGGAGCACGGCCGCGATCTCGTCCGGCGTGTCGAAGCGCGCGTCCACATCAAAGCCGCTGTCACGCGTGTAGAACGCGGGGAGCGCGTCCGTCCGGTAGCCGAGCACCGGCACACCACGGGTCTCCAGGTATTCGAGGGTGAGGCCGATGTCGAGCACCGACTTCGCGCCGGCCGAGACGACCGCCACGCTCGTGCGTGCGAGCTCCTCAAGGTCGGCCGAGATGTCCATCGACCGCTCGGCCCCGCGGTGCACGCCGCCGATGCCGCCGGTGGCGAACACGCCGATCCCGGCCATCGCGGCAACGGCCATCGTGCCGGCCACCGTGGTGGCGCCGTCGGAGCCCGAAGCGATGAGCATAGGCAGGTCGCGGCGGCTGGCCTTGGGCGTGTCGCGATTGGAGCCGAGCCGCTCGATCTCATCGTCGCTCAGGCCCACCGCAAGCTGCCCGCCGATCACCGCGATCGTAGCGGGGACCGCACCTTCTTCGCGGGCGATGCGCTCGCACTCGCGGGCCGACTCGACGTTGGCCGGGTACGGGAACCCGTGCGAGATTATCGTGGACTCGAGCGCGACGACCGGCTTTCCGGCGTCGAGCGCCTGCCGGACTTCCTCGGAAATGCGCAGGTGAGGCCTCATCGCTGTGGCACCTCCATCCGTTCGGCGAGCACCTCGGCGCTCAGCCGCTCGTTGACCGTGTTCTCGCTCTCGAGCGCGATCGCCGAGAGCGTTGCCGCCATCTCTGCAGTGTCCCGCAGGTCAAGCCCGCACGCCATACCCCAGGCCACGCCAGCGGTGAACGCGTCTCCCGCTCCGGACGCGTTGCGGACTATGCGCGATCGCGACGGGATGATGAAGGAGCCGGCCTCGGAGGCGCACCAGACGCCCGCCGGACCCATCGTCACGAACACCTGCCGCACACCCATCTGAAGCAGCTTGGTCGCGGCGGCCGCGGCGCCTGCCGCACCGGAAAGCGCCTCGGCCTCCATGAGGTTCGCCTTGAGCGCGGTCAGGCGGCCGAGGATGGTGCGGGCATGCTCGGCCTTCACCACGGAGACCGGGTCGAGCACGAGCGGCGCATCGCCCGCAAGCTCCGCCGCCCGGGCGATCGTTGCGGGAGAGAGGTTCGTATCGAGCACGACGGCCGACGCACCGGCGAAGGCCGCCGGGTCGAGTCGCTCGGGTGTCAGCGCGGCGAGAGCGCGCATGTCGTTGACGGCGGCGGCCAGATCCCCCTCGGCATCCAGGACCGCAAGATACCGCGAGCAAGGCGTGCCCTCCGCGTGCACGCTGTAGCTGCAGTCCATGCCGAGCGTCTCGCAGGCCGCGCGCAGCTGCGCCGAGTCGGCGTCATCACCGAAGGCGGTCACCAGGCGCACATCCGCGCCTACCCGCGCGAGGTTCTCGGCGATGTTGCGCCCCACGCCGCCCGGGCTCGTACGCACATGGCCGACGTTGGAGTCGCGTGGGATGTAGCCGCCCTCGGGGATGCCGGCGATGTCGAGGTTGGCGCCGCCGACCACCACGATCACCGGTGCGCTGGTCATCGGAGGCCCGTCCGCAGCGTTGCGAGCAGCCTCGCGGGTTCGGCAAAGAGCGCGATCGCGTCGACCACGCTCGTGACCACCACGTCTGCCGCCTCGAGCGCCGCCTTCGAGGCGCCCTCCGGACCGATCACGCACACACCGACCGCCGATGCCTTCAGCATCAGCGCGTCATTGGAGCCGTTGCCGATGGCCGCAACCGCATCAGAGCCGAGCTCCTGGATGAATGCGAGCTTGTCGCCGGCCTCCCACTCCCCCGCCACCACGTGCAGCTCAACGCCGAGATGCTCGGCGAGCGATGCCGCGGTGCCACGGGTGTCGGCTGTGACGATGACGGGGGTGAGCGAGCCCGCAAGCGCGCGCAGGCCCTCGGCCACGCCCTCGATGAGCTCGCCACCGGCGGCGATCGTGCCGTTGAGGTCGAGGACGAGGTGTGTGAGTGCGAGCGAGCCGTAGCCCGGGATATCGAGTCCGATCATGCGCTCCTCCTCGGGGCTCCGCGGCTGCAGGTCCTGCTGGTAAGCGTACCCGAACGCAGCCGTTTCGCGCCGCCCGATGCGCTAGGGCATCGCCGAGAGCAGCACCGCTGCCACCGCTGCGGCGACGCCGAACTTCTGCCAGACGTGCAACCGCTCCTTGAGGAAGACGCGCGCAAGGGCGACCACGACCACCGGGAAGAGCGAGCCCAGCACGGTGGCGATCGCGAGCGGGCCGAGCCGGATGGCCGTGAGGATGGTGACGTTGGCGATCGCGTCGGTGAGCCCCGCGCCGATGGTGGGCGCGAGCGCGGTGCGGTCGACCGGGAACCCACCGCCAAACCGCAGTGCGAGGACCACCGAGACGATGATCGACACCACCCGCGCAGCGACGATCGGAGTGAGCCCGCTGTCCGCCGACGTGAACGAAAGCGCGATGAACCCACCGGAGAACCCGATGCCCGAGAGCACGGCGAGCGCGAGCGCCTTGCGCGGGCGGTATTCGTGCTTCGGCTCGTGGAACTGGTCCTCGGGAGCGATGCTGACGATCACGATGGCCACCAGCGCCAGTCCGATCCCCGTGATCGTGAGCGTGGAGAGCGTCGTCCCGCGCGCGAAGTCGTACAGCGCCGGCAGCGCGGCTGAGAGCGCGGCCGAGACCGGCGCCACGATGCTCATGCGGCCCACCGCGAGCGCGGCGTACAGCGAGAGCACGCCCACCACGCCGAGAAGGCCCGAGAGCGCCCCGAACCCAAGATCGGCCGCCGTGGGGCTCGCATCGGGCAGCACGAGCACAGCGATCACGAGCAGGACGATCGACAGCATATGCGAGGTGCCGGTCACGGCGAACGCCGAGTCACGGCGCGTGGCAACGCCGCCGAGGAAGTCGCCGACGCCGAAGAGCACGGATGTGGAGAGCGCGAGTGCGATGGTTGCAGTCATGCCGGACAGCATACTCCACCGGGAGCGGCGACACGGCGTCGGCGTGATCATTGACGCGCGCCCGACGGCACCCGGCATCACCGCTCAGGCGCACCCAGCCATCCCGGCGTCACCGCTCAGGCACGCCTAGCCGCGTCAGCAGCTTCCGCTCCGGCACGCCCTCTGCGGTCCAACCGCGCTGGCGGTAGTAGTCGGCCTTCAGGCGCGCAAGCGGCACCACACTGCCGGGATCCCCCATGTCCTGCGGCTCCTCGAGCAGACGCTTCGGCAGAGTGTCGCCAAGCGCACCGCCGTTCCCGAACCGCAAGCCGAGCATGCGCTCGAGGTTGTAGCCGCGCTCGCCCACGCTCCAGAAGCCGCCGAAGCGGTACCGCTCGCCGGTCACGAGTTCGAGCGCGCGGATATGCGGCACGAGCGGCATCGGGATGCCGAGAAGCCCGCGCGGCAGCACCCGGAGCAGCCGCATCACACCGCCCGCGTACGAGAACACACGCGCCGCGATCGCGCCGAGCCCCCGCTCCGGATGCTCAACGAGCGATCCGGGCAGGATGCCAAGCGTGGTGAACAGGCAGCACCCGGTGGCCGACACGACCTCCATCAGGTCCTGGAAGAACGCGGTGAGCGCCGCCTTGCCGAGCGGTGAACGGCCGTCCATGCGGAGCGCGAGCCCCTCGAGCGCCACGGCATACCCCGCGTTCAGATGGCATCCCCCGCGGTTGCTGACCGCGTAGCCGAGGCCCTGACCCACCGCCCCTCGCGGCTCGTAAGCGGCGAGCTCGAGGCCCTTCACGTTCATCGCGAACCCTTCGCCGCCGTAACGGCGCGAGAGCTCGCGCGACCCCTCGGCGAGCTCGCCGCCCAGCCCACGCCGGTACGCGATGTCCTCGAAGAGCGCAGCGAGGCCCCCCGTCTCCCCGAAGCGCAGACCGTTGTCCCACAACCCCTTCTCGGCCGCCTCCATCGCATACGAGAGCGTCACACCGGTGGACATCGTGTCGAGGCCGAGCTCATCGAGGAGCACGTTCCACTCGATGATGCGGTCGAGGTCTGGATTCTCGATGTTGGCGCCGAGGAGCACCAGCGTCTCGAGCTCGGGCCCCTTCACCTCACGGCCGCCCACCTCCACCACGCGCGCGCAGCGGATCGGGCAGGCGAGGCAGCCGGCGTTCGAGACCAGGCGCGAGGCGGCAAGCGCTCGTCCGTCAATCGCACCCGAGTGCTCGTACCGGCCGGCGCTGAAGTTGCGCGTGGCCACGATCCCGAGCTCCTGCATCGGCGCGAGGAAGCCCGCGGTACCGAGCTCCGGGAGCGACCCACCCGCGATGGGGTGTTGCTTCAGTGAGGCGGTCCAGCGCTTGAGGAGCTTCCGGTACGCCTCTGGCTCGGCCACGGCCACCTTCCGATCGCCCCACGCCGCGATACCCTTCACGCTCTTGCTGCCGAGTACCGCGCCCATGCCCGCGCGCCCGGCCGCGCGTTCGCCGGAGATCACGCACGCGTAGCGGACGAGATGCTCGCCGGCCGGACCGATGGCGAGCGTGCCGCACCGGCGGCCCACTGTCTCGGTCATGGCGGCTTGCGCCTCCGAGGTGCGCGCGCCCCACACATCACCGGCCTCGTGGAAGATGACGCCGTCCTCGTTCACCTCGAGCCACACCGGCCTGTCGGACGCCCCGGTGAGCACGAGGGCATCGTACCCGGCTCGTTTGAGGTACGTACCGAACGGCCCGCCGGAGTTGGACGATGCGAGGAGCCCGGTCATCGGCGAGATCGCCGAGACGTCGAAACGCGCACTCGACGGCGCCCCGGTGCCCGTGAGCGGCCCCGTGGCGATCACCACCACGTTGTCCCGGCCGAGCGGGTCCACAGCCTCGGGCACCATCTCGCCGAGGATGCGGGCGGCCATCACCTTGCCGCCCACCCACGTGCGGCGATCGTCCGCACTCCACGGATGGTCTGCCACCTCGCGCGTGGTGAGATCGATCCGCAGCACGCGCCCCATCCACCCGTAGGTGCCTGACGCGACCCCCGGGGCGGCGCTCACAGCGCGCCCTTCAGCAGCTCGGTGAGCTCATCGAGCGTGGGCTGCCGCGGATTCATCGACATCGCACCGTCGTTGAGCGCCGCCCGCGCGATGTCCGGAACCTGCTCCGGCAGCACGCCAGCCTCACCGAGCGTCAGCGGGAGGCCCGCCTGCTCGTGCAGCGTGCGCATCATCGCGCGCACCGCCTCGATGGCTGCCGCCGGACGCTCCTCGCGCGGCGTGGATGCGTAGACCTCGGCGCCCGCGAGACCGAGCAGCAGCTCACCGTAGCGGTCGCCCGCCACCTCAAGGTTGAAGGCCATGCCGTGCGGCAGCAGGATCGCCATCGCGTCGCCATGCGGAACACCCGCTACACCGCCGGTGGCATGTCCCATCGCGTGCACGATACCCACCATGGCGTTGCTGAACGCCGCGCCCGCGAGCATGGCCGCGTTGGCCAGCGCCAGGCGCGCCTGCTCGTCACGTGGCTCGGCCATCACCTTCGGCAGGTGCTCACGGATCAGGTCGATCGCAGCGCGCGCGTAACAGTCCGAAAGCGGGTTGGCCTGCACGCAGCTGAAGGACTCCACCGCGTGCGTGAGCGCGTCCATCGCCGTGGACGCCGTGAGCCGAAGCGGCAGGCCCCTCGTCATCCGCGGGTCGAGGATCGCCACGTCGGGCAGCAGCGAGAGCGAGGTGAAGCCCATCTTCACGTGGCGCTCGGTGTCCTTGATGACAGCCGCCGAGGTGACCTCGCTGCCAGTGCCCGCCGTTGTGGGGATCGCGATGAACGCGATCGCGCGCCGCCCCATCAGGCTCTCGGCGCCGCGGTAGTCCATGAGGTCCTCGGCGCCGTGCGTGAGCACGATCGTGGCGCCCTTCGCTGTGTCAAGCACCGAGCCGCCGCCAACCGCCACGATGGCGTCGGCCCCCTTCTCGCGGTACACGCGCGCCACGTCGTTGACCACCGCCACCGAGCTGTCCACCGGCACGTCATCGTAGATGGCAACCACCTCGGCCTCGGTGTCTTTGAGCGCATCGAGCACCACGGTCGCGACCTTGAGCTCGAGCAGCTGCTTGTTGGTGAGCACGAGCGGCCTGCTCGCGCCGAGGGCGGCCAGCTCGTAGCCGATGTGCTCGATGGCGTGGCTGCCCGAGACGATCTTCGCCGAGTTGCAGAACTCGTAGTAGTCGGGGATCACGATGCGGCTCCTTCCAAAGAAGCGGTGCGGAAGATCAAGAAGACGTATGCCGTGAGATGACTCGCCCGCCGCTTCGCCGGATGCGGCAGGATCCGACGCGTCATGATGTCGGGGAACAGGTAGCCCTCGACGATGTGCAGACAGCGCACGAGCGACATCGCGACGGCAAGGTCGCCGCGCACGGTCGCGCGGTGCTCGGCGAACGAGCCAAGCACAGGCTTCATGCCGAGGAGCAGCGGGATGGCATCATCCACGCTCTTGAACGTCACCAGGAGGTCGGATGCGACCTCAGCGCCACCGAGGTATTCGAGCGAGCCGCTCGCCGCTCGCCATGACACCTGCGGGCCGAACGGGGCGATCCGCAGCGTGACTACGGTGCCGTCCGGCCAGGAGCGCACCTCGTCGCGCACGCGGTCATCGAGCCGTGCCGAGGCCACCAACCCTCTGCCCAACACGCCGTAGACCACCGCCGTCAGCGCCTTCTTGGCCCGCTTCGTGCGCCACCCTCGTCTCGCCATTCGACCTCCCAAGACGATCGCCTACCACTGCAATCGTAGACCTTCGCAGGGCATCGCAGCATAACCGGATGACTCTTGACCCTCACGTTACGTGAGTGTCTATGCTGCACGTCGGTGGGGCGCTGACCGTCAGCGAGGTCTCCCGTCTCGCGGGCGTGAGCGTGCGTGCGTTGCATCACTACGACCAGATCGGGCTGCTCGTACCCTCGGCAAGAAGCGATGCGGGGTACCGGCTCTACAGCCGAAGTGACCTCGACCGCCTGCAGGAGATCCTGCTCTTCCGCGAGCTCGAGATCCCGCTCGACGACATCGCCGCATTGCTTTCGGGAGGTGCGTTCGACCGGCGCGCTGCACTCGAACTCCAGCACGAGCTGCTCACACAGAAAGCCGCACGCACGAGGGCGCTCATCACCTCGGTAGAGCGGGCCATCAACGCCGAGAGGACTGGTGTGAGGATGACGCAGGAAGAGATGTTCGAGGTCTTCGGCGACTTCGACCCCGCCGAGTACGCAGACGAGGTGAAGGCGCGCTGGGGCAAGACCGACGCCTACAAGGAGTCCGCGCGGCGCACCGCGCGCTACACCAAGTCCGACTGGGAGCGCTTCAAGACCGAGAGCGAGCAGATCGGCACGGACGCGGCGCGGCTCATGGACGAGGGCGTGCCTCCCGATGATCCGCGCGCTATGGATGTAGCCGAGCAGGCCCGGCTGCAGATCGACACGTGGTTCTACCCGTGCTCGCACGAGATGCACGTGGGCCTCGCCGAGATGTACATCGCCGACCCGCGCTTCACGGCCACGTACGAGAAGATGCGTGAGGGCATGGCGCAATGGTGGCACGACGCGATCCTCGCCAACGCCGCCCGCCACCAGTAGGGTCGCCAGCACCGAGGCACCGCCGACGTCCCCGCGATTGAGCGGGGGCGCGGCGTGCGCTACCCTGGCTTCCAACAGATGGGCGGTGGGGTCCGCCAGAACCGTCGCATTCGCGCGACCAACGATCCCTACGCACATGTCGCCGCGCCATCTGCTCCCCTGTGAGACCTGGCGCACGATGCAACCGGGAGCCCGATGCTTCAGCGCACGCACCGTCTCGCCCAGTGGGTCTTCCTCGGCACGCTCGTCGGTGTCGCCATAGGGGCCGCCTCTGCGCTGTTCCTGTGGCTGCTCGATCTCGCCACCACGTACCGCACCTCTCACGAAGCGATCGTGTTCGCGCTTCCGCTCGCCGGCATCGCGATGGGGCTGCTGTTGCAGAAGTGGGGCGGCTACGTGCGCCGCGGCAACAACCTCGTCATCGACACCGTGCACGACGGGAGCGAACGCATCCCGCTCGCCGTCGCGCCGTGGATCCTCGGTGGCACCGTGCTCACGCACCTCTTCGGCGGAAGCGGCGGGCGCGAAGGCGCTGCGGTGCAGATGGGCGCGGCGCTCGCCGACACGATCGCGCGTCGGATGCACGTGCAGCCGCACACCCGCACGCAGATGCTGGCGGCGGGCATCGCCGGGGGTTTCGGCGCCGTGTTCGGCACGCCGATCGCAGGCGCTGTGTTCGGGCTTGAAGTGGTGCACGTTGGCAGGGTCGAGTACTCCTCCCTCGTGCCGGCGCTCGTGGCCTCGGTGGTTGGTGACTTCACCGTGCGCGCGCTCGGCATCCACCACTCGCTCTTCCCGGAGGTGGACGCGCTCGCGATCGATCCGGTGCTCGCCGTGAAGTGGACGTTCCTGGGCGTTCTCATCGCGCTCGTGGCGATCGCCTTCATCGAGCTGACGCATGGCATCCGCGCGCAGCTGGAGAAACGCGTCCGCAGCCTCGCGGCGCGCATGTTCTTCGGCGGTCTCGCGGTGGTGGCGCTGTGGCAGCTCGTGGGCACCTCGGACTACCTCGGTCTCGGCAGCCCGATGATCATGAGCGCTTTCACCGAGGCGAGCCCCTGGTACGCGTTCGGGCTGAAGGTGCTGTTCACCGCGATCACGCTCGGCGCTGGCTTCCTCGGCGGCGAGGTGACGCCGCTGTTCTTCATCGGCGCCACGCTGGGAAGCGCGATCGCCGGGCCGCTCGGGCTCCCGCTCGCGCTGACCGCGGGGGTGAGCATGGCCGCGATGTTCGCCGCTGCCTCCAACACCCCGCTGGCGCTCTCGATAATGGCGGTGGAGCTGCTCGGCTCCAACACGCTCCCACACGTGATGATCGTGTGCGTGGTGGCCTACCTGATGACCGGCAGCCGCTCGATCTACCCTTCGCAACGCCTGCTGCAGGAGAAGGGGTCCGCGACGCGCTTCGAGACACCGAGGACGCTACGGGACCTTCGCGACTGACCGGCGCATCCGGCACCGCCGAACGTACGCGCCCTGCGGCCGTCCAGTCTGGACACAAGAAGAGCGGCCCCCGTGAGGGCCGCTCTCTGTGGTTGTCATGTGAGCCGAAGGCTAGAGCTTGCGAACGTTGCTCGCCTGCATCTTGCCGTTCTGGCCGGCCGTGACGTCGAACTCGACAGCCTGGCCCTCGTCGAGGGTCTTGAAGCCCTCGCCCTGGATCTCGGAGAAGTGGACGAACAGGTCGTCGCCATCCTCACGCGAGATGAAGCCGTAGCCCTTGTCCGGATTGAACCACTTGACGGTACCCTGTGCCATGCAAACCCATCCTCTCGCCCCGTAGGGCAAAACATTTGCGGCGCGACTCGTCCCCCGCGAGACAAGCGGGTGTCGCGCCGCAGATCCAAAGGGCCTCCTCTGGCCCCGTCGAAAGTGTACGCGAACATATCCGTGCCACGCTAGTGCCGGAGTCGCGCTGGCGGGTGCCCGCGCAGCGCACACTCTGCTAGAATCGGCCGCTGTGCGGCCGTCCGGCAGCGGCGCAACCCCCGTCCACACACAACGAGAAGGCCGCCGATGTCAGAACTCCGCACCCGCGCGCACCGCATCCTCACCTCCCGCTGGCTCGTGAAGAGCGTGTTCTTCGCCCTCTTCGTCTGGCTCACCTCACGCCTGCTCGCGTTCGCCGCATGGGCCCGTGGAGAGGGGCCGTTCGTGCCGAGGCCGGAAGCCGTCGCCGGCATCCTCCCGGTCGGGCACTTCACGAGCTTCTTCGCGTGGCTCAAGGGTGGCGGCTGGGACACGCTGCTCCCGGCCGGGCTGGTGATCATCATCGCCGCACTCGCTACCTCACTCCTCTTCAAGCGCGGCTTCTGCGGCTGGATCTGCCCCGTGGGCACGCTCTGGGAGGGCGCCGCCGCCATCGGCCGCCGCCTGCTCGGCGGTAGGAACATCCGCCTGCCGAGGTGGCTCGACATCGCGG
The DNA here is from genome assembly GCA_022839745.1 of Actinomycetes bacterium. Lineage (GTDB taxonomy): Bacteria > Actinomycetota > Coriobacteriia > Anaerosomatales > Anaerosomataceae > Anaerosoma. The sequence goes on from JALHJB010000004.1 coordinate 133,943, forward strand.
GTCGCGGCTTCCGGTACGTGCTCGGGTTCGGTTTCTTCGCATTCGTCGGGATGGTCTCGGTCCCCGAGGCGGTCGGCTTCCGCGAGCTGCCGTACATGTGGGTCGCCGACATCAAGATCATCGAAGGGTTCGGTCAGCCCATCTTCCTGATCGTGATCCTCTTCGCGTTCGTGCTGTCGATGCTCCTCGGCCCGGTGTGGTGCCGGTACGCATGCCCGATCGGCGCGCTCTACTCGGCGGTGGGGTTGGCCTCGCCCTGCGCGGTGAAGCGCGACGAGGAGACCTGCATCGACTGCGGGAAGTGCACGCGTGCCTGCCACGCGTTCGTGGACGTGCAGCACGCCGCAACGGTGCACGCCGCCGAGTGCGATGGCTGCATGGACTGCGTGAAGGTGTGCCCTGTCGAGGGGGCGCTCGAGGCCCGGGCCTTCGGGCGGGTGCGCATCGCGCCGTGGGTGTGGCCGCTGCTGGTGGTGGGAGTGTGGTTCGCGATCTACCTCGTGGCCAAGCTCACCGGCAACTGGGACACCACGATCCCGGTGGACGTGTTCCGCCAGGTCATCGGCTCGGGTCTCCTGGAGCAGACCACGCCGATGTTCTAGCCTCGGTGCGCCCGCTCTGCCAGGAACGCTGCGGGCCGGAGGATCCGAATACCGTGGTATGCGCCGATATCGAGCAGGTGATGGTCGCCTGAGACGATGACATCCGCCGCGCCCTCGGTGGCGCACTCCAGGATGCGGTTGTCCGGGTCATCGGACACGACGGTGAGGCGCGCCTCCGCCCGCACGACCTCAGCGATACGCGATAGCTGCATGATGACGGCCCGCACGTGCTCGTCGTCGAAGCCGAGGACCGTGTAGAGCTTGTCGGCGAGCTCGGTCAGGATCGCCGGCGAGGTCAGCAGCGTGTACTCACCGGTGATCGCCGCGCGCAGCACCTCGGTCGGCTTGCCACCGAATCCGTATGCCGAGATGTACACGTTCGTGTCGAGGACGACCCTACACACCGCGCGCCTCGTGGATCAGGCGCTCCACATCCTCCTCGGTGCGCACCCCGCGCAGACGGGCCCGTTCACGCCCGTACACCGCGAGATCCTCGAACACCATGAGTTCGCGCTCCCGTTTGTACGCCTGCACCATGTCGCGGAAGAGCTCGCTCTTCGACTTGCCTTCCGCTGCCGCCAATCGCTCCACCTCGCGGGCGAGCTCGGGCGGCGCCGAGAAACCGATGGTGACTGCCGTGCGGGCCATGACGCGCTCCGTTTCAGACGGTTTACAACCATCTGTGATCATAGAGCCGCACGGAGCGACCCGTCAAGGACAGGCGGACCCACGCGTCACGCGGCGGGAGTGGTGCCGTGCCCGCTCTACCCCCGCCGCACCAGGAAGCAGTGGTGGATCCGCGGGGTGCGCGCGAAGTCGGGCGGGATCGTGGCAGCCGTGACGTCCTCGATCACGAGGTCGCCGAGCGCGGCCTCATCGAGCTTGAACGTGCGCAGGTTGGTGGAGAAGACGAGCACGCCGTCGGGCTCGAGCAGCGCGGCGGCATCGGTGATGAGCGCCACGTGGTCGCGCTGCACGTCGAACGTGCGCTCCCCCATCGACTTGCTCGAGGAGAACGTCGGCGGATCGCAGAACACGAGTCCGTAGCGCCGGGCACGGCCTTCCTCGATGCGGCGGCGCTCGTCGGCAAGCCAGCGCAGCACGTCGGAGCGGAAGAATCGGTTCGTGGGGCCGTCGGCGTATCCGTTGAGCGCGGTGTTGCGCCTGGCCCAGTCAAGATACGTGGTCGAGAGGTCCACGGTGGCCACGTACTTCGCGTTGCCAGCCAGCGCGTACACGCTCGCCGCCCCCGTGTACGCGAACAGGTTGCACACGCGCTGCCCGGCCGCCAGATCACGCACGATCGCGCGCACCGGCCGGTGATCGAGGAAGAGCCCGGTGTCGAGGTAGTCGTGCAGGTTCACCAGGAAGCGCAGACCGCTCTCGGCAACCTCTACCCACTCACCACGCTCAGCCTGTCGCTCGTACTGCGCGCTCCCCCGCTGCCGCTTGCGCACCTTGAGCGCCACATCGGCGGGCGCGACTTCGAGCACGTCGGCCACGGACTCCACGGCCTCGGTGAGGCGTGCCTGCGCGAGCTCCGGGTCCACGCTCGGCGGCGGGGCGTACTCGGCCACGTGCGCGAAGCGGCGCCCCTCGTCGGGGCCGGCGCCCTGGTAGAGGTCGACGGCGACAGCGTACTCGGGCAGATCGGCGTCGTAGACGCGATAGCAGGTGACCCCCTCGCGCCGCGCCCACTTGCAGAGGTGACGCGCGTTCTTGCGGAGGCGGTTGGCGAACATCTCGGCGCCCTGCGAGCGCGCGGCGGGGGCCTGCCGGACCTCAGCACGCACCTGACCGGCGCTCACCTCGAAGCGGTAGAGCTTCGTCTCGATGGCGCCGTTGTAGAGCGTGTGCGCGGCGTGGCTGCGCAGACCGGTGGCCCGGGCGAGCGTCTCGTCGTTGGTGAGCACCGCCGCCTGCCAGCCGCCGAACTCCGCAAGCAACCGCCCACCGAGCTCCGCGTAGAGCGGCGCCAGCGCCTCGCTCTCGCCGAGCCGGACGCCGTAGGGCGGGTTGGTGGCCACAAGCCCCGGCGCGGCGCCCTCCGGAGCGGTCAGCGCGTTCAGCTCGCCCACCGCTAGCGCGATAGCGCTGCCGAAGCCCGCGCGCTTCGCGCACGTGCGGGCGATCCCGATGGCGGCGGCGTCACGATCGCTCCCGGCGATCACCGGCAACCGCTCACGACCCGCCTCGGCACGCTCATCGGCCTCGTCCAGCAGCCCGTGCCACACGTCCTCATCGTGGCCGAGCCAACCCGCGAAGCCCCAGTACTCGCGCAGCAGCCCGGGGGCCTGGTCGGCGGCCATCATGGCGCCCTCGATCAAGAGCGTGCCCGACCCGCACATCGGGTCCACGAGCGCGCCCCCGCCAGCGGCGATCTCCGGCCAGAGAGCGCGCGCGAGCACCGCGGCGGCGAGATTCTCCTTGAGCGGCGCCTCCGCCTGCTCACCCGGCGTCCGGTACCCGCGCTGATGCAGCGGTTCGCCCGAGAGATCGAGCGAGACCGTGGCGCGCTCCTTGTGGAGTCGGATGTTGAGGCGCGCATCGGGACGCTCGAAGTCCACCGATGGCCGTGTGCCGGTACGTTCCCGGATGCGGTCCACCACGGCGTCCTTCGCCTTCTGGGCGGTGAACTTCGTGTGCGTCAGGCCCGCGCTTGTGCCCACGACGTCGATCGCGAGCGTCCCCCCGGCGGAGATGTGCTCCTCCCATGGGATGGCCGCCATGCCCGCGTAGAGCTCCTCGGCGGTGGCCGCCGGGAACTCGCCAAGCGTCAGCAGCACGCGGCTCGCGAGCCGTGACCACAGGCAGGCGCAGTAGCCGGTCTCGAGCGGCCCGGAGAAGGTGACCGCCGCGCGCGTCTCGCGCACATCGGCTGCGCCGAGCGCGCCGAGCTCGAGCGCGAGCAGGTGTTCGACGCCCTTGGGGCAGGTCGCGACGTATCGGTGTGTGGTGATCATGCCCGCACGGTAGCACGAGCGGCCCTGCGTGCGTGAGCGCGTCGCCTCACGGCTCCGGGTAGCCGAGCAGCACGCGCACCACCGCGTGCGCCTGCGCAGCGGCCGCGGCCATCACGCGCGAGGCGAACAGCGGGTGGCCGTCGCGGACGTCGCTGGTGAGGTCGCCCACCACGTACAGGTTCTCGGCCATGCGTTCGGTGACGATGGCGTTGGTGGAGCCGTAGCCGGCAAGCCCCGAGGCGGTGACCAGCGGCACGCTCGGCACTTCGGCGAGACACGTGTTGACGATCATCGCCTTGGCACCCGCGTCGTCCACGGCCTCGACGATCGCGCATGCGCCGCGCACCACGCCGAGCAGGTTCTCAGGCGTCACACGGTCCTGCAGCAGATCGAGGCGCACATCCGAACGGATGCGCTGGAGGTTCTCGGCGAGCGCGATCACTTTGGGCATGCCGATCTGGTCGCGGAAGAAGAACTGCCGGTTGAGGTTGCGCTCATCCACGACATCGAAGTCCACGAGTGTGAGGCGCCCTACGCCAGAGCGCACGAGCATCTCGGCGACGTTGCTGCCGAGACCGCCGCAACCGATGATCGCCACGGTGCAGCCGCGCAGCCGTGCGCGCAGCTCGGGGTCGAGTGCGGTGTCCGGGACCGGTACGGAGACCTCGTCCGGGCGGTGCGGGTGCAAGTCGAGCGTGTCGGGCGCGATCATGTCAGCCTCCTGCCACGGGTGGGAATATCGCGAGCCTGTCGCCCTGGCGGAGCTCCCGCTCCTCGGGTGCGTGCCTGCTGTTCACGAAGATGACCCGCGGCTCGTCTGGCAGCCCGATCATCGCGATCACATCTGCGATCGTCGTTCCCTCGGCCAACTCGAAGGTACGCGCATGCCGCCCGCCTTTGCCGTCGGGCTGGAATCCCGAGAAGTGCGCGAAGAGCACCACATCGACCTGCATAGCCACCTCCGGCCGGTCCAGACGCGCCCGCAGCGCCGCATGCTGGCGGCGCTGCGGAACGCATCCATACGTACGCTTACTTGATGCCGAGCTGTGCCGCTACCTCGGGAACGAAGCTGTGCACGCTGTCGAGCTCCTCGTCGGTCACCGTGAACACCGCGTCGTGCGGCGCAAGCGGCTCCTCGAGGAAGAACTTCGGCAGCCGATCGTCGGCGTTGGTGAAGCCGGCGTGCTCGTTGAACAGCCGCTCGTAGGTGAGCGTCTCCTTGCCGAGCTGCATGAGCGCGTCGGCGTCCCACTCATCGCCCGTGTGAGCCGCGGCCATCTCGTGGATCGCCTCGAACGCCTCAGGCATGTCGAGCACCGCGAACGCGACGAAGATGCAGAACCCGAGCGAGTCGAGCATCGCTGTGGCGATCTGCAACCCCTGCGAGAGCGCCGCCTGGCCCTCCGGCTTGAGCGGGTCGACGGTGCCGCCCACCGCGAGCACGTTGGACGTGATCGTGTAGCCGGCGGTGTGGTCGGCGCCCTGCGTGGAGGTCGCATACGTGACGCCGATGCCCTGGATCGGGCGCGGGTCGTAGGCCGGCAGGCCCTGGTGCTTCACGACCGGGATGTTCTTCACGCCGAAGTGCAGACCCGTCGCCTCGGCACCATCGCCGAAGACCTTGCCGAGGTCGGTGCCGCGACCGATCTCATCGAGCACCGCCATCGCAGCGGCACCATCGCCGAACGCGATCTTGCCCGATGCCATGTAGACGGCGATCATGACGCCGGCCTCGATGGTGTCGATGCCGATGTCGCCGCACTTGCGGTCAAGTGCCGCCACGGTATCCATATCGCTGATCCCGCAGTCCGCGCCGAGCGACCACGCGCTCTCGTACTCCGGGCCCTTGGTCATGTAGTGGCCGTCTTTGTCCACGTAGTAGCGCGAGCACTGGATCACGCATCCGGCGTGGCAGCCGTGCTTGACGTTGCCGCCGCGCTCCACGGTGATCTCCCGCATCGTCTCGCCGCTGATGCCGTCCACACCCTCGAACTGCCCGCTCGAGAAGTTGCGGGTGGGATAGCCGCCAGCCTCGTTGATGATGTTGGCCAGCACGTTGGTGCCAAAGGTCGGCAGCGCCTGGCTGGTGACCGCGTGCGTGGTGAGCGCGCCAGAGAACTTGCGCACCGCCGCGATGAACGCGTCCTTGTCGGCGTGCTCCTTACCCTTGAGCCCCTCCTCGAAGATCGCGATCAGCTTGATGCCCTTGGTTCCCATGACGGCGCCGAGGCCACCACGTCCCGCGAAGCGGTTCGGGTAGCCGTGCGGATCGGTGATCGCAATGCCGGCCGACTTCATGCCCATCTCACCGGCCGGGCCGTTGACGATGAACGAGACCTTCTCGCTGTACCGGTGCTCGGCCGCCTCGATGCCCTTGGCCACGGCGACCGTCTCGTATGTGCCGAGGCCCTTGAGGTCGTGGCGCGGCACCAGGTCGACGGTGCCGTCGGGGAACAACCGGAGCGCGTAGGCGACGGTCTTGTCGGCCGGTACGCCCTCGATGATGATCGCCGCGACGCCCATCTTGCCGAGCGCGTGCGCTGCCGTACCACCCGAGTTCGACTCCTTGAGGCCCCCCGTGAGCGGGCTCTTGGCGCCGATCGAGAGGCGCCCGCCGTTCGGGGCGCTCGTGCCGCCGAGGAGGCCGGGTGCGATGACCAGCTTGTTGTCCGGTCCCATTGTATCGGCGTCGGCCGGGACCTCTGTGAACACGATCGCCGAGGTCAGCGCCCTCCCGCCGTACCGCGCCCACTTCTCCGGCAGGGGTTCCCTGCTGATCGTGAGCGTGGACATGTCGACCCTCAAGATCTCACGCATATGCCGCTCCCTTCAGTCATCCGATTCCTCCGCTCACTGGCCGGAAAGCGGAGGCTCGGCCGTGCTTCTATGCACTTCATCCCCTTGCTCCATGCAGTCACGACGACGTGTCGACGGACGGCTCGCCCTCCTTTCCCGCCGCGTACAGGCCGAGGAGGAACCGGTGCGGTCCGGGAGTCCCCTCTGGCACGAACGCGACCCGGTCACCCGGCATCAGGCGATGACCGAGAGGACGCACGGTCCGGTTGCAGAACACGCCCTCGATCATCGAAAGTGGCAGGTCGAGCATGGCTGCGAGCTCCGCGCCGGTCACGCCCTCGGAGGGCAGATCGATCTCTAGCACCGTCGGCCCGCCGCGCTCCTTCTGCAGCGCATACAGCGCGCCGAACAGCCGTACAGTCACGGGGACATCACCCATCGCGCACCTCCTGTACCACGCTCTTACCCGTACCGATTCGCGTTTTGACCGCTCGGCCGCTATACTTCACAGAACGCAGCGCCCGGAACCGGGCGCCTTAACCAAGACTCGGTCGTCCTTCGCTTTCCTCGTGAACTGTCAGGACTACTGCGTCTGCCCGCAGTGCGACCTGATATGGCGCACGAGGAAGGAGCTCTACTTGAGTTTCGACAATCTAGGTCTTTCGCCACGCCTTCTTGAGGCCGTGGCATCCATGGGCTACACCAGCCCGACCCCCATCCAGCGTGATGCCATCCCGGTGGTGCTTGAGGGCCGCGATGTCGTGGGCTGTGCCCAGACCGGCACCGGCAAAACGGCAGCGTTCGTGCTGCCGCTCATGCAGCGCATCCCCGCCAAGCCCGGCGGCCCCCGCGCGCTGGTGGTCACCCCCACGCGTGAACTCGCCGGCCAGATCGAGGAGGTCGCCCTCCAGGTGGCCAAGCACACCAAGCACCGGGTGGCCGTCGTGTATGGCGGCGTGGGCTACGAGCCGCAGACCAAGGCGCTCAAGCGTGGCGTCGACGTGCTCGTCGCAACCCCCGGCCGCCTGCTCGACCTGATGGAGCGCAAGGTCGCGAACCTCTCCAACGTTGAGATCCTCGTCCTTGACGAGGCCGACCGGATGCTCGACATGGGCTTCTGGCCGCAGGTGCGCAAGATCATCCAGACGATCCCCGCCGAGCGGCAGAACCTGCTGTTCTCGGCCACGATGTCCTCGGATGTGATGCGCATCGTGAGCTCGACCCTGCACGATCCGGTGCGGGTGGAGGTGGCTCCCGCCAATACGCCGATCGAGCTTATCGAGCAGCGCGTATACCCCGTTGGCGGGCAACAGAAAGCGCAGCTCCTCGTCCACCTCATCAAGGAGGATGGCCTCGACCGCGTCATCGTCTTCACCCGCACCAAGCATCGCGCCGACCGCGTGGCCAAGGTGCTGCACCAGAACGGCATCAAGAGCGCCGCGATCCACGGTGACCGCTCGCAGTCGCAGCGCCAAAGCGCGCTCGACAGCCTGAAGAACGGGCGTTGCCAGGTGCTCGTCGCCACCGACGTGGTGGCGCGCGGCATCGATATCGACGACGTGAGCCATGTCGTGAACTACGACCTTCCCAACTCGCCCGAGGACTACGTGCACCGCATCGGCCGCACGGCCCGTGCAGGCAAATCGGGGATGGCGGTCACGCTGCTCGCGCCCGAAGAGCACGAGGCGTTCCGCGATATCGAGATCAAGATCGGCGCGCTGCTCGACACCCACGATGCCGAGGGCTTTGACTACTCCCAACAGCGTCTGGTGCCGAGTGTCGAGCGGACGGTGACGCGCTCCGTGCGGACGGTATACAGCTCGAGCCGCGGCAAGGGACGTCGTCGGCGGTAGAGCGGACCGACCGGCCAACCGAACACACGACAGGGGGCCCTCAAGGGCCCCCTGTTCGCGTGATGGGTGCGACCGTGCGTGTGGCTAGGAGGTCATTTCCCGCACGGCACTGGCCAGCGCGTCCGGTCCCGACGCCTTCATCACCTTGCGCGAGCCGGACGGCAGCGCGATCTCATCGGGGCGTCCCGTGAGCACGACGATCGGCGCTCGTGTGACTCTGCGGACGTCATGCACCGTGTGATCGCCGCCAAGGCCGTACCCACAGATCACCGCGGTGTACTGGATCGCGCGGAGGTCGGGCTCCGCGGCAGCGAAAGAGCTCTTGACGTCGACGGTCGCGCCGGAGAAGTGCGTTCGGAGCGTGCTCGCGGTCAGCGTGGCGAAGACCTGGGAGTCCTCGATCACCATGAACCGGTACGACTGGCCCGCCGACCTGTCAGCGTAGTCACCGGTCGAACCGTCGGGCAGCAGCCCCTGCGGCACCGGGCGGCCGGTGGAGAGGTACGCGTAGAGGGCGCACTGCTTCCCCTCGGTCCCCTCGCACTGTGGCAGGACGTGCGGGTAGCGGACACGCTTGATCACGCTTGAGCGGAGTGCCTGATGCAGTTCGCAGGCATCGGATACCGGACAGGGCATGATGCGGCTCCTCTTTGCCGGGGGCATTCGCGATACGACCGACTTTACCATAGGTGAAGCTCACACCCCGAACCGTGCGCACGGTCACAGAGCGTCGCTGACATCGGATGAACGGTCGACCCGCCAGACGCCGATCTCCACGGAGACCGACACGTCGGTCCCATCGCCGAGTCGCTCCGCCTCGGCCCGCACGCGATCCGGCGTGGCATGCCACGCACTCGGACCCATCATCGCGAGCGACACCATGTCGTCGACCGACAGAGTGGCGCTGTACTCGAGCGGCTCGAGCCGCCGGCGCACGAAGTCGGCCCCCAGAGTCCGCTCAAGGCGGGCACCCTTGTCGGGGTCGACCGTGAGCATGCCGAGCGGGCCGATGATCTCACTGAGGTGACGAGAGGTGGGCGTGACCACCACCAGCGCACCGCCGGGCGCGAGCACGCGTGCTGTCTCCGCGGCGTTGCGTGGCGCGAACACGCACATGACGGCGGCGGCAACGCCGTCCCGTACGGGCAGGCGGCCCCACACGTCGCAGACCACCGCACCGGCATCGGGGTGGGCCCGTGCCGCATGTCGCGCTGCGTGCTTAGAGAGATCGAGCGCGAGACCGACGCGGCCAGGGGTGGCCTCGAGCACAGCGGCGAGGTACTCACCTGTCCCCGCACCGGCGTCGATGATGCAGCCGGGCACGTCTGAGACCGCATCCGCCGCTACGGCGGCTACCCGCTCGACCAGGCTGCGATAGTGTCCCGATGCGAAGAACGCCCTCCGCGATCCCACCATCTCCCGCGTGTCGGCGGTGCCGACCTCAGCGCCACCCGGCAACAGGTTCACGTAGCCCTGCCGCGCTATGTCGAACGAGTGCCCGGCTGCGCAGACGAGGGAGCCGCGCTTCTCGGCCAGATCAGAGCCGCAGTGCGGGCATGCGAGCAGCGCGTGCCACCGCGCCATCAGTAGGGGATCCGGTCGGGGTCGGAGACCCGCTCGTGGAACATGTGGCGCCATCCCTCGGCAACGACCTCGCCGTCGCGCACGGTCACCGCCGCAAACGGCCCGCCCTCGTCGGCGCGAATCATCTGTCTGTTCAGCGCTATCGCGCGCCGCATCGACTCTTCGTGCATGTCATGCCTCCTGCCGGAGCCAAAGGTCCACGGGTCAGTATGTTCCCACCGCACCATCGACGGCGGGCACGGAAAGGCCGCCACAGATTACAATGGACATCCCGTCCGAGAGGATCCACTATGCCCGAGCATGTCCGAAGCGCCCAGAACATCAGCCGCATGTGCATGGTATGTGGCGTTGAGAACACCGCTGGGCTTCACGCCCGATTCTACGAGCTTGAGAACGGTGAGCTTGCCGCGGTGTTCACCCCGCGCGAGGAGCACCAGGGCTACCCGGGACGGCTGCATGGCGGCATCGCGTCCACCATACTCGACGAGGCCATCGGACGCGCCATCAACATCACCGATCCTGATGCGTGGGGCGTGACGATCGAACTCACGGTGCGCTACCGCAAGCCTGTCCCACTCGGCGGCGAGATCGTCGCGCACGGCCGCATCACCAAGGACTCCGGTCGCATCTTCGAGGGAGCCGGCGAGATCCGCCTCAATGACGGGACCGTGGCAGTGGAGGCGCGCGGCAGGTATCTGAGGCTACCGATCGACAAGATCGCCGATGGTGACTTCGAGCGCGAGTGGTTCGCCGACGGCGGACCGTTACCGGAAACGGTCGGCTGAGCGTTGCCGAGTTCGAGAAATCGCACCAGCGCATGGCCAGCGCCGCCAACTGGAAGGGCCGCCCCCCGTCCGGGAGCGGCCCTTCGGTTCGACCCTCAGGCGGTGACTACGCCTTGGGCTGCCACTTGCAGCGCACCGGGGACTCGATGGCGCCCGTCTTCTTGAGGGCATCCATCGCCTTGTCCACGACCTTGCGGTCGAGACCGGTCATCTCAGCGAGCTTGCCCGCCGCAACGGGCTCGCCGGCTGCCTTCATCGCTTCGAGCACCTGATCGATCGCTTCCATCTGTTCCTCCTTGATCGTGAGAGAAATGCCTACGGCTTCCAGACCTCCCAGACCTGGAGTGGATGACGTAGAAGTCGTCGTTCATGAGAGAAATGCCTACGGCTTCCAGACCTCCCAGACGTGACCGGTGAGATCATCGCTGGGGATCAGAGTGGGGTCACCGGGCTGCCAGCCCGACGGCATGACCTCGCCGGTGGCCTGCTGGTGCTGGTACGCCTTGATCTGGCGGATGAGCTCGTCGGGATTGCGGCCCACCGGGGGCGTGAGAACCTCCATGGCCTGGATGACGCCCTCGGGATCGATGATGAAACGGCCACGCACATCCACCGCACCGTTGTAGACGTCGTAGAGCTCGCCGATCTTGCCGCCGGCATCGGACAGCATGGGGAACGGAACGCCGCCGTCGACCATCTTGGAGAGCTCGGTCTCCTGCCACACTTTGTGCGAGTGGACGCTGTCCACGCTGAACGACAGGACCTCTACGCCCAGCTCCTGCAGTTCAGGGTACTTCTTGGCGACCGCCGAGAGCTCGGTCGGTCAAACGAAGGTGAAGTCGCCCGGGTAGAAGCAGAGCACGACCCACTTGCCGCGATAATCGGAAAGCTTGAACTTGCCGAACTTCCCCTCATGGAACCCGTTGGCCTCGAAATCCGGGGCCTCTTTCCCAACGAGGATGCTCATGCATACCACTCCTTCTCATCCGTTGCCGCTGGCGCGGCATAGCTGTCACGACCGCATGTACACCGGTGAGTGCTCCACCGGGCAGTACCGTTACGACCCTTCGCGCTGCGTCGCAGCATCCGCGGTGGACGGTCTGGCCGTAGAGGCCGCTGACGCGCACTGCATGCACAGGCCCTTGACCTCAAGCCGCACCCAGGTGACCTCGGCCACACCATCGAGCCTCGACGGGAGGGCATGCTCGACGAGCGCCCCCGTTCCCAGATCGATGATCGTGCCGCACCTGGTGCACACGAAGTGGTTGTGCGCGGACACATCGGGATCGAACCGGGCCGCACCGGGGGCGGCGATGCGCTCGACCAGGCCCCGCGAGACGAGCGTTGCGAGCGTGCGGTACACGGTGTCCCGCGAGATCGTGGGCACCCGCTCCCGAACAGCCACGAAGAGCTCGTCGGCATCAGGGTGATGCCGTGCGGCTGCGAGCTCCCTGATGACCTCAAGGCGCTGGTGCGTCATCCGCAGGCCGTCGGCCTTGAGGGCCTCGGCGAAGGCTCGCTCGCGCTCCTGTGTGTCTGACATGTGGTCCATCGCCCATCCTTAATGCATTTGATTCCTATATAGGATTGTATCGCAATAAGGGACCATGCGCCAGGCCGCCTGGCGTAGCGGACGATCACGCCTACAGCGTCCCGAATCCATAACCCTGCGCGCGGAGCCCGGCGATTGCCGCATCCAGCGCCTGCGTGTCGCTCGAGGACACACCGTGCAGCAGGTAGATCGCCCCCGGATGGCTGCCGTCAAGGATCCTCCGCACGGTGACGTCCACCGGCGGCTGCTCGTCCACGATCCAGTCGCGGTGCGCGAACCCCCAGAACACGCTCTCGTAACCAAGCTGCCGCGTGAGCCACAGCGACCGTGCGCTGTACTCCCCCATCGGCGGGCGCATCACGTGCGCCATTTCGCGGCCCGTGACCTCCCGGTAGAGTCGTGCGGTCTCCGCCAATTCGGCCTCGAACGCCGCGCGATCATCGACGAGCCCGGGCAACGACGGGTGGTTCATGGTGTGATTGCCTACCACATGTCCTTCCTCGGCGGTGCGACGCACGAGCTCGGGGTTGTTCTTCACGTACGAACCGGTCACAAAGAACGTCGCCTTCACGCCGTTTCGCTTGAGAGCGTCCAGGATCGCCGGCGTGTTGCCGTTCTCGTAGCCCTGATCGAACGTGAGGTACACGAGGTCGTCGTCGGGGCCGGTGAAACGCCCGTCGTACGCCTCCAGCAGAGCCGCCGCTTCAGTGGGCACCCCCGGTACGCTGTGAGAACTGTTGGGCGTGTAGTACCACGAGCGCTTGGTGGCGTCGGTGGGCTCGGGCACCGTGGGCCGCGTGGGCTCGATAGGCACGGGCGTGGTGGGCACCACCGAGGGCACAGGCGTGATCGTGGGCTGCTCGGCGGGATCCAGCGGCGCGGGGCCCGGACCGGGCGACCAGGGCGGTATCGTGCAGCCAGCTATCACGGACACGGCGAGGATCGCGACGACAACGACCGCGCGCCGCCTGTGCGCACCCCGGTCAGGGGAGTATGCGATCGGAGACGGTCGCATCATGGCTCACACCTTCTCTGGTCCGCGGGGCGAAACGGTCTCACTTCGGCATATTGACTATTCCCACGCCAAGACGGGCGCTCCACGCGAGCGGGCAGCCATCCGATGGATGACCGCCCGCCTGCACGCGTTGGGGCAGATGATCTAGTGGAGCGCCGTACGCGCCGCGCTTTCCACCGACAGCGAGACCGCGCCCGTGCCGCCGAAGATGTGCAAGGCCCGGACGGACCGCTTGTTCGCGACCAGCTTGGCTCTTGCTTCGCTGGAGAGGATGTCGGGCCTCGTCAGCAGCATGACCGAATCCTCGTGGCCGAGCATCGCACCACCGGACAGCGCATCGGGAAAGCTCGTACCCGTAGCGAGACCCACGCCGTCCCAGTGCATGCCATGGTCCACACCGAGCTGCGCCACCAGAGCGGCCGTGTCGTAGCGGTTCAGGCCTCCCAAGCGCTGCGCGAAGAGACTGCCGAGAGCCGACTCCACCGATGCCGGAACGGCACCCGTGCCGCCGAGGATAACGGCGCGCGTGGCTGCCGGCGGAACGTTGACGGCCCCGGTGGCCGGGTTCGCCAGCACGATCGGCCAGCCGAGGGATGCGGCAACAGGCGCAGCCCCGGCCGCATCGGGGAAGTCGCGACCGGTGGCCACAAAGACATCGCCGGTGTAGCCGGGACCCAGCAGCCGGATGACCTCGGCAGCCACCAGGCTCGCCGTATCGTACCGGCTCGCCCCACCGATGCGGATCACCGTCAGACCGAGTCTGCGAAGCGACGATTCAACACCGGTCGAGACAGCGCCGGTGCCACCGAGGATGTATGCGGTGTCAGCACCGATCTTGCTTACCTCGGCGGCCACCTCCGCGGGAAGCACGTCCGGGTGCGTGAGCAGGAGCGGGCCGTCCACCGCGCCCGCCAGCGCGCTGCCGCCGAGGGCGTCGGGCCAGTCGGCGCCGGTGGCGAGCACCACTGCCGAAGCGCCTGTGGGGAATCCCTCGTGCGAGGCCGCGACGCTGGTCTGATAGCGGCTCGTGCCCGACACGCGGATGACCTGGATAGGCAGCGGGGTCTCACCGATCGTGAAGTTGACGGTCAGTTGGGACGTATTGCCGGCGGCATCGACTGCGGAGGCCACCAGAGCGTGAGCGCCGGCTGCGCTCACCACGGTGCCGTTCGTGAACGGAGCGCCATCGAGCGTGACCGACGCACTCACATGGCCGCCGAAGGTCACCGCCGGGTACACCGTGCCGGAATAGACGCCCTCGTTGGCCACGCCGGACACCGCTATCGAGGGTGCCTCCGTGTCGATCGTGATCGAGTCCTGGAGCGTGAGTGTCGAGGTTCCGTCCGTGTACTCCAGCTCATACGCCCACAACCCATCGGAAGAGGCGGTGACGATGTGCGTGGAGGCGTACGGAAGCCACGCCGTCCACGCGCCCCAGCTGACGCCGCCGTTCGAGCTCGATCGCCTGCGCATCTGCGTGGCGCCCGGAACGCTTGAGGCGATGGTCAGCGTTCGCGACCGCGAATAGACCGCACCTCCGTCGATCACCATCGTTCCGGTGAGTCGCGGCGCCGCAAGCACCGTGACCGCGATCGTTTCCGAGTCGGCCAGCGAGCCGTCCGAGACGCGCACGGTGATGGAGTACGGACCGGGGGCCTGTTCGGCCGTGGGCGTCCAGGTGAACTCCCCGTTTGCCGTGATGGTCGCACCGGCGGGGGCGCCCGGCGCGAGACTGAACGTCAGCGGATCGCCATCAGCGTCTGTCGCCGTGGCGGTGAACCTCAGTTGCGAGCCCTGGGTGACCGACTTGCTTCCGATCGGCGTGAGCACCGGCGCACGATTGGGAGCACCGGCGCTGAGAGCGGCGTTCGCGTTCAGCCGACCACCGGTGACGCACCTGCCGCTGAGCCCGCTCTTCGCGTCCACTCCCTGCATGAGCAGACTCTTGAGTGTCTCCCACGAGCGCGTGTCGTCCTGTACCAGGAGCAGCCCCGCAACACCCGCAACGGCCGGCGTGGCCATGGACGTGCCGCTCATGAACTCGTACGTGCCCGAGCCGACGTCGGTGATGTCGATCACCTGCAGGTCATCGACCCACACACCATCGTATCCGTTCTCCGAGTTGCCGCTATTGTCCGAATGCAGGCCGAGTGACAGCTGGATCGTCTTCCCCGCATACGCACTCAAGTCCACGAACAGGGTATCGAACCCGCCGCTCGTCCCCGTGCAGCCGGCAACCGTGTCCCACTCGTAGCCGTTGTCGTCCGAGACGAACACGAGCCCGTAGTCCCATCCAGGCTCAAGGTCATACCGCCACTTCAGGACGAGCGCGGGGTGGTCGCGCCCCGCAAGACTCACACCCCCCATCTGATCCAGGTATGAGAACTCGTTGTCTACGTATCCCACATGCGCGGCGCTCGATGGCGACGACACGTATGCCGCCGTGCTGAGGGCCCAGGGCTTGAAGCCGAAGTCCGCGGTCGTCCACCCCGAAAGGCTCGAGAAGCTCGTGCTGTACACCACGTCGTACTGCGCGTCGGCGGCAAGGCCCAGAGAGCGGGACATCGTGCTGAGGATCTGTGATCCGGGCGCGAACAGATCCACGCGGGTGGCGCCGTAGTTGGAGAAGCCCGCCGGAACGTCATTGCGGTCGGTGGCGCCAACGGTGAGAACGTTTGGCAGGTCGTACGCCGCCGGATAGTGGTACCAGCTCGGGTTCGCCGGCTCGTACGCGTCGCCGATCGTGCCACCCGGCCACGCCTGATCGATGTTGAGACCATCATTGCCCGCGGCGACCACGAACAGGCTGTCCATCCCGGCGATGGCGTCATACTCGGCCTGGCTGTACGGACGCCAGCTCCCGTAGGAGTTGCTGGTGATGTGCGCGCCCATCTCCCGTGCGTACTCGAGGCACTCGAGTTGGTCGGTGGTAGTGCCGCTGCCGCTCGCATCGAGGAACTTCAGGGCCATGATGGAGACGTTCCAGTTCACACCCGTGACACCCTGCCCGTTGTCGCCTGTAGCGCCGATGATGCCGGCACAGTGCGTGCCGTGCCCGTTGTCATCCATCGGATCGCCGTCGCCGGCAACGGCGTCCCATCCGTGCACATCATCGATGTAACCGTTGCGGTCGTCGTCGATGCCGTTCCCGGCGATCTCGCCGAGGTTGACCCACATGTTCCCGACCAGGTCGGGGTGGGTGTAGTCCACGCCGGTGTCGATCACCGCGATGATCACGTCATCCGAGCCTGTGGTGGTGTTCCACGCTTCAGGCGCGTCGATATCGGCGTCGGCCGTGCCGCCGCTTTGGCCGGTGTTGTTGACCGCCCATTGCTCCGCCAAACGCGGGTCGTTGGGCATGACGGCGGCGCGACTGATGTAGTTGGGCTCCGCGTACAGCACGTCGGGCATAGCCGCGTACGTGGCAATGGCGTCTTCCACGCTCTGGCCACGGGCAAGCCGGACGCGCTGGAGGCCCCTCACGATCTTGTACGAACGTACGGGCGAAGCACCCACGTTGCGGTGAGCCGCGGCGGCCGTACTGGCGGGAGTCCCCCGGCGGAAGCGCACGAGCACTTCTCCGTCGACGTACTCCCCGCTCCGATCGGTCCGCGCCGCCGCGCCCACGGAGACCGCCGCTCCGCTGACTTCGCCGGCTGGCGCCCGGGTCAGACTCGTCCCGCCCTCACCGGACGAGCCGAATGCGGCGCCCGGGATCATCGATCCCGCAATCATCACTGCAAGCACCGCGCGTCCGCCGATGCGGCTTACGATCCGTAGCATCTCGCTCCCCATTCAGGGCGACCCATGAAGGTGTCCGGCGACCATCATTCCTCTGACGGGTATCGGCATCGTCAGGCGGCGACTGAACGCACCCCCGACGGGCGCCATGGTCCGCACAGGCACCCAGCGGCGTGGCCGTCTGGCACAGGTCATGCTAGATTGCGATGACCGGTGCCCGCCTCACGACCCCTGGAGCCGCAATGAGACCGACACCTCGCGCGATCCTGATCATCGCCGCCGTCTTGATCATCGGCGTTGCGTTCGTGATCACCAACATCCAATCGGCCAACGCCCCCGGAACGACCAAGACCGAAGGCACACAGATCACGTACATCATAGGCGAGGCCGAGGAGAAGTCCTCGGTGGAGATCCCCGTCCAGTTGCTCGAGGGCTCCGACGCGGCCCACGAGTCGGCACACATATTCGAGACGATCGCCGGCGTGCAGGGTGCCGCGAAGGCCGTGCTCAACACCGAGACGCTCGTGCTCACGGTGACCTACGACCCCGCGCTGCTCGACCCCGCGGAGGTGCAGCGCACGCTGGCCGCGGTGGGCTACACCGCTCCCACCGCCGCGGATGCCACGGCCGCCGAGATCTCGGCCGATGGGGCGGCTCAGACCATCGCAATCGCCGACACCGGCCAGGGACTCGAGCCCGCGGTCATCAGCGCCAAGGCAGGCCTGCCGTTGACCGTGACCTTCGGCCCCGGCAAAGAATGCCGCACCACGATCGTCTTCCCGGACCTCAACGCTTCCACTGACATCGTCAACGGCGGAACCATCGAGCTCCCCGCGCTGGCTGCGGGAACCTACGCCATCCAGTGCGGTGGCGGTGGCAACGAGGGCATGCTCATCGTGCAGTGACACGTGGGCGCGGGCCACGCTGAAGCGTCCGCGCCCTACCGCTCGCCCCGCGTCCATCGTTCGATCCACCACGCCGCCGAGCGGTTCATCTCAGCCATGAACGTGGAGGCGAACTTGCGGCGGTATACCGCCTGCGGGTAGCTCGTTACACCTTGAGGCAGGCCCGACGGTGCATGCAGCTCACCGAGTTCGCGCGCGACCTCGGCCATCTCCGCCCCGGTCATCCGATGGTAGCGGTCGCGGTGCACAAGGTTGCGTCCGTAACGGCCGATCGGCGCGCGCGGTTTGCGCGGACGCCCGAAGCACACCATCGCGGCGGGGAACGTATGAGGCGGCAGCTCCAGCAGCTCCGCGACCTGCTCGCCGTTCTCGATGACATCCCCGATGTAGCAGGAGCCGATGCCGAGGGACTCGGCGGCGATCACGGCCGTCTGCGCCGCGATGATCGCGTCGGCGCACGCGAGCATGAGGTCGCCGTGCCCCACATGCGTGCGCGGCGCGTCGGCCTCGATGTCGGCCACACCGCTTGCGGCGAACAGGTCGGTCCACTTCTGCCAGTCGGCCAGGAACAGCAGCACCCAGGGCGCGGCTGCGATGAACGGCTGGTCGTCGCAGAGCGTCGCAAGCCGGTCTTTGGTGGCCTGCTCGTCCACCTCTATGATCGAGTACAGCACCATGTTGCCCGCGGTGGGCGCGCGGAGCGCCGCGTGCAGGATCGCATCGCGCTCATCGCCAGAGAGCGGCGCGGGATCGTAGGTGCGCGTCGACGAGCGCCTCGCGATAAGCTCGAGCGTGGGGTTCGTGAGCGGGCCCGGGCCGGTGACGTCCATGCGTCAGCCCACCGGATCGCGGACGATGGGGCATGTCATGCAGTGCCCGCCGCCGCGGCCTTTGCCGAGCTCAGAGCCGTCGATCTCGAGCACCTCGATGCCAGCGGCACGGAGCTTGGCGTTGGTGTGCACGTTCTTGGAGTACGCGATCACCACGCCCGGCTCGAGCGCCACCACGTTGTTGGCGTCGTCCCACTGCTCGCGCGCGGCCTGGAAATGGTCTCCGCCCGTCTCGATGGTGCGGATCTCCGGCACGCCGAGCGCATCGGCGCACGCCTCAAGGACACCCCGCTCCTCGGTGACTTCAAAGCTGTCGGCGCGGTCACCGGGGCGCACGCTGAACACCTGCATGTCCTCGATGACCGGTGGGAACAGCGTGACAGCGTCGTAGTCCACGAACGTCATCACCGTGTCGAGATGCATGTACGCCCGCTGCTGCGCCATCCGGCAGACGATCACACGATCGGCCTCACCGGCGGAGAAGAGCGCCGATGCCACATGTTCGACCATGCGTCCGGTGGAGCGCTCGCCCAGCCCGATGAGCACGGTGCGGTTGCCGAGGGGCATGACGTCGCCGCCCTCGAGCGACGAGCCCTGGCTGAAATCCTCCACCGGGAAGCGCCCGGTGTCGCCGGCGGCCGGATACCAGAAGTCGAAGTCAGCAGCCACGAACCGCGGGTGGAACCGGTAGATGAGCGAGACGAGCACGACCTCCATGCGCCGCGCCGCCCAGAACAGCGGCGGCAGCACCACGCCGCCGTAGAGCCAGGCGCTGGAATCACGCGTGAACACGGTGTTGGGGAGCGGAGGCAGCACGAAACTGTCGGGCTCCGCGAGCACCGCGCCCAGCGAGCGCCGGCGGAGCGCCTCCACATCGATGCCGTCCATCTCCGAGACAAGGAGCCCGCCCGTGAGCGTGCGTGCGAGCACCGCCGATGGCAATGCGCGCAGGAACGACCGCAGCTCCGAGACAAGCGAAAGCCCCACGGTGTACGACGAGACAGCGCTGGAGATCACCTCCTCGCGAGCCTCGACCGACGCTTCGAACGCCTCGGCAAGGAGTTCGTGAAGGTACAGGACCTCGATGTCGCGGGAGCGCATCAGCTGCACGAACGCGTCATGCTCGGCCGCGGCCCGCTCGACCCACACGACGTCGTCGAAGAGGAAATCGGACCGGTTTGCGGGAGTGAGCCGCTCGAGCGCCGCACCCGGACGATGCACCAGCACGGTGCGCAGCTTGCCTACCTCGGAACACACGCCTGGTACGAGCGGCTCCATTCGGACCTCCTCGGCGAAACGGTCTTCCTCGGTTACTATGCCACGAGGCGGACCGGGCGGCACCCGTCTTGCAACTCGCCTGGGGCACACCACGATGAAGGGCACCGCATGAGCGAGCACCAAGCGAGCCAGCCGCTGCAGTTGTGGCCGCGGGCACACGTTCGCACGCAGCTCGTGGCCGGGGCGCTGACGTGGTTGATCGGCTCGAGCATCCTGCTCGTGCGTGGCGCGGCGTACATCCAGGGGCGCTCGTGGCACGCCTGGGCGCTCGCCGCCGGTCTTGCGCTCGGCGTCATCAAGTCGCGCTACATGCTTGAAGGGGTGGCCGAGCGCGCGGTGGAGCGCATCCGCGCACGCGGCCGCGCGTGGCTTCCCGGCTTCTTCTCGCTCCGCTCGTGGGGCCTGGTCGCCCTGATGATGGGTGGCGGCATCGTGCTCCGCCGGCTGATGGTCGCGCCCGGCCAGATCGGCGCCGGGATCCTCGGCGCGATCTACATCGGCGTGGGCGCGGCGCTGCTCCTCGCCGACCGCGTCTTCTGGCACGCGGTCTTCGGCCGGTCGCGCAACGGCGCCACTATCGGTTAGGACGCGAGCGCGCCGGCGAGGCCTGACGCCCGGCGCTCCTACAGCTGCTTGATCTCGATCTCCATGCCGTCCGGGTCGGGGAAGAAGAGCAAGCGCCAGCCGTCCGGCATCTCGCGGATCGCGATGTCATCGGCGATGACGCCCGCCTCGTGCAACCCAGCGTACACGGCGTCGATGTCGTGCGTGGCCAGCGCCAGGTGCTTGAAGCCCAGCGTACGATCGGGATGGTCTACCGCGATCGCCGGCTCGGCGTACGCGAAGAGCTCCACCGCCAGATCGCCAAGGTGCATGAACGAGAGCGTCTTGTCCTCCATCACGCGCTCGTCGCCATCAACGAAGCCGAGCGCACGGTAGAACGCCTTCGAGCGCTCGAGGTCGCTCACGACGATGCCCACGTGGTCCGCTACCAGGTCCATACGATCACCCCAGCTTTCCGCTCACGATCCGGGCGACCTCGGCCTTGTCGCAGTTGCCACCGCACTCGGCGGTGATCAGGCCAATGGCGCGCCCCATCTCACGCTTCTCCGTGATGTTCTCAGCCGCGAGGACACGCTCCGCGATCGCAACGAGCGCCTCGCCGCTCACCTGTGCGGGCAGATAGCCCTCGAGGATCGCGACCTGCTCGGTGAGCAGGGCCGTGCGAGCCTCGTCGGTGCCCACCTTGATCGAGCCCTCGAGCGTCTCCCCGGTCTGCTTGAGCACCTTCTTGAGCGCTCCCACGACCTCCTCGGGGGTGATCTCGCGTCGCTCGTCCTTCTCCTTGATGTCGATCTCGTTCTTCACCTGCCGAAGGACCGAAAGGCGCGGCTTGTCGTGCGCACGCATCGCGGCGGTGATCTCGGCTGCTATGTACGCCTTGTCCATGGCGGTACCTCCGTGCGATCGAGGACGAAGCTCCTGCGAGTGTAACGCAGACGTCACCTTCCGGCTCTTGCGCACAGGCGCTCCGAGGAATAGATTAGCCACCTAACTATTAGCCGCCTAATCATCTGGGCGCTCCAACCCCAGCAGAGGAGCACGCATGCCCCATCACGCCCATCTACCAGGGGACCCGTTCGATGCGACGTTCGATGACATCGACCAGCTGTCCGTCGACGTGTTCAAGGCCTACAAGCGGTCCATGGTGCTGCACCGGCACCTGATGATGATGAGCCTCTCCGGCGAGGAGTCGCACCCCGGTCAGGCCGGGTGCCTGCTTGCCCTGTCACACCACGACGGCATGAGCCCCAGCGAGCTTGCCGATGCGCTGCACGTATCACGCCCTACGGTCACCTCGATGGTGCAGCGCATGGAGGCTGCGGGCGCCATCGAGCGGCGGACCGACGAACACGACCAGCGCATCACCCGCGTGTACCTGACGGCCCGCGGACACGAGCTCGCGACCCGGATGCACGCGGTCCACGCGGATGTCATCGAAGCCACCATCGGCCAGCTGTCCGAAGACGACCGCCGCGAGCTGCTGCGCCTGCTCGTGCTGCTCAACGACCACGCAATAACACGACTCAGGAAGGAGGGCGATGCCCGATGATGAAGCTCTTCCGGTTCCTGAAGCCGTACACCAAACAGGTCGTGCTCGTGATGGTGCTCGTCTTGCTCCAGGCGATCGCGAACCTCTACCTCCCCGACCTCAACGCCAACATCATCAACAACGGTGTGGCCAAAGGTGATACGGGCTTCATCATGCGAGAAGGCGCACTCATGCTCTCCGTGGCACTCGCGCTCGGGGTGATCTCGATCGTCTCGGTCTACTGGGGCGCCCGCACGGCGATGGCGTTCGGCCGCGACCTTCGCCACGAGGTCTTCCACAAGGTCCAGAGCTTCTCGCTTGCTGAGCTCAACGCCTTTGGCGCGCCGTCGCTCATCACCCGCACCACTAACGATGTGCAACAGGTGCAGATGCTCGTCGTCATGGGCCTCAACATCATGGTGATGGCCCCGTTCATGGCGATCGGCGGCGTCATCATGGCCGTCCGCCAGGACGCCCCGCTCTCGCTCCTGATCGCCGTCGTGATCCCGCTGGTCGCCATCATCCTCGCAGTGATGATGCGCAACGCGATGCCGCTGTTCAAGAGCATGCAGGCGCGCATCGACCGCGTGAACCAGGTCATGCGCGAGAAGCTCACCGGTATCCGCGTCATCCGGGCGTTCGTACGCAGCGACTACGAGGAGCGCCGCTTCGACGTGGCCAACCGGGAGCTCTCCGAGACGATGCTCGGCGTCGGCCGTCTGTTCGCGGTGATGATGCCGACGATCATGGCGGTCTTCAATCTCACGCTCGTGGCCACGATGTGGTTCGGCGGCCTGCGCATCGATAGCGGCGCGATGCCCATCGGCAACCTCACCGCCTTCCTCACCTACATCGCGCAGATCCTGATGTCCGTGATGATGGCATCGTTCATGTTCGTGATGGTTCCGCGCGCCGCGGCCTCGGCCGAGCGCATCAACGAGGTCCTCGACACGGTCCCGCAGATCGCCGACCCGGCTGAGCCGATCGTGCCGACCGAGACGCGCGGCATCGTGGAGTTCCGCGACGTGGAGTTCCGCTATCCCGGGGCGCAGGATCCGGTGCTGTACGGGATCTCGTTCACCGCAGAGCCGGGTAAGACCACCGCGATCGTGGGCAGCACGGGCAGCGGCAAGTCCACCCTCATCAACCTCATCCCCCGCTTCTACGACGTCACCGGCGGTCAGCTGCTCGTGGATGGCGTGGACGTGCGGGACATGACGCAAGACGAACTTTGGAGCCGCATCGGCTTCATCCCGCAGAAGGCGTTCCTGTTCAGTGGCACCGTGGCGAGCAACCTCCGCTACGGGCGCGCCGACGCGACCGACGAGGAGCTCTGGCATGCCCTCGAGGTGGCCCAGGCAAAGGCGTTCGTCTCCGCGCTGGATGGCGGGCTTGAGGCGCCGATCACGCAGGGCGGCACGAACGTCTCCGGCGGTCAGCGTCAGCGGCTCGCGATCGCCCGCGCGCTCGTGAAGCGACCGGCAGTCTACGCCTTCGACGACAGCTTCTCCGCGCTCGACTTCAAGACCGATGCGGCGCTGCGCACGGCGCTCGCACACGACACGGCCAACGCCACCGTGATCATCGTTGCACAGCGGGTGAGCACCATCATGCACGCTGACAGGATCGTGGTGCTCGACGAAGGCCGCATCGTGGGCATGGGCACGCACGACGAACTGCTCGGCTACTGCCCGACGTACGGCGAGATCGTCAGAAGCCAGCTGACCGAGGAGGAAGTCGCATGAGCGAGAACACCACGCACACACCCGCGCAGGCTCCTGCGGGCGGTCCCGGCAGAGGCCGCGGTCCCAGTGGCCCCATGATGGGCCCCGGACGCCACGGACTCATGGCGGGCGGCGCCGACACGCGCGACTTCACGGGCACGATGAAGCGTCTCGGCGGGTACCTCAAGCCTGAGGCAGGCAAGCTCGTGGCTGTGGTGCTGCTCACCGTGCTCGCGGTTGCCGCCAGCGTGGCCGGTCCGCGCATCCTCGGCACCGCCACCAACGCGCTCTTCGAAGGCGTGATCGGTACCACGCTCGCGGAGCGGCTCCCCGAAGGGACTACTGGCGACCAGGCTGTCGACATGCTGCGTGGCGCCGCCTCGCAACTGCGCGAGCAGGGCGATGAGACCGGCGCCTCGCAGGCTGAGCAGCTCGCCGACCTGCTTTCAGGCATGGATGTGGTCGTGGGTCAGGGCGTCGACTTCACGCTGGTAGCCAGGTGGCTGTTGGTGTTGGCCGCCGTGTACCTGCTCGCCGCCGTGTTCAACTGGGGACAGGGCTACATCATGGCCGGAATCACGCAGCGCACCGTCTACGGTCTGCGAAAGCAAGTGGACGAGAAGCTCGCCCGGCTGCCGCTCAAGTACTTCGACGACAACTCCCGTGGCGACACGCTCTCGCGGGTGACCAAC
Organism: Actinomycetes bacterium; assembly: GCA_022839745.1. Taxonomy (GTDB): domain Bacteria; phylum Actinomycetota; class Coriobacteriia; order Anaerosomatales; family Anaerosomataceae; genus Anaerosoma. Next base: position 158,355 of record JALHJB010000004.1, read on the forward strand.
GACATCGACAATATCGCGCAGACGCTCCAGCAGCAGGCCGCGCAGATCCTGAGCTCGCTGCTCACCATCGTCGGCGTGCTGGCGATGATGTTCTGGATAAGCCCGCTGCTCGCGATGATCTCGCTCTTGGTGATCCCGGCGTCCGTGGTGGTTGCGATGTTCATCGCGCGGCGCTCTCGCACGCAGTTCACCGCGCAGTGGGAGAAGACCGGCACGCTCAACGGTCACGTGGAGGAGATGTTCACCGGCCACAACGTTGTGAAGGTGTTCGGCCGTCAGGCCGAGGCGGTGGAGGTGTTCGACCGCGAGAACGAGGGTCTCTACCAGGCATCGTTCCGCGCCCAGTTCATCTCGAGCACGATCCAGCCATCACTGCACTTCCTCAACAACCTCAACTATGTGGGTGTGGCCGTCATCGGCGGCCTCAAGGTCGCCAGCGGCTCGCTCTCGCTTGGTGACGTACAGGCGTTCATCCAGTACTCGCGCCAGTTCAACCAGCCGATCGTGCAGACCGCCTCGGCCGCTAACGTGCTGCAGTCGGCCGCCGCCTCGGCAGAACGCGTCTTCGAGCTGCTCGATGCCGACGAGGAGGTGCCCGAGACGAGCGAACCGGTGCGGCTCGCGCGCGCCGACGGCCATGTGGAGTTCCGCCATGTGAGGTTCAGCTACTCGGCCGACAAGCCGCTGATCGAGGACCTGTCGTTCGAAGCGCAGCCGGGCCAGACGGTCGCCATCGTGGGGCCCACCGGCGCCGGCAAGACCACACTCGTGAACCTGCTCATGCGCTTCTACGAGCTCCAGGACGGCGCAATCCTCATCGACGGTGTGGACACGCGCGACATGACCCGCGACGACCTGCGCCGGACCTTTGGCATGGTGTTGCAGGACACCTGGCTCTTCAAGGGCACCATCCGCGAGAACCTCGCGTACGGCCGCGAGGACGCCACCGATGAAGAGATCATGGCAGCGGCGCACGCGGCGCATGTGGACCACTTCGTGCGCACACTGGCCGATGGCTACGACACCGAACTCAACGACGACAGCTCCAACATCTCGCAGGGGCAGCGGCAGCTGCTCACGATCGCGCGCGCGTTCGTGGCCGACCCGCCGATCCTCATCCTCGATGAGGCCACGAGCTCTGTGGACACGCGCACCGAAGCGCTCATCCAGCAGGCGATGACGCGGCTCATGCAGGGACGCACGAGCTTCGTGATCGCGCATCGGCTCTCCACGATCCGTGAGGCCGACCTCATCCTCGTTATGAACGAGGGAGCCATCATCGAGCAGGGCACGCACCACGAGCTGATGGACGCCGATGGCTTCTACGCCGAGCTGTACAACAGCCAGTTCGCCGACGCGTTCGACGAGGCCAGCTGAGGCGCGCTGCGACCTGTACAATGACGTGTCCGCCTGCATGAAGAACCGCGCGTCACCGGAGGAGATCCACGCGTGAACATGTACCTTGCCGCCCTGCTCGGCTTCGTCCTGCTCTTTGGCGGAGGCGAGGGCCTCGTCCGCGGCGCCGTGGCCGTGGCCCGGCGCTTCGGCCTCTCCTCGCTCCTCATCGGACTGACGGTCGTGGCGGCCGGCACGTCCGCCCCGGAGCTCATCGTGAGCGTCAGCGCGGCGGTGAAGGGGAATGCTGACATCGCGCTCGGCAACGTGGTGGGAAGCAACATCTTCAACGTGCTCGGCGTGCTCGGGGTCTCCGCTCTCATCGCGCCGATCGTGGTGAAGCCCGCCGAGGTGAAGCGCGACACGTACGTGATGGTGGCCGCCTCCGTCGCGCTCGCGGCGCTGGCGCAGTTGGGCGTGATCGGCTGGCCCGTCGGGCTGCTGTTCGTGACCGGCATCGTGGCATACACCGTGTACTCGTACCGTACCGAGATCAAGAGCAGGCCCGCGCCCTCGGCTGAACTGCACGAGCACGAAGGCGAGGAGTTCGAAGGGCCTTCGAGCCTCTGGGTCGGCGTGCTGTATATCGCGCTCGGACTCGCGGCGCTTGTGATCGGCTCGCAGCTGCTCGTCGACGGTGCCACGCAGATCGCTCGTGCCTTCGGCGTGCCCGAGGCGATCATCGGACTCACGCTCGTTGCGATCGGCACGTCGCTGCCCGAGCTCGCAACGAGCATCGCCGCGGCCTTCCGGGGCCACTCCGACGTGGCCGTGGGCAACGTGGTAGGGAGCAACATCTTCAACGCGCTGTTCATCATCGGCACCACGGCGATCGTCCGCCCCATCAATGTCGCGGAGCGCATGGCGCAGGTGGACCTGTGGGTGATGGTGGCCGTGGCGGTGGTGCTCGTGCCCGTGCTGGTGAAGCGTGGCCGCATCGGGCGGCTGCTCGGGCTGCTCTTCACGGCGGCGTACGCTGTCTATGCGGTGCTCCTGCTCGCCTGAGCGCGGGCGGGCTCGCATCGGTGGCCGGAAGGCTCGCTCCGGAGTAGCATGGTGTGGCGCGGCGCCACCCCGGTGCCGCCTGTCTGATGTTCAGGAGCGCACATGCACGTCGTCATCGGGGGATACGGACGGGTCGGGCGGTACCTCGCCTACATGCTGGAGGAGCGCGGTCACACGGTTGCGGTCGTCGACCGCGATGAGAACGCCTTCGCGTCAGCGGGTCGGGACATGCGCGGCCGCCGGATCAGCGGCGAGGTCTTCGACCGCACCACGCTGGAGAAAGCCGGCATCGCCGATGCCGACGCGTTCGCGGCTGTCACCAGTGGCGACAACAGCAACATCGTGAGCGCACGCGTCGCACGCGAGCGGTACGGCGTGCCATGCGTGGTGGCCCGCATCTACGATCCCAGGCGGGCGCGCATCTACGAGCGCTTCGGCATCCCCACCATCTCGAGCGTGAACTGGTCGGGCGCGATGTTGCTCGCCACCATCCTCGAGCCCGACGTGAAGACCACCGCCACCTACGGCGGCGGCGAAGTCCTGACGATCACGGCCGACGCCTCGCTCACGCTCACCGGCAAGCGCGTCAGCAACCTCGACTATCCCGGTAAATTCCATATCTCGGCCATCGTGCGCGACGGCGTGGCCCAGCTGCCCGAGCCCAGGACGGAGCTCGCCAAGGGCGACAGGCTCAGCATCACGGTGACCCGCGAGGCCCTTCCGGAGCTCAAGCGGCTCCTCGACCTGGATTAGGAGGCCGCTGGTGAAGATCATCATCGTCGGCGGTGGCAAGACAGGCGCCTATCTCGCCGAGCGCCTTCACAACGACCACGAGATCGTGCTCATCGAGCAGCGCCGCGACCGGGTGGAGCATCTGCGATCGGCGATCCCCGACGCTGAGACCCTGCTGGGCGACGCGTGCGAACCGGAGGTTCTCGAGGCAGCCGGCATCGCGGGGTCCGACATGGTCATCGCGGTCACGGGCGACGATGAGGACAACCTCGTGATCGCGATGCTCACGAAAGTGCTCGAGGGCGGCACCGTGTACGCGCGCGTGAACCATCCCGAGAACGAGTGGCTCTTCGACAAGGAGTGGGGCGTGGATGTGCCCGTGTCCTCGCCAGCCATGCTGTACGGCCTTATCGGCCGCGACCTCGTCTTCGGCAACATCGTGCCACTGCTCGACCTGCGCGCCGATGACGTCGAGGTCGAAGAGGTCACACTGCCGGCCGATGCCGCGATCGTGGGCCACACGCTCGCCGAGGTATCGCTGCCCGCGAACGTGTCGGTGATCGCGGTCCTCGGCGCGGGCGGCACGGGAGGGCGCCCGGCTCGCGGCGAGACCGTGCTCGGCCCCAACGATGTGCTGCTCCTGCTCACGCAGGGCGCGCTCGATGAGCCGGCTGTGCTGGCTGCGCTCGGGATCGAGCCGGCGGAGACGCCGTCCGAGGAGTGACCTACCGCTGCTCCTGCTTCTGCGGCAGCGCACACGCGAGCGGCGTGCACGGCTCATTGATGTGATACGGCACGTCGGTGAGGATCACGCCCGGGGCGCCGAAGAGCTGCTGCTTGAGCAGCAGCGAGGTCTGGTCGTGCAGGAGTGCGTCGCCTATGTTCTCGGGCGCGTACTCGGGCAGGATGACCGTGACCACGTGGTCGTTGGTCGGGCGGGGCACCGCCCGGATGAACTCCATGATCGGGCCGAGGATCTCACGGTACGGCGAGTCGATGACGGTGAGCTTGATACCAAAGCCCGCCTTGTCCCAGCGTTTCCGGAACGCGGCGCCGGTGCCATCGATATCCACGAACACCGCTTCGATGCGGTCGGCCTGGAGCGTTCGCGCGTACCTGAGCGTGCGCACGAGCCTCCTATCGATGGCCTTCACCAACACGATCACATGGTTGTGCATACGGTTGTACGACTGCCAGTCGAGGTCCGCGTACTCATCAGGGCGGATCGCGAGGTCCTTATGGACGCGATCGTACTGCCGACGCACCCACAGGAAGATCCCCACGATCGCGGGTATGAGGATCAGCACGATCCACGCGCCATGCGTGAACTTCGCGGTCGCGATCACAAGCGTCACGATACCGGTGGCCGTAGCGCCCACCGCGTTGATCGCGAGCGACCGCTGCCACCCCCGTTCGCGGATGCGCAGGTGATGGCGCACCATCCCCGCCTGCGAGAGTGTGAATGAGAGGAACACGCCCACCGCGTACAGCGGGATGAGTCGTGTGGTCACGCCGCCGAACGCCACCAGCAGCACGATCGCCGCGATGGTGAGCAGGATGATGCCGTTGCTGAACACGAGCCGGTGTCCGCGGTCGCGCAACTGGTGGGGCAGGAAGTCGTCGTCGGCCACGAACGACGAGAGACGCGGGAAGTCCGCGTAGGCGGTGTTGGCCGCAAGCACGAGGATCGCAGCGACGCTCGCGGAGATGACGTAGTAGATCGCTCCGGTGCCGAACATCTCACGTGAGAGCTGGCTGATGACCGTCTCGGTCTCGGAGGGCTGGACCCCTGCGAGCGTCGAGAGCAGCACGATCCCCGTGAAGAGGAAGAGGAGGATGCCTGCCATCCACGTGAGCGTGGTCGAAGCGTTCTTGTCCTCGGGCTGCCGGAACGCCTGAACGCCGTTGGCGATCGCCTCCACGCCGGTCATCGCCGTACACCCCGAGGCGAACGCCTTGAGCACCAGGAACAAGCTGAGCGACTGCACCGCCTCGATCGGATGCGCCGGCGCCGGCACGCTGAAGGGATCGCCGGTGGCGAAGCGGACCAGCCCGACGATCACCATGACACCGATGAGCACGATGAACGCGAACGTGGGGCCGGCGAAGATCGCGCCCGACTCCTTCACGCCCCGCAGGTTCGCGACGGCAAGCAGCAGCACGAAGCCGATGGCGATCGGCACGGTGTAGGGCAGCAGCTGCGGCAGTGCGGAGGTGATAGCCGCCACCGCCGCCGAGATGGAAACGGCCACGGTCAGGATGTAGTCGACCAGCAGTGAGGCCGCGGCGACAAGGCCGGGGATGGTGCCGAGGTTCTCCTTCGCAACGATGTAGGAGCCACCGCCGCCCGGGTACTCGCGGATGGTCTGCCGGTATGACAGCACCACGATCACGAGCAGAACGCCGATGGCGACCGCGATCGGCAGCGTGAGGCTGAGCGCCGCGGTACCGGCCAGGGCGAGCATGAGCATGATCTCGTGCGGGGCGTACGCCACCGACGAGAGCGCATCGCTCGAGAAGACCGCGAGCGCGACCGGGTTGCTCAAACGCTGGTGCATCGCCTCCCGGTTGTGCAGTGGATCACCGAGAAGGAACCGCTTCAGAGGACCCGCCATCATCCGCCCAATCGAGTCGCTAGCCGCATGTCGCCGACAAGCGTACTCCATGCCGGCGCGGAGCGTACTCCCTTACAGCCTGCCGCGAAGCTCCGCACGGCGCTGCCGCCACTCGGGCACATAGCGCGAAAGCTCCCGGTAGAACTCCGGGCCGTGGTTGCGCACCCGCAGATGGCACAGCTCGTGGAAGATGACGGCGTCCAGGCACTCCCGCGGCACTCGCACAAGCATCGTGTTGAGCGTCATAGCGCCAGCCGGCGAGAGACTCCCCCATCGCGAGCGCATCGTGCGCAGCCGGAGCCTCGGCATCACCTCGCCGGAGCGGCCGAACACCGCCCAGCACGCGTGCAACCGCTCGGCGAAGAGCGCGTGCGCGCGAGCGCGCTCGTCGTCCGTGAGCGCCGCGGGCGGCTCCCATCCACGCTCGAGCGTCTCGGCGCGCTTACGCGCGACCCACTCGCCGCGAGTAGCCACGAACCGCTCGATATCGCGCGCGGGGAGCCACCGCGGGGAGCGCACGCGCACTGTGCCGTCACGGCCCACCGTGAGCGCGAGCGTGCGACGGTCGGAGCGCACGACCTCGTAGGGTATACGCTCGCCGTCGACCACAAGCGCGAGCACCGTCACCCCTCCACCACCCTGCCGTCCACGAGCGTGATGCGCTCGTCGGCGTGCGCGGCCATCCGCGGATCGTGAGTGACCATGACGCACGTCATACCGCGTTCATGGACCTGCGACTTGAGCATCTCCACCACCTGGAACCCACGCTCTGAATCCAGGCTCGCGGTCGGTTCGTCCACGAGCATGATCTCGGGCGTGTTCATCAGCGCCCGCGCAGGGCCTGCATGCCGGTGAGAAGCCCTTCGGACATAGCCGAGGTGACCATGGTGAGCGACACCACCAGCGCGATAGCGAGGGCCATGAGCGTGAACTTGAGCGGGCCACGTCCCGTCAAGTGGTGTATGAAGCCCTCTGCTCCGGCCTCGAGTCTTCCGCTCAGCCGGCCATGAGCGCGGGCACCACCTCCTGATCGAGCC